>JAHBVK010000030.1 GCA_019637555.1 Anaerolineae bacterium
CCAAGGATCCTTTCTAACCGACTGTCCGCGAGTAGTATATATATGCACGAGATTCCCCTGCGTATCATATAAGGCTACCCAATAATAATCATAGAAAAGCACATGCTGACTATCCGCTGACCAAGATGCATTTTGTGGTAGAAAGTTGCCTAAGTTTACAGCAGTGTTGGTTGTTCCTACTAGCAGGTAAGCGGTATGAGCAAACCAAACGATCACATGATTACCGTCAGGTGATATTACGTACGTCAGCCATTTTCCGGGCTGCGGCGAGTTAAAGCGTGCGATGACCTTACCGTCGGTGTCGTAGTGAACCAGTGAGGCATAGCCATCGTCAAGTACCCCATAAACCCAGACCGACATGGCATCTGCTGTTACGAAAGCTGACGTTTCACGCCACTTCAATCCATCTTGTAGTGGCGATAGTGCGCCGCTACTCAGATCGAGTATCCGAAACTCAACTTCCTGCTGTGCAGCCTGATCGCTGCCTGCAGCAGCACTTGGCGACTCTAGCAAAAGCAGAAGACGTCTTGTAGAAGCAGAAAGCCACCAAGTGTTCTTGGACTCAACGAAGTCTAGTGCCTTTGCTTTGTTCGACGTTTGTGACAGCAACAAGTTGTTGGAAACACCTGATTTCGCGTTTATTGTGAAGATGCCGACGTCAGTGTTGTCCGACCATTTCACCAACAGTGTCCCATTTGAGGTGTTCCATTGGGGAAAACTTAGCGCCGTTTTCCCAGCTAGTGCCGTTTCAAGTGTACCCGTGACAGTATCAAGAATAACGAGGTTGTAGTTCCCTTTGTCACTAATCACAGCCACCAGCTTATCGTAGCCATCCAGAGACAGCAGCGCAGTTAGAGGTAGCAAAGGCAAATCATCGTTGAACTCGACAGGAATGTCTTCGATCACAGGTATTGGATCATTCGGGGTACTGATGTCAAGCTGTTTCACGGTGACGAAATCGCCAGCAGTATCAGCATCAGCATAGTAAAGTCTGGTGCTATTCGCAGACCATTTCAGCAAGCGAGTGGGTGACTTATTCTTCCGTATAACGCTCAGGATTTTGGATTTCGTCGCACTAACATCGAACAGCGTTAGGTGATTGACATAGTCAGTCTCATCGTAGAGCATGGCGAGGCGTGTAGAGTCGGGAGACCATATAGGAACTCCACGTGTATCCCAATAAAATAGGGACTCGGTACTAAGTGATGTATCGCTAACGTAAATCATTGCCGAGCGACGAGCTACCTCACCCCTCGATTGGTAATTAATAAGCACCTTTGCTTCATCCGGGGAGATGCTTACAGTAATCGCCGTAGCGTCATAAGCATAGGGTAACTTGATAGTTCGCCATTTTTGTTCCGCAATCGTCCAAATCTTGAACTGATCGTCTTCCACGACGACGAAGCCACGAAAATCTGACAACCAGCGAAAGGTAATCGCAGTATCGTAAGAATATGGGATGTCAAGATTCGCCAAAGCCACAGGCTCGCCATCATTCAGAGTGACAAAGTTTAGAAACAAGCGCGGCTCACCGTAAAGCTCCGGATAGCTCACAATGTAGTACACCAGAAAGTGATTGTCGCTAGAAAAGTGATAACCTATAGGCTGCTCGCCAGCCATGTGAAAGATTTCTTTGCCAGTAGCAAGTGAAGTTATCTTGACGTCAAGCGCTGAGCGATAGCCGTCGCCGCGACGTGTGAGTATAAATTGTTCCCCAATCACAACCTGAGTCGGGTCATTGAACTGCATCTGACGATAGATGTCATTAGCACGAGTAAAGGGCATCCCGCTATTGATGTCTAGCAGAGTAGTAGTGCCATAACCATCGAGTACCAAGCACGCAGACGAGTTTGGATCACTGTAGTTAGCGGCGCGGATCGCAGTGAGAGTCGTGCTGAGTATTACCGTAAGGATGATCGTAATTGCGCCGATCTTCATAATCACCTCGTCAGTTCGATGGCGTACGGGTTGAATTGTACGAACTCGCAATGTAAGCGATGTTCAGTGACAGGCATTCCAGACTAGCTCCCGTTGTGCTGACGGAAGGCGAACTTGATGACGCAGTTTACCATCTGCACTGAAGATAGCTGCGGTTTGCTGATCGCTCATCACAAACGCTGCTCCGTTTGGCGACCACGACATCAGATAGGGAGAGGGGACAGCCAATTTCTGCGCGGAACCCGTTTCGGCGTCAAGCAGATACACAGACTGAGGATAGCGAACAAGCAAATGTTTGCCGTCAGGAGATAAGAGATAACCATCCCAATCGCCACGTTCGGGTCCGATGAAAGTCGTTAACAGATTACCAGCGGCATCATATTCAGAGATCATGCGGTGTTGATTAGCGAGGACTCCATCTACCCAGAAGGTGGTCAGGTCGGCAGTCTGGAATAGGGCGTAATCGCTCCGATCCGGGAGTCCAGCTAACGGAGTCAGTTCACCGCTGCGCAGATTGAGAATTCGAATCAGCAGTTGCTGGCGGGTGCTGACAGTCAGGCTAGGGACTCGAATGTACAAGACGACGCGTTCCGGTAATGCATTTGAGAACCACAGGGTATTGATTGAGCTTTCATCGACGCGAGTGCTAAGTTTCACGTCTAACACCGTATTCACCGTATGTCCCGTTTGCACATCTAGCGTCAGGACGCCAGTGCTATCGTCCCCCTCCCAGACCACTAAGGTGGCATGTTGGTTTGGTGACCACTGCATTGGATTGATGCGTCTTTTATCCTTGAGCAAGGTGGTAACACTACCATCCGACAAATCTAGGAGAACTAGATCGTAGCGACTATCGTGCTCGGTAATAGCGACTAACTGCTGATTACTCGTGACTACATACTCCCCTTGCGCACCGCTTGTCATCCCAACAAACAGCCGGACATGGCGAATGATCGTTTCTGTAAAAGCGTTCGCAAGCACGTCGTAACGCAGCAGCATCGTATTGCCATCTGATTCCGGCGCAAAGACATATAAAGCTCTGCCGAGTTCAGCCCAAAGTGGCGCAATAAAAGGTTGGGACTGGTCGTACGCGAACGTGTTCAGCACTTTTACGTGCTGATCATCAACCAGCGCGACGTACCAAATTCCATTTTGCGCCATATACGTAATGCTAAGGAACGAGGTCTGAGGCTGTGAAGGCAGCATCACGGTATATCCACCGATGGAACTTAAGGCTGGCTCCAATACCAGTTGTTGACTCGTCAAACTGGTTAATGATAAAACGACAACGATTGAGCGTAAGTCCATGACTCGTGGATAGGTCAATACGAATCGGTCTTCACTTGTCGTCGCGGATATTGTGGCGCTATAGAGAGCTGCACCGCTAAAGGGCAACGTTATATTTGCCCACTTCCGGTTTTGCAGCGTCCAGACATACACCTGATCCCCTTCGATGTAGAACACACCGTCACTATCCGGCAGGAAACGGGGGAAATTTCTGGCATCGAAATCGAAGGATTGCTGAAAACTCATGCCCTGCGCTGAGAACAGCACAATCCCCAAGTAGTCGAGCCAACTGTTTACATCCGGATTATAGAAGTGATGCTTATAGGTCAGTATGTGACCATCCGACGACCACTGGAAACTCAAGCCCATCCCCGTAGCCAAGTTTTCGCTCTGGCCCGTTTGCCGATCAAAAAACCACAGCTTCTGGCTGACGCTGGTACCAGTCATAGTGGCAACGAATCGCCCGTCGGGAGACTCCTGAGCGCTTTCGACAATACGACGCTGTTCGAGGATCGCTTTTTGGCGATGCAGCAGCAAGCCGCTTTCAGCATGAATGTCGATTTGAACGGTATCTGTTTGCGTTAGTAATGTTAAGCACATGCTGGTCGGCGCGAAGGAGTAGGTGAGGTTGGTCAGTGTCCCAATCGCGGTAGCCAGCGCGAGGCAAACGATGGCAGTCAATGTGATCAAACGCACCACGTGAACTCCGTTATGAGCACCTCGTCAGCGGCGTGCGTGACCACAGCGCACTGCGAATAGGAAAATGCATCAGTAGATTGCCGTCGGAGTCGAGCAGATAGGCGTCGGTGACGATGCCGCTGGGATTGATGTTCGCGCCGACGATCTGCGTTCCGTCCGGCGTCCACTGGAAGCTGCCCGCGCCCTGCAATTGTTTGGGCAGCGATTTCCATGTGCCATCGGGAAAGAGCAGATATTGATCGCCCGCGAAGCCGTCGGCAATGATCGTGCGCAGGCGATCCGGCGAGGAATTGTAAGTAGCTGGCTGTATACCTGCTGGTGCAAGGAAGGTGGCGACCCTGGTGCCATCGGGCGCAAATTCGGTCAGTGCGGATCGTCCGTTGCGGGTATCCCAGAGCACGCGGAAGTAGTCAGGCGCACGATCACTTCGTTCGACAGACCGAATCGGTTCGTGGTCCGGGTTTAATGCAACGGGTGCGCCAGTGCGGAGGTTGAGCGCATAGTAGGTAATCGGCTGGTTGAACAGCGTCTCGTTGATGACGAGCGTATCGCCAAACCGCACCGACTGAATGAAAGTTGGTGTGGCTGCTTCATCGGCTGACGTGTTAATGGTGACCGGAAGTAGACTCGCCGCTGGTGCTGCATCGGTATAGCGCAGATCGATGACCATAAGTTGACTGCCCGTTTCCGATTGCTGCGTTTGCCATAAACCTACAAGCGTCTCTTGTGACTGCACGAAGTCCGGCGGACGAACTGCTCCCTGCGCCAGTGGCGTGATCGTCCCTGCGCCGTCGATCCACAGCGCGTCGTAACTATCACCCCGCTGCACGATGACAATCAGTGCGTTGTTGGTCGGCGTGAAGTTGACGGCAGCGATGTCCGTCAGCAGCGCGGTGTCCTCCATCGCTCGATCCAGCCCCATACGATGCAACCGGATCGTTGGCGCGTCTGGTGTCGTGATGTCCACGTAGACGTAGCTGCTGCCATCGGCAGAGGTTACGTGAATCCCGTTGGCGGTGGCGGGAACGGGTTCCGTCAGCAGCGCGATCAGCGCCCCTTCAGTGATCTGCCACAGGCTGATCTCATCCGGCGTACCATCATGACGGCGCAGCCACGTTCGCAAGCGCGTGCCAGCGGCTGACCAGCGCACTTCGACCAACTCTGCCGCTGGATAACGCAGCGATCCGATGATTCCCATTACGGGATCAAGCACGAATATGCCGCTTTCGCCATCTTTGTTGTAGCCTAGCGCCGCCGCATTAGCTGTCATCCCATTCGGCGGTGGAAACAGCACAAGCTGAGCAGACGAAAGCTGTACCGGCAATGCATAACTAACCCACGCATCGCGCTGCGGCAGCCAGAAATCGACAACGCCATCACCTACTACTAGCAGCGCGCTGTCCACCCAAGCGACTCCCGCAAAGCCTGCACTGATGGGGAAATGGCGCTCGGACACCTTAGGTACGCGCGGATCGCTCAGATCGATGGTGAAAACGACCAGCCGTTGATCAACCACGCCGCCTGCCAGCAAAAGATGATCGCTTGCCCACTTGAATAACATCAGATTCAGCGGCAATCGCGCTAACACCTGACTGCTGACATCAGCGCCATCGATCCACAGCATCAGCACATTGGTGGTGAAGGCGCGACTCAGATCCGAGTAGGTGACATTGGCGACATAGCGACCATCGGGAGAGGTGAGGGCGTTGGTCAGCGGCGTGTAGGCGCGGTGAAGTCCTGATCTCACGCGAAGCTGCGCCCCGCTTCGCAGATCGATCAAGAGACGTTGATCATTAGTGGTCAGCAGTTGCAGGCAGTGGTAGCCGTTGTCATCGTTGGATCGGCGGGCGGCGACGGCAGTGAGCGCACCCGTACAGGCGATCAGCAGGGCGGTGGTGAGCAGGATCAGGCGGGGGAGTCTCGATCTGATCATTGGCATCTCGATAGCGATAACGTATCGCGCGACCACCACGCGGTATGCACTCGATAATTGTGGAGAATATTGCCATCAGAATCGAGTATATAGACATCTGTCACGCTGCTATTGACATTAGCAATTGTGCCAACGATATAGCTACCATCAAGTGACCAGTGAAATGAACTCGTTGCTTGGGCGCTCTGCGGTAGTGATTTGTACGTTCCATCGGGGAAGAGAAGGTATTTATCGTTTACAAGGCTATCCGAAACGATGACGCGAGTCTGCGTCGTTGAGATTTTGTAGCCAAATGGATTCATAGTCGCGGGAGCGATAAATGAAGCAACTGGCGCGGCATCGGGTGCAAATTCAGTGATGCCTTGTCGTCCATCGTTTGACATCCATCCGACGCTGAAGTGATCCCACGAATCATCTGTATAGAGGTTGTTCATTGACACGTTCGCTGTCGCTGATGGGATTATCTGTCCGGTGCGAAGATTGAAAACGCGGTAGGTGATTAGCGTACCGCTGATTAGGCTCTCAGAAATGATCAGCGAATGATCAAATCGCAGGTATGGTTCGACCATAATGGGATTATTGGCAAGGAGGCTTGTGGGATAGGAGAAGACTTCGGCATCCTGCTGTAAGTCGATCACCAGCACACGGCTTGCTGCTGCTGTTTGCCAAATGCCGATGTAGACATCGTAAGCGAGTTTGAAGGCAGGCAGTTTCGTACCCTCTTCCGCCAGCGTTTTAACCTTGCCATCCGCATTGACCCACAATATTGCATAGCCATTCTGACGCTTCACATAAGTGAATAAACCATCAGTTCGTGCTGTGTATGATTTGACTCGTGGGAAAGTGGCGTCAATCACGTCAGCCACTATCACTTTATCAACAGTATTCGCTTCCAAGCGATGCTGCCGAATCGATTGCGTTCCATCCAGTGTCGTCACCATATAGAGGTAACTTGTGCCGTCATCAACCGAGAGATGTTCTCCTGTGGCGCTGTCTGGAACGACATCGGTAAGTATCGGGATCAGACCAGAGTTATTCACATCCCAGATTGTCACTTCACTTGTATTGCCACCCAGACGCAACCTTGTCCGTAAGCGTGTACCTTTAGCCAGCCATGTGACCTCGACAAGTTGTGCTTGTGAGTAGATGGAGGTGGCGATGAAACCACGCTCGGGATCTAGCACTAACAAACCGCTTTCTCTATAGCTGTTGTAATACATTGCTAAGAAACTCTGATCTGCATCATCAGATGGTAAGGAGAGTAGCATTTGAGCAGATGCAAGCCTTTTGGGTAATTCATAACTAACCCAAGCATTGCGTTGCGGTGACCAGAGGTTAAAGACACCTTGATCTGTCACCATCAGCGTATCTCCTATCCATCTGAAGTCAGCGTAGCTGTTACTACTGCCGAACGAACGGCGCGTGACAATAGGTGAGTGCGGGTCGCTGACATCAACCGTTGCTATGGTTAACCGCTGATCGATCACGCCGCCCACAATCAACAGTCGATTAGTCACCCATTGGAAAAGGACGATGACGGGAGGCAGTTGAGTGAGCACTTTACTACTTACATCAGCCCCATCAATCCATATGGTCACGATGTTTCCACGCATACCGCTTTTCGTGTTGAAAGTGGCGTAAGCGATATAGCGACCATCTGGTGAGGGAAGTGGCGGTTTCATCATGTCATCAGCACGATGCGTTCCCACTTTCAGACGTATTTGTCCGCCGCTGCGTAGATCAATGAGCAGGCGTGTCTCGTTATAAAATAAGGCGGGCAGTTGCAGGCAGTGGTAGCCGTTATCATCAGTGGATCGGCGGGCGGCGACGGCAGTGAGCACACCAGTACAAGCGATCAGCAGCGCACAGGTGAGCAGGATCAGGCGCGGGAGTCTCGATCTTGGTCTTGTCATCGGCAGGATGTCCACAAGGAAGGACTGGTCGTGCCACGCGCCGGGAAAGCGCTGAGCAGATTGCCCTCCGCGTCGAGGATAATGATCTGATCGTCCTGCGGTACTTGCCGATCCACGATCACGGCGATGCGCTGGCTATCCGGCGACCACGCGGGCACACTGATCACCGCCGAGGACTCCGGCAGTTGAGTTACTTCGCCATCGAGACGCAGCAGATACGGCGATCCAAGGGCATTATCGTTCATGAAGATCAAGCGACTGAGATCGGGCGCAACATTGAAGATCAGGCTGGATGCGCCCTGCGGCAAAATGAACGTCGCCAGCCGCTTGCCTGACTGATCAACGACATGTAATCCCTGCTGGCTGCCGCTGATCCAGTAGGCGATGAATGAACCCTGTTTTTCGAGATAGTTGAAGGAGAAATAGGTGATCTGCTGCCCATCATCGACCAGCGCGATTGGCTGAAAAGTACGCGGATTGAGCGCGAAATAGCGAGATGTGCTGCCGCTCTCACTGCTAATATTTGCTTTGGCGATGAACAACTCAGCGCTGACGGTGATGAATTGAAAGCCAGCATTAGGGATGTCGGTGGCATTTGCCAGCAGATCAATTGTGCGATGCGTTGTCAGGTCGATAAACAGGAAATGGGCGTGATCGTCACCTCGCCAGTGGAAGCTGGCGTAGCCATCAAATTCGGAGTAGAAAGGGATCATCGGCAAGTTCTGCGCTAAGGTAGTCATGTTGCCAGCGGCGTCGAGCATAACCAGATCGTATCCTCGCTCACGCTGGAAATTGAAGAATAGATGCCCCTGCTGGAAGTATGGCGGTATCTGCATGTTTCCCTGAAGTACAAGATCACTAGCACCGGGATCGGCAAGGTGAACCTGCCAAGCGGACACGAGATTGGCTTGATCGTTAGTGGTGAAGATGGCACTATCCTCACGTGGTGACCACAACCAATCCGCATCGCGGCTGTTCTCCAAGTCGATCTGCGTTACCGAGCGCGGCTCAGGCTCGCTTAAATCCCACACGTCAAAGCGAAGTGTGCTGTCATCAAGCTGGATCAATGCGGCAACGTAGTGTCCAGTTGGCGACCAACGCAGTTTGAGAAGGCGTTCGGTGTTCGCATACTGCAGCGTTTGGCTAGTACCACGAAAAGGATCGAGCAAGACGAGCAGCCTGTTTGATCCGACACTGCGAGAGAGAGCCAAGCGCGATTCGGAAATATCTCGAATGAATTGATACTGCGTTGGCAGCGTTTTAGTCCACTCTGGCAGCGGAATCTCCGTCCAGCGATCTTGATCGGTGAGCCAGAACGTGACTGCGTCAGTGCTTGTTACCGCATACATTTCGGGCAGCAGGCGCTCGTCGCTGACGGTTTTCAAGTTGAAGGTATGCAGGTTAAAGGTGATCTGACCGTCGGGCTGCACGGTGGCACTGCCAGCCACCATCTGATCAACACCAGCAGCAACAAAAAACAGCCGTCGATCCGAAAGCCAGTTGAAGCGCAGTACTGAAAGCGGTAAGTGGATGGGGGTTGGTGGTGTGATCGCGTCGCCCTCGAACCAGAGGACGGTAGCATCATCCCGGCTAATTGGCTGCGCTAACTGCGTAATGTAGGCAGTCACCGCGCCGTTTGCTGAACGTGCAGGCACAATGGCGACGGGCTGTACTTTGTAGCGATCCGTGCTCAGGTAGGCGCGATCTCCGCTGCGGATATCGATCAGGTGGCGGCGGTCATCGGGGGTGCGCAGTTGCAAACAGTAGCGCAGCGAGTCGGCAGCAGATCGGCGGGGCAGGGCAATGGCGGTGATCGCACCTGTGAATATGAACAGCGAAATAACGGCAAGCAGTACGAAGCGGGAGATTCTCATAGGCTGTGTTCAGTTACCTGCACTGCGTCCACGGTTGAACGATCCAGATACCGTGCAGCGGATAGTCTGCCGTGATTTGTCCATCCGCGGTGAAGATGACGACACGCTCCCATCTGCCTGCGCCATAGATCGGGACGGCGAACTGTGTGCTATCGGGTGACCACGCGGATTGATAGAGCAAATGTGATTTGTCCGTCAGCGTAAAGAGTGGTGTCAGCAGATCAGAATTACCGTCCGATGTTACCTCTGCCGCTGAATATAGTTCATTTGAGTTGCGGTTCTTGTACAGCCAATGCCGCTGATCAGGCGATGGTGCAATATCGGTCAGCGGTGTGCCTTTGCGCCAATAGAAAGCACTGATGCGCGTTCCATCCGGCGCGAAAATGTTGATCCCGTCCATTGTTTGGGTCGTCCACTCAACATAGAAATAGCGTGACGGAAAACCTGAACTAATGTTGGTAATTTGCTGACCGGGATCGGCGAGCGTTAGCGGCTGAAACGAGGCGAAGCTGACCGCAAAATTCGGGGCAATATCAGCTAGATTGCGCAGAAAAATAACGCCCTCATGAAAGGTGCGGCTGTATTCGTCCTTAGTTGAGGGCGGCAGATCGATCTCCAGATCAGCGATCCGCTGGCTGCTCTCTTCAATCAGCAGCAGACGTTTGCGGGCACCATTTGCCGCTTGATAGGTGAACGTCGAATAACCAGCGATGCCCGTGAAGAAGGGGCGTTCCGGCGTCCCTGTGATCAGCGTGCGCATCTCGCCAGTGTCATCGATCGATACCAGATCGTAGCTTTGACCGCTCTGGAAGGTGACGAACATGGTATGCGGGCGGATTTGCGCACCTGCGCGGTCAAACCCCTGAATCAGCAGGGAATCTGCCGACGCTTCGCCGCCTAATCGGTGTGAGCGCACGACGGTTCGATAGGTGTTGGGAGGTTCGTAGTACGTCGAGGCGTAGATCGCCCGGCGCTCATCGGATAACCACAACCACTGACTGAAATTGCCGTTAGCCAGCACGATCTGTTCCAGTAACTGAGGCTGGTCGGTGCGCACATCCCAGACATCCAGCGTATCGCTGCTGCCAGTACTCGTGACGACCGTCACGTAATGTCCGAAAGGCGACCAATAGAGGTCGATAGTCGCTGTTGCCCCAGCATAATGCAGCGTGCCACGCCAGCCTAGCTGTGGGTCAAGCAGCAGCAGTACACTTTCGTCGCTGCGTTCGTAGCGCAAGGTTAGTAAGTCGTTCTGCTGGTCACGGATCAGGCGCGGTGGGGGACTCTGTACTACCCAGTCTGGCAGTGCAAGCTCCTGCCAAGCGTGCGCCTGCAAATTGAACACGTAGGCAATCTCAGTAGTAATGATTACTGGTGTGCCGAATTGCCAATCCCAAAAGCGTACATGTTCGCGCTTGAGCGAGTAGAGCGCCGTGGCTGGCTGTCCATCGTCAGTGATGTAGAGACTGCCGAAAACTACAGCCTGAGGAGTTTCCGTGGCAAAAAACAAATCGTGGTCAGAAAACCACTGCATCTGTTCGACGTACAGCGGCAAGCTCAACAATTCGGCACTGTTGACATCCTTGCCCTCCAACCACAAGGTCGCCTGCGAATGGGTCGGTGGCGGGCTATCGGTGATGCGGGCGGTAAACGCACCATCGGGCGAGACCGCTTCGACCACTACTGGCTGTACACGGTGTCGATTCGTATTCACGCGCGTCCAGTCGCCGCTGCGGATGTCCATGATCGTGCGTCTGCCATCGCCCGAACGCATTTGCAAGCAGTAATAACCATCCTCCGCTGCACCGCGATGCGCTAGCGCTAGACTACCCAATGAGAGTGTCAGCAGCAGCAGTAGCAGTACAGCGAGCCGTAAAAATTTCAGGAGCATCACTACTTTCGTCACGTGCAACCAGGCGTGATTGTAATGGAGGTGGCTGCGTTTATAGTCAACGATTATCCTGTACTTCCTATTTTCCGCTGGTACGGATATTGAGCAATAAGTGGTTGCAAGAGCAGGATAAGACAAACGGCATCCGATTGGATGCCGTTTGATCTTGAGAGTAGGAGCAGAGTGAAGTTCAGCCGCGTCGGATGGCACGCAGGATCACCAGCAGAATTACCGCGCCGATGAAGGCGACGAGGATGCTCGGCAAGTTGATCCCAGTTACGTCCCCACCAACACCGATGGCATTGAGCACGAAGCCGCCGATCAAGCCGCCAACGATACCAACGATGATGTCCGTAATCAACCCTTGCTGGCGATTAGTTTTCATGACGATGCTGGCAAGCCAACCAGCGATGGCACCGACAATAATCCAAACGATTAAGTTGGTAATGCTCATAATTTGCCGTCCTTTTGAACTATGCCAAATGGCATACTACGAGTCTAGCAAAGTGGCGGCTATTCACCAATTATTGGACTTATTACGTGCCTAAATGTTCTTCACTGGTTTGGGTAATGCCACACTGAGAGGATGCGCATCGATGAAGCTTTGCAAGATCACGGCGGCGGCGTGCGCGTCGATCCGATCAGGACGCTCGCTGCCTTGCGCGGCGATCAGATCAGCGGCTTCGATGGAACTGAACTGCTCCTCCCAGAGATATAGCGGCACACTGATCGCGGCGGCGAGGCGTGATGCCCAGCGGCGCACGGTACTGGCGCGAGTCGGCATCTCAGCTTCGTCGTCAGCGCGTTCGGGGTTGGTGGGCAAGCCAACGATCACTGCCACTACCTGATGCTTGGCGATCTGCGCGTTGATGGCGGCGAAATCCTCCGCCTTGCTGCTGCGCTCCAAGACCAGCAGGGGGCGGGTGGTTAACCACAAGCCATCGCACAACGCCAGCCCGATGTAGCGGTCGCCCTGATCTACAGCGAGCAAGCGTCCACGCACTACCGGAGGTGGCTGTTCGAGTTCGCTCATGTCGATGTCCGTATCACGATGGTGATGCGCGTGGTCAGAAACGGTAGGCGTCCGAAGATGCCGGGGAAGACTCTGATCTCCGGCGGACGCAGCGGATCAAGCACCCAGTCGCGATTCAGGGCGTCGATCGCAGCGCTGATCGAGCTGCCGCTGATGCGCTGGCGGGCACGTTCGGCATCGATCTGGGTGTAAATCCTGCCGGAGACCGCCATCGTTAGCAGGACGCGCCCATTGGCATCAGGCGGGCGTACGGCGGTGAGCTGGTAAGTCACACTGTTTAAATCGAGGATGCGTGTTTGCTGCAAGCGCACCTGCCGCGACAGACTGGCGAAAGCGGCATCGCGGGCAAACTGCTGATCAATGACTAGCGCTCGGACGCGCGTACGCAAAGTCAGAGTCAGCGTTTCCACCGGATCACCGATGAAGGCGCTGTAGGTAGTCTCCTCAGTAGCCCCCGGCGCGATCTGGATCGACTCCGGCACCACGATCTGTCCGCTGGTCAGCCGCGCTGAAAACTGCGTCAGCGCGACCTGCCTGATTTTGTCGCGGGCGAGGGGCAGCAAGTTGTTGTAATCCGCCTGCGTGACGATGCCCTGCGGACGCACCGAACCGCCGCGCGTGAAATCGGGATTACGCACGCCCAGCACATCGTTCAGCGGTCCCTCGATGTTGATGATCAGGTTCGGCTCAATGTTGCCCTTGGTGCCGGAAGTATCCTCCAACGCCTGAATGTTGGTGTTGGCGGTACTGCCCACGCCCGCAGGCACGATCACATCGTTGATGGTACGGAAGCGCGCAGGGTCGCGTCCAGTGCTGAAGACTACTGTGCCCGCTGGAATGGTGATCTCGTCGTTGGTCTGGTTGGTGAAGATGACCGTGCCGCTCGCCAGACTGTTCGCCACATCAGTGACCCCTGTGGTGGGAATACTGGCGCTGGTCTCCACATCGATCACCTGCACCAGCGCGGGAATAATGCCCTGATCGTAGTCGATTGCCGATGCCTGTGGATCAGCGGTGATCAGCGCCACGTCATCGATCTGCGACTGTGCCGGATGGATTACCACTTCCGCACCGGGCAGCACCACGACAGCCGTACTGACCAGCGTGACCAGCAGCAGTAAGATCGCACCGAAGCGCAGAATCAGACGGTTGCGCCGTTCTTGCGGCGTCAGTTTGCGCAGTCGGCTGGCGATCAAGCGCAGTTCAAAGGGATCGGGCGTACCTTCGGGTCGATCGGCACGTTCGACGAATACTTTGTTTAGCGGTTGTTTCCAGACTCCGGGCTGCTGCCCCTGCCGCACCGAATTGAACACCGTGATGTTTAGTTCGCGGGCGTAATCGATCACATCAGGATCGGCGGTGACAAGGGCGAGGCGTGCCTTGCGTCTTTCCGCCTCGCGCTGGATCAGCACCAGATCGAGCTTGCGCTGCAGCAAACGCGCTGATTTGCGCTTGGGCCAGACCAGCAGAACGCGATCTGCCTTGAC
This sequence comes from Anaerolineae bacterium, assembly GCA_019637555.1. Classification (GTDB taxonomy): domain Bacteria; phylum Chloroflexota; class Anaerolineae; order Aggregatilineales; family UBA2796; genus JAHBVK01. The sequence goes on from JAHBVK010000030.1 coordinate 14,056, forward strand.
GCTGGACAGACGATCCTTGATCGAGGTGGTGTCGTCGTAGGGTTCGAGTTGGACGATTTGCAGCTTCATAGCCGCCCATTGTAGCGCGGATCAGGGCGGCTAACGAAGGTTGATCAGGGTGCGCGAGTAGGAGTTCTGTTCGGAAGTGGGAAAACGATACGGCGCGGCGTTGCAGTCGCAATCGGCGTAGAGATCGGCAGCGTCGCCGTTGCTACAGGAGTCCATGGCTGACCGGGAGGTGTCAGCGTGATTGTTGGCGTTAGCAGGAGCGCTGCCTCGAACTGCGGGCATGTCGGTGCAGCGTCGCTGATGGCGTACAACTGGCGCTCGTCCGAGTTGAGATCGCGCCACAGCAGGCGGCAGATATCCGCGATTGTATCCTGATAGTCGGTGCTCCACAGCCGTGCAATCTGAGCCGGACCATGCGTGGTAACCACGTAACGACCATCACGCGAGATAGCAGCATCTATTACATAGTCGGTGTGCCCATCAAAGACACGCAGTTCATGCCCGCTGTTGACTTCCCACAAGCGGGCGGTGCTATCACCTGCGGTGAGTAGAAGCTGACCATCAGTGGAGAAGGCGATTGCATTGACCGAAGCCGTATGACCGCTAAAGGTCTGGATGGTGTTGCCCGTAGCGACTTCCCACAGCCGCACGCTTTTGCCGTCATTGCTGGCGATGTTCTGACCATCTGGCGAGAAAGCGACGGCGTAAACCGGACCATCCTGCTGATCGACAAGACGAATTGCCCGTCCTGTTGCTACGCTCCACACCCTAACGCTATGATCAAAGCTGGCAGTGGCGATGTACTGACCGTCCGCTGAAAACGCAACATCTAAAATACTCTTGTCGTGACCAATAAGTGTGCGAATTTGCGTGCCGCTTGCCATATCCCAGACACGAGCAATGGCATCTGAACTGCCTGTAACGAGATACTTGCCATCGGGCGAGAAAGCGAGAGTCCAAACGTTGTCAGGATGATTGAACACGCCTACTTGTTTGCCTGTCGCTATTTCCCACAGTCGCACAGTATTATCGTTAGTGGCAGTCGCCAAGAGCTTGCCATCAGGTGAGCTTGCTAGACCGCCGCTGGCATCGCCATGCCCTGCAAAGCTGCGTACTTGCCGCCCGGTAGCGACCTCCTTCATCCGCACCGTTTGGTCACGGCTGGCGGTGAAAACAAATCGACCATCAGGGGAAAATATTGCTTGATCGACATAATCCCTGTGTCCCCGCAGAATACGCATTTGACCATCTAGATCGACAGCCCACACCCGCGCCGTACTATCAACGCTGGCGGTCACCAGCGATTGCCCATCCGGTGAGAAGACCACATTGAAAATCAGCCCACGTGCGAGCGACGTGGCTTTATGCCCGCTGTAGAGGTGCAGCAGTTCGCCCGTCGCTACGTCCCAGAGGCGTGCGGTGGTATCCCAACTGCCGGAGATCAGTTTCGTGCCATCGGGTGAAAAAGCGACACTGGCGACCACATCCGAATGCCCCTCATAACTGCGTAGCTGAGCACCAGAGGCGACATCCCACAGGCGTACCGAGCGATCCAGACTGGCAGTGGCGATGAATTTGCCATCTGGCGAATACGCCACGCCATCCACTTCATCAGTGTGTCCGACGAAAATACGCAGGATGCTGCCATTTTCCACCGTGCGCAGCCATGCCGTATGATCGGAGCAGGCGGTGACGAGATACTTACCATCCGGTGAAAAGGCGACGCGATTGAGCGCCTTGTTATAGCCAGCCATCGAGAGCACTTCGAGTCCGCTAGCGATGTCCCAGATACGTGCGGTCATATCGGCGCTGGCAGTGGCAAGGTGCTTGCCATCGGGCGAGAAGGCAAGGTGATTGACAGCGCCAGTATGACCAACGAAGATTTGCACCTGTCGTCCGGTAGCTACATCCCAGAGACGCGCAGTCATATCGGCGCTGCTGGTGGCAATGTGTCTGCCATCGGGCGAGAAGGCGACGCTGAGCAGAATTTGCTGGTGACCGCTAAAAGTGCGAACTGGCTGGCGGCTGGCGACATCCCAGAGGATTGCCACGTTGTCGTAACCAGCGGTGGCGACCAGCTTACCATCGGGCGAGAACACGGCATCTGCCACTGGTGCCTTGTGCCCTATCAGTTCGCCAAGTGCAAATGGCACGGCTAATCCTGCGCTTAACGCCGAGTCCGCCTGTGCCGTATACGTCACCTTGAGGGCGCGAATACTAAGCAGCAGCGCCGCCAGCTTATCGCCTGTCGGTGGCGTCAGCACCCCATTTGCCAGTGCCGCCAGTCGCAGCGACTCGATCTGAGTTTGTCCTGCTAACACATCGCCCGCCACCTGCGTCTGCGTGGCGTAGATCGGCGTCAGGGTAGCTTTAGCGTCGTCTACTTCGGCAATTGCCACGACCCGCTGGCGATTAGCGACGATGGCAACCATGCCAAGCAGCAGCGCCGCTGCGATGGTGATCAGGGTGATCGCTCCTAAGATCAGGCGGGCGCGGCGTAACACGCGGAGGCGGTTAGCTTCGTCATCGACGATCCGGCGGCTTTCGATGATGAAAGCACGATGCTCGTCTGCTAGTCCCGGCTTGTGCTGCAGGCGGTCATCTTCATCCAGCTTATTCCAATAAGCCAGCCAATCCTCACAGGCAAGGAGATCGTGACCGCGCAGCACAGTATCGGGACTGTTGCCAGTCGCTCTCCAATGCGCCAGCCGCTGGATCAGCCGCGTATGTAGTTGCTTAAGCTGCGGATCGGTAGTAATGGTATCCAGTAATGCCGCTGTGACTGCCTCAACGCCGCTAAGTCTGGTCGCATCGATCCATTGAATGCGCCGCAGTTCTTCCCAATTCTGGCGGGCAAGCGCATCGTAAGGCTTCATCTCGGCATCGGAGTACCAGCCACCGACCAGCGCACGCTCATCAATGGGGCGGTAGAGAATGGTGATAATGCGTTTGTTCAGCTTACGCGCGTGTTCGATCTCGCGGTGGCAATAGCTAGAGTTCAGCGAGTCGGGACTGGCGATCAGGATGAAGTTATCAGCGCCTTCGATGCCCGCGAGGATTTCTTCCCACCATTTGCTGGAGTAGTCGATGCCGCGCCAATCGACCCATGCCTCGCGCTGGTTTGCCTGGAGCGCCTCGAACAGCGCACGCACAAAGTCTTGATCTCGACGTGAATACGAGATAAAGGCATCAGCCATGTAAACTCAACTCTTGGTGGAAGTAGGCAATACCCTTATCTTAGTTGAAAATAAGAACAGCGCAACCAGAGTGGGCTGGCTGATTAGAGTTCCAACTCCCACGTCTCGCCTACCAGATCGTGACCGTAGCTGTGATGCGCTTCCTCAGCGATCAGCTTGAAGCCTGCTCTGGTATAAATGTGCCGCGCTTCCACAAGAATACTGTTCGTCCACAGGATCATTTTCTGGTAGCCGACGCGCTTGGCGAAGCGGATGCACTCATTGACCAACCGCTTGCCCAAGCCTATGCCACGCGCTTTCGGCTCGACCAGCAGCAGGCGCAGTTTGGCGACCGTTTCGCTGTACTGCACCACGAATACCGATCCGACGATCTCGCCATCCATCTCCGCTATCCAGCAGCGTTCGCGTGCCGGATTGAAGTTGTTGATGAAGTCGGAAACGATTTGTGCTACTAACGCCTCGAAGCGTTCATCCCAACCGTATTGCTGCGCATAGAGGACACCGTGTCGATGCGTCACCCAGCCCATATCACCGGGTTCGTGCGAACGCAGGATGAACGGCTCGGAGAACTTGAGTCCCTTATTGAAGATGCCTTCGATAGTGATCATCGCCTTGAGCAAGCGCTGCTGATCTTCCTCGCTGAGATCGCCCAGCATCTCCGAAACTTCCTCGCGGGATCGCTGGTTGAGCACGGCAAACGCATTCTGTCCTTCCGCCGTCAAGCGCAGTAGGCGCTGGCGTCCGTCATTCTCAGCACGCACTTTATCCAGCAGTCCCTGCTGTTCCAACCGCGCGAGGATGCGGCTGAGGTAGCCCCCATCCAAGCCCAGTTCACGCCCCAGATCGGAGGCGGTCAGGTCGGCGCGGTTCGCCAGTTCAAAAATCACGCGGGATTCGGTGAGGGTGTGCGGTGTGTGCAGTAAGCCTTCGCGCAACACGCCGATCTGCCGTGTGTAGAAGCGGTTAAATTGGCGCACGGCGCTGATCCTGTCATCTAGCGTTGTGTTGGTAGTAACTGGTGCAAGCATGTCCATTGATCCTGATCTAGGTGGCTAATCGGCAGGAGACAATTTGATGTCGTAGTGCGAAGCGAAGTTCTCAAAGCGCGAGAGCAAGGCGCGTGCTTCTGGTTCAATCACGGGCGTGGTATAGCTGTCACCAGCGAAGGCGCGAACATCGTCCAGCGCGTTGAACAGCGTGACAATCACGAATTCCGTCTCAGTTTCGCCGTCTTGCCGCAGGATATACGCGCCCTGAAATCCGGCTAGGCGGTGGATGCCCGGTAAGATGTGATCACGAAGCAGCAATTCGTAAGCATCGCCATTGCTTAACGGCGTCCAGCCCTTCCACAAGCGTGCGATCATGACTTTGTCTCCGCAGGATAATGAGATGATTATTGCTATTGTCCACTAATTAGTTGCTTAAGTCAAGCAATTTGACTGAAGTTCACTAATGTTTAGATTTGGTGGGGCGTGACGCCAGTGGTTTTTCAGGCATATCGTGCCAGACGTTGAAGCGATAGCCGGAGCCGGATTCGGTCAGGATATACTCCGGCTGCTGCGGATCGTTTTCTAGTTTGCGGCGAATCTGGGTGATCAGGTTACGGACGGAGGATTTATCAGCGCTGTCAGCGTGTAGTTTGACCTGTTGCAGTAGCGTCTCGTAGGAGACGATCTCGCCGTGTGCCTGCACCAGCAGTTTGAAGACGATGAACTCATTGCGCGTCAGGATCACTGGCTGCCCGCTGCGCGTAATGCTCTGCCCCTCGACATCGATCTCCAACACGCCGAAGCGGATCAGATGGTGTGGCGCGGCTGCGGGTTGTTCTAACCGTCGCTGGATCGCACGGACACGCGCTAACAGTTCTTGAACGTTGAATGGTTTGACAATGTAATCGTCAGCGCCCGCGTCCAGCACCGCGACCTTGGTCTCGTTGTCGTCCAGCACAGAGATGATTAGCACAGGGATTTTGCTCCACGCCCGCAGCGCTCGGCAGACATCCAACCCGCTGATCTCCATATCGAACATCATGTCCAGCAGCACGATATCAGGTTGATTGATAGCCACGGCGGATGCCACCGCGTCAGGATCGGCGATGCCCGTCGCGCGTACACCCGCGTTTTTGAGCGCCCGCACCAAGGTATCGCGGAACTGATTATCGTCGTCAACGACTAGAAGATGTACCACAATCAACCAGCGCTTTCTGTGGCGGACTCAAGTGGCAGTGTGAAATGAAAGCAGGTCGCGTCGTCAAAGGTCGCCCATAATTTGCCGCCGTGTGCTTCCACCAAACCCTTGCACACCGCTAATCCTAGCCCGATGCCCGTCGGACGGGAGGACGAAAAGGGCGTGAATAAGCTGCTACGGCGCTCGGCTGGCACACCAGCACCCGCATCTTGCACCGTGACCAAGAGATCGTCAGGGCGCGGCTGTACATGGATGATCACAGGTGGTTTGCCATGCCGCAGTGCGTTTTCGATCAGGTTGGTCAGCACCGCGCCGATCAGATCAGAATCGATCATGACCAGTGGAAGTGTCGCGGGCATCTGCGCCACTAGATCGCCGCTGGCGGTGGCACTTGACCAGCGTTCCAGCGTTACCTCGATCAGATCGTCAATGGCGTAAGGCTGCAATTGCACTTTGAGTTTATCCGTCTCTAGCTGCGACAATCGCAGGATGTTGGCGACCAAGCGATTAACGCGATCAGAGGCGGCGTTCGCATCTGCTAACAACTGCTGGCTGGATTCCGAAAGCGCCGCATCCGTCTCCATCGCCGTAAGCGCGGTCTTGATCGTCGCCAGCGGTGTGCGCAAATTGTGCGAAACGAGGTTGAGCAGTGTGGTACGTAGCTTATCGGCGTCACGGTAGACTGCTACCTGTACCGAACGGCGGCGCGCTCGCTCGGTGATTACACCAGTGACGATAGCGACGACCAGCACACTTAGCGGGTTTAGTAGATCAAGAAAGCTATTTACGGAAAAGGGGAACTGCGGCGGTACCACGAACAGATCGAAGCAGATGAAGCTGATCAAACCAGCGAAGAAGGTAACGCTAGGATGGGCGACCAGAGCACAGATCAGGATGACGGGAAGGTAGAGCACCGAAAACTGCGTCACCCCGATCACCGGACGAAAAGGAACAATCAGCACGGTGATGGCGATGACGATCAAGGTCATCAGCAAGAATTGCAGCGGCAGCGAAACGCGAATATGGGGTAATGAAGGAGTGGCTGGTGCAGATTGTTTTTTCATGGCAGCACAATCAAAAAGGATGTTCTGCGTCCAATGAGCATAGTGAACAGAACTCACTACAGTTGACGGCTCAATTAGCATCGTCCGCTTGCTGCAGCGTCAGTAGCAACCGATCTACATCGCTGCTCGGCTGCGTCACCTTATCCTGATGGCGGCGGATCAGTTCGACCATCAGCGGATCAGCACCAGCAGCGGCAACCATCTCGGCACTCCACTGTGCATGCTGCTTACGGATCACGAATGGACGACGCCAACTCCGCACATCGCCCTCACCGATTTTCTTCGCCGTTGCTGGCATTGCCGCTTCCACCAGCACGATCAGAACGCGATCCCAGAGATAGAGTGGTGCGCGCATTTTGCCCACATCGTGCAACAATCCGGCGGTCAGCAGTGCAGGATTGGATGCGCCTAGCCGCTTCAAGGTGTTGTAGACTTCCAGCGCGTGCTGCTGTTCACGGCGCGACATCCGCTGAAAGAGCGCTAGCAGAGATGGCGAGAGGAGAGATCGCGCGGGCGCATCGTCAACCTCACGCGCCCACGCTACCAGCGCCAGAATGCCCTGACGCAGACGAGTCAACGCCATTTTCATACCGTTAGGATCAGAAAAGGCGATAGCCCGTCAGTAATTGAAAGAGCAATCCCAACGGCGGGTATAAGACCCTGCCAAATATATCAAAGACGCCTAATATCGAAAGCGCAAGGCAGCCGAAAAAGATAAGCGTGCTGGTTTGCTGATGGCGCTGAAGTGTGTAAGCCAGATCAGGAGGCACGAGCCGCAGCATGATCGTCCAGCCGTCGAAGGGAAAAAAGGGCAGCAGATTGAACAGAAACATTAGCAGATTGAGGAAAACGCCGATAGTCACGATCTGATCCAGAGTCGGGAAGATTTGCTGCCGCGAAAAACTGAGATCAGGCTGTGCAATTCCTAGACGTATGAATATGGCGAAAACAGCAGCTAATAATAAGTTGGAGAACGGACCAGCAGCTACAGCGGCTAATTCACCCCAACGAGGATCGCGCATTCGGCGAGCATTAACCGGTACCGATCCGAGAATTCCGAAGCCAAGAAATGCCCACATCAACCAACCGACCCAGTTGATATTGACTCTGGGATCAAGAGTCATCTTGCCCATATCGCGTGCTGTCGTGTCGCCCATTAAATTGGCGACGTAGGCGTGCGCGAACTCGTGGATATCCATAGCGATCAGGGCGATCAGCGCGAAAGCAATAATCTCTGAGATAGTGCGCGAGAGAAGCAAGCTGGACTCCTTAACGTTAACGTTACTCGATGGCACGCCCTAGTGTGGTAGAATTATAGCGCGTCGTAACAGTATTAGGTGGCGACGATGGCGATTGAACCTAGACTTGGCGATGTAGTGCAAACCCGTAAACAGCATCCCTGCGGCAACGATCAGTGGCAGGTCTACCGCCTCGGCGCGGATATTGGTCTGCGCTGCATCAAGTGTGACCGTCGCGTGTTGATGCCGCGCCGTGAATTCAACAAGTCTGTCAAGAAACTGATCAGCCGATTACCGGAAACTACTGTTGATGTCGAAGCAGAAGTCGATCCCTCTGTTTCCCCAAAAACCAACTGATGTACGAACCTAGTAATACTCCTGCGCCTGCTGTCAAACGGATTCTATTCTTATTTTCCGATACAGGCGGTGGTCACCGCGCCGCCGCCGAAGCGATCATCGCTGCACTGCGCCAACGCTACGGCGCTGCGGTACAGTGCGAAATGGTGGACGTGTTCCGCGATTACGCCCCCTCACCATTCAAATACGCACCGGAAGTCTATCCGGTGTGGGTTAATCGCGGACGGTTGATGTGGACGCTCAGTTATCATATGTCCAATCGTCGCGGGCAGCCCGCTGCGATGACCTTTATGGTGCGCTCGATCTGGCGCAAGTTCCGACGAGGCTTGAGTCGCTTATTCGAGGATCATCCCTCCGATCTGATCGTCTCGGTGCATCCGCTGTTCAATTCACTGGCGATGGCGAGTTTACGCCGATTGCCACAGCGTCCGCCGTTCATCACTGTCGTCACCGATCTAGTTTCGACACATGCCTTCTGGTACAACCGCCACGTTGAGCGCATCCTTGTGCCCACGCAGCCAGCAGTAGATCGCGGCTTGAAACTGGGGATCAACCCTGATAGGCTGCGCGTGACGGGCTTACCTGTGCATCCCGATTTCGCCAACAGCTTGATCGGGAAGGCAGAAGCGCGGGAAAAACTGGCGTGGGATGCGCAGCTACCCGCCATCCTGTTGGTTGGCGGTGGCGCGGGCATGGGTCCGCTGTTCCGCATCGCGCGGCGGATCAACGCACTGGCACTGCCCTGCCAACTGGTGATCGTGGCGGGGCGCAACGAGAAGTTGAAAAGCAAGCTTGATAAAGTGAAGTGGAATCAGCCGACTCAGATCTACGGTTTCGTCACCAACATGCCGGAACTGATGGCGGCATCTGACATTCTGGTGACGAAAGCTGGTCCGGGCACGATCAGCGAGGCGTGCATGGCAGGCTTACCGCTGATCATTAGTGACCACATTCCGGGACAGGAGTACGGCAACGTTAAGTACATCATCGCACATAAGGCGGGTGTCTATGCGCGTGGTCCCCGCCGTGTGGCAAGGGTGATCAATAAGTGGCTGCACGAACCAGCAGATCGGCTTAAGGAACGCGGCGAGAACGCCAAGAAGTTAGCCATGCCCAATGCGGTCTGGGACATCGCCGACGAGTTGTGGCAGTGGTGCCAAAAGCCGCCTGTCGATCAACCGCAAAAACAGCGATCAGAAACGGTGACGCGGCGGCGCTTCCGACGATTCGGGATTCGCACACCGCGCCGCACCACGCAGGGCAAATAACTAGCCTGCAATCCCCGCACGATCCCGAGCGACCTGTACCGTTTCGTCACTCAACGAGCGCACTTCGCCGCTGATCTGGTCTGTGGCGCTGCGGAGGCGTGCTGCTTCCGCTTCATCCTTGATGCTCTTGACGTTGACTAGCACATTGAGCGCTGCCCCTTCCACTCCTGCGCGGATCATCAGCGCCGCCACTGCACCATCCGTGGCTGCGTTGACGTTGCCCTTCTCGACAGCGATCCGCGCTAGTTTGAGGGCATCTAGTGCCAGCCCCATCACCTGCAAAGGAACCGCCGCCGCAACGGACATCGCTTTCTGGATCGTGTCCTCGCGCTTGGGGTGAACACTATCCAGTTTGTATGCTGCCATCACCGCTTCGTATGCTTTGCTATCTTCCTCGACGGCAGCTACCAGTTTCAATCGCAGCTCGTTGGCGCTGCTGACGATTCCCTGCATCTCCGCTTCTACGTCGGCATACTTCTTCTTGCCGATGGTCAAGCCTGCCACCATGCTCGTCAATGCTGCGCCAAGTGATCCCGCTAATGCCGCCACCGCGCCGCCGCCGGGAGCTGCCGTGTTCGCCGCCACCGCCTCCGTGAAAGCAAGCGTGCCCGCATCGAGCGTTACCACTGACTGTCGTCCTGCGCCATTGAACGCACCAGCTTCCTGCAACTTGCGCTCCAATACCTGCGCGTCATCGAACAGATCGAGCTGCAGATACCAGCGCGCGGAGTCGATCAACGCTTGCTCCGGCACTAAGCCAACCAGTTCGCTGTAGAGGATACCCGTGCCGTAACGCTGCGCCTCTCGCCGGATCGTCTCGACCACGCGGTAGATTGGCGTTTTCTCGAAGTTGGTCAGATTCATGGAGACTTGCGCTTTGCCATCGACCAGCAAGCCGAGCGCCTTGACGAAGCGGAACCCGCCTGTGGACATGCGCAGCGCCTTGGCGATCTTTTTGGCGATCTCCACGTTATCGGTGGTCAGATAGACGTTGTAGGCGATTAACGGCGGACGCGCACCGATCACCGTCGCGCCTGCTTTGCCCAACGCCAGCGGTCCGAAGTCTGGCTTGCGCGCTGGATCAGTAGCGATGCTTTCTTTGATCCCTTCGTATTCGCCGCGCCGGATGTTCTCCAGATTTTCGCGTTCGGGGCGCGTCGCCGCTGATTCGTAGAGATAGACAGGAATATTCAATTCATCCGCCACGCGCTGACCTAAGCGTTTGGCGATGGCGATGCACTCCTCCATCTTGACCTCGCGGATCGGGATGAAGGGCACTACATCGGTTGCGCCCATGCGCGGGTGCTCGCCGCGATGCACATCCAGATCGATCAACTGCGCGGCAGTCTTGATGCCAGCGAATGCCGCTGCTTCTACTGCTGCTGGACTGCCCACAAAGCTGATCACGCTGCGGTTGTGATCGGCATCACTGCTGACATCAAGCAGATTCACCGGATCGTCGGGATGAGCGCCGGTAATGGCATCGACAATCGCTTGGATGACCCCGGCGCGTTGACCTTCACTGAAGTTGGGCACACATTCGATCAGAGGGGTAGGCACGGCTGCTAGTTCCTATTTACTGCATATTGAATACAGAGGATAGTTGAGAATAGCGTGGATTGAACCGAGTTTGCCGACTTTTGGCAAATAAACGGATGCTATCAACGCAAAATGACATCTCTTTCCGGCTTATTTTCGAAGCGCATTACTGCCCGATGCCTAGCGTCAGTTGGCAGTGGAAACTCAACCAGCGGTGATGGTGAGCTGGCTGACGGAGCTATCCACATCAATATCGTAGAAGGGTGCAGCCGGATCAAAGTTCTGGCTTTGCAGGCGCACGTCATTACCTACCGCGCTAAAGGTTTGATCATCAAAGACAAATTCGGAAGCCCAGCCCTTGAGGTGAACGCGAGCGGCAGTGCCTGCGGGGCGTCGAATGCTAGTCTGTACCGCACCACCGCTGATCCGCACAGGAACTATACCGGAAGGAGCAGGTAAATCGATCTGTGCCATGTGCGCTCCGCCTTTGACCTCAAGGGAACTGAGATTGAGTTCGCTCAACTCCGCAGTTATCTCCGATGCCCCGCCCTGAAGCACAATCTGCCACTGTACGGCGCTACTGAGCGTAACCTCTGCCGCGCGCTTTTCCATACCCGGCAGCCACAAACGTCGTGGGTAGCGGATAGTGACCACGCCGTCTTTGACTTTCACATCTGGCACAGGTCCCTCGAAGCGAGCGTGGTAGAGAGCACCCATTATCTCCCCTGCGCGCAAGTTCAGCCCGAAGGTGTCGGAGGAAACGACGAACTGAGCATGGTCCAGACCACCTAATGGCGCCGTGAATAGCCCCTCGCTGTCCGACGGGACCTCCCGCAAGCGTACAATTTCTTCGCCGGCAAGCGCATTGCTGCGTTGAAGAAACTCCAACAGAAATGCCTTATGCTCATCGTCGTAGTTGTCCGCTAATTCCTCCCATGCCGTCCCCAGCGAAGCAAACAGAGGACTTATTTCTTTGCCACCATCTGACCGTTTTGCCAGTCTCACAAGCACTCGACGACCATCGTTGGGGTCGCGCTCCCGACGTACCAGCCCTGCCTTTTCCAGACGGTTGAGAATAGCCGTGAAGGTTCCAGTAGTAAGTCCCATGAGATTAGCAAGCTGACCAGCGGTAGCCTCACCAGTGCTTTCCAGAATATCGATCACCTGCATATCCGTATCGGTCATCTCGATTCTTGATGCTGCTGCCCTGAAGAAAGATGCAGCCAGTCCATAGCACTGCCGCAGTTCATTGACGAGTTTCCGACCAAGCTCAGTTTTCTTGTTATCTGAACCCATTGACATTTTTGTTTTCCCCGCTTATGATACAAATATCTTGATTTTCAAGATAATAGTCATTCAATTATCTGTAATATCTAGCAACGTAGTCATCCTGTTTGCTGGATGTTCAAGTTGAATGCATTGTAGCACAAGACGGTGTCCGCGGTAAGGAGAGAGAATATGCTCAATCAAGCGATTCAAGTGAAGGGATTACAGAAGTCCTATACCAAGCTGCAAGTTCTAAAGGGAGTAGATTTTGAGGTCGAAAGAGGCAACATATTTGCCCTGCTTGGCTCAAACGGTGCGGGTAAGACAACCATCATCAAAATCCTTACCACACTGATCAAACAGGACAGCGGAAGCGCCACTGTCAACGGATTCGATGTGGCGTCAAAGCCCGACAGCGTACGGCAATCGATCAGCCTGACCGGGCAGTTTGCCGCAGTGGATGAGATACTGACTGGACGGGAAAACCTGATCATGATCGCCAAGCTGCGACACCTTAATAATCCGCGGCAGGTGGCGGATGATCTGCTCAACCGCTTCGGTCTGAGCGATGCCGCCGAGCGCAGAGTTGCCACGTACTCGGGCGGTATGCGCCGCCGACTCGACATCGCCATGAGCCTAGTCGGGAAGCCGCCGCTCATTTTCCTTGACGAGCCAACCACCGGACTTGACCCCGAAGGACGCATCGAGGTTTGGAAGACGGTCAAGGAACTTGCCAATAATGGCACGACGGTATTTCTAACCACCCAGTATATGGAAGAAGCGGAACAGCTTGCAGATCGCATTGCCATTCTGCATGAGGGCAAAATCATCGCTGTTGGCACACTTGCGGAACTGAAAAAGCTGTTCCCACCTGCAAAGGTGGAGTACGTGGAAAAACAACCTTCACTAGAGGAGATCTTCCTCGCAATCATCGGTAAAAAGGAGGGGAAGTAACAATGAACAGCTACTTTTTCAGCGACGTGAGTGTTATGTTGGGGCGTTCCATGCGCCATATTATCCGCAGCATGGACACGATCATCACCGTCACCATCATGCCGATCATGTTTATGCTGCTATTCGTCTATGTCTTCGGCGGTGCGATCCAAACCGGTACGGATAACTATGTGAACTACCTGCTGCCCGGCATTCTGCTGATTGCGATTGCCAGCGGCATCGCCTATACAGCGTATCGTCTGTTTATGGATATGCAACGTGGTATCTTCGAACGGTTCCACTCCATGCCGATTGCGCGTTCGGCTCCGCTGTGGGGGCACGTGCTGACTTCACTGGTATCCAACGCAATCTCGGTTATCGTCATCATTCTGGTTGCACTGCTCATTGGCTTCCGCTCGTCGGCAGGAGTATTGGCTTGGCTTGCCGTAGCCGGCATTCTGACGCTGTTTACGCTGGCACTAACATGGATCGCGGCGATTGCGGGGTTGTCGGCAAAAACGGTGGACGGTGCGGGCGCATTTTCCTATCCGCTTATCTTCCTCCCTTTCATCAGTTCGGCATTCGTGCCCACGGAATCGATGCCGTCAGTTGTTCGTGCTTTTGCCGAAAATCAGCCAGTGACCTCCATTGTCGAAGCGATCCGCTCCCTACTGGCGGGGCAGCCCGTCGGCAATGATATTTGGGTGGCGCTGGCATGGTGCCTAGGGATAACGCTGGTGGCTTATATCTTCGCGATGCGGACGTATAAAAGGCAGGCATAACCAACACGAAGCTGGTTAACCATTCATACTGGTACCCATAGCGATCCAATTGTTGGAAAATCGGACTGGGTATCGGTATGTCATCTTGGAACGAAGGCAGGTACTCTATCCAGAGTATTGACATCTGCCTTTACGGCATGGCTCGCCCCACTATTACGGACTCTTCCGGCTATGTTCAACCGCCCTTCAGGGACTACTCGCGCAAGTGCACTCAATGAGATGGACTCATTGGCACTTGTGTGTTTGTACAATTTCTCCTTGCGTTTTTTGACACTGTATATAACAAAGTTATAATCGCCCCGCGTCGATCCTCTACCGTCACCCGGCGGAAATTAATACGTGGAGTGACGCGATTCTTGGAGTTACGCAAGGAGAAACTGGTTATGAAGTCGTTTAAGGTATTGGGGCTGGCGCTGGCTCTCGCACTCGCCGCCTCCGCGCTTGGCGCAACCCCTGTTGCCAAAGCGCAGGATAAGGTGATCAAGATCGCCTCGCAGTCGCCTTTGTCGGGCGGTCAGTCCGTACTCGGCACGGCGATCAGCAACGGCACGCGCCTCGGTGTCGAACAACTCTCGAAGACTCTGGAAGACAAGGGTTTCACGGTTGAGTACGTTGCCTTCGACGATCAGGCGACCCCTGATGTCGGTGTTGCCAACGCGCAGAACATCGTCAACGATGCTTCCATTCTGGCTGTCGTCGGTCACTTGAATTCCGGCGTTGCCATCCCCTCGTCTGAAGTCTATGACAAGTCTAATCTGGTCATGGTTTCTCCCGCGAACACGAACGTCAATGTGACGGATCGTGGTCTGAAGACCGTCAACCGTCTATGCGGACGTGACGACGCTCAGGGTCTGGTGGGCGCGGATTACGTCGCCAACACGCTCGGCGCGAAGTCTGTTTACGTACTGCACGACAAGACCGCCTACGGTGAAGGTGTCGCCACCTCGTTCCGTGATGCGGCTGCCGCTGCCGGTCTAGAAGTGTTGGGCTTCGATGGTACCGAAGAGAAGAACGACTTCACCACCATCATCACCCCAATCATCGCCCAGAACCCCGACCTGATCTACTTCGGTGGTATCTACGACCAAGCCGCTCTGTTCTTCAAGCAGACCCGCGAAGCTGGTTACACCGGCACGTTCATGGGTCCTGATGGTATGGACAGCTCGGACACCGCCAAAATCGGTGGCGAGGCAGTTGTCGGCATGGTCTACACCACGACGGCTGGTCCCGCTTCCGTGTATCCCGATGCCGCTCAGTTCGTGACCGACTACAAGGCACGTTTCAGCATCAACCCTGAGCCGTATGCTGTTGAGTCCTACTCCGCCGTGCAGGTGATTGTTGCCGCTATCGACAGCATCACCACCGCCGGTGGCGATCTGCCCACCCGCGAAGCTGTTGCTGCTGCGGTGCGCGCCACCTCTGGTCTGTCCACCCTGATCGGACCAATCACCTTCGACGCCAACGGTGATCCCGATTACGCTGCTTACTACGTGCTCAAGGTTGCTTCCGCCGATCCTGCGGCTTGGAGCGATCCCGGCAACGAGTTGGCTGCCCGCGTTGAAATCGCTTCTCCGCTGACCGCGGCGATGGCGACACCAGAGGCTACTCCTTCTCAGTAATTCTGGGAAGCATAGCCTTGCTGGGAATCAAGCAAGAAGCGAGGGGAGATCGCCTGATCTCCCCTCCTTTTTCCGCATAGTAGTCGTCATCGCAGGAGTTCGCTGACATGGTAAGTACCGCTTCCCCCGCAAGCAATCTACTTAATAGGTTTAATTGGGCGCGCCTCTATATTCTCCGACCACTCGGTCAGATTTTTTTGTTCGTAGCTGGTTCCTCTCTAATAATAATCGTCGTCGCGCTGGTGCTCGGGCTGCTTATTTCAACCGCGCAACAGGGACCACTTGTTAATATATTGCCTGTTTTGAAAGTGCCCGCCCGCATTGATCTGTTTCAGCAGATCATCCGACAGTTACCCAATACCATCCTCAACGGCATCACCATTGGCTTCGTTTACGCCATGATCGCCGTGGGGTACACGATGGTTTACGGTGTGCTCAAGTTCGTCAACTTCGCACACAGCGAGATTTTCATGGTCGGCGGTTTCGTCGGCTATGAAGTGATGGTGGCATTCAGCCGCGCAGGTACTCTCACTGACCTGAATCCGGTGCTGCTGATCATCGCCATGATCCTTGTGGCAATGGTGGTTTGCGGCTTGCTCGCCGTAACTATTGAGCGTCTGGCATACAAACCGCTGCGCCGTGCGCCGCGCCTCGTCCCGCTGATTTCAGCCATCGGTGTGTCCTTCTTCTTGCAGGACTTTATGCGTGGTTATGCGGCGCTGCTGCACAATCAATTTAACCTCGCCTATCTGAATGACAGCGTGCCATTTCTGAAGCAAAAATTCCCGCTCACCTTCGTCAAGGATATTTTCCCGACTACGCTTCCTGTGTCCGTGGGTATGGACTCGATTGTCGTGATCGTCGGCGCAATCTTGATGGTGGTGGCGCTCAACTATTTCGTCAATGGTACCCGTATTGGCAAGGGCATTCGCGCTGTTTCGCAAGATCAGACCACCGCCAGTTTGATGGGCATCAACGTAGATATGATGATCACGTTGACCTTCTTGATCGGTGGCGCGTTTGGTGGCGCGGCAGGTGTGTTGTTCGGCATCAAGACGACGCGCGTTAACGCTTATGTAGGCTTCGCTCCGGGCTTGAAGGCGTTTACAGCGGCGGTGCTTGGTGGCATCGGCAACATCACAGGTGCGCTGATCGGCGGCATTCTGCTCGGATTGATCGAGTCGTTCTTTGCCTCAATCCTGCCTTTCCTTCCGGCACTGGGACTTGGCTACACCGATATTTTTGCCTTCGGTATCCTGATTATGGTGCTGGTTTTCCGTCCGACGGGTCTGCTCGGCAAGAAGGTAGATGAAAAGGTCTAGAACTCTATGGCTACACAATTACCTACCTCCTCACCTACAGCCCGAACCATCGACATGCGCGCCTTGCGTCCGGTGATCATCGGGGTGGTGATCATTGCGGCGGCTACCGCGCTGCTGCTATTCATCAATCGCGGCATGATCTACTTTCCGCTGTGGTCTGCCATCGGCTTCCCTGCGCTTGTGATCACGCCGTTTGCCATGATGGGGCTGAAAATCCCCAACAATCTGAAAGCGTTCATCCTCGTGATCACGCTGCTGCTGATCCTGCCGTATCTGGGCATCCAAGATAGTTTCTATCTGGAACTGGCGACGCAGATCGGCATCTTCGCAGCGATGGCATTGGGGTTGAACATTGTCGTTGGCTTCGCGGGTCTGCTGGACTTAGGCTACATCGCTTTCTTCGCGGTAGGAGCTTATCTGTGGGGTGTGTTCACCTCAGCAGCGGACATCGTGACCAAGCAGAATGGCATCCAAGCAGCGCCGGAAATGTTCTGGTTGTTCCTGATCTTCGGCGTGATCGCGGCGGCAGCGATGGGAATCTTGCTCGGTTTGCCTGTGCTGCGCCTCAAAGGTGACTATCTGGCTATCGTCACGCTCGGCTTCGGTGAAGTGATCCGTATTCTGGTCAGTAACCTGAGCAATATCTCTCCCGATCCGACGGTGAAGGTCAACATCACCAACGGTGCTCAGGGGTTGTTCGGCATCCAGGACCCGCCACTGCCAGATTTCTTCATCAGAGCGGTAGCAGGCGTCGCACCAAACGCTGGTAATCCGACGGCACTTGCTTATCAGTTCTTCTTCTACTTCCTTGTAATTGCCATCTGCGGTCTGGCGATCATCATCGCGGCACGGTTGGAGAACTCCCCAATAGGTCGCGCGTGGACAGCGATCCGCGAGGACGAGACGGCAGCGATTGCCATGGGCGTGCCGCTGGTGCGCATGAAGCTGATGGCATTCGCTATCGGCGCATCGTTCGCTGGCGCGATGGGCGTGATCTATGCAGCGAAACAAACTTTCGTCAGTCCTGAGAGCTTCAGTTTCAACCAGTCGATCTTCATCCTCGCCATTGTTATCGTTGGTGGCATGGGCAGCATCCGCGGTGTGATCCTCGGTGCAACGGTGGTGACGCTGCTGAACTTGCAGGTGTTGAAAAATTTCTCCATCCTCATCGGCAGTTTGAAAAGCAACCTCGATCAGGTGCCCGTTTTCTTGCAGGGGATTATCGCTAGCTGGCCCGTGCAGCTTGAGCCAGCACGCTACGAACGATTGGTGTTCGGCTTGCTGCTGGCGTTAATGATGATCTTCCGTCCAGCCGGTATCTTGCCCGCCACGCGGCGTAAATTGGAATTGCAGGCGAAGAAGCAGTCGGAGGTCGTGATCGATGGCGGAGACTAATCTGTTGGAAGCCCGCGGTGTCACCAAGCGTTTTGGTGGGTTGACGGCGGTTTCAGGCGTTGATTACAACATCGTTAAGGGCAAAATAAACGCCATCATCGGACCCAATGGGGCGGGCAAAACCACCTTCTTCAATCTGATGACAGGCATCTATAAGGCAGATGAAGGCACGATCAACTTTGAGGGCAAGAACCTCATCGGGCTGCGTCCTGACCAGGTGAATGGATTGGGCGTTTCGCGCACCTTCCAGAACATCCGCTTGTTCGGCAATATGACCGCCATCGAGAATGTGCTGGTGGGCATGCATAAGCGGCTCAACATCGACATGGTAAGCACCGTACTGCGGTTGCCTGTCTTCAACAAGCAAGAAGATAGGGCACACGATAAAGCGTTGGATGTACTGAGCTTCGTAGGTTTGGGCGACAAACTCAACGAAATCTCGCGCAATCTGCCTTATGGCGATCAGCGACGGTTGGAGATCGCGCGGGCACTTGCCAGCGATCCCCAACTGATCCTGCTGGACGAGCCAACAGCGGGCATGAATCCGCAGGAAAGTGCCGATGCGATGGCGCTGTTCCGCAAAATTCGCGATCAGCGCGGCATCACGGTGCTGCTGATCGAGCATGACATGAAAGTGGTCATGGGCATTTCGGAGCGCATCGCAGTGCTGGATTACGGCAAAAAGATCGCTGAAGGATCGCCGGAAGAAGTGCGCCATAACCCTCGTGTCGTCGAGGCGTATCTGGGACGCAGCGGCACGGAAGGTGCGCAAGAAGGTCTAGGCTTATCGGCGGCGGAAGCAGTAGAAGCTGCCTTGAAAAAAGCGGAGGCAGAAGCCGCAGCAGAAATCACTTCCACCAGCGAGCAACCCAACGCTCCTAGTAAGAGCTAATCAGGCAAGAACACAACCAATACAGGCGCGGATCATATGGCTTTACTTGAACTCAAAGATGTTAACACCTACTACGGGCAAATCCACGCTCTGAAGGGGATTTCGCTGGAAGTCAATCAGGGTGAAGTGGTCACCTTGATCGGCACCAATGGCGCGGGTAAAAGTACTACCCTGCGTACCATCAGCGGTTTGGTACGTCCACGCAGCGGCAGCGTCACGCTTGATGGCAAGATGCTGAACAGCGTACAGCCGCACGAGATCACGCGGTTGGGAGTGGGGCACGTACCGGAAGGTCGGCGCATCTTCCCCGAACTGACCGTGCGCGAGAATCTGGAAGTGGGTGCGTTCACTGTGCCGCGCGGTGAAGTGGAAAAACGAATCGAAGCGACGTTCGGCTTTTTTCCCCGTCTCAAGGAGCGTTTGTTCCAACTCGGCGGTACGCTTTCCGGCGGCGAACAGCAAATGTTGGCGATGGCACGCGGTATGACACTCGAACCGCGCATCCTGCTGCTCGACGAACCGTCGATGGGTCTTGCGCCTGTGCTGGTCGATGCGATCTTCGATATCATCCGCGAATTGCATAGTAAAGGCACCACAATCCTGCTGGTAGAGCAGAACGCGCGTATGGCGCTGCAGGTGGCGGATCGCGGCTATATCTTGCAATCCGGCAAGATCGTGATGTCGGACACGGCAGCGAACTTGCAAAGCAGTGAAACCGTACGCAAGGCATATCTGGGCGAGGAATAACGCACCAGAAAACTAAATCAATTCACAGGCTAGAGGTAGGTTTGCGAACCTACCTTTTTTCTTTGCCCGGCGCTATCTCCATTTTCTCATGCCTGAATGACCTACCGCTGGTACAATCCCCGCCAACTGCCGACGAGGTGATGTCTATGCGCCGATCTTTCTTTGTGCTGCTGTTCTTCATCCTGACCGCCGCTGCCTGCAATCCTCCTAGTAACGATGCAGATACGGTACGGGTGCGCCTGTTCGCCGATGGTCAGCAGATCACGCTCTCGACCACCGAACCATTGACGGTGGCACAGCTACTAGCACGGAACAACATCACGCTCGGCGCGCTGGATCGCATCGATCCGGCAGACTTTACGCTGGTCAAAGACAACATGACGGTGACCATTGTGCGGGTTCGCGATGATACCGAGTGCGCCAGTCAGGAAGTGCCCTACGAGACGCAGAAGATCAACGTGCAGGAATTGAAGCCGGACGAAACGCGCATCTTGCAGGCAGGCGTCGCGGGCGAGGCGAAAGTATGCTTCCGCGTGCTCTACGAGGATAATGTGGAGAAGAGTCGCACGCAGAGCAGTTACACACTGCTCAAGCCCGCACAGCCGCAGTTGATCGCTGTGGGCGTGGATAACAAGCAGCTAGAGCCATTCGAGTTCTCCGGCACGTTGGTCTATCTCAGCAACGGGCAGGCATACACCATAGAAGGCAATACCACCAAACAGGGTGCGTTGAACACGGGTGGCAATCTGGATGGTAAGGTCTTCGCGCTTTCGCCAGATGCACGGCAGCTTCTGTACACGCGTAAACCTGACGATCAACAGGGCGCATCGGGCGTATGCAACGAAGCAAACGAATTGTGGGTGCTGCTCGATCTGCGCGATCCCAACGCACAGCCAGTCAAGATCGGCAAGATTTTCAACGTGCTAACCGCTGACTGGATTCCGGGACAGTCGTTCGCTTTCAGTTATTCAACGTTCTCGACACGCCCTGATATTCCCTGCTACACCGCGCTCAACGATCTGATTCTTGCGCGTGTGGATGGCAAGACGGGGGATCTGGTTGCCGCCGAACCGAAAGTAACGGGCAAACCCGGCGGCATTTACGGCGCGTGGGGCACCAATTTTGCGTGGTCACCGGATGGCAGCAAGCTGGCGTGGGCACAAGCAGAAGGGATCGGCGTGGTCGATCTGACGAAGGGCGATTACGTTAAGTTGATGTCCTTCCCCGCCTACACGACGACACTAACCCTTGGCTGGCTGTGGAAACCATCGATCACGTGGTCAGCAGATGGTAATTTGATCGTGGCGGCGGTTCATGGCGCAGCGCTGACGGCTGGCGATCCCGCCGATACCAGTCCGGTGTTCGATGTGGCAGTGGTGCAAGCGGCGAATCAGTTCCAGATCAATCCGACCTTCTCGCAAACGGGCATGTGGGCAGCTCCGCGATTCTCGCCTTTACTGCGGATCGGGGATACCTTAACGGGGTATCAAGCGTATTTGAAGGCACGTTCGCCGCTGAACAGTTCTAGCAGCGAGTACGATCTGGTGATCGCAGATCGGGATGGCAGCAACGCGCGGGTCTTGTTTCCGGGTACTGGCAAAGAAGGCATACGCCCCAACAATGATCGCAGCGATTTCGCGTGGGGCACGGATGGTCGCACGCTGTTGATCGCGGTGGTCTATCAGGGTGATCTGTACATCATCGACGCGGGTACTGGTAGGGCGATCCGCGCAACGCTGGTCGGCAGCGCAACGCTACCACGCTGGCGGTGGTGAAGCCGATGTCTAAATCGCTTGAGCGGGTTTACAAAGTGGTGTAGAGGAGAGGTAGAAAGCTCTGGTCTACACCACTTTGCGATTGAGAACTACTTCCCCAACGCCTCGCCCACCACGCGCTTCGCCTCTTGCAGCGCCTCCGGCAGTTTCTCGGCATCCTTGCCGCCAGCCTGAGCCAACGTCGGACGACCACCGCCGCCACCGCCCACGATCTGCGCGATCTGCTTGATCACGTCGCCAGCGCGCACCCGCTTGGTTAGATCGTCGCTGACGGCGGCGACCAACTGCGGTTTGCCCGAATCCGCCATGCCCAACACGATCACGCCGCTTTTTACTTTGTCGCGGAACCAGTCGGTCATCTCGCGCATCGACTCGGCGGTGGTCGCGTTCACCTGCGCGATCAGGACGGGGACGCCGTTGACCTGCTCCACCTTGCCGAGCAGCGACTCGAACTCCATCCGCGCCAACTGACGGCGCAACTTCTGGCTCTCCGCCTTCGCCTGCGCCGCTTCCTCGCGAATTTGCTCGATGCGATCTCCAACGTGTTCTGGCGTCGTGCCCAACTGCTGCGCCGTCAGTTTCAGTAAATTCAATTGCTGGCTGACGTAACTCTGTGCCGCACTGCCCGTCAACGCTTCCACGCGCCGCGTCCCCTGCGAGACGCCGCCCTCGCTGGTGATCACGAACGAACCGATCACGCCGATGGCGGGAACATGGGTACCGCCGCACAGTTCGTAGCTGAAGAATTCCTCGCCCTTATCACCGACGCGCACCGTGCGGACGACATCGCCGTACTTCTCACCGAACAGCGCCATCGCGCCTTCTTTGCGGGCAGTTTCCAAATCCTTCTCGGTGATGGTCACCGGCTCGTTCAGCGTGATCCAGCGGGCGACATTCGCGGTGATCGTGTTCAGATCGCTAGGACTGATCGCCGCGTCGTGGCTGAAGTCGAAGCGCAAGCGATCCGGCGCGACCAGCGATCCCTTCTGCTGGACATGTGTGCCCAAGACTTTCCGCAGCTCGGCGTGCAGCAAGTGTGTCGCTGTGTGGTTACGCATAATATCCATGCGCCGCACGCGATCTACTTCCGCTACCACCGTATCACCAACACGCGCCGTGCCTTCGACTACTTCACCGACATGCACGATCATGCCGCCGACGGGCTTACGCATATCCTCAACGTCAATGGTCCAACCCGCGCCCTTGATCGTGCCTGTGTCGCTGACCTGACCGCCGGATTCGACGTAGAACGGCGTGGCATTCAGCACCACCTCCACGCGATCCCCGATCTGCGCTGAGTCCGCGATCTGTCCATCGCGCAGCAGCGCCACCACTAGCGCCTCTTTCTGCATGGTCGAGTACGGATCGTAGGCAACGCCGGATTTGCCGAGTAGCCCGTTTGCCTTCAGGTCATTTAGCAGCGTCTGGTAAATTTCCTCGCGGGCGATCACGCCCATCACGTTGCTACCGCTGACTTCGCTGTGTTCCTTCTCCGCGATCTGGTAGCCCGCCTCATCGACGCTGTAGCCCTTCTCTTGCGCCACGTCGCGCGTGACCTCGAAGGGCAGACCAAGCGTACTCTTGAGGAAGAAGGCATCCGCGCCCGCAAGCTGACCTCCGGCTGGCAACTGCGCCAGCAGATCATCTAACTGCGCCAACCCTGACTCGAGTGTGCGTCCAAAGCGGACTTCTTCCTGCGCGATCTGCTTCTTGATGGAGTCTTTGCGCTCGATCAGTTCCTTGTACTGACCACCCATCTGCTCGATCACGGTATCGACCAGTTCGTGCAGGAACGGCTGCGTGAAGCCGATGCGTCTGCCGAAGCGCGCCGCGCGCCGGATCAACATACGACAGATTGAGCCGCGATCTTTCGGTCCGGGATTGACACCTTCCGCGATCAGGAAGCTGGCGGCACGCACATGGTCGGCAATCACGTGGTAGGGTACGAAATCCTGCTTATATGCCTCCACACTCGCACCGTTCAGACTGCGAATCTTGCCGATTATCGGTGTAAACAAATCGCTGTAGAAATTGTTGCGGACGCCTTGTAGGATGCTGACGATGCGCTCGAAGCCCATCCCAGTATCGACGCCGGGAGCAGGCAGCGGCACGCGCGTGCCATCTGGCTGCTGATCGAATTGCATGAACACCAGATTCCAGACTTCGAGAATGCGCCCCGAGCTTTCTTCCAATTCCGCCAGCACGACTTCCGGTACATTACCCTTTTCCGGTTCCCAGTCGAAGTGCAGCTCTGAGGTGTAACCACAGGGACCCGTATCCGCCATTTGCCAGAAGTTAGTTTTGTCGCCCAAGCGATAGACGCGATCCGCTGGCACGCCGATCTCTTGCGTCCAGATCGCATACGCCTGCTCATCGTTAGTGTGGACGGTGAAGTAGAGCCGTTCAACGGGAATGCCAAATACTTTAGTCAGTACGTCGAAAGCGTAACGACAGGCATCCTTTTTGAAGTAGTCGCCAAAGCTGAAATTGCCGAGCATCTCGAAGAAAGTGTGATGACGAGGAGACGGTCCCACATTTTCCAGATCGTTGTGCTTGCCGGAGATGCGCAGGACTTTCTGGGACGTGGTAGCGCGGGTATAAGGGCGTTTGTCCAAACCCAGAAAGACATCTTTGAACTGCACCATGCCTGCGTTGGTAAACAGCAGCGTTGGATCGTTGGCGGGCACAAGCGACGATGAAGGTACGACTTTGTGTCCCATCTCTTCAAAATAATCGAGGAACGCCTGCCGTACCTCGTTGCTGGTCATGGACTTCATAACTACTTCCTCTGAGGGATGCCGATTAGTGCTCGGTAGACCGTAAGTAAATTGTCGATTAGCGCGAATTATACTCGGCGGCGGCGGGGGTTGAGTAGGCTGAAAGTATGACGGGCGAAGGGAACCAAGATCAATTTCGTTGTGTCTATCCGATCAGAACTTCATGACACAGCGCTGGTACACCTGCCAGCAACATAGAATGTCGTGGAGCTAGACGCGGAGGAGTGAACATCATGCGTTGGATTCTTGTTCTTATCGTAGCTCTTAGCCTAACCTTCATCCCTATGAGCAGCGCCAGTGCCGGATGCACAGTGCGAGCCGACTGGCTGAATCGACATACCGTCGCCCGTGGCGAGAACCTGTACCGGATCGCCACCCGCTACGGCACGACGATAGGCGAAATGACAGCGGGCAACTGCCTCAGCGATCCGAATCGAATTTACGTCGGTCAGGTACTGCGCGTCCCCGGTGGTAATGGCAGCGATACCAGCGGTTGGACGCTGCTCAGCGGAAATCCGGTGGCGCTGCTTGCCTATCCTTCAAGACAAAGCGCACTCATCGCCACGCTGATCAACGAGAATGTGCTGCTGCTAGGACGCACGGCTGATAGCAACTTCCTCAAAGTGCAGACCAATACCGGACTTTCCGGTTGGATGTGGAGCTATGATGTGCCTGCACACAGCGATTTCATCATCCGTCTGCCTGTGATCGTGGAGGGCAATCCCACTGGCATACAGGGGTACATTGCTGGCTCATTCATCCGCCTGCGCATGGGACCCGGTGAACAGTATCGGGTGCTCCGTCACCTGAGCAAGCAGACAGTACAAATTCTAGGCAAATCTAGTGACTTGCAGTGGTATAAGGTACAAGCAGGTGGCTACACAGGCTGGGTGTTCAGCCAGTTAGTGACCATCGATCCAAATATCTACGCCAGTATCCCGGTAGTTAACTAGTGCCATCAAGCACTCCCCGATTCAATTGCAACTGAATCGGGGACCAAGATCAGGGTGTCGCTGTCGCGCTTGCCGTAATCGCTGGCGTTGCGGTGGGCGCAGCGAAATCGGTGATCCCTAGTGAGATGGTGGCAAAGACCAGTCCTGTGCCGCGCCGCAGTCTCAGCGTGACTACTTCGACGGGTCGTCGCGCGTTCATTTCGTTAGCGAACTCCATTGCTGTCGCCACTGGTACATCATCCACCGCCTCGACCACATCATCAATGCGCACACCCGATAACTGCGCCGACGCGCCGACTTCGGTCACGCGCACACCAGCTTCACTATCCGTAACTCGCAAGCCAATGTAGATCGAAGTCGGCAGTGTTGGTGTCAGTGTTATGGTTGGCAGCGGCGTCTCGGTGAAAGTAGCCGTCGCCGACGCTGTTTGCGTTGCTGTCGGCGTCTCCGTCGGCAGCGGACTCGGCGTGAAAGTAGCAGTCTCTGTAGCGGTTGCCGTCGCGGTATCTGTTGGGATTGCCGTTGGCGTCTCCGTTGGCAGCGGCGTAAAGGTAAGTGATGGGGTACTGGTTGGTAATGGCGTTTCGCTCGGAACCGTTGTTGCCGTTGCAGTTTCCGTTGCTGTTGGCTCTGGCGTCTCGGTCAGCGTTTCTGTCGCGGTTAACGTGGCTGTTGCGGTTTCGGTGGGCACGAATGCACTTTCGTCCGTAGGCAAATCAGTAGCGGTCATCATCGCTGTTGCTGATGCTGCTTCCGTCGGTGGTGTTTCCGTTGGCATGACTGATGGAGTATTGGTTGGCGCTGGCGTTTCGCTGACCATCTGGGCTGCTTCTGCCGAGGGCGTTGGTGTTCGTGAACGCGTCGGAAAGAATGCCTGCACCAGCGTCACCGTCGGGGGAATCGGAGTGTCGGTCGGTGTCAGCGTGATCGTCGGGGTATGGCTGGGCGTGGCAGTAATCGCTTCCGTAGGCACTTCGGTATCCGCGCCAGCGATCACCATCGTTTCTGTCAAGGTGGCGGTCACGGCGATGCTGACGCTGGTCGGTGTCTCTTGCGCCCCGTCTGATGATTGCAAACGCGGCAGCAGTACAGCGGCTATTCCGCCAATAATTAGCAGCGGCAGTGCGATCAGCAGCAAGCGCAGCGGGACTCTCCAACGTGCTTTTTGTTGTGCATCTTCCAGCAAGTAGCCAAATTCTTCAATCAACTGAACGTCGCTGGTGCGTGAGTGCATCTTTTGCTTGATCAACGCTAGAGTCGGCGCGAAGCTCTCGCGTCGCTCCAGTAGATCGCGCAGACTAACTGCCAAGCGTCTTTGTTCGTACAACGGCATCGAGGCAGTCTGGAGGCGCTGTTGTGCATCCGCGAGTGCAGTTGACCAATCGGGCGGAGTCGCCTCTGTCATCCCTTCCGTGGGTGGCAATACCTGCCGGATCGCGTCAGAGAACACAGTCAGTGACGGCTCGTAATTCTCCCGAAATTGAACCGTCGCCGCGGCATTGAGTTCGGGCGGCAGTGCCCCTACATCCTCCAGCAGGATCACTAGTATCGGCTTCTTGAGCGCAGCGGCGTACTCCATCTCCAGCTTGCGGGCGGCGGAGTTCAGACTGTACTGCGTCAGCGCGATGGTGAACAGATCACAATTCTTGATCTTGCTGAATGCATGTTCCCACGAAATCGATCCGCCTAAAGACTTTTGCTCGACAAATACATCCTTGTCGAAGTTGCGTAAAATCTCGGCTAATCGTGCAATTTGATCTTGATTGCGACTGCTATAACTGAGGAAGATTGTCATACTGCTCGGTTTCCGCTGCCCTTACCATCATTCCAGAACGCATCGAGACACAACAGGTCTGCGCTGTAACGTCATATCCGCGATCTGTTGCCAGTGAAATTGAACAAAGTGGCGAGGAATAAGTTGCTATCTTTGACTTAATACAGACTATCGCATTGAGCAGATTACGCCAAATTTCACCTCCTCACCTTACCTAACTTATGCGGATGAGTGCCCGGCAGCACAGAATACGCAGCCCGAACTAAACTGGTATAGGGCGACCAAGATTGTACATATACAAAGCCACTAATTTGTGCGATAATGGTTGTGTGATGGTGTGCCGAACCTGTCATGGTTCAAACTGCGATAATGCTCCTGTTCATGCAATGTGATCGGACTTTTCCCGTTTTTGCCACAGCTAATCTGTCTCCATCAGTAGTCCGTTCTATCTTGCATACTGGAGTATCTCATGGCTAAAAAACTATATGTTGGCAATCTTGCCTACAGCACAACCGAAGAGCAGATCCGTGATCTGTTCTCACAAGTAGGCGAAGTCGATAGCGTCGCGTTGATCACGGATCGTGAAACGGGACGTGCAAAGGGCTTCGGCTTCGTGGAAATGAATACCGAAGAAGGTAGCCAAGAGGCGATCCGTCGCTTCAATGGCTATACGCTGGACAACCGTACCCTAACTGTTAATGAGGCTCGTCCGCGTGAGGAGCGTTCCGGTGGTGGTGGGTTCAATCGCGGTGGTGACCGCGGTTATCGTAGTGATCGGAATGATCGCGGCGGCAACCGTCGTTTCTAAGACCGCGCTAGGATCACTACTGCTACCTCACCGTCAGCGGTAAGGCTAGATCTACTGAAGCAGCAAATGAGCCTCAACCTCATCTGCTGCTTTTGTTTTGGTTGGAATTGAGTAGTCAGCTTGTTTCTGCAACAGTCAACAGCAGGTAGAGGAAAACATTATGAGCAGTAAACGGGAGTCACAACAAGATTATTTCTGCATCATGGTCAAGCGCAACTACGAGGATGTCTGGCGGGTAGTCGGCAAATATGATACCCGCGAAGAAGCTGAACAAGCATTGCAAGAGAAGCGTGCCTATACGGGCGTGTTCAACTATGACAACGCCGACTTGCAGGTGATCTCGCGGGCGGAAGGCAAGAAACGCTTCGGCGCTAACTGGGAATATCACCCCATTGGCGAGAAGCCAGCAGTCAGCCATTCTGTATCGAAGGCGAAGAAATCTACCAGAGCAGCTAAAACGAAGGTAGCCTCCGAAGAATAGTCCTGCTCACCTGTGTGAGCTTTCCAGCTACCAAGATCACGCCCCGCAGCGCCTTTGCTGAACGGGGCGTGTCTTTTCCTAGCCTATGCCTCGCAGCCTCGATCCATTCAGCGTTCGCGCTCCGCTGTGCCCTCAACGAACAACGAGATCACGGAACAAATCGGCAGAATCACGATGCCCATGAATAAACCCATATCCGCGGGGTTCCACTTATCGGGCGCACGCAGCATCAAGACAATGGCGTTGATCACGATGAACGCACCAGCAGCCACAAAGCCAAATCCTAATACCGTCGCTTTGGTGCCTGTGTAATGTGTCGTTCGTCCGTAACGTCCGCGCACGATCATATCCGCAGCGAGCAAGCCGGGTATCCCCTGCGCTGCCATAAAGCCGCCGATCACCACCGAGAAGATGAGAAAGATGGCATTTGCGTTCATAATCCCCCTCTGATACGCACTGATCCGCTGCCCTGTCTCCAGTGGTCGCAGTCCGGAGTCAGGCGCTGGGATGTAGTTGGGCTTGCATTGCATTGTAGGGGAAACATGAAGCTGCAGTATTCCATTTTCGTTGTAATTTCTGAGTGTCAAGGATCGGCACTTTTTGCGCTTTTGTGCGAATTTTTAATGTAACCGATCTTTGCGCTGACCTGTATGCCGACTATACTAGTGGTGTATCAACAGAAATCATTAAACCGATCTATCGGTTGAGCGTAAATCATTAACCGGCATAGAAACGAAATCCGCGAGTTTGTACGATGAGTACACCTGACGGCATCGCAAAAGTCACTTGGGAAGACCCTGAAACCTTACAACGACGCGAATACGTGCTCATTGAAGGCGCTACCGCGAGTATTGGACGATCCGTCGGCAATGACGTGATCATTCCGCAGAAGCATGTCAGCCGCCAGCACGCCGTGATCACGTTCCGCGACGGCATTTTCATGATCAGCGATCTGGGCAGTGCCAATGGCACCTTCGTTAATGATCGCCGCCTCACCGATCCGTTTCCGCTAGCGCACGGCGACGTGATCCGCCTGTATGTGCCGACGCTGCAATTCTCGGCTGTTGTCAGCGAGGAAGAGCAGGAGAACGCGCGCAAAACTGGCACCTTGATCCTGCCCCGTGCGACGCGCGGTGACGCTAAGCTGCTGGTCACCGTCGGCGTACAAGAAGGCGTCGAGTTCCCGCTGGTTCAGGAAACCATTACCGTCGGACGCGATACGCAGGGCGCACAGTGGGATATCAAACTGAAAGACCCCGCTGTTTCCCGTCCGCACTGCAAGCTGGTCAAGCAGGGTACTGCATGGGCGATTATCGATCTGGAGAGCGTCAACGGTACACTGCTCAACGGTTCGCAGGTGAGCAGTGAAGCACTGACGTTGAAAGATGGCGATGTGCTGACCATTGGCGAGACGACGCTGCTCTATCGTTCGTTAGCAGCTACACAACGGGTGAACCAAGTCCCATGACCTACGAGTCAGACCTAATCCTGCAGCGCCAGCAAAAAGATCGCTTCTTCAAATCGCACCCACAATCCCCATTGATGCCCGAACAGCGCGACTTATTCTTGGGCTTACAATATTTCCCGCCGAATCCTGCGCTGCGCTTGGAACTGGACATCGACACTTTCGCGGACAAGCAGAACGTCAAGCTGCTGACCACCACTGGCGAGAGCCGCTACTATCTGCGTTGGGGCAAAGTGCATTTTGAGGTCGAGGGCGAAGCAGCCGAGTTGACGTTGTACTACTCGCCCGGACACGATTCCTTTTTCCTGCCGTTCATGGATGCGACCACTGGCAGTGATACCTACGACGCGGGACGTTACCTCGATCCTGAGCGCATCACCGACAGCCGCGTGCTGTTGGATTTCAACCTCGCCTACTCCCCCTATTGCGCGTTTAATGAGCCACTAGAGCTTGCCGAAAAAGCCGGACGCGAACCGCGTGTCTGGAGCTGCCCGATCCCTCCGCAGGAGAATCGGCTGAAGGTGGCGGTCAAGGCTGGTGAGAAGAAACCAATCGGTGTGTGGGTGATCAGCGATTCTGAGGCACATTAGGGCGAGAGGCAAGTGTTATGACTAACACTTGCCTCTTCAATGCTGTGCTATTAGTTAGCCGCTGAGACTGCCTGCGCCGCCTTTACGATCAAGTCCGTAACTTCTTCGTGATGAGAGACCAGGAGGCACATGGCTGGATTTAACTTCCACCATGGTTGCGCCGATGTGTGCGGCTAGGGCACGCTGGGCATCCGGCGGGATGATCTGATCATCGGTGGCGACCATGTACCAAGTGGGCAGGACTGTCCATGCCTGTACGCCGGATGGTGTGCCGAAAATGGCGGAATTGATCGGTTTTTGCACAGCCGCCATGATTTGCGCTTGCACGGGGTCAACGTCAGGAGCAAAAAACTTCAGGAAGCCTTCACGTTCAAACCAGAGATAACCTTTAGCATCAGGGCGCAGCGACTCTAGGCTAGGTGGTGCGCCATTCGCCAACAAGCCCTGAACTGAACCACCCTCATCGAGCGCAAAGGCAGCGACATAGACCAGCCCGACGACATTGGGGGCATCCGTTCCTAGTTCACCGATGACCACGCCACCGTAGGAATGTCCGACGACGAGAGTCGGTCCGGTTTGCGTGGTCAATACTTGGCGAACAGCGGCGACATCATCAGCAAGGGAGCTGAGTGGTAGCTGCACAGCCGTCACGTTGTAGTTCTCTGCCTGAAGCCGCTGGATCACCCCACTCCAACTCGTGCCATCTGCCCAAGCGCCATGCACTAATACGATGTTGTTCACTGTTCCCTGATCTTTCTGCGCCAAAACTGGCGCAACTACTGTTGATAGAATGACTAGACTGGCAATGACGGCGAGTAGGATTCGCCCCGAATTCTGTAGGCTTGATTTGCGGTATTCCATTGCTGATAGCTCCCCTTGAGTTAGTGTTGATTTTTGCCAACGACCATCGCGAATAGCCGCCGGACATGACCAAGTTCTAGAACTAGAGTATGAAGCTTAACTATCTCTAACTGCGCTGTCCTCGATGCTTTCACGTATTTTTTGATAGGCGCGTGTTGTTGAATTCCAGAAATGCAGCGCCGCTTCCGTTCTGCAAGACACGCCGAGTTTGCTGTAGATGTTATGAAGATGTGTCTCAACCGTTCTGGTGCTAATGAAAAGCTCTACGGCTATTTTGGAATTGCGTAATCCTTTGGAGACCAATTCCAAAATCATGTGTTCTTGTTTAGTTAGAGTGTCACGTTTGTGCATTGCCTACCTCCGAATTGTGTGCCAGTTGATCGCTACCCCTTGAGCTTGTGGACATGGGATTGTCTGAGCTGCTAAGCACAACTCGGTTTAACTATCAACGCGCCACTTGGTATACTTTTTAGGATAATGGGACTGAGCGGCAGTGTCACCGTATATCGGTTCATACATAACTTCCTATCGCTTCTTATTACTTCTCAATTTATAGACTTTGTAAGCTTCGCCATCTCACAGGAGAAAGGGGTTGTCGATGGGACAACGCTTTTACGGTGATCGCGATCACGCTTTTGGGCAGCTTATGTTGACCCTGCGCTCTGCTATGGGGCTTACACAATCGCAGTTGGGGGAAGCTTTAAATGTCTCAAGTCGGGCAGTTGGGGATTGGGAGGCGGGCGCAAGCTATCCTAAAGCTGATCGGCTTAAACAATTCATTACCCTTGCAGTCAAGCATAAAGCGCTGCGTAAAGTATGAAGCTGAAGATATTCGGGTGCTATGGCAAGTGTCCCACCAAAGGGTGTTGCTGGACGAAACGTGGCTGGCAAGCCTGCTAATGATGCCGCTCGAACAGGAAACGAAGGTCGCCGCGGTCAACATACAGCGGCAGGCGAGCAAACAGCAAGCGATGATCAACCTGCCGATGCAGGCAACTCCGTTTATTGGACGGACTGCCGAACTAGCCGATATTGATAACATTCTGGCTAATCCGGCTTGTCGCCTGTTGACCTTGCTTGGTCCGGGAGGAGTCGGCAAAACACGCTTGGCGCTGGAATTCGCAGCGCGTCATGCCGACAAGTTCAGCAGTGGGACTGCCTTTATCCCATTGGCATCCGTTGGCACGCCAGCCCATGTCGCCTCAGCAATCGCTGACAGGCTCAGCCTCAACTTCGCCGGTCAATCCGACCCCATCGCCTTTTTGCTCGGCTATCTATCCGAGCACCAGATGCTGCTAATACTCGATAATTTTGAGCATCTACTGGAAGGTACAGGTACTGACCTGATCCTCAAGATCATTCAACATGCACCGCAGATCACCCTGTTGGTGACTTCGCGAGAGCGTTTGAACCTTCAGGTGGAATGGTTGTTTGATGTCGAGGGACTTTCCTACCCATCAGGCAAGTTAATGGATGTGCCGCCAGATGTGACTGATTACAGCGCGGTTCAGCTCTTTGTGCAGCGGATTAAGCAGGTTCAGCCCAGCTTCTCCCCGTCCGAATCGGCACTTAGATCGATTGTGCAGATGAGCCAGCAGCTCGCGGGGATGCCGCTGGCGATTGAATTGGCTGCCGCTACCGTACGAATACATTCTATTGATATGGTCGAGCAGCATCTGCGCGAGAATTTGGGCGCGCTCTCGACCACGCTGCGCGATGTTCCAGAGCGTCACCGCAGTATGCGTGCCGCCTTTGATCACTCCTGGAGTCTGCTTAACGAACCTGATCGCGTGATCTTTAGCAGACTGGCGATCTTTCACGGCAGTTTCACGGCGGAAGCAGCCAAGCAGGTATCAGGGGCAATGCCTTACGACTTAGGAGCGCTGATCGATAAGTCGCTGCTGCGCCAGTCTCAAGCTCAGGCTGTGGAGGCAACGGCTACCTCAGAACTGCGCTTCTTCATGCTGGAGCCAATCTATGAATATGCGTTGGAAAGGCTGCTGGAGCGCGGTGAATACGAAAAGTTGCAGCACAGCCATGCGGCGTACTATCTGGCGCTCGTTGAAGATGCCGCCGCCCATTGGAACAGCCGGACAGCCGAAGGTGCTCTCAGTCGAGTCAGCCGCGAATACGACAACATTCATGCTGCGCTGGCGTGGTCACGGGCGAGCAGTCATCCGACAATAGGCTTGCAGATCGTTGTTGCGCTCACACCTTTCTGGCAGGTGCGCGGCTTTAGCGCTGAGATTCGAGGCTGGTTGGCAGACTTGCTTGCGCTAGATGCCCACAATCAGAATTCTACGAGCATGGCGGTGCGGGTGCGTGCCTTAAATTGCGCAGCTATATTAGCAACGGACAAGTCTGATTTTGCTGATGCTGCGCGGCTGCTCAAGGAGAGTCTCGCCATACGCCATACGCTCGGTGAAACGGGTAACGAAACAAGTTTACTGATCAATGCTTCGCTCCAAGCGCGTGCGGTGGGGCAGTACCAACGCGCAACGGTGCTGATTGAAGATGCGCTGGCAGAACGCCGCAGCCTAGGTAATCCCGGAGGGATCGCTGAGGCACTCCATATACTGGGGCTGGTGCTTCGTGAGCAAGGGGAGCTTGACGGTGCGCTAACGCACTTCCAAGAGTCTTTAACCATCCGCCTTGGGATTGGAGATCGTGGCTCCGTAGCTCAGGCACAACTAGCACTTGGCGATGTTGCGCGTGACCGAGGGGAGGTGCTCCAGATGCGGCAATATAGCGAAGAAAGTCTGGCAGTTTTTCGGGAGTTTGGAACGCAGTGGGCAATCGGTTTTGCGCTCAATAATTTGGCGTATGCCGCTTATCTGGAAGGCGATTTAGCACAGGCGGTAGACCTCGCTAGTGAAAGCGTATCCGTGTTTCGAGCTATCGAGCGTAGGGCTGGACTTGGTGAGTCACTTATTACACTGGGGAACGTTCTCCGCGAACAAGGAAAAGTGGCAGCGGCAGACGAGTCACTGACAGAAGCATTGCAACTGGTGTGGGTGAACGGTC
This sequence comes from Anaerolineae bacterium, assembly GCA_019637555.1. Lineage (GTDB taxonomy): Bacteria > Chloroflexota > Anaerolineae > Aggregatilineales > UBA2796 > JAHBVK01. The sequence goes on from JAHBVK010000030.1 coordinate 48,379, forward strand.
CACGCCTCTTTGTAGCGGTTGCTCTAGAAGGACTGGCAAGCACGATGGCACAAATAAGACAGATACCTTTGTCGGTGCGACTTCTCGGTGCAGCCTCCGCATTGCGAGAACAGATGGGTACCCCCATCCGCCCATCCGATCAACCGATGGTGGAGCAGACGCTCGTTTTCTTGCGTGCGGCAATCGGCGCTGACACTTTCCAATCCCTATGGGCGGAGGCGCGGTCTCAGCCGCTGGAACAGGTTGTGAATCATGGTAAACAAAGACTAGTGCACTAACAACAAGAATCACTGCACTGATCAAGGACGGAGTGAGGAAGCATAGTGGGGGAAAAGGTGATCAGCGACTCTGAGGCGTATTAGGGCGAGATCAAGGCACTGCGAGACAAAAACTGATACGGCGTGCGGATCAACTAAGACGACGGTGCTACGAATCTAGCAGATAGCTTTTAATCCTCGCGCAACCCTCGAATAAGCTGCCGCATCTCTGTGGCTAATTGCCGCACTTCTTCAATAGCTTGATTTGCCCGCCACTCGACACGCTGCAAACGGGCACTCGTTTGACGCATTTCTTCCAATAAGGCGCGTTGACCTTCCATCGCCTGTCGATAGATCTCCGCTTCCTGTCGATCCACTTCGGCGACGGCGCGTTTGCCCTCAGCTTGCTGCCGAGCAGTCTCAGCGTTCTCCCGATGTTCCTCTGCTGCCGCTTGAGAGCTTGCTGCGTCCCGCCGAGACTGTTCTGCGAATTCGCGGTCTTGCTCCGCCGCTCCATAAATATTCGCCTCGGTTCGACGCAGTTCTGCGTCAAGTTGCCCTTGTTCATCGGCATTTTGCTGCTGGACACTATCCGTTGCAGATTTGTTTGAGTGTTGTCCACGTTTCGACTTCTGGCTCACGGTTGTAGCCCCTTTCGCCGCTATGAAAAACGGCTATATAAAAGGATACCACGTCCTTGTGATCGTAGAACCTGCGGCTTTTGCTGCGGGCTAGGCTAGCAACTACTGAGCGCAATTTGCCTGCTTACGTACCGTGATGACAGGGAGTATTAGGGTTGAAGGCATTAGCGCTTGATTGATCAGCAAGTCTATGATGAGTATGGCAAAGCGAATGTGCACTAACAATACCAACGAGGAGGATACTTTTATGAGTATCCTCCCCGTGTATCTTTGGATCTATGTTTTCGTAGCGGAGTCAGTTTGACTTACTGACGATCACGTAATTGCTGCACGAAATCAGCAACATCCTTCGCGTAAATCTGCGGTTCCATCCAAGCGGTGAAGTGTCCGCCGCGCGGAAAGTCCGTGAAATGTTGCAGATTCACGCGACGAGCAGCCCATTCGCGGGGCAGCGGTGCATCCATCGGGCAGTGGGCGACGGCTGCCGGAACCTCACTACGCTGCCCGTGCTTGGGCGATGGCGCTGCATGTGCCGCCGCGTAGTACCAGCGAAAAGATGATCCAATGGTTTCAGTTACCCAGTAGATCATTATATTCGTGAGTAACTCCTCCTTATCTTCCACTTCTCGCAGCAGCAGCAATAGCCACGCCGCCATCCCGACAGGCGAGTCGTTCATGGCAATGGCGAGAGTTTGCGGCTTGGTGGATTGAATCATATTGAAGGCACCCTCGCTCATCCACCACTGCTGAATGAAAGCGGCGAATTCCTGTTCCGGTGGCGTCAGCGAAGCAAAGTCAGTGGTGTGATCAGGGTAGCCCACATCAGTGAGATGAATGCCACTCAGAACATCGGGATGGTTAAGCGCCATCGCCTGTATGATCACAGAGCCAGCATCGCCGCCAGCGGCAACAAATTTCTGATAACCCAGCACTTTGGTCATCAAGTTGGCGAACAATACAGCCAATTCGTCGTTGGACAGCGCCTTATGTTCCGAAAATCCAAACCCCGGAATGGATGCCACGATCACATCAAAGGAATTGTTCGCCTCACCGCCGTGACGTGCCGGATCGGTAAGCAAAGGAATGACCCTGTGGAAGCGATAGAACGAGTCGGGCCAGCCATGTAACAGGAGGATCGGCGTCGGGTTTGGTCCCTTGCCCCGTTCGTGGATGAAATGAACCTCAACACCGTCAACGTTCGCTTTGAAGTGATTGAATTGGTTAAGGTAGCTTTCGTGCTTACGCCAGTCATAGTGGTGCTGCCAGTAGTCCGCAAGTTCCTTCATGAACCCCAGATCGGTGCCGTACTCCCATCCCGTGTTTTCTGTCCCATCAGTCCAGCGAGTTCTTTTCAAGCGCTCCTGAAGATCGTCAAGTGTTGCCTGCGGTACATCGATCTTGAACGGCTTCACCGATTCTTGAGTGTCGTTAGCTGCAGTTGGTTGCTTAGTCGCCATGATTCGCTCCGAATAGGTTAGGTGACTGTCACATCTGACCTCACGATCATATTCGGGACATTGCTGACTGTATAGAATAAAAACGACACCTAAAGATGAGCGATTTGAGCGGGAGTTTGTCCGATAAATTGTTTCAACGCTCTGGTCATGTGCGATTGATCCGCATAGCCAACTTGATGTACTGTGTTTACGATTGAGACCCCCTGTTGCAAAAGCAGAGCCGCCTGTCGAGCACGTTCAATTTGACGGATAACATTATGCGTCAGTCCAGTTGCCCGCAAAAAATGTCGCTGCACACTGCGCAAGGAAAGGTCGCTGATTGTCCCTTGTAGCACACCATCAATTACCGGATCGCAAATTAGCAGATCATCGTGTACAAGCTTGCTGATAAAGGTTTCCGCATTTTCATAATTGGGATACTGCCATGTGCTGCTGTCGAGCCAGAAGGATTTATTGGGACTCGACTGAGGCAGGGTCATGCCCACGTTGAGCAAAGTTTTTGCGGGCAGAGATGGTAAATAGGTGCCGGGTTTGAACCTGATGCCAAGATGTTCATCTCCTTGGCAATGGGGTACATGCATCGCTCTGGTCATCGCACCCCACACGTATAGGCGAGTCTGTCCCTCTTGTTTGGCAACAATGATGTCCCAACTGCCATCAGCAGAAACGATATCGCAGCCATCGCTTTCCGCCACGGTGTGCCAGATCGTTTGCACAAAGGGAGAGTCCGATGGGCGTTCCTCATATACAACGGTCATGCAGTTAGTTTCTCCCCGTCACCTTACCCTATCATGACTCTAGCAAACTTGCCGTGTTTTAGCAGTTCAAGCAGGGCGGACGCATTATAAACGGAGCGGTCAGTGATGATACATCTCACCGCTGACCACTACTGCAAGCGAATGAACGACATTAGGAGATGAATTGGGCGACATCCTGCGCTATAGCCTCCGGCGACATGCCGTAAGCATAGCTGCGGATCAGGGCACCCGCTTCGTTGACCAGAAACCACGTCGCTGTGTGCGAAACCAGGTAATCCACGTTGCTGCCTTCCGGCACATACTTCTCGTAGCGCACCGCAAAGATACTCGCCACTGGACGCACCCGCGTTTCGTCACCAGTCAAGCCGATGAAGCTGGAGTCAAACTTACTCAGATACTCGGCAAGCACTGGCGGCGTATCGCGCTCCCCATCCACGCTGATGAACACGAAGGCGACCTTATCTGCCTTAGCGCCCAACGCTTTCTTGGCAGCCACGTAGTTCGCCAGATTGACCGGACAAACATCAGGGCAGTAGGTGAATCCGAACGAGATGATCGCCACCTTTCCGTGCAGCGCACTCAGTTTCATCAACTCGCCGTGCGTGTCGATCAACTGGAAATCGACCAGCGGCAGCGGCGGGCTGTAGACGCGGATATTGGGATCGGGAGTCGGTGTGGCAGCAGCGCTGCAACCCACTAGAAGTAGGCACAGCACTCCAATAACACTCAAAAAACGCATCAGATCACCCTTGTGCTTAGTTCGCCAGCACGGGCACATCCAACGCGATTTCCGCGCCGGAAGCGAACTTGAGAGTTAGTTTGATCGTCGTGCCGGGCGCGAGATCATGCTTCAAGTTCATCATCATGATGTGCATGCCACCGGGCTTTAACTCGACCTTGCCGTGAGCGGCAATTTCAACACCGTTGGGCAGCGGCTGCATCTGCGCCACATCGTCCTTGACGATAGTTTCGTGGATTTCCACCATGCCTGCGGCATCCGTCGCGGCGCTCAGCAGAGTATCCGCACTGTCGCCCGTATTCTCGATGGTCAAATAAGCGGCACTGACTCCGCCCATGTCCATACCACCCATATCCATACCACCCATTGCAGCTGTCGCTTCAGCGGTGGCGTTTGAACCCATATCCATGCCAGCCATTGCCTCGGCGGTGGCTTCAGCAGTCGCTGACGATCCGCCCATGTCCATACCAGCCATCGCCTCGGCAGTCGCCGTGCCTTCCTCGTGTCCTTCCGCGACAGTTGCGCGGGCATATGCTTCGGTGATCGATATTGCGCCGACGGTGATACTTGCTTTTCCTGTCGTCGTTGTTTCACTATGATCGCTTGTCGCCTCGCTGTGCTCGCTCGTGGCTTCGCTGTGCTCAACCGCGGTAGCCTGATCTGGCGACGTACTGCCGGGGGAGCCGCAGCCTGCCACGATTAACGCGAAGGCACCGATACAAGCGAGGCGTGTGAATTTGTCTAATGAACGCATGAGATTGAACCTTTCTTTCTGCCTGAGAACGTAGTTACTTCAATGTCAGCAGATAAGCGACCAGATCGTCGATCTGCACATTGCTCAACTTGGTAGCGTATGTCTGTGGCATCAGTCCGCCATCAAAACCCGCGACGATGTACTTATTGGGTTCTGTGATCGCCTCATGAAGATATTGCTCGGCACTGAGATCGGATTCCCGTTCGGCGGCGCGTGAAGCAACACCATAAAGACTTGGACCGATAATACGCTCATCCTGCTCCAAACTATGACAGCTACGGCACGCACCTGCTCCCGCGAACAACTCTCGTCCACGTTCTGCCGACTCAGACAGAGCAGCGGATGCCGCTTGTCCAGCACAGGCAGAAGTAATGGCAAGGATCGACGCCAGAGCGCACAGCCGCGCCGCAACAGAAACACGCATCGTGCCTCCTCGGAGACAACATTAGTGAAAGTTGCTGTATTGCTTGACCGGTACGCTGGTTGGATCGCGTTGGTAGGTTAACGGGGTGGTGGCGTTAGCACCAGTTGGCTGGGCTGTAAGGGGTGTCGATCCTGACGCAGATCGGGGCGTCCGCGCTCCCGATTCAGGTATAACAGCAGCACACTCGGCAGTGCCAATACAAGTAGGCTCATCAGCATCAGGGTATTGCTACTCAACGGCTGGTGATCCACCAGACCGCTGATCGCGCTGCTGCTGCCGGAGGCTGTTTGGCTTGGGGATTGGGCTTGCAGCGACATGCCGCACAGGTAATCAAACGGATCGCTGCTCACCGCAGATGCTTGCCCTGCCGCCGCTGCATGATCGTGCTGAGTGTGAGCGCGTACCAACAATCCGTGATACTGGCAAACGGCAGGCGCAAACAGCGCCATCCAGATCACTAGCCACAGGACGAAGGGGCGCTGAAACTGCCGAATATTGAACGCGGCGCGCAAGCTACTCATCATCCTGAGTCTAGCCTACGTGCCGCGTCTGTGCAATGCGCTGCAAAAACAAACTAGAGTTTGCCCAATACTGTTGGCACTAACGCCGGAACGCTGCGTGAAGCGGCGAGGAAGCTGTCGATGAGTTGTGGCACAACTGATAGAACGTTGTGCAGCCACAATTCGCGGCGCATATTCGCACCGATCTCTTTGCGCCACAAGGCATTGTAAATGCGTAAGCCCCGTTCACTGAAATCCCCAAGACGAAAGGCACGCTGCGCCGCCTGTGCCGCGCATAGTCCGGTGACGATAGCAGTATTGATGCCCGCACCAGCCAACGGCGTGATGAACGCACCCGCATCCCCGATCAGCAATGCGCCGTTGAACACGCGCTTCAGATCAGGGGTGTAGATGGGCAGCGACCACGAGCGCACGTTCTCCGGCTTGTGGCTGCCGATCAAGCGCTTCACTTCCGGCGTGGTCATGTAATATGCCAGCGCCTCCTCTAGCGAATAGTTTTGCTTCTTGTAGAAGTCGGAGCGCATCCCCACGCCGATATTCGCCTCGTACTCGGAGATAGGGAAAAACCACGCATAGCCCGGCTGAATCTTGTCTAGGAAAGCAAAGTCAATGTTGCGATCCAGTGGTACATCAGTCTTGATGTAGGCACGCAGCGCCACCGCCCAACGATCCTCGCGCGGCTGCCGTGCGTTGAGATCACGTGCCACGACGGAAGATGCGCCATCCGCGCCGATGACCAGTGACGCACGAAATTCCATCTCCTGCTTACCACTGCGTGCTTTGACGCCGACCACCTGCCCATTCTCGATGATCAAGCCGTTGACGCTTGCTTTGCAAAAGTTGACGCCATTACGCATGGCGAACTGAAACAAATCGTTATCGAAGATCAAGCGCGGCACAATAGCAGATGGTGTGCGCGGTTCAGCCGATTTGCTGAAATCGTAACGCAGTGATCTACCGCTTGGTCCGATCACCGTGAAGCAGTCGATCTTGTAGTAGTCGGGGGAGTCGAAGTTGCCCACGCCCAACTCGGTCAGCAGATCAAGACACTTGCCAGCTACGGCATCTCCGCACACTTTATCGCGCGGGAACTCCGCCCGATCCAGCATGAGAACGCGCAGACCCTGTTTTGCCATTGCTGCCGCCGTGACGCTGCCGCCCGGTCCTGCCCCAACGACGATCACATCCGTATCCTGACGCATAGCTTTCGGTTATCCCCTAGCACATGAATATGAACTTGAATGAAATGGTGAACCAATGTCCCATAGAGGTTATACGTAGCGTATCTTGCTCCGGCGCAAATTGATGCGTGATTATAACGCGCGAATGCTCCCCTTCCATCCTTAGTTACGCTACACTAAATTGATGTTATCGTTTCACTTTCTTAGGCGAGGGAGAATCCACTTATGGTTATCAAAGTGCAGTGGTTTGGTCATTCAGGGTTTCGACTGGACATCGAGGGAAAGACGGTGTTGGTTGATCCTTTTCTGACGGGTAATCCTCTTGCCAGTATTGATCCGGCAACTCTGCCCGCCGATTTCATCCTGCTGACTCACGTGCATGGTGATCATCTAGGCGACAGCGAGGCAATCGCCAAACGCACGGGCGCTACAGTGATCGGCGTGGCTGAGGTGGCGGGCTGGTTCTCGGCGCGCGGCATCAAAGGACACGGACAGAATACAGGCGGCGGCTATCAGCATCCGTTCGGGCATGTTAAGTTCGTGCGGGCAGATCACAGTTCCTCGTTCCCTGATGGCAGTTATGGCGGTGTCGCTTGCGGCATCGTGCTGACGGTAAAAGACAAGAAGTTGTACTTTGCGGGCGACACGGCACTATTCAGCGACATGAAGCTGATCGGTGATCTGGGCATCGACACTGCTTTTCTACCGATTGGTGATAATTTCACCATGGGACCGGATGATTCGATTCAGGCGATCCAGTGGATTCGTCCCAAGCGCGTAGTCCCAATCCACTACAATACGTGGGGCTTGCTGGCACAAGATGCCGTCGCCTGGGCGCAGCGCGTACAGAACGATACCGACGCGCAGCCCATCGTCCTCGACCCGGGTGGCACATTCACAATCGATGTGCAATAACCTGACCTGCTACATTCTGCGATGAGGAGACATCCCGGCACCCGCGTACGCAATGGAGTGCCGGGAACGGAATCAGGCTCATTGGATGTCTGGGCGGATACTCGCTGTAGCATGTGCCATGCCCTCATCGCGGCTGCCAGCTTCAAGGAAACAGGGTAACGTTACGTTGATACCCAGCTAAAGCTGACTACTCCCAGCAGTGGTCGTGTCTGGTTTAATCCCCAGTGGCGGTGCTCAGTTCATCTGTTGGAAGTTAACGTCAATTGCTCCACCGATAATCGGCTAATCCTGTTTAGCTACAGGTTTTCCGCGCTGATTTCCATCCACGTCAGCTTATGTTCTGAATATCGTTTCAGCAGTTTGCAAGTCTTCTTAATTTATAACCACACTCTAACAACATCCAAACACCCCGGAGTATTAACGCATTCGTATCGCTGGTATACTGTCTTGATGAATCCTTAATGAATTGTTGTGGGCTTTTCTATCGGTAGTGGTTGGATAAGGAATTTCATGACTATCAATACAACTCACGGGGTAACTCGCTGGTTGCGTTTTGTCCTCATTGTTGCAGTTATCATAGGCACCATCGGGTTTTCGCCGCAGCGCATCAGTGCCGCCCCCCTCATCTATTACGTTTCACCGTCTGGCAGTAACAGTAACAACGGGTTGAGTCTGGGCGCACCTTTCCAGACGATCCAGAAGTGTGCTGATGTCGCTGTCGCCGGTGATAGCTGCCTGATGCGCGCTGGTACCTACCGCGAGACTGTCACCGTACCGCGATCCGGCACGGCAGGTAGCCCGATCACTTTCGCGCCCTACAATAACGAGAACGTGACCATCAGTGGCGCGGACGTGATCACAGGTTGGACAGCACACGACACCAGCGGCGGTAAAGCGATCTACAAAGCGTCAATGCCGTTTAATTTCAATGTACGCCAAACGCAGCCGTATGAGCAGATTTCCAACAACCAGATTTTCGTCAATGGACAGATGCTGAATGAGGCTCGCTGGCCCAATCTGCCCGTCGCGGATGCCACTCATGAGAGCAATTCGCAGCAGGCACGCACGGATTCAGCCACTAACTTTGCGCAGAACAGTGTCACCTACATCGACTCCGATCTGAGCGTTTTCTCCACCAATTACTGGCAGGGTGCGAAGATCAACTTCTCTCCCGGCTATAAGATCGAATGGACGACCTGCGATGTAGCCAGCTCCACTTCCAGTGCGCTGAATGTAGTCTGCAACATCGATCCCGGCGTCTATAACAATGGACGCACAGTACTGGATACGGGTCCCGGATCCTACTATTTGCCCGGACCGCAAAACCCATACTATCTATGGGGCAAGTATCAGGCATTGGATGTTCCCGGCGAATGGTTCCGCGACACCAACGGTACGCTTTACTTGTGGTCTCCCGATAGCAGCAATCCGACGACCAAAACTGTCGAAGCGCGCCGCCGCGCGTGGGCATTTGATATTCGCGGACGTTCCTACGTCACCATTCAGGGACTGCGCCTATTCGCCGCCACCCTTAAAACCGATGCTGGCACGAGCAATACACTGATCGATGGCATCGAGGGCTACTATCTGTGGCATTTTCAGGAGATTCCGCCGCTCTACCGCATCGAAGGCACACGCGCCATCGAATTTCGTGGCAGCAACAACACCGTGCAAAACAGCTTGCTGGCTCACAGCGCTGGCTTGATGCTCGATCTCAGCGGTTTCACTGATTCTGGAGCACCTAGTAATAACCGTGCCATCAATAACGTGATCTACGATATTGCCTATCGCGCCAATCGGCAGGGCATCGATGGTACGAGCGCGGGCGGCGCAGCGAGTCATCTAGTCAGCCAGAACACAGTGTTCGATAGCGGCGACATCGGCATTTACGCCGCTCCCGGTCTGAACATCACCTACAACGATGTCTATCGTTCGCACCATCAGATCAGTGACTTGGGCACCATCTACACGTGGAACACCGATGGACTGAATGCCGAGATCGCCTATAACTACTCGCATGATGGCTTGGGCGAGTACAACAATTCGCTTCAATTCTACGGCACGACAGGTATCTATCTGGATGATGACTCCCGTAACTATCGGGTGCATCACAATGTGGTCTGGAACATGCCACTCTATGGCATTTTCACCTTCGGCTCGAATAACGCCAAATTCTACAACAACACGGTAGATGGCAAGATTGACTTCGACATCAAATCCGGGCAAAGCCTGACCGGAACCGATGTCCGCAACAATGCTTCCACCATTGCCGATTACTCGCAGTCGCAGTTGACTGTCTCCAATAATTACGTCGGAGTCGATTTGTGGGTGAACAGCAGCGGACGCAACTACCAGCTACGCGCAGACTCACCCGCGATCAACGCTGGAATCGCACTGCCGCCATACACCGATGGTTACATCGGACCTGCGCCCGATCAGGGCGCTTACGAATCCGGCGTGACACCGTTCGTGGCGGGCGCGGTGATTAGGGATCGTGATCTCGCGGGGTTGCAAGTCTCTTGCCCGCAAGATGCAGGCGGATCAACGGCGTTTTGCACTGTCACCAATTTGCCGTTGGGACGTAAACTGCCGCTGAATTTTCAGGTCAGGATCGGCAGCGCGGCAGCGGCGCAGAACTGCCTCACGGTGATGAACTACGTCACCAGTTTAGGTACAGGCTACTGCGCCAACGTCCCGACGGGCGGACAAAGCGGCAATCAGACGATCTCGGTGCGGATCGGCGGCGGATCGTGGCAGAACGCCCCAACTCCCGCTGATCTCGGTGCGCTGGCGATCAGTTCGATCACGCCGTCATCCGGTCCGCTTGGTGGCGGCACACAAGTCACGATCACGGGACGGCGCTTCCAACCGAGCGCCAGCGGCAGCAATACCGCCTTCGCGCAGACGGTAACGATCAACAATTCGGGCACGAGCATTCTCTACGATTATCAAGTACCAGTGCAGTTCAACTCTGCCGCGCTGATCGCGGCTGGCAAGATGCGCAACGACTGTGGCGATCTGCGCTTCCGCGATGCTTATGGCTTGCTCAACTACTGGCTAGAAGAAGGCTGCAACACTGCCACCACTCGCGTTTGGGTGCGTGTCAAGACGCTGCCAGTCGGCAACTCCACGATCACGCTGACTTATGGCAACAGCGCCCTATCAAGCTTTAGTAATGGTGCGGCAACTTTCTTCTACTTCGATGATTTCAATGATGGTGTGCTCAGTTCGCAGATCACGCTGCTGCCGGAAGTCGGCTTTACCGTCGCGGAAACTGGCGGGCAGATGCGGATCGCGGGGACAACCAACAGCAGCACGCAGTACAGCACTGCCGGATTCCACCTCAACGAGTGGGAGTTCCAGTATCCGCAGAACTTCGCCGTCGATTCGGAGTTCAGCGTGATTACGGGACCAGCTACCTTTAAGGCAAGTGTCGGCGCATGGGGGCTGACTTTCTATAACAACCTTTTGCCCAAACGCATTGGTTACTATGACACCAGTTGGCATCAACTCGGCATCAGCACTGTCAATACTGCCACCCCGTCGCGGCTCAAGGTTAGCATGGCAGTGATCGGACCAAAGACCAATCAGACGGTGCGCTGGTTCGAAAATGGGAATTTCGCTGCGCCGCTGGCAATGCGATCCGGCTTGAACGACAGTACACCGGGCGGCTTCATCTACGGACCGGATCAAGCGAACCAGACCTTCGACGCCCGCTTCGATAACATCCGCATCCGTTCCTTCTCCTTCCCCGAACCTACAACTAGTGTTGGCGCGGAGCAGATCGCGAGTTCGCGCATCACTTTTGACGGCGTGGCTTGCCGTAATCTGGTGGTCAGCAGCAGCACGCAGGCTCAATGTTACACACCACCCCATGCAGCGGGCAGCGTCGCTGTCGCCATCACCAATCTGGATAACTCGACAGCATCTTTCAGCAGCTACACTTACGTTGCCAACCGTCCCGATACCATTGGTATCTATCGTCCTTCGACCAATACCTTCTATCTGCGGAACAGCAATAGCACTGGCATAGCGGATATTACGGTTTCATTGGTCAGTTTGGGCATGGATCCAACCACCTACCGCGACGTGCCAGTGGTCGGGGACTGGAATGGCGACGGCATCGACACCGTAGGTTTTTATCGCCGCGGACGTGCCAGCGACGGCGCGGGAGCAGGCTTGTTCGTACTCTCCGACTCTAACACTACGCCGCGCGCGGACTATTCCTTTGTGCTCGGTAATCCCAGCGATACGCCGATGGTGGGCGATTGGGACGGCGATGGCAGAGATAGTGTTGGAGTGTTCCGTCCTAGTAACGGGTTGATCTACCTGAAGAACAATATGACTACTGGTTTTGCCGATTTCACAATGGTGCTGGGCAACCCCGGCGACGTCGGCATCGCGGGTGACTGGAACAACGACGGCAAAGATAGCCCCGGTGTTTACCGCCCCGGTGCTTCGCCGCAGTTCTATCTGACTAACCAGACCTGCAACTGCATCGTAGCATCCGATTACAACGTGGTCTTCGGTAACCCCGGCGATCAGCCGTTTACAGGTGATTGGGATGGCGATGGACGTGCCGGACTGGGTATCTACCGCACCAGCAACGGCATCACCTACTTGCGTAATGATCCGACGACAACAGGCTTCTCCGACTTCAACTTCGTTTACGGCGTCAATGGCGACTATGCCTTTGGTGGAGTCTGGTCAGGCACTACGCCGCCAGCGCAGCAAGTCGAGATCGCGCCTACGTTCGTGCCGAAACACTAAAAGGTTCTCGAGGCTAAGCAAAATCCGCGCGAATATAACTGAAGCATAACTAAAAAACAGAGCAGTTACTAAATCAGGTAATTGCTCTGTTTTTGTTTTATACGCTGTTAGGATTTCGTAAGTTACGCATGGTAGGATACCGTCCTGGGGTTTGCACCACCTCCTCACTCTCGCCACCACAAACCCGAGTTTCCCGAATCTGTTGTCAGTCTTTACATAAGTCAGTGTGCTTGTGTTGCACCTTCAAGCTTGGAGCGACAGGAAGCATCGTATCCGCGCACCCATTGATGTCATGCTTCCAACTAATGGCAACAGCGAAAATTTACGTTACTAACTGTTCTGAAAGCTTGAAAGTGCTGTATTATTAGACGAATTTAGACGTAAACTATTGCGCGATTAACCTGCATTTCAGCAGGTTGTTAGCTCTTTTACTACCCATGCTGTTTGGCACATAGCATGAAGGAATACTCTTGCCTCACTAGATAGGGGATCTATGGGACGGCTATTCGCATCTAATACTGGACAAGGCAACCAACTCCGTCATCACGCTGCAAAGCGCTGGGGTAGCCTGCTTCTAAGTATCTCACTCCTCGCGTTAATGTTCAGTTTTGCCGTCCCAATCCTTGCACAACCGGACGCTCTCATAGTCGATACGACCAGCGACGCCGATTTGCGCGGCTGCCTCAACGCCGTGCCTAACGACTGCTCACTGCGCGGAGCGATCAACCTCGCCAACAGTGTCGCAGGCGATGACACGATCACCTTCGATACGACGGTGTTCAGCACGCCACAGATCATCAATCTGACGAATTCGTTGCCGCTCCTCTCAACGAATTTGGTCATTGATGGACCGGGCGCGAATCTGCTCACCGTACGGCGTGACACTGGCGGAACTTATCGCATTTTCTCCGTTTTTACGGGCAGAACCGTCAGCATTGATGGCTTGACTATTGCCAATGGTAATCTAGGTCAGGGCAGCGGCATCCTCAATCAGGGCACCTTAACGCTCACCAACAGCACTGTCTCTGGCAATACCGCAGCAGGCACCATTGGTGGTGGAATCCGCAATGACGGTGTGCTCACGGTCATCGATACTACCGTCTCTGGTAACTCCGCACTTTTTGGTGGCGGCATCTACAGCAATGGTACGCTAACGGTTAGCAACAGCACCTTTAATAGCAACACCGCCAGCGATAGCAACAACAGCGGTAACGGTGGTGGCATCTTTGTTAATCAGGGAACCGCGACAGTTAGCAATAGTACCTTTTCCGGCAACTCCGCAATCAGCACTGGCGGCGGCATTTTCAATGGCGGTACGCTGACGGTTTACAACAGCACGTTATACAACAACTCCGCAAATAATGGCGGAAATGTCATGCAGTTTGCGGGCACAGTAACGCTGCGCAATACGATTGTGGCAAATGGAACTTGCTTGGGCACGATCATTGATGGCGGCAACAACCTCGCTTATCCTAATGCGTGCAGCAGCATTCCCTCCAGCGTTGGCAGTAACCCGCTACTTGGACCACTTCAAAATAACGGTGGACCAACCTTCACCCATTTACCGGGAACGGGTAGTGCGGCGATTGATGCGGGCAACGATTCGATTTGCGCGGCTGCTCCCGTCAACAATCTCGATCAGCGTGGTGTGGCGCGTCCCGCTGATGGCAATGGGGATACTGTTGCGCACTGCGACATTGGCGCGGTGGAATTCAACATCCTCCCACCAGATGGCTTACTGGTGGATACGACCAGCGATGCCGATCTACAGGGGTGCGTGAACGCCGTCGCCAATGATTGCTCACTACGCGGTGCGATCAATCTCGCTAATAGTGCAGCGAACAACGATACGATCACCTTCGATCCGGCAGTATTCAACACGCCGCAGGTCATTAATCTGACAGGTGCGCTGCCAAACTTAGCCACGAACATCGACATTGACGGTCCCGGCGTGAACTTGCTGACAGTCCGACGTGACACGGGCGGGAACTATCGTATTTTCTGGGTGAATGGTGGTGTGACGGTCGGCATCGAGGGCTTGACCATCTCCAATGGACTTGTAGCAACTGGCGGTGGCATCACCAATCAGGGAGCGCTGACGATCAGCAACAGCGCGATTTCTGGCAACTCAGCGAGTGATGGTGGCGGCGGCATCTACAACATCTCCACTGGCTCACTGACGATTATCAGCAGTACCATCTCGGGCAACTCTGTAACTGGTGGTGGCTCCGGTGGTGGTATCTACAACGGTACATTTAACCCGGTAACGATCATCAATAGCACGATTTCCGACAATTCCGCAAATGCTGGTGGCGGCATGTTCACCACCTCCGATTTGACGATTGCCAACAGCACTTTCTCTGGCAACTCAGCGACGCAAGGTGGTGGCGGCATCGTAAACTTCGGCGCGCTGACGGTTAAGAACAGCACCTTCTTCGGCAATTCCGCACTTGATGGAGGCAGCTTCTACGCAGCGTCAGGGACAATAAACCTCGCTAATACCATCGTTGCAGGTGGGAACTGCGCTGGTAACCCGATCACCGACGGTGGTGGCAACCTCGCCTATCCCGCCGCGTGCAGTAACATCCCCGCCGGAAGCGATCCGCTGTTGGGAGCGCTGCAAAACAACGGTGGCGCGACCTTCACCCATCAACCAGCAGTAGGCAGTCCAGCGATTGATGCTGGCGTGGATGCGATTTGCGCGGCTGCCCCGATCAACAATCTGGATCAGCGCGGTGTGGCGCGTCCGTTCGATGGTGACAGCGACTCCGTAGCTCATTGCGACATCGGCGCAGTAGAGTCTACTGCTGTTGCTCCAACCAGAACACCAACGAGCACCAGTACCGCGACTGAAACGGTTGCGCCTTCTGCCACGCCGACCAGCACGCCGACGGCGACGGTGACTTCGACTTCAACCTCTACCAGCACGCCTACACCGATCGTGATCGATGCGCTGATGGTGGACACCACCAGCGACCTCGATCTGCGTGGCTGCCTCAATGGTGTACCCAATGACTGCTCACTGCGCGGCACGATCAATCTTGCCAACAGCATCGCAGGTGATGACACTATCACCTTTGATACGACGGTGTTCAGCAGCCCTCAGATCATCAATCTGATGGGTGTACTCCCGGATCTGTCCAGCAACATTGTGATCGATGGTCCGGGCGCGAAACTGCTCACTGTGCGTCGTGATACTGGTGGCAATTACCGCATTTTCTTCGTTGCCAGCGGAGCAATCGTGACGTTAGACGGGCTGACCCTCGCTAACGCACTGGGATCAGGTGGTGGTGCTGCTGCCAACTCCGGTACGCTAACGATCAACAACAGCACGATCTCTGGCAACTCCGCAACCTTCGGTGGTGGTGTGAGTAACACTGGCACGATGTTCATTTTCAACAGTACGCTAAGCGGCAATTCGGCATCGAACCGCGGTGGTGGCGTTTACAATGCAGGTTCAGGTGCTTTGACCATAACCAACAGTACCATTTCCGGTAACTCTGCAAGTATCGGCGGTGGTGTTGCCAGTTCAGGATCGTCCGCACTGACGGTTACGATTACTAACAGCACACTCGCTGACAACACGGCTACTACTCTCGCTGATAGTATTCACCACAGTTCGGGTACCATAACAATACAGAATACGATAATTGTGGGTGGGACCTGTCTCGCCACCATCACCGATGGTGGTGGCAACCTCGCTTATCCTACCGCTTGCGATAGTATCTCGGCGGGGGGTAATCCAATGCTCGGTGCATTGGCGGATAATGGTGGACCGACGCTTACTCATCTGCCCGCTTTCGGCAGTGCAGCGATTGACGCGGGCGACGATTCAATCTGCGCGGCATCTCCCGTCAACAATGTGGATCAGCGCGGCGTGGCTCGTCCCTTCGATGGCAACGGCGACTCCGTAGCACACTGCGACATCGGCGCGGTGGAGGTCAATACTGCGCCTCCGACCAGCACGCCGACAAGTACATCAACACCAACAGAAACTGGAACACCAACCAGTACGGCGACCTCTACCAGTACGCCGACGGCAACAGGAACACCTACCGAGACGCCAACTAGCACGGCGACGGAAACAGCAACCGAAACATCTACGGCAACGCCGACCAGCACCGCTACCAACGTGCCGCCAGACGCATTGATGGTGGATACGACCAGTGACCTTGATTTGCGTGGCTGCCTCACTGGCGTGCCGAACGACTGCTCACTGCGCGGAGCGATCAACAACGCCAACAGCATCGCGGGCGATGACACGATCACCTTTGATCCGGTGGCGTTCAGCACGCCGCAAACGATCAATCTGACTGGTGCGCTGCCGACCATATCCACGAACACTATCATCGATGGTCCGGGCGCGACAGTGCTGACGGTTCGTCGTGACACTGGCGGCAACTATCGCATCTTCACCATAGAAAGTGTTGAAGATAACATCACGGTAAGCATTGAGGGCATGACTATCGCCAATGGCTATGCAGGTAGTCCCTTCTCCTATGGCGGCGGTATCGCTAACCTAGAGATGCTGACCATTACCGACGTCAGCTTCTCCGGTGGAATCGCTGAGAGTGGTGGAGGCGCTCTTTATAATGGTGGTACGCTGACGATTAACAACAGCGTTTTCTCTAGCAACTCTGCAGCCGAAAGCGGTGGTGCAATCTACAGTGATCGTTCGCTGAACCTAAACAACAGCACCGTCTCTGGCAATAATGCACCTTACGGCGGCGGCATCTATACCAGCGCCCCACTAATCATTACCGCCAGCACTGTCTCCGGCAACTCCGCGACCGGCAATGGCGGTGGTATCTATAACGACGGTTCGACACAACTGAACAACAGCACTATTTCCGGCAACTCCGCGACCAGCAGCGGCGGCGGTGTCTTCGGCAGCGGGTTGTTGATCGTCACCAACAGCACCTTCTTCGGTAACGCCGCACCTAACGGCGGTAATGTCTTTGCTTCTGGATTCGTCACTGCGTTCTACAATACGATTGTGGCGGAGGGAAGCTGCGTTGGCTCGTTCACCGACGGTGGCGGCAACCTCGCTTATCCGGCTGCTTGCAGCAGCATTCCTGCCGGAAGCGATCCGCTGCTGGGTGCGCTGCAAAACAACGGCGGAGCGACGTTCACGCATCTACCCGGCGCGGGCAGTTCAGCAATTGACGCGGGCATGGACTGGATGTGCGAAGATCCGCGAATCAACAACGTAGATCAGCGCGGTGTGGCGCGTCCGCAGGATGGCAATGGTGACTCGTTGGCACAGTGCGACATCGGCGCGGTGGAGGTTAATGCACCGCCGCCTACCAGCACGCCAACAAGTACTTCGACGCCAACGGACTTGCCGACAGAAACGCCAACTCTAACCTCGACGCCGACTGATCTACCTTCAGCGACGCCGACGAGTACAAGCACAGCAACGGATATACCGACGGAAACGCCAACCAGTACGCCGACCAACACAGCGACATCCACTAGCACGCCAACGGCGAGTCCAAGCGCAACCAGCACATCCACGCCGATAGTGATTGATGCGCTGATGGTGGATACGACGAGCGATGCCGACTTACAAGGCTGCCTCAACGCTGTACTGAATGACTGCTCGCTACGTGGGGCAATCAATCTTGCCAACCTCATCGCTGGCGACGATACGATCACTTTCGATCCGACGGTCTTCAGCACACCGCAGATCATCAATCTGACGGGTATACTGCCACTCCTATCCACCAATATCTTCATCGACGGTCCGGGCGCCAACCTGCTGACAGTTCGACGAAACAGCGGCGGGAATTATAATATTTTCGTCGTGTTGCGCGACGTGACTGCAGCTATCGATGGCTTGACCTTGACGAATGGTGCCAACAATGGTGGTGGCATCGCCAATCAGGGCACGGTGACGCTCACTAACAGTACGATCTCCGGCAATTCTGGAGGCATCGGTGGCGGCATCTTTAACAACGGTCCTAGCGCCACGTTGACGATAGTTAACAGTACGATCTCTGGCAACACCGCAACCACCAACGTCGGCGGCGGTATCGCCAATCTAGGCGGTACACTGACAGTCACTAACAGCACTATCTCCGGCAACTTTGCAGCCGCTGGCGGTGGAATCAGTGTGGCAAGTGGCTCCTTGTTGACCACGATTACTAACACTACTATCTCTGGCAATTCAACAAGCAGTGGCACCGGTGGCAACATCTACGTGGCAAATAACTCCACAATCTTGACAACCCTACGCAACACGATTGTGGCAGGAGGTACTTGTACAGGATCACTTAACGATGGTGGTGGCAACCTCGCCTATCCTACTGCTTGCGGTAGTATCGCTGCTGGAAGCAACCCGCTTTTGGGAGCGCTGCAAAACAATGGTGGTCCAACCTTCACGCATTTACCCGGTGTAGGCAGTCCAGCGATTGACGCAGGCAATGATGCAATCTGCGCGGCATCTCCCGTCAACAATGTCGATCAGCGCGGTGTGGCACGTCCGCAGGATGGCAACGGCGACTCGGTAACGCACTGCGACATCGGCGCGGTGGAGGTCGCGGCAGAACCCGCTACCAGTACGCCAACAAGTACATCGACGCCGACGGATCTACCAACGAACACGCCAACGCTGACTTCCACACCGACAGAGACGGTAACATCAACAGCAACCACTACCGCTACGTTCACTAATACGCCAGTAGATGCCTGCCCGTTGTTGAGCGTCGATGCCATGTTCCTCGGCGATCAGACGTTGACCTTCACCATCCGCAACGATAACCTCCTTGCGGCGACGATCACGCAAGTCGATCTGGTCTGGCGTCCGAACGATCCGTCGACGATGTATCCTGAACGGTTGACTCTCAGTACGTCCGCTCAGCCTTTCTGGATCAAGCCAGTGGCAGATGCGCCAGTGACTGCTGGTTCCTATAGCATCACTTCTAGCACGCCGGATTGGAATACTGCCGAGGCGGTGATGCTAGGCAATGGTACCAGCAACTGGACGGTCACCTTCGTTGGTGGTCCGATCCCGCTATCTAGCCAATACAGCATCCACGACTTCAGAGGCACGAAGCTACACGTTCAGGTAGGTGCGCAAACGTGCGTGATCGATCCGACGGAAACATTGGCAACAGTCACGCCCTCGAGCACACCAAGCAATACAGTAGTGCCATCAGCGACGTGGACGAATACGCCAACTAACACGCCCGTGCCGCCCTCTGCGACATGGACGAACACGCCGACGAATACACCGATCCCGCCCTCGGCAACGGCGACCAATACACCTACACAAACGAACACGCCAGCGCCGACGCTGACCTTCTATCGGTCGGTGAATCTCGGTGGCGCGGCATTGACTATCGACGGCAACAACTGGGCGGCGAATACCGGATCAACGGCGAACTTGACAACCAATGGTCAGGTGATGTGCAACCAGTACCAGCCGCTTAACCCGCCAACAGACGCTAACCGCACGACGATGATCCGCTGCTCGCGTGAGCACTGGGCACACAACATCGTCATGAGCGGTGTACCTAATGGCACGTACCAGATTTCGATCTATGCGTGGCTCAGTTGGAACGACCCGAATCCAGCAATCGTCAGTGTGGCGATTGAAGGAACAACAGTTGTTCCCAGCTACGTGCAAGGACCAAGTGCTGGCGAGTGGGACAAACTCGGACCGTTCACGGTGAATATCACTGACGGTACGATCAACATCGCCACCAACGGCGGCATCGTTGACCTCAGTGGTATTGAAGTATGGACTGTCAGCGGCGCACCCGCCGCCTCGGCAACCCCGACGCGGACAAATACGCCAACCAACACACCGAACATACCATCGTTAACGCCAACGCGGACAAACACACCGACGAATACGCCGAATGTACCATCGTTGACCCCGACGAGGACACTCACACCAACCAATACACCGTTCGTCAACTCACCGACGCCAACATTGACGCGCACCGCGACCAATACGCCATCGCGCACACCAACGCCAACCGCCAGCAACCTGATCTTCTATCGGGCGGTAAATCTAGGCGGCGCGGCAGTGGTGATCGATGGTAATAGTTGGGCAGCAAACACGGGTACGACGCCTAATCTGACCACCAACGGTACGGCGATGTGCAACCAGTATGTGCCGCTAATCCCGACGACGGATGCTAACCGCAGCACCATGATCCGCTGCTCACGCCAGCACTGGGGGCATAATCTGGTGATGAGTGGAGTACCAAACGGTACCTACCAAGTGTCAATCTATGTGTGGCTTGACTGGGCTGATCCGAATCCGGAGGCGTTCAGCCTCGCCATTGAGGGAACAACTGTCGTTCCCAGCTATCTGCCCGGACCTGTCGGTAAGTGGGACAAGCTCGGACCATTCACAGTGAATATCACCGACAGCACGATCAACGTCACCACAAATGGCGGCTTGCCCAACCTCAGCGGTATCGAGGTCTGGCGCGTCAACTAAGCAAAGTGGCTTCATCTGCACGGTAAACAAAGGACACGGAGCTTGATCCAAGCTCCGTGTTTCATTGTTACTAGCTGGTTCATCACTGTCATATCATAATCATTAAGACTTGATGATTATTAGCGACATAGCTTAATTATCTCTCCTGAAACTCTGGCATCGAACACTTGCGCTACCCCCATATATGGCGATCTTGCTCATCCGTTCTGCACTGATCATTGAGGTTTGCGCCAAAGTTTGAACTCCCAAACCTCTTGCCGTTGATCAAATCAATGATCGCCGCTACAATCACGAACACTTCTAAATCAGTCTCCGATCCGAGCACGCTTCGGAACTAAAACGTCTGCGCTTAATGCAACTGATTGGTCTTTTTCGCTGGGGGTATGCGCCGCCGCAATAGTCGCGCCTTGCTCCAGCTCAAATGAAACGGTTTTGGCTACGACGCGATGAATGCACGGGATGCTTGGTCAGCGACGCTTGGACAGTTACGGGTACAGCTCAATCGCTCGACCTATGATACGTGGCTGCGTCATGCCGAACTGCTCGGCTGTGAGGATGGACGTTTCGTCGTCACTGTGCCAGATGCTTACGTTAAAGACTGGATCGAACGGCATCTGCTGGCGGCGATGACGCAGACGTTGGCACGGATTTACCGCCGTGCCGCTGAAATCCAAGTGATTGTGTGGAATCCGGTTGACGATGGGGACGACGCGGGTGGGCTGTTGTTCGAGGCAATACTCGACACGACAGAGAAAAAAAACGTTGTCCAATCTCAACCGTTAACTCCATCTCCTTCTCCAACCTCCCCTCAACTGCCTCGTGCCGTTGGGGGGAAGGGGGAGGGGGCGAAAGCGACGCCCGACCTGAACCCTGCTTACAACTTTGATACCTTTATCGTGGGCGATGCCAACCGCTACGCCGCGCTGCTCGCCCGCGCCATCGTGGAGTCGCCCATCGGCAAATACAATCCAGTGTTGTTTTACGGCGGGATCGGTATGGGCAAGACACATCTGCTGCAAAGCATCGCCCGCGATCTGCTTGCTAAAGGCTTGATCGCCATTTACCTGACCGCCGAGGAATTTACTGCCGAGATGGTGTCTGCTATCCGTACACACGAGATGAATGCCTTCCGCAGCCGATTCCGCAATGCAGACGCCGTGTTGATCGATGACCTGCAATTCATTGAGGGCAAAGACGGCACGGAAAACGAACTAATGGCGATTTGGGACACGTTGCGTAACCGCCAGAAGGCGATGATCATGGCGTCCAACTGCCTGCCGCGCGATATGCCCAAACTGAGCGCCGATGCTCGCAGCCGTTTTCAAGCTGGACCAATCGCTGCCATCGAGAAGCCCGATTACAACTTGCGCTGCGCCATTCTTGATGCCAAGCTGCGTACACGCAGCATTGTCTTAGCAGATGAGCTGCGGCATTACCTCGCCGAGCGCATCACGGGCAGCGCCCGCGAACTTGAAGCCGCCGCCGAGAGCATCCACACCTTCCATCATCTGACGCGCCAACCGATCACGGGGGAAAGTTTGCAGGCAGCATTGCCTGCGTTAGGAGCATCCACCATGACCACCGTTGCCACTCTTTCAGATCGATTCGAATCCTTGACTGTAGATCGTGTTCTTCAAGTTACAGCGCAGCATTTTCGCTTCACCATTGATGAGATCGCTGGGCGTGGACGCAGCAAATTGATCGTGCAGGCGCGGCAGATCGCCATGTTTCTGGCACGCGAATTGACGGGTGCGGCGCTGACGCAGATCGGTGCAGCAATTGGCGGACGTGATCACACGACGGTGCTGCACGGCTGCAGCAAGATCGCTAAACAGTTGAGCAGCGATCCGTCGCTTGATGCCGACATTCGCGCCATCCGTGATGTGTTGCGGCAGACCTCAATTTCCGCGCCAGCATCAACTGAGCAGCCCCTTCGCAAAGCCTTCGACGCGGATCGGATCATGGCGCTGGCGGGGATGGCAGGCATCGCTGGTGTCGCGGCGGCGGGCACTAAGCGGCGCTAGAATTACCTCACCCTGCCGCTTCGCGTCACCCCTCTCCGCAACGGAGAGGGGGCTATCCTTGTCATCGTGTAGGAACAAACGAGTAACAAGCTAAACAACCAATATTAAGTGCATTTAGCAGCACCATAATGGCATCCGGCAGGAATCGAGGTTTGTCCACTCGATTCCCCTCTCCGTTGCGGAGAGGGGTGGCGATGCCGGGGTGAGGTAAATCCACCCACGTAATAGATCCGTAAGCTATTTGTGCATTGTGCTGCTATTGACAAAACGTGGCTCTGCTCATATGCTCTTACATAGTTCCGATAAATGTAATGAGCTGGCACCTCAGACACATGGTCTTCTATTCCGCTTGGCATCACCCGCATTGTCATTGTTTCTGCTGTATGCAGAAGCAAGATGGCAGTGCGTCCGGGCACTGCCCGTAATGAGATCGTAGCGCCAGCTATCATCAGTTCGTAACCAAACCCCGGACACGCAATCGGGGTTTTTTGTTTGTAACTACCCGAACCAACCACTACAAAGCACAACAATCGAAGGCACATTGAGAAAGGGTCAGGAACGTAACGTGGTCGCACTCGACAGAATCAGCCCATCAGCCGCCGCCAATCGCCTAAGCGCCATTGACGACAACTATCAGCGCACGCCGATCCGCGAGGGCTTCAATTGGGATGAAGCTTTTGCCGACGCTATCGAAGGACAGTGGTATCTGGTGGTCTTTCGTTCGCGCCACGCTGCCACTGCCGATGAGCATCTGCTGACGGAATTTGACAAACACGCTGTCGAAGCTGCCAAGTTATCGCCCGGCTTCATCTTCTATTTCGCTGGAACGCCCTGCTCCGAAGGATTTTGCGTTTCCTTCTGCCTGTGGGAAAGTCAACAAGCCGCCAGAAACGGCTCGGCGCATCCGGCGCATGTCTCCGCGACCAAACTGGCGCCCGTCTCTTACGATTACTTCAACCTTGAACGCTACCATGTCTACAAAAACGCCGACGGTCTGCGCTTCGAGCCAGTTCAATAATCCAACTAATTGTGCGGGCGAGGCGTGCCTCGCCCGCCTAGCTTTACGCTTGCCCTAACTTCAACCCTCGCAGCAACTGCGCGTTAAGTGCCACCACTATCGTACTGATCGCCATCACGGCAGCGCCAACGGCAGGCGAGAGGATGATCCCCACCGGAGCCAGCAAACCAGCCGCCAACGGCAGTGCGATCACGTTGTAACCCGTCGCCCAGATCAGGTTCTGGATCATCTTGCGGTAGGTGGCACGGCTCAACTCGAACACCTTGACCACATCCAGCGGATTGCTCCTGACCAAAATCACGCCCGCCGACTCAATCGCCACATCCGTACCGCTGCCAATCGCAATCCCCACGTCAGCGCGAGTCAGCGCCGGAGCGTCATTCACGCCATCGCCGACCATCGCTACTTTGCGCCCCTGCTGCTGTAACTGCGCGACGTTGCGCTCCTTGTGCTCCGGCAGCACTTCCGCCAGCACCGTGTCGATGCCCAGTTCCTTCGCCACGCTCTCCGCGACGGCGCGGCTGTCTCCGGTCAACATCGCCACCTTGATATTCAGCGCGTGCAGCCGATTCACCGCCTCGCGGCTCTCCTTGCGGATCACGTCCGCCAGCGCGAACGCTGCCACGATCTGACCATCCTGCACCAGATAGATCGCACTCTGTCCCCGCGAATCGGCTTGCTGCGCGAACTGCGCTATCGAACCGGCTGGCGTCAAGTTCAACTGCTCCAACAAACGCGGACCACCGACGTAGACATCCTGACCGTCCACCTGTGCCCGAATGCCACGACCTTTGATCGCCGCGAAATCAGTCACTGTTACCTTTGCCGCACCGAGTTCTTGTGCCTTCTGGCGGATGCCCTGCGCTACCGGATGTTCCGAGTCGCCTTCTACCGCTGCCGCGATGCCCGTTGCGCGTTCGACAGTCCAGCCAGCGATCACGACCGTATCGACCACGCCGAAGCGCCCTTCTGTCAGCGTACCCGTCTTATCGAATACCACCGTATCGATCTCGCGGGCGCGTTCCAACGCTAAGCGATCCCGCACCAGAATGCCGTTGCGTGCCGCTAATGCCGTGCTGATCGCCACCACCAGCGGGATCGCCAAGCCTAGCGCGTGCGGGCAAGCGATCACCAGCACCGTGACCACGCGCTCCAACACTTCGACGTTGAAACCACGCGCGATTGTCCACGCGATAGCGGTCAGGATCGCTGCGCCGAGCGCGACGTAGAACAACCAGCCAGCCGCCTTATCCGCCAGAATTTGCGTGTTCGACTTACTCTGCTGTGCTTGCTCCACCAAGCGCATGATCCCCGCCAGTGTCGTCTCCGCGCCAAGCGCCGTCACGCGCACGCGCAGACTGCCATCGCCGTTGATCGTGCCGCCGATCACTTTGTCGCCCTTTTCCTTGCTCACCGGACGCGACTCGCCCGTGATCATCGACTCGTTGATGTTGGATCGACCTTCCGCGATCTCGCCGTCAGCCGGAACACTCGCGCCCGGACGCACCAGTACCACATCGCCGTTATGCAGTTCATTAACCTTCACCTGCTTGGTGCTGCCATCAGCGGCTAACAATTCGGCGGTATCGGGCATCAATTTGGCTAATTCATTCAATGCGCCCGACGCCTGCCGCACACTGCGCATCTCCAACCAGTGACCGAGCAGCATGATGTCGATCAGCGTCGCCATCTCCCAGAAAAAGCTGCTCATCGGATTGACAAAAATGGCAAACAGGCTGTAGCCGAACGCTGCTACGATTGCCAGCGAGATCAACGTCATCATGCCCGGCTGCCGATTGCGGAGTTCTGGGACTGCCATTTGTAGGAACGGCACGCCGCCATAGAAAAAGATGATCACGGAGAAGATCGCGCCGACCCACTGACTACCGGGAAATTCCGGCATCTGAAAGCCGAACCACTCTTGAATCATCGGGCTGAATAGCAGTACGGGGATCGTCAGCAGTGTGCTGATCCAGAATCGTCGGCGGAACATCTGCTCGTGCCCGCTGTGATCGGTGTGTGCGCCATGACTATCATGCGCGCCGTGTTCACTGTGGTCGGCATGATCCATGTGCTGATGGTCAGTGTGTGCAGCCTCCGTCGTCATCGGCGCGGCGTTATTGTTGGTTGCCATCTCCATCTGATGATGGTCGTGCTGATTATGCTGTGTGTCAACTTCGTGTTCGTGAGCGCCATGTTCGTGTGTAGGTTCAGGCTGCATGACGATCTCCTTTCTTCAACTGCGAATAAGTCCGGCATACCCCGCCCCATATGGGGCGGGGTATGCGTCTACAACAAGAGACAACACCAGACGCCGCGATCTTTCGTCTAGGGTTGTTTTACTTGTTCTCGCAGCGCTGGAATGATCTCCTGAGCGAACGCCTCGATCTGCTTGAAGGACTCAGGACCGACGGGCCAGAACAGGAACGCATCCTGCCGATATTCCTGATTCAAGCGCAGCAGCAGATCAACCCACTCGCGCGGCGTGCCGTACAGCGTACCATCCAGATTATCAGGGCGGCGTCCGAATTGTCCCACTTCCACGATGCCCATCAGATTGTAGCCACGCCGGATTGAGTCCGGTGAGCGACCAGCTTGCGCCGCACCCTCATCGATCAGGGCGTTTTTCTCCGTCAGTTGATCGGCTGGTACGTAGCTGCTTGAAAGCAACACGCCGTCCGCCATGCGCCCCGTCAGCTTGAGCATCTTCGGGCCAATCGCGCCTGTCCAGATCGGGATCGGATGCGCGGGTGCAGGTCCCGGTTGCGCCCCTTTGACGCTGTAAAATCGCCCTTGATAGCTGAACGATCCGCCCGCGTGCTGCCACATCCCTTTGATGATATGCAGCGCATCTTCAAACGCTTCATATGCTTCTTTGGGCGAACGGGCAGGCACGCCCCATGCTTCAATTGCCCGCCAGAAGCCACCTGCGCCGATTCCCAACTCCACGCGCCCACCGGAGATCACATCCAGCGAGGCGGCGCTCTTTGCCAGCATCGCGGGCGGACGCAGCGGGATATTCGCTACATTCGTGCCTAGATGGACGCGCTTGGTTCGTGCTGCCAATACACTCAACAGCGTCCACGTATCCAGAAAGCGCCGCTGATAGGGATGATCCTGAATCGTGATCAGATCGTAGCCGAGCGTATCCGCCATCTCCGCGCGTTGGTATGTTTCCTGAAGCGCATCCGTATTCGGATCGACATTCAGTCCAAACAAGATGTCATTCGCCATTATCGTTTCCTTGATTTCTACTGGTCAATTCCACTACTAGATAGACGGACGTTGGAATAGCGTCTCTTACTTGCCACTATGCCTAAAGACTTCTAAACAACCTACAAATTCATCGCCTGTTTCTGCCTGATCTTGGTATCGATAACAGGCAACGTTTTACCCGGTCCTTCAAATCTAGCTTTCCGCCACTAAAGATCAGGTACAATCTAAACACTTGTTCTATGCCTACTATGACTCGCAAGATACTGCACCTCGATCTGGATGCCTTCTTCTGCAGCGTGGAGGAACTGCGCGATCCGTCGCTGAAGGGTAAGCCCTTCGCGGTGGGTGGCAAACCCGATCAGCGCGGCGTGGTGGCATCCTGCTCCTATGCGGCGCGGCGATTCGGCGTCCATTCCGCCATGCCGATGTCGCGGGCGGTGCGGATTTGCCCCGATCTGCTGATCGTGCCGCACGATTTCAAGGCATACCGCGAGTACTCCCACCGCGTGATGGACATCCTGCACGCGCTGACACCACTGGTTGAGCAGATTTCCATCGACGAGGCGTTCCTCGATGTCAGTGCACTATCCGATGATCCCGAACGCATCGCCCGTCGCCTGCAAGCGCAGATCAATAATCGGTTGAATCTGTCATGTTCGCTTGGCGTGGCGGGCAATAAGCTGGTCGCGAAGATCGCCAATAATATCGGCAAAGACGCCAAAAAGAAGGATAGCGCCGGAACGCCACCGAACGCGATCATGATCGTCGCTGTCGGCACAGAAGCGGAATTTCTCGCCCCGCTGCCCACCCGCGAATTGTGGGGCGTTGGACCACAGACCGAGCAAAAGTTAGCAGAGATCGGCATCAGCACCATTGGCGACATCGCCGCCCGCAGCGAAGTAGAACTGATCCGGCGTTTCG
This sequence comes from Anaerolineae bacterium, assembly GCA_019637555.1. Taxonomy (GTDB): domain Bacteria; phylum Chloroflexota; class Anaerolineae; order Aggregatilineales; family UBA2796; genus JAHBVK01. Next base: position 76,430 of record JAHBVK010000030.1, read on the forward strand.
GCAAACATGGACACGATTTATGGAGGCACGCACAGGGCATGGACGATAGACCTGTTGAGACCGAACGCGAAACCAAGCAAGTCAGCCGCGAGATCACTTATGTGCAGGATGTGCGCGATGCCGCCAAGCTGCGCGATACGCTGCGCGAACTGAGCGAGGATGTCAGCAGCGGCTTGCATAAGGAGAACTTGCGCGGTACAACGATCAAGCTCAAGCTGCGCTGGTCGGATTTCACTACGCTGACCCGGCAAACAACGCTGATGTCACCAACCGACGACGCGGCTAAAATCTACGAGGCAGCGGAGCGATTGCTGGAGAAGCATCGTCCAGCGGGCAAAGCAGTCCGCTTGATCGGCGTGGGAGTCAGCCACTTCATCGCGCTGTCGACGGCACAACTAAGCCTGTGGAGCGCCGAAAAGCTAGAATCAACACCCGATCCGGAAACGGTAGCCGAGCAAGCGCCGAAGGCAAAGCAGTTACAATCGGCGCTCAACGCCCTACGCGATAAATTCGGCAGCGCCGCCGTCAAACGCGCCAGCGATCTCAAGCGCGAGGGCGAAGATTAGCGTAATTACCCTCACCCCCCAACCCCCTCTCCCGCAAGCGGCTAGAGGGGGAGTCAATCTTCGCCCTTCTCCCGCTCGCGGGAGAGGGGTTGGGGTGAGGGTTGGTGAACAATCACCGATCTGTCTGGTTTCCAAGTCTATTTAATAAAGTTCAAGCGAAAGTACACGCCACATGGAAACACCCAATCAGTTCATCCACAGCGCCACCATCGCCATCAAAGATATCGGCTTGCAGACGGCGCTTGGACGCGGCACGACCAACGCGGTCAACAATCGCATCAAGGGCATGGGCGAACTACCCGACGCCTACGATCTGCGGCAGCAGGCACGCGGGGCGAGATTGCGGGCGCTACATCGCTTGCCGGAACTGTTGGAGCAGCTTGAGCAAAACCTGATCGCGCGTGGCGTTACCGTGCTGTGGGCGCAAGACGCGGCGGAGTGCAACCAGCATGTGCTGGACATCGCCCGCCAGCACGCGGTACACAAGATCGTCAAGGGCAAGAGCATGGCGACGGAGGAGACCAAGCTCAACGATTTTCTGATCGCGCAGGGGATCGACATTATAGAGTCCGATCTAGGCGAGTTCATCGTGCAGATCGATGGCGATCATCCGAGCCATATCGTGATGCCGATCATGCACAAGACCAAAGAGGATGTGCGCGATCTATTCGTGGAGCATCTGGGCATCGCGCCGACGGATAATCCGCAAGAATTGACCGCCGCTGCGCGCGTTCATCTACGCCAAAAGTTTATCGAAGCCGATATGGGCATCACGGGCGCGAATTTTGCCATCGCCGAGACGGGGCATCTGGTCACCGTGACCAACGAGGGCAACGGGCGCATGACGGCATCGCTGCCGCGCGTCCATGTGATCGTGATGGGCATCGAGAAGGTGATCGAGACGGTGCAGGATTTCGCCGCGCTGGTGCAATTGCTCACGCGCAGCGCCACCGGTCAGCGCCTGACCAGCTACGTTCACATGTTCGGCGGCGCGGCACGTCCCGACGATCCCGACGGACCGGATCACCAGTACGTGATCCTGCTGGATAATGGTCGCAGCAAGATTCACGGCACGCAGTACGCCGAATCGCTGGCATGTATCCGCTGCGGCGCGTGCCTGAATACCTGCCCCGTCTATCAGAATGTCGGCGGTCACGCCTACGGATGGGTGTATCCCGGTCCTATCGGCGCGATCATCACGCCGCTGCTGACGGGCATTCATAACGCCTCGCCGCTGCCGCACGCCAGTTCCCTGTGCGGATCGTGTAAATCTGCTTGTCCGGTAGACATCGACATCCCTGATATGCTCCTCAAGCTGCGCGGCGATCTGGTCGAGGAGGGAGATACGCCGTTCCTGATCACGGCGGGGATCAAGGGTTGGGAAGTGTCGATGCGATCACCCGCGCTGTACGAACTCAGCGGACGTGCGGCGAGTCTCGGCACCAACCTGATCAAAGGCAAGGATGGTCAGCTTCACAATCTGCCGTCGATGCTCGGCAACTGGACGCAGTACCGCGATTTCCCACCGTTCGCTAAGAAGTCGTTCCGGCAGCAGTGGCGGGAGAGGAAAACCCGCTGACGAGAGCCAGCGGGTTATAAGTAAAAGTCCTAGTTTTTAGGTACGAATGTTGGAGCGATCTCTAGCTCAACACTTGGCACAGAGACTACTCCTGCAAGTCCTGCATCAGACCAGCGCCCTGCGAGTGGGGCATCATTAGCAACGCCATAAACTAGGCTTAGATCGGCACTTCCGATCACTTGTGGATTATTCCTCAGGGACATTGATCCATTATCCGCTTGGAATACGCCAATTCCAGTTAGTCCGTCACCGTTCCAATCGCCAGTGAACGGAACATTGTACGGATTTCCAAACAACGGTGCATAATCTGAAGCCACTGTACAGTTACACACCTGATTACTCAAATAGAAGATCGAGTTAGTAGGA
>JAHBVK010000031.1 GCA_019637555.1 Anaerolineae bacterium
GGTCATGATCAGCGGCTTCTTGTAGCGCTCGTATAATGCGTCTAGCTCTTGCGACAGCAGCGGCAGCGCCAACTCTAGCTGTCCCGGCTGAGAGTACCAGCCGAGATAGCGATTGAGGCACATTACATCAAGGAACTCGAATGCTTCCTCCAGTACTCCTACATGTGACGCCAGCGTGATCGGGCGGCTGCTATCCAGAGATCGCGCTAGATCATAGAGATCGCGGAAGAATGGCTTGGCAGCAGCGGGCTGCGAGTGAGGTTCATTCGCCAATGACCACATGATCACGCTTGGGTGATTCTTGTCACGGGCGACCATCTCGCGTACATATTGACGACATAGTTCAAGGCGCTGCGGCAGAGTATCGGCTGCCGAGTCATCGAAATACAACCCGACGGCTGGCGTCTCATCGATGATCAAGACGCCGAGCTGATCCGCTAGTCGCATCATCGCTTCGGAATACGGATAGTGGGAGGTACGGAATGAATTCGCACCGATCCACTGCATCAACCCGTAATCTTTGATGATCACTGGCGGCACGAGTCCGCGTCCCGCAATTGGAAAATCCTCATGTCGTCCGAACCCGCGCAGATAGATCGGTTCGCCATTGAGCAGCAGTTGATCACCTTGCACGGCAATCGTGCGAATACCAATCGGCAGCGTATACCGATCAAACGTCGATCCATCACGCCGCAGTTCAACCACCAGATCGTACAAATGCGGCGATGCAGGTGCCCAGAACCGCGCGTTTGGCACGTGCAGGGTATGTGAGATCGTTTCAGTTAATTTCCCGATGCTCTGAGTCTCTGCCACTAACACTGTGTCGTATAGCGCAATTCGCACATCAACAGGATCGCTGCCTTGTCGATCTACGCGCACGCGAACAACGCCATCATTCCCCGCGATTTCGGTGATGACCGTTAAATCGCTGATTCCATCATTTGGTGTGATATAGACCAATACAGGTCGGTGAATGCCACAAAACGGGAAGAAATCAAACGTGCTGGCGGGATGCCCGGTCATGCCCCAGAACGGATCATCGTGGCGGTTTCCCGGCGGTACGCGCTCCGGCGCAAGGTTGCCATCCACCCGTACCACCAGCCGATTTCCCTCGGATAGCACCTGTTCATTGATCTCGAACTCGAAGGGAAGATGTCCACCTTCATGTCTACCTAGCCGCGTACCATTCAGCCACACTTCCGCCAGATAGTTGACCGACTCGAAATGCACACGTAGGCGCTGATCTAGCCTATTCCAGCCCCACGGCAGATCAAATGTCGTCTGATACCACGTATAGCTGAGGTAATCTCGCCCATCTTCAAACTGCTCATTCCAACTTGCGGGAACAGCCACCGGACGCCCATTTTCGAATCCGTTCGACCAACCAGCCTCATAGCCTTCATTATCGGGATCGAAGCGCAGTTCCCAGAAGCCGGAGAGATCGATCTGTTGACGGAAGGGGTTCGATTGTGGATAAAGCATAAACTAGTTCCTTGAGCAAAGGTGCTGTAGTAGCCGAATCGGAATTAGGCTGTTTTCTCTCCGAACAGTTCCACGAAAATCAAGTTGCTGATCAATCGCGCCGACTTGGTAAGCTTGATCGTCGTGTCGTCGCGTACAAGTAAGCCGTAACCCTCGAACTTTCGCAGCAGATCGCCATAAATCACATCAATGTCTACACCGAATCGCTCTGCAAATGCACGTATGTTGATGCCTTCTCGCACAAGGCGTAGTCCGGTCATCAAATGTTCCGCCATCTGCGTTTGCACATCAATTGCTTCGTGTCGCTCGATGCTGGCAGTCAATGGATACGTCATCGGCACCATTTGTGAGCTTGCCAGTTGCAGATAGCGCGGAATCTGCCGTACTACCTCGTAGCGTATACCCGCCGCGTAGCCGTGAGCGCCTGCGCCAAAACCCAGATACGGCAAGTTGCGCCAGTATTGCAAATTGTGGACACATTCCCTGCCCTGTCGCGCCCAATTGCTGATCTCGTATTGCGCCAATCCTGCTGAATTAGCTAGTTCATCCGCCAGATCATACATATCCGCCGCCAGATCATCGTCCGGTTTGCTGATCCAACCTTGCTGCACATTTTTGGTCAGCGGCGTGCCATCTTCCAATTGCAGCGCATACATTGACAAGTGATCTGCACCAATTTCCAACGCCGCTTCTACACTGCTCTGCCACATGTTTAGCGTTTGGTTCGGTATGCCATAGATCAAGTCGAGACTTAAGTTGTTGAATCCTGCCGCCCGCGCCCGTCGCACCGTTATCGGTACAGCGGCGGCATCGTGATCGCGCCCGAATAAACGCAGTTCCGCCTCGTGTACAGATTGCATCCCCACGCTCAAGCGATTCACACCAGTTTCGCGTAGTGCCGCAAAATAACGCTCATCAATGGAACCGGGGTTCACTTCCAATGTGATCTCTGAATATGGCAGCACATCGAAAGAATCGTAGCAAGCACGCAAGACTTGCTGAACTTGACTCGCGGATAGCAGGCTGGGCGTGCCACCTCCGAAGTAGATTGTGTGTACTGGCGCAGTAGTTCTACTGCCAACTAAACGCAATTCATGGCTAAGCGCTTGTACATATTGAGGGATCAATGCATCCATCGTGGTGTATGTGTTGAACGCACAATACGTACAGCGTGTTCCACAGAAAGGGATGTGCAGATACAGGGACAAGGGGTGTGTTGCTATCATGTTACCTATTCTACCTTACGCTCGCGCTTCAATTGGAGGGATAAAAATGAAAGATTGTGCTTTTTTTCCCGAATCCCTGTCATTCCTACAAATGTTGGTTATAATCAAAAAAGTCAGCATCTAGTCAACACTATGCAGTTCCACGTGCCTCTGGCGCGTAATTTTCATTACTGCACTTTGTGAGTAATTACAGACGACGGAGCTAACCACCCGTGAGACTTAACCGCCTGATTCCTGTCATCATTGTCCTCGCCGTCTTTCTCGCTATTGGCATCGTGGCGGGCTTGACTGCTAACTGGTTCCCCGATCAAGCATCGGCGGAAGCAGTCAGCGTGGACTCGTTGTTCAATTTCATGCTCGCTATCGCGGTGTTCATCTTCCTGATCGTGGAAGTTGGCATCGTCTATACGATCATTCGCTTTCGCGTCCGCAAGGGCGATGAATCCGATGGTCGTAACTATCATGGCAACACGGCACTGGAGATCACATGGACGGCGATCCCTGCTGTGATTGTGTTTGTGCTGGCGATCCTCAGTTTTCAGGTCTTTGCCGATTTGCGTACGCCGGGCGAAAACGCCGTTGTCATTGGTGCACGTGGTCAGCAATTCCAGTGGAGTTTTCTGTATCCACTGCCGGCGCGTGGCGAGACTGAGCTTGCCAACGATCCAGAGAAGCGCGACAAAGTGCTCTCCTACATGGTAGATTCGGCGCTCTATGTTCCTCTCAACCATCCGGTGACGATGGACATCACCGCTGTTGATGTGATGCACGCCTTCTACGTGCCCGAATTTCGCGTCAAACAGGATGCCATCCCCGGACGTGTAACTAACACCTACTTTACGCCGACCAAGTTGGGCGAGTACGCGGTGGAGTGTGCCGAATTGTGCGGTAGTGGTCACGGCAACATGTCACTGATCAGCAAAGTTCACATCGTAGAGCAGGCTGACTTCGATGCCTACCTAGAAGGCTTGTACGACAAAGCGATTGGCATCGTTAACGATCCACGTAATGCCGAAGTCGGCAAGGTTCTGCTGGCAAGTGGACGTTATCCTTGCTCTGGCTGCCACATCCTCACCGATGCCTATCCTACGCAAAACAAGATTGGTCCGTCGCTCAATGGCATTGCCACACGCGCAGCCGAACATGCCGCGAATGGCGAAGGGGTACTCGGTGGTAATGATGCAGCAGCGTATATTCGTACCTCCATCGTCAATCCCAATTTATATATCGTGGCAGGCTATCCGCCGGGTGTCATGCCCCAGAACTTCGGAGATCGCTCGATAATGCCCGAGGACGATCTTGAAGCTATCGTTAATTACCTGCTGACACAGTGTTCAGAGATGCCGTGTCCGCAGCAGTGACAGTAGTTGAATCCAAAGAATTGTTAAGGTTGGAAGTTTAGTGCTGCGGTACTGAATGCATTCTGAATCTCCAACCTGTCGTTTGAGCATTGTGATCACATTAGAGAACTAGATCGAAAGGGTATCCTGATGGCTACCACTGCAACTACAGCAGGGACAATCCCACAACCGCGTGGACTACGCAAATATCTGACTTGGAGTATCGATCATAAAGTGATCGGTATTCAGTACATCAGCACGGCGCTTATCTTCTTCCTCATCGGCGGTGTGTTAGCCGAACTGATCCGCATCGAATTGCTGACCCCTGAAGCCAGCTTGATGGCGGATGGTGGTTATTACAATGCGCTGTTCACCATGCACGGCTCGGTGATGTTGTTCCTGTTCATCATTCCGGTGCTGGCAGGCTTCGGCAACTATCTGGTACCGCTAATGCTCGGCGCGAAAGATATGGCGTTCCCGTGGCTGAACGCTTTCGCCTTCTGGCTGATCCCGCCCGCTGGGTTGTTGATGATCGGTGGTTGGCTGGTGGGTCCTGCGCAAGCTGGTTGGACATCTTATTTCCCGCTGGCAAATGCAACCTATAGCCCTGATGGTCAAACTCTGTGGGCGATCAGCTTGCACTTGCTTGGCGCATCGTCCATTCTCGGTGGTATCAACTTCATCGTCACCATCACCAACATGCGTCCTAAAGGCATGGGCTGGTGGCAGATGCCGTTGTTCCTCTGGGCAGTCTTAGCACAATCTCTGCTGGTAGTCTTAGCTACTCCGTTCCTCGCGGGCGGGCTGACGCTGATGCTGCTGGATCGTTTGGCTGGCACGAGCTTCTTCTCACCCGCCGTTGGTGGCGATCCGCTGCTCTGGCCCAACGTCTTCTGGTTCTATTCGCACCCAGCCGTTTACATCATGGTGCTGCCTGCGATGGGTATCCTCTCAGAGGTGCTGTCTATCCACTCGCGCAAGCCCATTTTCGGCTACCGAGCTATCGCCATTTCGTCGCTCGGCATCGCGCTGATCGGCTTCTTGGTCTGGGGACATCACATGTTCACCACGCTGGCGGAGTGGGCGCGTATTCCCTTCATGATCACCACTATGATCATCGCCGTGCCGACAGGCATCAAGATCTTTAGCTGGATGGGTACGCTGTGGGATGGCAAGATTCGCTTTACCACTGCCAATCTATTCGCCATCGGTTTTCTATCAATGTTCGTGATCGGCGGTCTCAGTGGCGTGTTCTTGGGGTCGGTGCCAGTAGATATTCACCTGCATGACACCTATTTTGTGGTTGCGCACTTCCACTTTGTGCTCTACGGCGGTAGCGTCTTCGGTGTGTTTGCTGGCATCTATCACTGGTATCCCAAGATGTTCGGCAAGATGATGGATGAACGTCTCGGCAAGATCCACTTCGTGCTCAACTACGTGGGCTTTTTCCTGACCTTCTTCCCCATGCACTTCTTGGGCTTGCACGGAATGCCACGCCGCATTTTCGTCTACGATCCCAAGTATCAGAGCCTGAATGAATTGGCGACCATCGGCGCGCTCATTCTAGCGGTTGCCGCCGTGCCCTTCGTGATTAACTTCTTCGGTTCGCTGTACAGCCGTCGCATCGCTGGCAACAATCCTTGGCGCGCACTTACGTTGGAATGGCAAACTTCTTCACCGCCGCCAACCGAAAACTTCATCGAGGACCCGATCCCCTTCCCTGATCCGTATGGTTACGGTACACCAGAATCCGTTGCCTACATCGACAGTGGTGGAAAGGTTGTCTCTGCACCGTCGCACGGTCACACACCGTCCGTTGGAGTTGGACCAGATACCACGCCAGCGGAATCACCCGCAGGCGGCGACAAGTAAACTAACGATTGTAGGGGTGGGTTTCAAACCCACCCTTCGATCTTTTGTCTGGTCACAATTTCCATTGTCCTTTGTAATGTATGCCGAGGTTTTCTGTGGACGTACAGTTTGCACCCAGTAAATTCAGCGAAAATCAAACACTTGCGCCTGATATAGCGGCTAAGAACCGGCGTATGGCACTGTTGATCTGGCGCATCTCCAATGGCTTGATCTTTGTTTTCTTCATCTTTGCCAACTATCTGATGCGCTCGGTGCAGACGAGCTGGCCACCCGAAGGCGCAGCACGTCCCGATATTCTGGTTCCCGGCGTTGTCTCGATATTGCTGCTGCTCAGTTCGATACCTGCGGCGCGGGCGCTTAACGCTATCCGTCGCGGCGATAATACCAATATGTCGCGCAATATCTGGTTAGTGCTGGCAGCGGGATTGCTTTTCATCGCTGGGGTTATCTTTACCATGGTGCGTTTACCCTACAGCGGTCCCTATAGCTCAATCATTAACGCCATGAGTGGCTTTCACATTGTCCACGCCTTTGTCGGAATGCTGCTCTTAGCCTATGTTTTACGTCGAGCTTCGGCTTACACACCGGAAAATCACTGGACGGTAGAAGCGACAGTGGTGTTCTGGCACTTTGTTGATCTGATGTGGGTGTTTTTCTTCGCTGTGATCTATTTCATTTAGCCTACATCTGTAGCTGCGGGTATACTTTACCGACAATGGCACATTTGCCCTGATCTAACATCAGACCTGAGAGGTTCAACCAACGATGCGACCCGGTATTTTGCGCGGAATTATCAGTTTAATCATTGGCGGCGTGGTCACTGGCGGGATCTATTTCCTCCTACGTGCCCTCACAGGCAATCCGCTAGATTGGGCAAACGCAGGTGGAGCGACACTTATGTTTGCCGAAGTCGGCGCGGCTTTTGGCTGGCTGATCGGCGTTGGTGGCTTCAGTCGTGGCGCAGCTTCGCACGAAGGTCCGCTGGTCGCGCATTTGGAGATGGAGCAGCTTCCCAAACCTCCCGGCATCGTCGCTGTTACCCGCCGTAACGTGGTTAACTTCGTCAAATGGGCAGCCCCTCAGATCATCCCTAACCTTAGGTCAATTCTTGTTGCCGTTGGTGTCATCACTCTGATCGGCGCTGGTGTCTGGTTTGTCGCGTCCAATCCCATCGTGCGCATTTCTGGTCGGCAAACATTCGACGCCAATGCCGACGCCGGCGTGATTACAGGCGACAAATTCCTTATCTTCGTTATCGTTGGTGGCGTCATCATCGGTGGCGTTGTGACCACAGCGGTCGTCTTGGCGCTAATTTTTACCTCGCTCAATCGACAGGTCGAAGTTGCTAAGAAGATGAAGGTTTCCCATCTGCCAGAAGAATCAATCTTCTACAAGTTTGGGCGGCATCTGGAAAAACTCAAAGATTTTGCCGCTTCATGGCTCAACGATATCGTTCAGAGCTTTAATAAGTCAGTCATTCGTTAACACTTAACGATTCCATAACAATCGCCTTCAAGCCCCCCGATAGTTTGACGCATTGGGGGGTTTTCTTTTGCTATAATGGAAACATGTAAGCCCGATTATTATGTAATGCGTTATGGCGTTGCAAACCCCTACGTCGGTATCTATAGCGCACGAGGCTATCGGTGTCTTTGCCAATCGCTACATGCTACTGACCCGCATCGGGCAAGGGGGCATGGGCGCTGTTTACCGTGCCGAAGATCGGTTGACTGGCAAAACTGTTGCGCTCAAGCGCGTTGAACGCCCTCTCTCCCAATTGCTGCTCTCCAGTGCTGACCTGTTTGATACGACACGGCGTATTACTGGTACCTACAGCCCCGATCAAGTTGCCCTGATCAACGAATTTCGCCTGCTTGCCTCGCTCCGGCACCCCAATATCGTCAGTGTGCTCGACTATGGCATCGTAGATGGGCAAACACCGTTCTTCACAATGGAACTGGTGAATCAACCGATGGATATTGCCGACGCTGCCCAGCAAATTGATCTTCAGGGTAAAGTTAAACTCCTTATCGATCTACTACACGCCCTGTCCTACCTGCATCGCCATCACATCGTCCACGCCGATCTCAAACCTTCCAATGTGCTTGTTGATGTCGAACATCGCGTCAGAGTAGTGGATTTCGGACTTTCGCTGCACGCCAACTACGCGACTGCCGTAATGGGTTCGCTGCCCTACATGGCACCTGAAGTGCTGATCGGTTCCGCAATCACGGAAGCGGCAGATCTTTACGCCTTCGGATTGATCGCTTACGAGTGTTTCACTGATTCCTATCCCTTCGACTGGAGCAATCAGAATGTCCTGATCGAGCAGATCAAGAACCTGCCTGTCGATATGCGACTTGTTCAGCACATGGGTAATCCGGCACTGGCGGATATTCTGGCGGTATTGCTGCAGAAAGACCCGTCACAGCGTTATCGGGATGCAGCTAGCGTTGTGCCGCTCCTTTATGCGGCTGTCGGATTGGAGGTTCCGCCGGAAACTGCTGTAATGCGCGAGAGTTTCCTGCAATCCGCACAGTTCATCGGGCGAGAAGTGCCCCTGCAACTTCTCAGTGAGGCTCTGAATGATGCCCGTAACGGACGTGGTTCAGCGTGGCTCATCGGCGGTGAGTCGGGGGTAGGTAAGAGCCGTTTGTTGGAGGAAATACGCATTCGCGGTTTAGTAGATGGCTTTCAGGTCGTGCGTGCCCAATCAACGGACAGGCGTGAACCTAACCAGATCTGGCGCGATGCGCTGCCGATACTGATCATTAATGCTCAAGTCACCGATATCGAAGCGGCAACCCTCAAACCGCTAGTGCCTCAGATAAACGATCTGCTCAAGCGCGAAATACTTGATATGCCTGCGCCAGATTCTCCGGAACCGGGTGCAAGCGTGCAGGATCGGCTGATGCGTGTTGTGCGGGCGCTGTTTGTACGTCAGCAATCACCTGTGCTGCTGCTCTTGGATGATCTCCACTGGACGGAGTCCAGTATCCCGCTGCTAAATCGGTTGATCCATGAACTTTCTGATCTGCCTTTGCTCATCGTAGGCACGTATCGCAGCGATGAGTTCCCTGCTTTTCCTAACCAACTGCCTGAGATGATGCCGATGTTGCTGGAGCGTCTCTCTGAAATGGAGGTGATTGCTCTAGCTAAGGCGATCTTGGGCGAATCAGCGATACATTCGCAGCTCCTCGATTTGTTACAGAGCGAAACCGAAGGCAATGCCTTATTCCTCATTGAAGTCTTACGCACGCTCTCCGAGGATGCTGGCGCACTCCGAGATATTGGCACAAAGCAGCTACCTCGTCACGTCTTCCCTCAAGGAATCCGACAAGTAGTAGAACGTCGCCTAAATCATCTATCACCACAATATCTAGAAGTGCTGCGTTTCGCTGCAGTAATCGGACGCGTGATCGATGTCCAGTTACTGCGCCATATCAATCCACTATTGGACTATGAGCGTTGGCTGTCGCATTGTTTGGACGCTGCTATCATCGAGATTGTGTGGGAGCGCTGGCAGTTTGCCCACGACAAAATCCGTGAGGGGATTCTCGATGGCGTGGCGGAACCGATCAAGCCATTTCTACATTGGCGTGTCGCCGAATCTATTGAGGCGGTCTATGGCACAAGCGCGGAGTACGCCGCGGCGTTAGCAGAGCACTGGCGCCATACCGACAATATCAAGAAGGAAGCCGATTACGTCGCCGTTGTCGCGCAGCAGTTGATCAATACTAGTGCCTATTACGATGCGCGTAGGCTGCTGTTGGATACTTACGCTCGGCTGCAAGAAAACGTTATTCTGAGTCCAAACGCCCTACTGCCAAGTGCCCATTTGAAGAAACTGATCGGGGATACGCATAGTTACGTTGGGCAGTATGATGAGGCGCAAGCATGGTATCGCAGCGCTCTTAAGCTGGCACGGCAAATCCGCGAGGATCATCTAGTAGCGGATGTTTCAATCGGCTTAGGTCGTGTGCTGGCGCTTCAGTTAGGCAATTATGATGCGGCGGAATTGCTGCTAGTTTCTGCATTGCGGATTTACGAGAGCATGGGCGATCAACAGGGTGTCGCTACCGCCTTGTTTGAATTGGGTCGCATCTATTACAACTGCCACCGCTTTGAGGCAGCGAGTGATTACTTTGAACGTTGCCTATCGCTGCGTTACCAGCTTCAGGACGATCTCGGTGTGGCACGAACACTGGAATGTATCGGGCAGATCGCGCAGAAGCATGGGCGCTTCCAGTTCGCAGTGCAATGTCTGTCGGAGGCACGCGCTATTCACCAGCGCATCGGTAACCTGCAGGGTCTAGGGCAAACGCTCTCAACACTGGGTTGTGTGGCGCACGAAAGTGGTGATGTCGAAGAAGGCATGGCACTGCATCAGCAAGCACTCGATATTGCCTCGCGCATCGGCGATGATAGCTTGATCAGTGCTGCGCTCAATAACTTGGCGCTGCTGTTTGTGCAGGCGCAAGATTTTCAAATGGCGCTGCTGTATTACGATCAGACCTTGAAACTGGCGCGGCGCACCAATAATAGACTGTTTCTGTCAACACTCCTCGCTTCTCTAGGTCTGCTCCAGATCGAACTCGGCAATCTCAAGGATGCTCGCAACAACCTTTATGAGTGGTTATCGCTGGTCCACGAGATCGGTGCGGAACGGGTGCTGGATGGCTTGCTCGGTTGGGCTAAGCTGGCACTGATCGAAGACCGTGCGGTGCAAGCGGCGGAATGGCTCGGCTTGTACTCGGCACATTCTCACATCAGTAACTGGGATCGTAATCTGCCCGAAAACGACCTGAGGTTAAACCTTATCGCCAAGCTCGGTGATGCCGAGACTTGCGCAGTAATGGATCGAGGCAGGCAGCTTAACCTCACCGCCGAAATCACTCGGATGCTCCGCGAACTCGGTGCTTAGTTAACCCGCTGTTTAACAAATTCTAATCATCCGTCACCTTCGTTTGACTGATAATATTACTCAGGTTTCCTGATAATATGGGGGCTTGAGCAACATTCTATGTCTGCAAAACGCAGGGCTACTACGCCGACATCGGAAGCACATCAAACAGCTTCTCAGTTGATGAATGTCGGACCCTTGCTCAACCGCATCCTTAGTATCGAATTTCGGCAGGAAGCGGGCGAAGGGGCGACTCTGCTGCAATTTCGCGTGTTGGCGCTTCTCCACGAGCAGCCAATGAACCTGAGCACCTTGGCGAAACTACGCCACGTCAGCCTGCAATCGGCGGGCGAGCTGACGCAAACATTGGTCGAACGGGGTTGGGTGATCCGTACGCCTGATCCAGCGGATCGGCGTCAGTCGATTCTCAGCCTCACTGAGGAAGGACGTGCTCATTTCGAGCACGCTCAAGATCGCATGTTAGCACGTCTGACCGGGCATCTCTCAACACTGGACAGCACGCAGTTAGAAACGATTCGAGAATCGTTGAGTATTCTGCAGCAAATTCTTCTGCTGGCGCAGAAAACGGATGAATGAGCTTATGACTACAGTAAGCACCTTACCATCGGGTATCAACGTCGTCGCCAAAGATGAATCGGCAGTTCCTACAATCCCTATCGTCAGCGTCAATAACCTGACCAAGCAATTCGGAGATTTCACTGCGGTTAACGGAATCAGTTTCAGCGTTAACCATCGTGAAATTTTCGGCTTCCTGGGACCGAATGGCGCGGGCAAATCAACCACCATCAAAATGATTTGCACGCTGTTGCAACCGACCAGCGGACAGATCCGGGTTGCCGATCACGATGTCCTTCGCGAATCGAGCAAGGTGCGCTCCGCCATTGGCATTGTCTTTCAGGATAACTCGCTGGACAGCGGCTTGACGGCGCAAGAAAATCTTGAGTTTCATTGCATCATGTACCATATTCCCCGCGCTGAGCGGGAAAAACGTATCCACGATGTGCTGCTGCTGATGGATTTGGTCGAGGTGAAAGATCGCTATGTCAAAACATTCTCCGGTGGAATGCGCCGTCGTCTGGAGATCGCTCGTGGCTTACTGCACGAACCCCAATTGTTGATTCTCGATGAGCCGACTGTAGGACTTGATCCGCAAACGCGCAATTACATCTGGCAATATGTGCGCCAACTGCGCGAGCGCCACGACACCACCGTATTCATGACCACACACTATATGGATGAAGCAGAATACTGTGATCGCATCGCCATCATTGATCGTGGGGAAATCATCGCGTTGGATACACCGCGTGGGCTGAAGCAGATGCTGCGCGAAGATCGCATCGAGATTGTCACCTCCGATCCTGAACGCGCCCGCCAGCTCGTGATCGAAAATCTCGGTGCCGCTGCGACCATCGACGGCAATCAATTAATCATCAGCGCACCCGACTCGGACCATTTTGTGCCTCGGTTGCTTACCGAGTTGGTGCAGCACAATCTCCGCGCGGAGTCACTGCAAGTCCGTCAGACTTCACTGGAAGATGTCTTCATCAACCTGACCGGACGGCATATCCGTGAGGAAGAAGGCGGTAAAGACGAACGCCGCCTGACTGCACGCCGCATGGGCAGAATGTAAGCAATCGCGCCGTAACTAAGTAGAAACATAGGATTTCGTACCATGTCCACATCAAGAATCGCGGGCGCTGCACCTGCGGAAACGATCAGGTCTGACGGCTCCGCGCGCGGCATCGGTTGGCTGCGAAACGAGATTGCGCCCGAAGTCATCTACGGCATCTGGCTGCGCGATGTCAAGAAATTCTGGCGCGAGCGCAGCCGTTTATGGGGTGGCATCGCCCGCCCGATCCTCTGGTTGTTGATCTTGGGAGGAAGTTTGAGGGCAGCCGTTAGCACCGATACGCTTGGCGGCGCAGCAGACTACACACAATATATCTTTCCCGGTGTAGTCGGGCTGACGCTCATCTTTTCTGCGCTGCAATCCGCCACCAGCATCATTTGGGATCGAGAATTCGGCTTCCTCAAAGAAGTGCTGGCAGCACCGGTTCCGCGCCTTTCGATTATTGTCGGCAAGGCATTAGGGGGCGCTACGCAGGCGACCCTTCAGGGCATTATCACCATGCTCTTTGCCCCGCTAATCGGATTGTGGCTGCCAGCGCCCCAGATCATTGGCTTGATCGCCATGATGCTGCTGATCGGCTTTGCACTGACGGCATTAGGCATCGTCATCGCCAGCCGTATGACCTCATTCGAGGGCTTTGGCACGATCTCAAATTTTGTGGTCATGCCCATGTACTTCCTCAGCGGCGCAATCTATCCTATCAGCAACGCCCCGCAGTGGATTCGCGGACTAGGCGTCGTCAATCCGCTCGCTTACGGCGTGGATGCCATGCGTCACATTGCTATCGGGATCGGCAGCTATCCCTTCGCGCTCGACCTCGCCTTCTTGGTAGGCTTTGCGCTAGTCATGATTGGAATCGCCTATCCGCTGTTCAACCGCGAATAACGCCAACTAGATGCTCAGTCGATAACTGAACGAATAACTGGAGTCGAGCAGTTTGTACTGCTCTAGCGTATCAGGACCACAACTTGCCGTTCCTAGACCGCGCTGCGCGAGATCAAGTGACAAAATCACCTCAGGACGAGGTTTCAGATCACTGGTATGTAAGGCACGGTAGAGATCATCCGCGCTGTAGTGGCTGGCGGAAAAACTGATCAACGGCGCACCCGATACCCGCAGTTTCATCATCTGATCCCTGCGCAATTCCAGCCAGCGTACGTCGGTTTTGTGTCCATGTTCCTGCGGCATGATATAGGGCACATACTGATCGCTGACAGTGCTGCGATAGCGTCCGATGATGGCTGCAGTTTGGCGATCCGTGTAGTTGTCCAATGGACCTCGCCCGTACCACTCCAACTCCTCAAGTGCCGGATCGAGGATCAGTTCGACGCCAACGCGAGGGAGATCGCTGATGCCCGCGCCGAGCATCACTTCATTCTCAACCTGAAGTTCACCCGTTTCCAGCAGTCGATAACGTTGCTGGTGGACAAAATCCGACCAGTTGCCACGCCCGCTGGCGCGATGCACGATCTCAACAACTGCGGAACCATCCACAGATCGCGTCAAGGCGATGCGATCCAGCCGCCGTTCCAGCCGTTCTAGTCCCAACGACAACCAGTATGCCAACGTATCTTTTCTGTCGCGGAACTGGTTCAACTTCATGCCATCATTATCGGTAGCGGCGCGCCAGATGTTCAAAAGCGGTCCGCGGCGCAGTACATTGCGTTCACCTGTGCCAAGCGCTGAAAGCGTGCCGCCACTTTTGCCAAACACCGCGCGCATCTCACCAACTTGCAGTGTGATAGTGCGCTCATCTTCCGCTGCCGTCACACCGCTGGCAACTTTCACGTTCACCGGTGCAACCGTCGACGGCAGTGCGATCTGCTCCCAACCAATTTCGTGGTCGATGCTCGCCCACGTTGATGCCTCGCAGGGGTAAAACCGGAAATTGATGAACCGTTCTCCACCTGACGGTGCGTCTGCCGCCGCCGCGATCTCCACTAACTGACTCTCGCGTGCTTGAGCATTGAGCGGTGGCAGTTCGCCCGTCGCTGTGATCGTGCCCTCAACTACCACTTCCCACGTCCCGCGCAGCCACGTCAAACTAGTGAAATCTTGCAGGTTGTGAACGCTGAATCGTCCTCTTGACGCATCAGCCAGCTTTACACGTACAGGTTGTGCCAGTTTCTTGAACTCGAATAAACCCGGATGCGGGGTGCGGTCTGGAAATACCAAGCCATCGGCGCAGAAATTGCCATCATTCGGTACATCATCGAAATCGCCGCCGTAAGCCCAATATGACTTGCCAGACTGATCGACCTGCCGGATTCCGTGATCGATCCATTCCCAGATAAAGCCACCCTGCAATCCGTCGTAAGTCTCAAACGCTTCCCAATAATCCGACAAACTGCCATTGCTGTTGCCCATCGCATGGGAGTATTCGCACATGATCAGCGGACGATGATCGTTGTTATCTTTTGCCCAGTTCACAATCGACTCAATGGATGGATACATCGGGCAGATCACGTCGCTGGCGTGGTAGCCACCTTCCCAGTTATTGTTCTTGAATCGATGGGCTACGCCTTCATAGTGCAGCGGACGCATTGGATCAAAGCCCCGAACCCATCCCGCCGCCGCGTCGTGATTAGCGCCGTAGCCACTTTCATTGCCCAGCGACCAGAAAATAATACTGGGATGATTTTTATCGCGCTCGACCATATTGCGGACGCGCTCTACAAATGCCGTCATATAACGCGGATCGTCACAGATGTCATCGTAGTAAGCGTGAGACTCGATGTTCGCCTCATCGATCACATACAGCCCGTACCTATCGCACAGATCCAGCCAGTAGGGGTCGTTTGGATAGTGCGATGTACGCACGGCATTGACGTTGAATTGCTTCATCCGCTGAATGTCGAGTTCCATCGCCGCACGACTAACCGTATTTCCAGCTTGATCATCATGATCGTGCCGATTGACGCCCTTGATCAAAACAGCGACACCGTTGATCAGTAACTGCCGATCTCTGATCTCGATACGCCGAAATCCGATCTGGCAGGGTGTGCTAGTCTCTTTGCCATTAGGAGCTTGCAGCGTGATCACCAAGGTATATAGCGCTGGATTCTCCGCTGACCATAATAGTGGTTGAGCCACTTGTGCTTCTAAGTTCACTTCCGCCGATGCCAGCTTTTGCTGATTGATAGTCCCGATCAGAGGTGCAGCAAAGACTGCTTCGCCATCAGGATCATATAGCTGTGCACTGACGCTATACGCTGCTGATTTTTGTTCTGGCGTTCCCACTTTGCACGTGACCTGTAATGTCGCCTGCTTCAGATCGTCGGATAAAGTACTGCGGGCAAACACATCCTGAATATGGTAATCGCCTGTAGCATATAGATAGACTTCGCGCTGAAGCCCGGCTTGCCACCAATGATCCTGATCTTCGATGAAGCTAGCATCCGACCATTGCACTACCACCGCTACAAGTTCGTTCGGCTCGTCTGCGCGTAGAAACGCGGTAACGTCGAACTCGGCGGGGGTGCGTGCGTCTTTGCTCAATCCCAACGCCTGTCCATTGACGTAAACATAGAGTACGCCATCACAACCCCCGAAATGAAGCACCACGCGCTGCCCACGCCACTGCTCAGGTAGGCTGAACTCTCGCCGATAAATGCCGGTCGGGTTTTCAGTCGGAACATGGGGTGGCAGTTGGGCAAACGGCATCACGACATTGGTATACTGCGGCGACCCGAATCCCTGCATCGTCCAGTTCCCCGGTACGCTGATCTTCGACCATGTACCGCTGTGAAGTGCGGCTTCTGTAGCTTCCTCAGGACGTGCCAGCAGCTTGAACTCCCACTGCCCGTTCAGCGGCAGAAATAACGGCGATTTCTCGCGTTCCATCTGCCGTGCCAGTTCCGCTGATGCATAGGGGATCAGGGTAGCGTGTGCGGGCAATCTGCCGAAGCTAGTCAACTCCGGTAGTTCCCACGACTTTTGTCCGTTGAGATAAAGCAGCGGCAGTGTCGTTAATGTCGTGTCTTTCAAAATGTCCTCAAACTGATGGTTATCTCAAAACTCAACGCAGAAAGAGAGGGAATCGAGCTTCAGCCTGCTCGCTACGCCGGACCTGTCGCTTCCAACGCAGCCACGATGCTCAAAACTATCGCTACGATCAGCACTATCATGCCAAAGCATAGCCACAGCACGGCGGCGCGACCGGGCTGCAATGGTTCCTCATCAAAGTCGAAGCCCAGCATAACGCGCCAGCCGACCCAGTACATCACCACGCCGACAACTGCCAGTCCAAGCAGCATCAGCGAGAGGATGTTTTCAGGTAGTTGGTTAACGGGTAGCTGGAACAGCAGTGTAAACGCGCTAATGCCTATCGCTCCGGTGATTACCGCCGAGACTACCGCTGCCAGCGCCATCCGCACCAGTCGCGGCAGGCGGGCGATCCTTGCCGCCATCGTATCCAGCAGGGCAGGTGGTGGCGGCGGTGGCGGATCGTAAGGTTTTCGGGCAGCAGCACGCTTTTTGCTCATAAGAGTTAGGGGTTTGACACCATTTGGTCAATAGGCGCATCGTTGATCAGGAACGTAGCCGCACCACTGAAATACTCGCTCATGGTGGTGCGTGCCGGTTCAGGAATCTCAGCTTCATCCAGTGCGGCAAGCATTGCCGTCACCCACGCATCGCGTTCCCGCTGCCCGATCCTGAAATTCCCGTGTCGCATTCGTAAGCGGGGATGTCCACGCTCGGCATTGTAATCTTGCGGTCCGCCGAAATACTGGATCAGGAATAGCCCCAATCGGTACTCCGCACCCTCCATATCGAATTCAGGGTACAGCGGACGCAGCACCGGATCATTGGCAACGTTACGATAAAAAGCAGCGACGAGGCGCTCGAACCCCTCACTGCCAATCACATCATAAATACTCTTTGTGGGATGTGCCATCTACACACTTACACCTTCACTACACAGGCTGCCTACCATTATATCCATTCACCTGCACATGTGCGTTCTCAGGTTTTCTCACAATCTGGACGCAAAATTGCGGGCACCATACGCAGTTGGCAATAGTAATTGGTAATAATGGCAATATCAGCACACAATTTGCCATTGCAGAATCCTGATCCAGTTACCGCTTCACCTAAAAGGACTCTCCATGCTCGATTTCATAATCAGGGCAATGCAGCTTGGCTTCAGCGCGAGTATCTCACCCGGACCACTGCAAAGCTACCTGATCAGCAGTGCGCTCACGCTTGGTTGGCGGCGCAGTTTGATCCTCTGCCTCGTGCCGATCATCACCGACATCCCACTGATCATTCTCGTTGTCTTTATTCTGGGAACAGTACCTGACGTGATGATCCGCGTGCTGCAAATTGCGGGGGGCTTCTTCCTTTTGTGGATTGCATGGGGTACGTTTCAAAGTTGGCGGTCGGGTGTCACCATCGGCGGATCAGAAGATGCATCATTGCGTAGCACTTCTCAATTCAGCGTCTTGCGGCGTGGTGTGTTAATGGGCTGGATCAGTCCAAGTCCCTACATTTATTGGGGGACGGTACTCGGACCGCTATTGATTGCGGCGCTGCGCGAATCGCTGCTTCACGCCGCTGCCTTCTTGGTTTCGTTCTACGCTACCTTTGCCTTCTTTATCGCCGTAACCATCATCGTCTTTGATCGCCTTCGCCGCCTCGATCCGCGCTTCACCCGATTCCTCATCCTGCTAACGATCATCGTCCTACTATGGGTTGCCATCACGCTGCTGCTGAGCGGCTTCGGCATCACATCCTAAACTGTGTAGCAACTTCCCCTCTCCGTCAACGGAGAGGGGCTAGAGGGTAGGTAAAGCACTATTTCGACAGGAATGCCGCCATGTGCGCTAACTGCGTGGAGTAACCCATCTCGTTGTCGTACCAAGCGGCGACGGAAACTAGCGTCTCGTCCATCACCTGTACCAGCGGCAGATCGATGATTGAGGAGTGCGAATCGCCCACGATGCGTGTAGATGCCCACTCATCTTCCAGCACATCCATCACGCCCTTCAGTGCGCTGCTCTGTGCCGCCTTGCGGAACGCATCTTTGATTTCATCGGCAGTGATCGGACGCGACACGACGGCGTTCACTTCTGCGATGCTGCCCGTGCGCGTTGGGACGCGGTACGCCTTACCCGTGATCTTCAGATCGGGCCATATGAACAAAAGCGCCTTCGCCGCGCCGGATGACGACGGGATAATGTTCTCGGCAGCAGCCCACGAATCGCGCAAATCCTTCATCGGCTGATCGGTCAGCGATTGCGTGTTGGTGTAGGCATGAACGGTGGAGAAGAATGCCGATTTAATGCCTACCAGATCGCGCAGCACCTTGACCACTGGGGCAAGTGCGTTGGTCGTGCAGCTTGCCATACTAATGATGCGATGCTGATCGGGCTTGTAAGTATCGGTGTTGATACCCGGCAGCAGAACAGCATCGGCATCTTGCAGTGTCTTGCTTGCCGCACTGATCAGCACGCGCTTTGCGCCTTTATCCAGATGCGGTTGTGCGCCGGGACGGGTGGTTGCACGTCCTGTGCAGTCGATCACCACATCAACTCCCATTGCACCCCAATCGGGCAAGCCTTCCGCGACATTGTAGTACTTGATTTCGCGTCCGCCGATGATCAACTTGTCACCACTGACGCTTACTGGTTCGTGCCAGCGTCCATAGTTCGAGTCGGCTTCAAACAGCATGGCGAGAGTTTTGAGGTCTTTCACGTCGGAAATGGCGACGGGTGAAAATAGATTGTGTTTCAACGCTCCCTTGAGCGCCGAACGTCCGATTCGACCAAATCCTTGAATTGCGACATTACCCATAGTTGACTAGCTCCTTTTCAGAAATTGGACTAGGTTTGGGACTGAGAACTTACTTAATGAGCAGAATCGACTGTTTCTTGACGGCGAATGCTATCCGAACTTATTCGGCTAGTCGTCAGCATATTCACTCACATTCACCCCTGAGTTTGTCAAATAGAAGGCTGCAAATTGCTTTACGCTGGAGGAATTCAGATCAGAAATAGAGATGTTCATAGAGCAGTTTTCACCGTACATATCCCAGCATAGCACAAAATAACCGCCCTGTCTGTAATCTTAGTCGCAGTTTCCAAATTTGAACACTGATATAGTCTATCGGCAAGCTGTCCGCTACGATATCCATGGAGGCATAATAATGACCACTGCCACACCGCAACGACTCTATTTACTCCCCTTCGGCATCACTATCTTGCCGCGCCCGACCACTCCATTGGTGATGTCATCTGGTTGTTACCTCGTCCAACTGAGCGATGGGCGCAACATTCTGATCGACACCGGACTCCCCGCCGAATACACGCACGCCGTCGGCACGCCACCAACGGAGAACGAAAAGTCGATGTTCCAGAATCTTGCCGATCTCAACCTCACGCCAGCCGACATCGACACGGTGATTTGTACCCACTTCGATATTGATCACGCTGGCAATAACGATGCTTTCCCTCATGCTGAGTTGATCGTTCAGCGCAGTCACTACGAACTCGCTCGCAGCGGTCATGAGCGCTTTGCCGATGGACGCGCCCACTGGGATCACCCCGACTTGCGCTATCGGCTGATCGATGGTGATACCGAATTACTGCCCGGTCTCACGCTGCTGGAAACTAGCGGACACACGCTTGGACATCAGTCCGTCTTGCTGCATCTACCCAACACCGGCAATATCCTGCTAGCGATTGACGCGGTATCCTTCGGCAGTCAGTTCACCATTGACCGCACTGCCTCTCCTGTCGAAGACTTGGAACAAGTTCTCGCCAGCACCCGCAAACTCATCGACATTGCCGAGCGCGAAAAGGTCGCGCTAGTCATCTTTCATCACGATGGCAAACAGTGGCAAACACTCAAAACCGCGCCTGCCTTCTACGACTGATCAGAGAATAGAACAACGTGGCTATGGTCAGTTGCTGGTTCCCCTCTCCACGAAGTGGAGCAGGGGTACAGGGTGAGGCTAATCTTCCAGCTACCCCGCCGCCACGCTCTAAACTCCGATTGTTTGACGCATACGAGCCGATTTCCAACAATTGCCAACCTTGAGCCAATAGTCGCCCATATTCGCCATAACAAAAATGGCAATAATCCTCTTCAACTTCTCCACCAGCAATAAAGCGGATCATTCGATCCGCTCTCGCTAATTACCATTATCTTTGATGCACTACGGCACTTATGGCACTTAAGTTCTCTGGGAGTCCTTTCTCAGCACTACCCTACCATTCCCGGCGGCGCAGGATTCAACCTCAATCGCGGCAGATCGAGCAGCAGCACCTCCACCGAGAGCCGTGTGTTCACGTTCTCATCCAGATATTTCGCCGTGCGCTGTACCGCGTTTAGCGCCTTCAGGATGTCATCGACCTGTACCTTCGTTGCGATCTGCCGCAGTGCATGGTCATGATCACGGTTGGTGATCGGCGTGACCGTCGTATTCGCCATATGCAGCGCATCACGCCAATAACTCTGCCACAGTTCCAGCATCTGCCGCAGCGTATCTTTATCCTTGCTTATCTGTTCCGCCAAGCCGAATCGTCCGACTCTGGACATACTCAGAGCATCTTCGAGCTGTTTCAGCCATTCACTACGCTTACCCAGCACGGTCTCATCACCGGCAGCCCGAACTGCCCACCCCGGACGCCCGCCGCTCAGCGCGGCTAACAACGCCGCCTGTTCCGGCTTAATCAGATGCTGCTCCTCCAACAACTTACGTACCAACGGTACGGGCAGCAACCGCAAATTAATCGGCTGGCAGCGCGAACGGATCGTCGGTAGCAGATTATCGGTGGTATCAGCGGTCAGGAGCAGCAGTACAGCGGGTGCGGGTTCTTCCAGTGTTTTGAGCAGTGCATCCATCGCTTCGGCGGTGGCAGTGTGGAAGCGCCGCAAGATCACCACGCGGTAGCGCCCTTCCACCGGACGCATCGAGAGTTGCGCCTGCAATGCCCGCACCTGATCGACCTTGAGACGTTCACCTTCGCCTTGAATGATGTTGACATCGGCATGGTGATCCTCGCGGATCAACTGGCAAGCGCGGCACACACCACACGGACGCTTCTCCTTGCTCAGGCAGTTCATTGCCATCGCAAAGTTGCGGGCAAAGGTCGTCTTGCCGATGCCCGCCGGACCGCTAATTAGGTAAGCGTGCCGGATGCGATCATTAGACAGACTGCGGGCGATATGACGCACTGCCCATGCGTGCCCCGTGATCTGCCAATCCGCAGTGTAATCAATCATCATCCACCTGTGCCACCCAGCACATGAGAATATACACGCCAGTGACGACCATCATGCGTTAGTTGCTGCTCGGCAGCTTGCGGACCCCATGTCCCGCGCTTATACAACGCCAGCGATGGGGCGCGACTGCTCGCCCAGCCCTTAATTACCGGATCGATTAAGCGCCATGACGCTTCGATCTCATCACTGCGAATGAATAGCGTGGCATCGCCGTTCAGCGCATCTAGCAGCAAGCGTTCATAAGCATCGACCAGCACCACTCCGCTAAATCCATCTTTGTAGTGGAAATCCATATCCACTGAGCGCATTTGCTGCACATTGCCGGGTACCTTTGCTTCGAAGCGCAGATGCACACCTTCATCAGGCTGTATCGCCAGTGTGATCACGTTTGGCGTGAACTCCTCGTTCGGCTCTAGATGGAAAAACATGGTAGGCGGACGTTTGAACCGTACAGTCACCTCGCTCAACTTGGCTTTCAGCGCCTTGCCGCTGCGAATGTAAAACGGTACATCTTGCCAGCGCCAATTGTCGATGAACAGTTTGATCTGCGCGAATGTCGCCGTCTCCGAATTGGGATCGACTCCCTTGGTTGACGTATAGCCTTCGTACTGCGCACGCACCGTGTCTTGCAGGGCGACGGGGCGGATGCTGGTCAGCACCTTCACCTTTTCGTTGCGAACAGCCACCGCATTAAAAGCAGCGGGTGGCTCCATTGCCGTCAACGTCAGCAGTTGCAGCAGGTGATTCTGAAACATGTCCCGCAGAATGCCCGCGCCGTCGTAGTAACCAGCACGTGTACCCACATCCACATCTTCTGCAACGGTGAT
This sequence comes from Anaerolineae bacterium, assembly GCA_019637555.1. Classification (GTDB taxonomy): domain Bacteria; phylum Chloroflexota; class Anaerolineae; order Aggregatilineales; family UBA2796; genus JAHBVK01. Next base: position 22,530 of record JAHBVK010000031.1, read on the forward strand.
CAGCACGTTATCCACAAAGTTGCGATTCCAGATCGGCTCGAAGATGGCGTTGGCAAAGCGGAAAAACAGGATGTTCTGTGCCGTTTCTTTACCGATGTAGTGATCGATTCGGTAGACCTGATCTTCATCGAACACCGCGTGTACTACTTTATCCAGATCCAGCGCCGACGCCAGATCAGTGCCGAATGGCTTTTCGATCACGATCCGCCGCCAACCGCCGTTTTCCTCGCTCATCCGCGCCGCGCCTAGTTTCCGCACGATATCAGCGTAGTAGTCGGGCGAAACCGCTAGATAGTACAGCCGATTGTTGCTTTCGTGCTGCCCCGTTCCTTCAACTTCCGATCCCTTGAGATATTCATCCAGACCGCTGAAATCGGACTCGGCCTCGAAATCCAATTTGTAGTAGTGCAGATGTGGAGCAAACTTCTCCCACAATTCACTGGTGAAGGTATCTTTGGCGAAGTTCTGCGCACTTTCCAGTTGTAGCTTGCGGAAGTCATCATCACTGTATGGTCGCCGCGCCACACCCACGATGTTGAAATCGGCTGGCAAGCGTTCTTTGCTGAAATTGTTGAACAGCGCCGGGATCAGCTTACGACTGGTCAGGTCTCCCGAGGCGCCGAAGATGACAATAGAGGTTGACATGTACCTGCATCACTCCTGCTTCTTAATAGCATGACCGCCGAATTGATTTCGCAGCACCGAGAGCAGCTTGTCGGCATAAGGATCGCTTTCCCGTGAACGAATACGCCGCTCCAGTGACAGCATAATAATCGGTGCGGAGACATTGAGATCAATCGCTTCCGCCACCGTCCAGCGACCCTCACCCGAATCCGGCACAAAAGCAGCGATGTCTTCCAATTTCTCATCGTGCGCCAGCGCTTCCGCCAGCAAATCCAATAACCACGAACGTACCACGCTGCCATGCTGCCAGATGCGTGCTACTTCCGCCAGTTCCATATTGAACTCAGTTTTCGCTTTGAGAATGGCGAATCCCTCCGCGAAGGCTTGCATCATGCCGTATTCGATCCCGTTGTGGATCATCTTGGCATAATGCCCCGCACCGCTTGGACCCACATAACCCCAGCCAAGATCGGGCGCGGGCGCTAACGTCTCGAAGATCGGACGCAGCGACTCCACGATTTTCTTATCGCCGCCGATCATCATGCTGTAACCATTTGCCAGCCCCCACACACCGCCACTGGTACCGACATCCACGAAGTTGATGCCTTTTTGTTTCAACATCTCGGCACGCCGCATCGAATCCTTGTAGTTAGAATTGCCACCGTCGATCACGATGTCGCCTACGCTCAACAAATCGCGCAGTTTCCAGACCGTTTGCTCAGTCGGATCGCCAGATGGAACCATAACCCACACAGCGCGTGGTGCTTTCAGCTTGCCCACCAGATCAGCGAGTCCGGTAGTCGGTAACGCCCCGCCCGATCCAGCCTTCTCTACTGCCGCTGCGCTCAGGTCACTTACCACGATGGTATGACCACCGGCAAGTAGGCGCGTCGTCATATTGGCACCCATCTTGCCCAGCCCAATCATGCCCATTTGCATAATCAATTCTCCTTGAGACTTAGGATCAGACGGTTCGCGCAACCAAAACCATACATCAGACAATATTAACAATAGTTATGAGTATAATTTCAGCCGCAGCATTGACTTTGTTAAGTATACGCCATCGCCATATACCTTGGATGTCAAGAGATGACGCGGCGGCTTGAGGAGGATTGAACTTGTCGTCACAGGAAACTTATGAACAACTGATCGCGTTACTGGATCAGCAGGGCGCACACTATCGCCTAATCGACCACGAACCGCAAGGTCAAACCGATCTAGTGAGTGCCCTTCGCGGCAATACGCTCTCACAAGCGGCGAAATGTATTATCATGATGGTCAAAATTGGTAAGAAGGTGACTCGTTACGTGCTCGGAGTCATTCCCGGCGATGCGCGCCTCGATCTGGATGCAGTCAAATCCCTGCTCGGCGGCACTTACATTTCGTTCGCCTCGGCTGAGATCGCGGAACGTCTGGCGGGCAGCGTCGCAGGTACAATCTTGCCCTTCTCCTTCACACCAGAATTGGAACTAGTCGTTGATCCATCGCTGCTGGATAACGAAGAAATATTCTTCAACGCGGCGCGGTTAGATCGCTCAATGGCGCTGAAAACCAGCGACTACCTAGCGCTAGCCAAGCCGCGCTTGGTGCAGATTGTCAAAAGTTCACTCTAACCGTCGCGCCCGACGGATGAACTCCGCGCTCTTGAGCCGCTTCTCCAAGATGTTGACGATATAGGCTTGAATCGTGCGCTCTAACTCACCGTGCAGTTGCTCACTCACGCGCAGCAACTTGACTGCGTCGTAAGGCTGCTTCTGCATGTACCGCAGTGTTTTCAGCGCCGTCAGTGATAAGGGCAGTGCCTTTTGCACCTCGTGCACATGATCGGGGCACACTGCGCCGCCTTCCAGCACCGCAAAGAATTGATCGCGAGGCTCTAGTTCCTCCTGTCCCATCGTACAGCGGAACAATGAAGGCTGGAAGCCGACCAATTTCAACAAATGAAGTTCAAAGTAGCGCGTCACCAAACGCAGATCGCACTCCGTTTCGGAAAGCCAACCGAGTGCATCATTGAACAGATCGAATAGCTTTTCGTTCTGCTCCTCGAACTCACTAAAATTTTCGACCAGTTCTCCGATATAATTGGCATAGGCGCCGCGGGTTAAATCCTCGCGTAGTGGCAGGAATGGCTCGACCAGTTCCGATTGCGAGACGACGTGTAATTCGCGTCCATGAGCAATCAACATGATCGCGCGGGTGAACAGTTCCACATGACCGAGTTGGCGGCTGTTCATCTTGCGCGATCCCTTGGCAATTGCGCGGATTTTGCCTGATGTCTGCGTGTACAGCGTCAGCAGCCGGTCCGCTTCGAGGAAATCCTGTCGACGGAGGATGATCGCTTCGGTTCGGTAGATACGTTCCGGGCGCGGCATTGAGATGACTCGGACGGTACTTGAACCGTCGCTACTCCTGATCTAGTCGAAATCCTAACGGTAATAGCTCCCGCAATGAGCCTTCGTAGTGGATCTTGCCAGCCTCATCCACCAGAATTACCAGCATATCGGGCGCGAACTCGAACATCACCTGTCGGCACGCCCCGCACGGCGATCCTCCGTCGCGGGTCATTACTGCCCCCGCCGTAAACTGGCGTACACCCTCGCTAACCGCTTTGACGACGGCGGTGCGTTCCGCGCAGATCGTCGATCCGTAGGCGGAGTTTTCCACATTACATCCGGTGAAGATGTCGCCGTCTGGCGTCAGCAGCGCCGCCCCCACCTGATAATGGGAGAACGGAACGTAGGCATTTTCTCTGACCTTGCGCGCGGCTTCGATCAGTTGCTGGCGTTGCGTATCGTTGAGTTGAATTGTGCTTATAGTCATGCGGCATATTTTACCGCAACGTCGCACATTTTTTACATCTGAATGCAAGGATACAGAGATTCAGATTCACAAGGAGCATGACCGGATGCTGTGGTTAGCTTTGATCGTTGCACTGCTGTTCTCATTGACATTCTTTATCCCCCGTCGTCGTTTCTTTTGGCGTCGTCCCACAATCATGCGTCCTCTCGTGCGTCCCGGTTTGAGGATGCGTCGGATGCGCCGACTGTGGTGGTAACACCGCGTTATACTTGACGGCAGTCCTGCTGGCTCATCGGATTAGCCGTCATGAGTTCTGATCAAAACGCTATCGAACAGGGTCTTAAACTGTTGCGCAACGGAGAATGGCAAGCAGCGCGGCAGCATTTTGAAACACTGGTCGCCTCGAATGACGATCCAGAAGCTCATGATGCACTTGGCATTGCGCTGTGGTGGCTCAACCGCGTTGATAACTCCCATCAACATCGCACTAAAGCGTATATTGGTTTCAAACAGCAGGGTGAAACACGCCGCGCTGCGCGGATAGCTTCGTGGTTAGCGCGCGAACAGGTTTTCCTAGACGCCAACGTCAGCGCCATGCGCGGCTGGTTCGCGCGGGCGGAACGTCTGCTCGATTCCGATCAGGATTGCGTGGAATGGGGCTGGCTGCTGATGTTTCGTGCCTCCATGCTGGCGACTCCGCCACAGCTTGAGCAGGAAACAAACACTGTCCTGCAACTTGCCGAGCGTTTCAATGATCCCGATCTGGAAATCATGGCGCTGGCGAATCAAGGCTTGTCGCTGATTGTACAGGGAGACATCCTTACGGGGATGAAACGCATCGATGAAGCGATGACCGCCGCAACTGGTGGCGAAGCCACTGACTATATGACCATCAGTGAAGTGTTTTGCGTCACGCTGTCCGCCTGCGAAATTGCTGGTGATCTAGTGCGTACCGAACATTGGTGTCAGGTTGCGACGCGCTTCGCCGAGCAGCGTGCAGCGCCATTTTTATCCGCCTACTGCCGCACCACTTATGGTAGTCTGCTGGCAGCAATGGGACGTTGGGAAGCCGCCGATTCTGCACTCTCCGAAGCAATGCGCGCGTTTGAAGCTGGTCATCGCGGTCTACGCGTTCATGCACTTCTCAAACTTGCTGATCTCCGCGTCAGGCAGGGCAGACTCGAAGAAGCCGAGATACTGCTTACAGGCTATGAGGATCATCCCGAGGCGATTGTGCCACTGGCTCGACTGCATCTCACGCGCGGTGAAACAGCCTCGGCACGCGCGCTGCTAGATCAAGCGCTGCGACTGGCTCCCGATCAGACAATAACACTGTTTCATGTTCCCGCCTTGCTGCTCATGGTCGATGTACAGTTAGCACAGGGCGATCTGGAATCCGCGCATCAAACCGCTGCTCATTTGCAGATATTAGCCGAAAAATCGCAAAGTGATTTTCTGATCGCGCAGGTTGCCATCGCGCAGGGACAAATCGAATCGGTGCAGGGTGGCGAACACGCCGATCCATTGGTTCATTACCGTGCGGCACTGGATCGGTTGCAGGCATATGAACAATCTCTAGTGGCGGCTCGCGCTCGCTTGCAAATGGCATACGCGCTGAGAGATAGTGACCAGACAGGCGCGATCATGTGGGCAAAAGCTGCTTATGCCTCCCTTTCTCGAATGGGTGCTGCACGTGACGCCGATGAAGCGCAAAAACTCCTGCGCGAGATGGGTGTCCTCAGCCGATCACCTCAGCGAACTCGTCTGCAAGACGCGCTGACTGAACGCGAGTTAGAAATCCTGGCCTTGATCGCCAATGGATTGACCAACCCCAAGATTGCTGCGCGTCTTTACCTCAGCGTCAAGACTGTTGAATACCATGTCAGCCAGATTCTGGGCAAGTTAGGCGTTCGCAGTCGTGCCGAAGCGGCAGCCCTTGCCGCCAGACAAAGCGACCAATCAAACAACTAGGGGTCAGCACTAGGGGAATCCCTGATCTCCCGGGATTCGAACTCTCCTACACTCATGTCATCGTTCAATACCACATATTGAGAGAGGGATATCGAGATGGATACCACGCAATCAGTAGTGCCGACTGCCATCACACTGGCAGCGAACGAGGGACGTGCGCTCTGGCATCTAGGAGCATTATTGGTCTTTAAGGCACTTGGTTCAGAAACGAATGGTCAATTCTGGGCATTTGAGGGGTTGGCGGATCACAATATGGCGGTGCCTCTGCATGTCCATGATCGGGATGACGAATTCTGGTACGTGCTGGAAGGCGAGATTGCCTTTTACATTGGTGATGAAGTTCGCACACTAACGGCGGGTAGCTTTGCTTATGTACCACGCAAAGTTCCCCACACCTTCCAGATTCGCTCGGAAACGGCGCGTTGGTTTGGTGTCGGTACGCCAGCCGGCTTCGATCAGTGGTTCTTCGAGACTGGCGAACAGGCGAAATCGCTGACTCTACCGCCACCGCCGCCGCCACCCGACGCAGATGCCCTGAACACATTGGTAGCTAGTCTCAAGGCTTACGGCACGGATACCCTCGGTCCGCCACCCACGCGCTAAATCACCGCTCCTCATTGGCAAAGACACTCGTCAGATGGGATAATTGGGATCGGAATTTCAAGGATTTGTGTTCTGATCCCATGCCAATCAAGCTCTCCACCTTCGTCAAACTTGTGCCCGAAGCGGCACGCCCGCATCTGCCAGCATCACTGCGCAAATTCCACGTCGCCCTCATGCCGTGGCTATCACAGGTTTACTACGACGATAAGTTGATCCACTATGAACTGATCAAGCTGATGCCCCGCTACGGCGAGAACAGGCTGGAAATAGGGCTGCATTTCGAGAGCAAGAACCACGATCTCAATACACAGTTGCTGCGTGGCTTCGAACGCTACATCTTCGAGGTGCGCGAACAACTAGGCGACGACTGGTGGGCGGAGCAGTGGGATCGCGGTTGGACAAAACTCTACACCACGATGGAATTCACCGCGCTTGATGAAGATTATGTTGAAGAACTCGGCAAGCGGCTCGCACAGGCGATCATCGTCCTTCATCCCCTCTATCAGATGATCCGTGAACGCCTTTGAGTTCTATAAGAACGCGCCGCTTTCACACTAACATCCGCAAATTAATCGTGATGAACACCAGTAAATAGACAAGGAAGAAAATGGCGAATGCGGCATGATAGCGCTCGTCTTTCGTCCGCGCTCCGATCACGCAGAGGACGAAAATGAGCGACAGTGTAATGATGTAAATCGGTCCTTGCGCCACAAAGTGATCCCAGCCCTTCAACAGCGTATCAAACGCATCAACAACTGGCAATAGCGCGCTCAGCGAGAAAAACCATCGGTTGTTTTCGTAGAAATGCTGCTTTAGGTCGGTATCGCGCTGGATAACTTCGGGACGCAGCAGCAGTGCCAACAGAAAGGCAATTACCGGGCTGACCAGAACGAATAAGAAGAGGAAGAAATTCCACTGCTCAAAGGTGCGCCAGCGATACAAGATCCACCAGTCGAGCAGCAGCCACAGCAATACATTGATCAGCCATAGGACATGAACCCAATAGAGGCGAATCGTTCTGCGAAGCTGTAAGATGTTGCCGAGATCGGTAAGAACTCGTGTGATTCCCAGCGCAATCACGATGGAAACGAGCAGGGACACGTAGTCAAACGGAGTCATAGCGCCAATGAACTCGCATTCTGTTCGATCTGCGCCTAATGCTTAACCTCCCTTATTGTCCGTGTCCTCACGTGTTGCCGTTAGTGACGGATGATAGTTCTAGCTAGTAACAACTGTCAGCATTTGCTTCACGGAGGCAGGAACTAGTTAGGTGGCTCGTATACTTGCGCTGTCAGACCGCCATCCACCATCAGATTCGTGCCTGTGATATAACTGGCTTCATCGCTGGCAAGGAAGGCGAACGCTGAAGCCACATCTTCGGGCGATGCTAACCGATTCAGGGGAGCAGCAGGGAATGACTTGCGCAACCGCGACATACGTTCCTCGCCTAGGTGGTCAACCGACATCTGCGAATCGACACCACCCGGACTAACCGCGTTGACGCGAATGTTGAACGGTGCAAGCTCCACTGCCATCGACTTCGCCAGTGCTACAATGCCCGCTTTGGTTACGTTATACGGTGAAAAGCCACGATTCGCCCCTAAGGCACTGATCGACGCCGTATATAAGATGACGCCGCGTTGTGCCTTCGCCATTTCCCGCGCCGCCCGCTGACCAAGCACGAATGCCGTCGTCAAATTGACCGCGAGGATACGTTCCCAGCTCTCATCTTTCAATTCCAGAAATGGCTCTACGGTCCACGCAGCGGCATTGCTTACCACCACATCAATCCGATGGCTCGCCTGTAATGCGGCATGGATCACGCTCTCGCCAGCCTCAATGCTGCCTAAGTTCAGGCACATCCTGATCGCCTGTGTGCCCAATTGCTCGATCTCGGTGGCGATGCTGTCTACCCGATCCTGATACTGATCGACGATAACGACGATCTTCGCCCCTTCTTGTGCAAACTTGCGGACGGTAGCGCGACCAATACCGCTGCCGCCACCCGTCACGATCACTGTTTGATCTGCGAATCTTTTGCTATCCACTCTGCTTGCCCCTTCCTTGTCGTGTCGTTAGTGGTCAAGCGCCGACGATCAAGCGCACCAACTCATCCATACTAATGTGAGCACGTTCCAGATCTGCCACCTTTTCGCCATGGCGCATCACGATCACATGATCTGCCAGTTCCATCACGTGCGGCAGGATATGGCTAATCATCACTACCGCCACACCATCATCCACAATCTTCTTGACCAGATCGAGTACCGCGCGCGACTCCTGAATGCCTAGCGCCGCCGTCGGCTCATCCATGAACAGAACGTCGGAGGTCCAGTACACCGCCCGCGCGATGGCGACCGACTGCTGCTGTCCACCGGACATCCGGCCGACAGGCATTCCCACTAACTGCGGTATGTTCACATTCAGCCGCTTGATCTCCTGCTCCGCCAACTGCCGCATCTTGGTTTCATCCAACCGCTGTACCAGTGGAGTTCCTAACACAGGGCGGCGCAGTTCACGTCCAAGGAATATGTTGCTGACAGCATCTAGATTCGGGGCTAGCGCTAGTTCCTGATACACAACCTCTACTCGTTTGCTACGTGCTTCCATTGGATCGTTGAAGCGCAGTTCCTCGCCGCGCAGCAACAACTTACCCTCGTCGGGCTGGATCGCCCCCGTCATCATCTTTACCAGTGTAGACTTGCCCGCGCCATTATCCCCGACGATGGCAATAAGCTGCCCGCGTCGAATGTCAACATTCACGTTGGTGCAGGCTTTGATCGGACCGTAATGTTTGGTCAACCCCCGGGCTGAGTACACGATATCCGTAGTATTCGTTTCTGCTACGCTGCTCATCGTGTACCTCGCTTTGCTCTAACTTCATCAACGACGACGGCAAGTAGCAGCGCAGCGCCCTGTACCGCATATTGCCAGTAGCTGGGGATACGCAGCAGCACAAAACCGTTGTTGATCACGCCGAGCAAGAGCACGCCGAGTAACGTACCCGTCACTGTACCGCGTCCGCCCAACAGCGAGGTTCCACCTAAGATCACTGCCGCCACAATGGTTAGCTCGGTGCCACTGGCAGCATACGCCAGCCCGCTGCCGGTAAATCCAGCGAGCACAATGCCTGCCAGTGCCGCGAAGACACCACTGAGAATGTATGCCTGCATTCGCCGCCGATTGACTGGAATACCCGCCAACCGCGATGCTGACAGCGAGCCACCGATGGCATAGATGTGTTTTCCAAACCGCGTATAGCGCATCAACCACCCTACCAGCAGGAATACCAACACCATTAGCACGGCAGGGAAGGGTACGCCGAGGATGTTGCCCTGACCGATGAACAGGAAGTTCGGCTCGGTAATGATCAACTCTTGACCGCGTACCAATGCATAAGCGATGCCACGTACGAAAAACTGGGTGCCGATGGTCACGATAAACGGATTGATGCCCACGCCAGCGACGAGGATGCCGTTAGCAGCTCCCACGATCCCGCCGACGATCAACCCCGCCATCACCACCACGAACCAGGGTATGTGTGCGTTTACTAGTTGAGCGCAAACCACGCCCACCAGCGCCATCACCGCACCGATGGATAGATCCAGACCACCGCTGACCAGCACCATCGTGGTGATGGCGGCGGCAATACCGATATATGAGGATGCTCTGGCTACGTTGAACAAATTCTGTGGGAGCAGAAAAAAGGGCGATGCCAGAGCCAGCACGACGCAGAGGATGAACAGGCTGGCTAACAAGCCAACCTGTCCATCTCTGATGTTTAGTACAGGGCGGATTGCTCTACTCAACACCGTAAGCAGCTTTCCTTACTACTGCTTATTGATCGACATTGGAGCTGTCGATCACCGTCAGCGCCTGATTAATCGACGCTGGCACGGGCTTGCCGTCGAGAATATCCTGTGCAATGGGGACCAGATAGTCACCAAAGTATGCGAAACTGAAGTCCACCGAAGCAACTAATGCGCTGTCACCCGCCTTGATCAACGCCCGCGAATCGGCGGTGGCAAGCATACCCATCACCGCGCCCTCTTCTGTTCGGTTCGCACCCTTGAAGGCATTCGCCACACCGACGGCGAAGATATCCGCCATCGTGCAAACCAGCGTACCTTTGGCATCGGGATTAGCAGTCAACCAGTCAGCAGTAGCAGTTTGCGAAGTCGCTGTGCTGTCCGAGATGATGTTGTCCACTTTTGCATCGGGGAATTTCTCTACGATGGCATTCTGGCATTCCGTGATTCTGGCATCCAGTGCCGCGCCCACGTTAAGTTGCCGCACGCCTAGCGCCGTTACCTGCGTCCAGCCCTTCTTGGTAGCGTAGTCCGCCAAATAGGATCCTGCCAGCTTGCCGGAGATCACATTGTCCGTGCCAAAAAAGATCGTGCCCGGTGCGGTCGCTTCGATCTGGATCACGGGTACGCAACCATCGCGGAACGGCTTGTTGACCGCATCCATAATCGCCTCTAGGACGTTGAAGCTGATGAATACGTCGGGCTTCTGCAAAGCAATCGTTTCTGCTACCGAAACGGGCAGCGTCGTGCTGGGATAATCATTATTGCCATAAATCAGCTCTAATCCGGCTGCCGCAAGGTTGTCGCGGATGTTGTTATCCACCAGCGTCAGGATCGGGCTAAGTGTCTCCGACTGGGTAGCATAACCGACCTTATAAGGTGCATCAGATTCGCGTAGAACCGCCGACCAGGTATCGGGATGTTCGCTAACTTCCTTGAATTCACACGCCGATTTATCCCACTGTAGCCATGTGTCACTGATGCCAGCGGGTTCCGTAACCTTGAGCACCCCCGGCTCAAGTGTTGGCGTATCGGTTGGATCTTGCCCCATCGTTACGGTCGTCGGACTAATGGCTAGCAGAAGTGCCAGACCCACAATGGGAATGGCGACGAGGATGCTCCGAAATTGTTTTGTGGACATTGAATAAATACCCTTTGTTATTGTGTTGAACGACGAGACTAACCTGCGGACTTCAGGCACGAACTCCGCAGAGAACTGATCACGGCAGTTACCTCCTTTGCGGTTTAGGATTTAGGATGGGGATCAACTCGGTTGGCTCCGGAGTCGAGGCGTTAGGTACGTCGTATCCTTCCACGATACGCACGTACGCCCAGCGCATATGTTCCTCAATCAGCGCCACTGCCCTTACTTCATCGCGATCACGTAAGGCTGCTAGCAGAATGGCATGTGAATTGATCATCAACTCGCGGAATCCGGGGCTAGCCACGTTGCGCGAAAGCAAGAAGATGTAAGTTTGTGCGCGCAGCGTTTGCCAGTGTTTCAAGAGCTGTTTGTGGTGTGCCGCCTGATACAACAGATCGTGATACTTGATGTCCAGATCAGCCGCTTCGCGCTCAGAGATTTCACGGTTAGCCGTATCCTCGAACGCCCGCACGACTTCTGCCATTGCCTCGAAATCCTGATCAGTGGCTTTGTGGATGGCATACTGCACCGCCAGTCGCTCTAACGCCAATCGCAGCGCGTATACTTCCTCCAGATCCTCACGCGAGAGACGCGCCACGATGTAACCCCGGTTGCGCCGCGCAATGACCAATCCTTCGTGTTCCAACTGCATAAGCGCACTGCGAACCGGTACGCGACTGACCTTCAGCGCGTTCGCGATCTGCTCTTCGCGCAGATGCTGTTCGGGCTTCAACAACCCCCGCAAGATCGCTTCCCGCAGGCTTTCTGTTACATCCTCTGACAAACTGCGTATCATCGCTGGCATGATCGGCAGATCATCCATAAAACCTCGCAAACCTTTAGCAATCCAACACTGTTAACAAATGTAGGGACTTGGGTCGTTTGATAGTGCTATATCGAGCTTAGTATGCTTTTCAGTGGAATTTGTATATTGTATACAATTTACAGTATCCAATTCAAAGAGTCAAGATTTGCCTTCGAACTAGTGCAAATTGCGTAGCATCCTATGTTGATGCTAAGACAGTTGAGGTAGCGCTAGATGCTAGTACCAGCAGAGCAAGGCTTGTTTGCGATCTCGCGGACTTGGGGGTGCTTGACTGGAATCTGAACCGAACAATTAGAGGCATGAACCTATCGCTGCTGCTCACGTCACTCGCAATCATTGTCGGAGGATCGGCGCATGGATGTAGAGGCTTCTTCGGCAGCGACAGGAGATCTATCAACAGAGACGAACCCATGCCATGTCAGGAGATCGGTTGGCAGTTCGCAGTATGTTGGGAGATAGAGGATCACGTGAATGCGGCTAACGGGGGAGCCTAAAATCGATAAGTGTGCTGTTTTTCCTTTCCAGTAGATTTTAGTATCCTGCTGTCCCCGTCTGTAGCCAACAGGATTGCCCCATTCCAGTATCAGATCACCAATGCTAGTCTCGTCGTCAACCAGTATTGCGCTCAGAATGATCGCTCTTGCCCGCGTATCATAGGTAAAGCTGATCAGCCTAATCTCCATTTGAGAATAACTGCAATATAATATATTTCGGCTCCTCGGATCGCCGTCATCACACGCCGCCGTATCCGGCATTGGGTTGCCGGGCAACAATTGCTGGGGGATTTCAATCCTAGGGGTGGGACTTGCGTGTCTAGAAATCACCATACTTAATGCGATGACTGACAGCAAAGTGCCGAACAGACCGAGAAGTAACAGCCAAAGCCAACTGCGAGATGAAGCGGGCTGCTGGATGAACGGTATCAGCTTGAAATGGATAGCCGTACGCCCCAAATCGCTGACGACAGCTTCACTCAGTACAGTTGGGATTTCACCATCAAGTGGCATCATAGCTGAACACCTCCAATCTGCCGCTATTCAAGCAAATTGGAGCTGCTCGCAGGTGTCCGCTCTGGGATACAAAAGGGGATACAGATGACTAGAGCGGAGCTTTATTCCTTCGGTGATTGGGTGAAGCAGCGGCGTCTGCAATTGCGACTGACGCAGCGCGAACTAGCATCGCTGACGTATTGCTCTGTCCCCATGATCAAAAAGATCGAATCGGATGAGCGTCGTCCTTCGTCCGACCTTGCTAAGCTGCTGCTGGTTGCCCTGCAGATTCCCACCGCCGATCAGGAATCTTTCCTCGAAGTCGCGCGTGGTGACCATGCCGTTGATACGCTCGCGCATCCTCAAGCCGCCACTGCTTGGTCGCCAACTATCACCATTTCTACATCGCTGCCGACGTTGGCAACGCCTTTTGTCGGACGGGTGGACGAACTTGCGACAATTGACCAGCGCCTTAACGATCCCGACTGCCGCCTACTTACTCTGATCGGACCCGGCGGCATCGGCAAAACACGCTTGGCGCTTGCAGCAGCACAACTGCAGCGTTCCCGATACGTCGAAGGCGTCTGCTTCATACCATTAGCCGCAATTTCCGACGCCAAATTGATTCCTGATGCCATCGCCCAGAGTTTGCGACTTGGTTTATCTGGTTCGCCGAACGAGCAAGTGGTCGTCTATCTGCGCCGTCATCCGATGCTCTTGGTTCTGGACAACTGCGAGCAACTAGATGACGATCTCCATTGGCTCTCCGAACTACTGGCTCAGGCATCCGGCGTGAAGCTGCTAGCGACCTCACGGGTGCGCTTGCGACTGGAAGAAGAGTGGATATTTGCAGTTCCCGGGCTTACCCAAGCCGTGTCTCTATTTGCGGCAGCAGCGCAGCGCGTCAAAGCGAATTTTGACCTTGAGCGAGAGAAAACAGCAGTTGCTCACATCTGTCGCCTCGTCGAAAACCTCCCACTAGCAATTGAATTGGCAGCGGCATGGGTACGGATCATGCCTTGCGCCGAGATCGCTCGCGAGATCGAGCACAATCTAGATATTCTGGCTACTGATTTGCGTAATGTGCCTGACAAACATCGCAGTATGCGCGCTGCCATTGACCATTCATGGCGGCTGCTAGCTCCACAAGAACAGTCTGTTTTCAGCGAATTATCCGTCTTTCGTGGTGGTTTCACGCGGGAAGCAGCGGAAATAGTTGCGCATACATCGCTGCTGACACTAGCTTCCCTCGTGGATAAGTCGCTTCTGCACGTGGAGGTAAACGGTCGTTACGATATCCACGAGCTGCTCAAACAATACGCTTTCGAGAAGTTAGAAGAAGCTAATGAACAGACTGCTGCACGTAACCGCCACTGCGACTACTTCGTTGCTCATGCCGAAAAAGGGGAACGCGACCTCTTTGGGCAAAATCAGGTGGAAGCTCTTAGCCGCGCCGAGAAGGAGATTGATAATTTCAGGGCGGCATTAGTTTGGTCACGGGAAAGCGGCAACATGGTCGCCCATTTGCGCTTAATTATCGCGCTGCATCATTTTTGGTTTGGGCATCAGCATGATGCCAAGCAGTACAGAATTGATGTGCTCTCATTAGAGGACTCGCAAGTACCCGCGAACCTACGCGCTAAGGCGCTCTACGCAGCAGCCGACATTCAGCTTTACGAGGGAAACCACGCGGCTGCAATTCCAGTACTGGAACGCGCCTCAGCCATCGCCCGCGAACTAGGCGCACTCGATGTACTCGTACTGACTGTTCGTAGCCTAGGATATGCCCACTGTTACACTGGTGACTTTGACGCGGCGCTAGTCCATCTCGAGGAAAGCGTTCAGGTAGCACGCCAACTAAACGATAGTTACGGAGTTGGCTGGTCATTCGCGTTTATCGGTGATGTAATGCTAGGGCAAAACAAATTAGAACTGGCACAGCATTACTATCAGGACAGCATTGAGATACTCAAGCCTTTCGCCGATGTCGTCTTGCACTCATATGTTTGCTGTAGTTTAGGATTGGTAATGCGTCGCCTTCAAGATTATGAACGATCCAAAGCTATTTACGTAGAAAGCTTGAAGTTGAGTATGCAGGCAGGCATACAGGCAAATATAGCTGCAAGTTTGGTAGGATTGGCTGGTACAGCTTTGGCAGAAGGGAATCCACTCGACGCAGTCCAACTTTTGAGCGCCGCAAACAGCTTAATCAATGAAATTGCAGCAACCTTGATCGGTCACTATCAAACCGAGTACGAAACCCATTCGGCAGTTGCGCGCTCCCTAATTGACTCATCCACCTTTGAGCACTACTGGGCACTTGGTCAGGCAATGACAATCGATAAAATACTCACCTTCATCGGTGTTCAAATGGACTAGCTTTCAGCGTAATCACATAACCTTTTAACGATCAAGCTATAATCGCTGCACGGAATACACTTACTTTTAGGGATAACCGAATTATGGAAGTAGATTTAGAGCTTTACCGCGAAGAAGTTGTTCTCTCTGAAAATCCCTTACTGCGCCTCAGCGTGATCGAAGTTGCGCCGGAAGAACCCATCGGCACGATACTGATGATTCACGGCTTCGGCGGTCAGGCGATGCAGTGGCGCAATCAACTCAAAGCCTTTGCCGACCGCTATCGTGTTATTGCCCCCGATCTGCGTGGACATCACCACTCCGATGCGCCGCACAGCCGCTATGCCATGACCGAGTTGCAAAATGATCTCGATGTTTTGCTCGAACGACTCAACGTACAGACTCCGATCATCTTGATGGGACATTCGTTCGGCGGCGCGATTGTCACCGAGTTCGCTCATCGTCGCCCGCAAGATGTCTCCCACCTGATCCTGATCTCCACTACAGGCGAGTATCGACTGGCAGAACCAACCGCCTCGCTGCTCAATCTCCCGCTGACCGTCCTCGATCCGCTACAACGGCTGTTTACCACGCGGTTGCATGCGCGCGCTCACGTGCTCAAAAACCTCTATCATAACAGCATGAAATCGTGGAACGGCTGGAGCATGTTCCGCAATCTGCGGATGCCGGTGCTGGTCATTCGTGGTCATCGTGATCAAGTTTATCCGACTGCGGTTTTCGAGCAGGTGGCAAAAAGCATCCCTGACGCTGAAGATGTCAATGTAGGTGCATCCTCGCACATGGTCATGCTTGAACGTGCCGATGCTGTGATCCGCAGCATGGAGCGCTTTCTCGGACTCGGTGATCAATCCAGCAAAAGCTGGCGTGCGACGGCTGTGCCGCGCAAACGGTTGGCGCTGGATCGCCCGTGGGTGCAGCATTACGAGAAAGGCGTGCCTGAAACGCTCGGTTTCCCACGCCGACCCCTATTCCGCTTGCTGCGCAGTGCGTCGCGTCGGCATGGCAAACGTCCGGCGATCCAGTTTGATACCCGCCGCATTACCTACCGTGAGCTGGATGATGAGGTCAACCGCCTTTCCAACGCGCTGCGCTCCATCGGCGTGCAAAAAGAAACGCGCGTGATGATCCTGATGCCCAACTGCCCGCAGTTCGTCATCGCCTACTATGCGGTGCTCAAAGCAGGCGGCATCGTCGTCTCCTCCAGTCCGACCAACAACAAAGAGGAGTTGCGTCGGCAGATCGAGGACGCGGGTGCGGAGGTGCTGATTACTCTGACGTTGTTTAGCCGCACCACGCGCGATGTGCTGCATCGCCCTCCTTTGCGTGCGGTGATTTATACCAACATCAAAGACTACCTAACGCCCCTGCGCCGTGCCTTATTCACCATGCGCCGTGAGGTCAAAGAAGGGCATCATCTCAGCGAACCACTGCACAAAGACGAGTATTCGTGGACGGAGATCGTTCGTCGTCACCCCGCCACGCCACCGCGCATTGATCTGCACCACGACGACATCGCGGTGATCCAGTACACGGGCGGCACGACGGATCAGCCCAAAGGTGTGATGCTGACACATTACGCGCTGCTGGCGAACACTTTGCAAACGCGCCATTGGGTCACTGGCTTGCGCGAGGGACATGAGCGCGTTCTCGCTGTACTGCCCTTTAGCCACGTCTACGGTATGACGGCAGCCATGAATGTGAGCATCGCGCTAGGAGCGTGCTGCGTCATCCTCTCCACCTTTGAGACTACGCAAGTCCTAAACACCATCAAGAAATATCGCCCGACACTCTTTCCCGGCGTCCCCACGATGTATATGGCGATCAACAACGCGCCCAAAGTCCGCAGCTACGGCATTTCCAGCATTAAGGCATGCATCAGCGGTGCAGCACCATTACCTGTAGAAGTGCAGGAAGCGTTCGAGAAGATCACGCGCGGGCGCTTGGTCGAAGGCTACGGTCTAACCGAAGCTGGTCCCGTCACGCACGCCAATCCGCTCAACGGACTGCGCAAAGTGGGCACAATCGGCATCCCCGTACCCGGCACAGACGCTAAGATCGTCAGCCTTGTGGATGGCACAACACCTGTAGAAACCGGACAGATCGGCGAACTGGCAGTCAGCGGACCACAGATCATGCATGGCTACTGGGGCATGGGCGAGGAAACCGATAGGGCACTCACCAGCGACGGCTGGCTGCTCACTGGCGATGTCGCCCGCATGGATGAGGAAGGCTATTTCCAGATCATCAGCCGCAAGAAAGAGATGATCCTCGCGGGCAAGTATCAGGTCTACCCGCGTGATGTAGAGGAAGTACTCTACGAACACCCCGGCGTCAAAGAGGTTGCCGTCGTCGGCTTGAAGCGTCCCGAAACGCCCGATCAGCGCGTCAAGGCTTACGTAGTGCTGCAACGCGGATCAACCCTTGCCAAAGAAGAACTGATCACTTTCTGCAAGCGCCGCCTCGAAGAATACGCCGTGCCGTGGGACATTGAGTTCCGTGACGAACTGCCCAAGAGTTTCATCGGCAAGGTGCTGCGCCGCCTTCTGGTCGAGGAGGAAGTGCACGACACAGCACAACCCGAATCCCTAACTCAATGACAGCACTCACGTAGGGGCGGGGCGTGCCTCGCCCTCTTAAGTTTGCGTTGATGCGGGAGTCGGAAGAGGGGTATTTTTTGCCATTTTTTTAATGGCGAAAATGGCAATTAAATGGCAAATGGTAGGCAAAATTTAGAATTCGGTTTTAATGAGGCAAACAATCGACGTTGAAGGCACAATGATGGAATGAATCGCCTTTGATCTAGTGTAGTGGTACTCCGGCATTCTTAGGCACTTCCGGCACTACATCCTCAGCACTGGTAGCACTCGCAGCACTTCAGAACTATCTTCCCCCCGCCCGCTGCCGCCTGCACTCGAACAAAATCACCGCAGTCGCCATCGCGGCGTTCAGCGACTCAAACCGATTGCCCATCGGGATCGTGATCGTTGCCCGCGCCCGCGCATAGGCTTGTTCTTGCGCCCCTCGCGCTTCCCCGCCGATGATCACGCCTGCCGCTGGCTTCCAATCGACATCATAATAAGCGAGATCACCCTCGGCGTCCGCCACGTACATCGGCAGATCGGGATATTGGGCGCTCACCTGCTCCCATGTCAGCGCACTAATCGGCAGCCGGAAGTGGGCACCCATGCCGCTGCGTAATACTTTCGGATTGTAGGGATCGACACACCCCGGCAGCAGAATCACCACATCAACCGCTGCTGCTGCCGCCGTGCGAAGGATCGTCCCAAGATTGCCCGGATCAGCAATGGCATCCAGCAGCAGCGCCAGCGAAGGCGACTCAGGTAGTGTTGCTCTGGGCATCTGCGAAACCGCGATGATTCCCTGCGGCGTCTGGGTGTCGCTGATCTCGCGCATGATCGTGTCACTAACCTCGAAGCAAGGCACATTCGCCCTGAACAACCGCGCCAGCAAATCTGACTCGCTGTTGTAGAGGACGAATTCCGGCTTCACGCCCGCCTCAACTGCATCAGCGACCAAGCGCACGCCTTCCAGCACGATGCGATTCTCTTTGCGTCGAGCTTTTGCTTGCGTCTGAAGGGCGCGAACCAGCTTTACGCGCTCATTCTGCGAACTACTGATGACCGAATTCATTCTCTAGCGTCACCACTAACCCACTTCCAACAAATCGACAGGACGCACCAACAAAGCGCCTGAAACCGCCCTGTATTCCCTGCGAACTTCAGGGGCTTTCATCACTTGTAGCACTTAGAATCCCCGCAGCCCAGCCAATCGATCCCGCCGCCACTGCACCCAATCGCCCGTAGGCACGGCTTCCTGCGCTTGAGCAGCGACTAACTCCTCGCTGCCGATGTATACCCAAGCCATCACCTCGCGTCCGGAACGCACCTTGATGCAGCGTTTGAGGCGGCTGTAAAGCGTTGGTACAGCCGCCTCTTCATCGTACCCTTCAAGTAGATCGAGGTTTTTCAGTGTCTGCGAGTAATGGCGCGGATGAATGATCATCAATTCTCCAGTGACGACGGCATCGCTATCACCCGCAACCTCGGTAATGACTGGATACCAGCCAAGTGAGAACATTCGAACGCCGTACAGCACCGCAGGTATTTCTGCCAGCGTCTTGCCGCGCAGCAAGCCGTAATTCTCCTGTCCATGCCGCAGTGATCCATACACGAAAACGGGCGGCTGGTCGATGTCCTCCGCCCCTTCAAGCTGTGCTAAATCTAGATGAGCCAGTGGCATTGCCGGATACCGCTATCGCTATTTGATCACATAGTCCGCGACGGCAGCGGCAAGCAGACCCGCGCCGATAGGCAGCGAATCTTCGTCGATGTCGAAACGGGGGTGGTGATGCGGGAAGTTGAGGTTACGCTCGGCGTTGGCGGAACCAACGAAGAAGAATGTCCCCGGCACTTTCTCAAGGAAGACCGCCATATCTTCAGCGCCCATCGTGCGGACATCATTGCGCAGTTGCAGCGAATCGCCACCGACTTTATTGAAGACATCTCGAACGCGGCGGTTGCTCTCGTCATTGTTGATCAGCGGTGGCGTCAGTTCCTCAATGCTAATGTCTATGCTGCAATCCAACGCTGCGGCAATTCCCCGCGCCACTTCCTCCATCCGCTTCATCACAAACTGGGTGACTTCGGGACGGTAAGTACGGAAGGTACCGTTAAGCGTCGCTTCCGACGGGATTACATTAAAGGCACTGCCGGAGTGGAACTGCGTTACCGAGATAACGGCAGTATCCAGCGCACTAACGTTGCGGCTGACGATGGTTTGCAGTGCACTGACGATCTGTGAACCACACACAATCGGATCTCGCCCCTGATCTGGTGATGCGCCATGTGCACCACGTCCCTTGATCGTGATGGTGAAGGTACCCGATCCCGCCATTGCTGAACCTTCAGTGATGCTTACCTGACCGACAGGCAGATCATTCCACAGGTGCAATCCGAGCGATACTTCCGGTGCGGGATTGATCAAGGCGCCATCATTGATCATCGCCTTTGCACCGCCAGCGATTTCCTCGGCAGGTTGAAAGACGAACTTGACCCGACCATGCAGCTTTTCTTTGTGCTGCGAGAGCATCTTAGCGACGGTCAGCCCGATGGCGGTGTGCCCATCATGACCACAGGCGTGCATTTTACCCGCGCTAGTCGAAACATATTCCGCCGCGTTCTGCTCGTTGATCGGCAGCGCATCCATATCGCAGCGTACCAGTACCGTTGGTCCGTTGCTATCGGAACCTTCCAATATCCCCACAACGCCGGTTTTGCCAACGCCAGTTTGCACCTCCAAGCCGAGATTCTGTAGTTCACCCGCCACGATTCCGGCGGTACGAATCTCCTCGAAGGCGAGTTCGGGATGGCGATGGAAGTCACGGCGGCGAGCGATCAGTTCCTCGCGCAGCGATTGAGCACTCTGCATCCAGTCGATTGACATAAGCGGCGATTCCTAGACATGGTAAGGTTGCGTTGTTGTTTGCCTATTATACCAGTGCACAGGCAAAGATTTAGCGCCAGAACTTCCTTTAAGATCACAAAACGTCAGGCAAAATGCCCACTTTAGATCGCACCACTTACACTAGCAGCTTGATAAACCCGCGTAGAAAAGTGGCAAAAGAGCATTCAAAATCGCCATCGCCGTTTTATTTGCGTCTACAATAGCTTGAAGCATCGCTGTTTCTTACATCTACATCCGCTGGTGTCCACATCATTGAGGAAGTGCTGATGACCAAGGTATTCATTAGCTATACGCGCCGCGGCGACTACGATCGCCAGTTCGCGGATTATCTGCGCGGGCAGCTTCAGGCGTGGGGCTTCCAACCATGGATGGATGTCTATGACATTCCCGGTGGCGATCACTGGGACGATTCCATTGATTCAGCACTCAAGACTTCCGATGTAGTACTGGGGCTGCTCTCGCCCGCCAGCGTCGAGTCAGATAACGTCAAAAACGAATGGGCATGGGCGTTGCAGAAGGGTAAACTGCAATTGCTGCTACTTGCCCCTTGCGAAATACCGCATCGCTTCATCCGCATCGACTACACCGATTTCTCAAGAGATCGCAATGCGGCAATGGCGCGACTGCACAAGATTCTGACCTCGCCCGAGTTGCAGCGGACCACAACCAACACTCATCTGCCGGGAGCATTAAAGCGCGTTTCCAACACCTTCCGCGCCGTACCTGCCGCCGCTAATCGCACCATGGCGAAGGGAGGTTTGCCGCGCGGCTTGCTCATCGGCGGCTTATTAGGCGCAGGTCTGGTGATCGTCGCCTGCGTCGCCTTAGGCTTGCTCTTGGTGCTGAACAACTTCAATGGCGGCAATCCTGGTAGCACAGGAGTTCAGCAGCAGGTCTCCGGCAATAATAACGTTGACACTGCCTCAGCTTTCATCACCCACATTTTCAACGGCGATTCGATTGCCGCCTCTAACCTTGCCTGTGCCGAGCGTCGTCTGCAACTGAAGTTAGAGATCGACCAGATCATCTTACAGTTTGAGGCGATTGGTGGCATTCAGATGAGCAATATCACCTGCCGTGAGAGTGGTTCGGATGAAGTTCAATGTCACTACGATGTATTCTCGCCAGCCACCGGACTCAGCGATACCGTTAGTTTACGTCTACCTATGAACGGCGGCTTCGTCTGCCCGACGTCCATGTCATTCTTGACAGAATAGGACGAGATTAGCGTCTACTGCATCCAAGTTTCCTATCCGTGAGCGTGGATGTACAATGAGAAATGTGTTGACATACTTTAGGGCTTGGGAGTCGTTATGTTTCACTCTCGCCGACGCATTTCTGTGCTGCTATTCGCGCTGCTATTAGCTGTACTTGCGCCCCTTTTCACGCCCTCCAACCGCGTTGATGCTGCCCAGGACGACGCAGCGGCGACGCGGATACTCGGCTTGATCAACCAGTACCGCATCGACAGCGGCTTCTGGCCCCTCAGAATGCATCCAGCGCTGCAGGCAATGGCAGAAGCGCAAGCCAACTACATTTTCCCGATCCGCTCCCAAATAAGTGATGAGGGTTCGTTCCATAAAGATTCGCAGGGACGGGATGCCCGTACCCGCGCCCGTGATGTCTTCGGCTGGCCCGCGTATGGGCGACCTGAGCGTGTGGAAGCTGGCGAAAATGCGGCGGAATATCCTGTAGAAAGTGCCTTTGCCTTCTGGCAAGAATCGGGCATCCATCGAGCAGCGGCACTAAGTGTTGCCTACCGCGAAGTTGGCATCGCCGCGATCCCATTGCCCAATCGTAAGAACAGCTACCTGTTTTACATGACTTTTGGTGGCAGACCCAACGTATTGCCCGTACTTTACGATCCCAATAACAATTGGCTGTATCTGAGCGCGGATCGTTCACGTTACGGTCCTAATAAAGACTGGAAAGATGTGCAAGTCCAGCTACTAGATGCCAGTCAAAAACCATTTGGGGATATGGTTCGCTGGTCGCGCACGCTGCTGCTACCTCCCAATGTGCAGGGAACGGTCTATGTGAAGTTCAGTGGACCCGGTGTTAACGTCATCACTAAAGTAGATTTGCAGAATGACATCGCTATACTGCCAAGTACCAATTCACTAATGTCCGTCTCGCGGCAGGTACAAACCGTCGCTATAGCTGAAAGTCAACCCACGCCAGCACCAACAATAATAGTGGCAAACCCTACCGCCACAGTCACGCCGACTCCTCGCGCGGCGAATGTGGCGACTGTCGCTCCAACGATCACGCCCATTGCTGCGGCGGCAACTGCAACGATAACTGCAACTAAGGCTGCCACCCTTGCACCGACGGCGATCTCGGTTGCCGAAGTTGACCTCACGATCACCTACACTTCAAAGGCTTTGATCGTCCGCAACAGTTCGAAGAAGAATCTGAATTTGACTACCTTGCAAATCGGCACGACCACGATGCAGCAGTGGTTGCGCACAGCATCCTTCCCCGCCGATGCCTTTCCGCCCAATCACTGTGTACAGGTACTGGCGCGTGGTGTCTCGACAGCGCCGGTTGTAGCGGAGTGCCGCTTTGTGCGCAGTGAAGTGCAAGCCGTCAATCCCTACTGGTTGCAGGGATCGTTTGATGTGCTCTACAACGGCGATGTGATTCAGATTTGCCAAGCCGCTGCTGGTAAGTGCGAGGTGGATATTCCGTAGCCTCCAGTCTGTTGAGCAAAAAGTGGATAGAAATCGACCTTTTTTGTGAACAGCGGTCAGCCACATGATCTAGACATCCTGACGGTTAACAAAAAGGAGTCTAGCGATGAGTGCCGAGCAAATCGTACGTGATTTTCTGAGCGACTACGAAACCTACGGTGTTGACGAGGTCGATCCATATATGGCTGACAACCTGATCTTTCGTCAGCCGGGACTGCCGGATGGTGGTAAAGAAGACTTCAAGGGAGTGGGACGTGTCATCAAAATGGCGCTGCCCGACTGGAAATGGAATGTCCAATCCATCGCCACGAATGGCAATCAGGTAACAGTGCTGATGCACTGGACAGGCACGCATACGGGTACATTTTTGTTGAGCCGCATGATAGCGGGGATGCCCGACATGCCAGCCAGCGGTAAAAAGGTCTCCGCGCCAGATAAGTTCGTGTTCGGCATCACAGGCGACAAGATTTCGCTAGTGGAGATTCACGAAGTAGCTAACGGTGGCTTGTCTGCTATGTTAGCGCAGCTCGGCATCGCCTTGCCGCAATAGCCTTTAGCTCAAACTCTCCTTATGGCTTTATAGCTAAATTCATAAGGAGAGTGTTTTCATTCCTCGCTTACGCCGTCGGCGTTGGCAGCACTGTCGGTGTGGGATCGACGGGACGTGCGTTGCAGGAGGATAAGCCGCTTTCGATCTGGCTCATGATCACGCCCTTGTCCTGATCGGAGAGTTCTTGACTCTCCTGTGTCATGATGTAGCCCTTTTGCAGCAGCGGTACGGCTTCCGAACAGCGACGCGTCGGCTGCTCAATCAAGGCTAGTCCTGCCAGCAGATACGCCTGTGGTTCAGTCGTTCCGGCGTCAATTGCCCGCAGCGCGAAATCGGCAGCCGGCACCATCGCATCCTGATTGTAATAAACGTAAGCGATGCGTCGCAGGCAGCGCACATTCTTCGGATTCAGATCGAGACATTGCTGAAAGTACGGACGCGCTCGATCCCAGTTCTGATCGCGGATGTACAGCAGTCCCAAATAGTAAGGGTTCATCTCATCATCTTTGTCACGCTCTGCCGCGAGCGTAAACATCTGTACCAGATCACTGACTCGGTTCTGCGTGATGTAGATAAAGTACAGCGGTTGCGCGAAGAACCCTAACGGCATCGACGCATCGGTGACGGCTACGCGATATGCCTCCTCATAAGATTCTTGCGCTGCTTGACCGCTGCTGGTGGAGAGGATCAACCCTTTCACCCAGTTCGCGTAGGCGAGTGCCAACGTATTCAGCGGCTTGGTGTTGCTTGCTAGTTCAATTGCCTTATCGGCTGCAGCGGTGGCAAGCTCATATTGATCGAGATCGGAGTATATTTCCCCAAGTACCGCTTGCAACAAGGGATCATCAGGCAAGAAGTCGAGCGCTCGTAAAGCATAGGAAAGCGCGCGGCGCGGATCATCAGACTTGGTATATGCCAGTGCCACCATGATGTAGCCTTCTCCAGCTTCGGGGTTGGCGTTGACTGCTTCTGCCGCGGCTTGCAGTGCTTCTTTCTTGGTGTTCACATCCGTCTGATCGCCGCGCAGCAGCGTCATCCGCGCCAGCATCACATGAAGATTCACATCGTTCGGTGCGTTGTCTGCCAACCCGTACAGGGCGGAGAGGGCATTTTCAATCTTGCCGCTCTGTACCGAGTCCGAGAAGATGCGTTGCAGGTCAGCAACAGGTAGTGTTGCTGTTGGTGTAGGCGGGTTGAAATTAACGGGGACGACCTTCTCTAGTGATTTCGAGATCGCTTGACTGATCTGATCGCGGTATTGGAACGCCAGCGCCGCCGGAATAATAATGAACGGCGCGATCAGATACAACCACAACCATTTGAGGTTAAGTAGATTGCGGCGGCGTCCGCGATTTTGATAGCGTTTCGGTGTACGCAGATACATGATGCAGTCGTCAGCTAACTATAAGATCGGCGGCGGCGGTAGTGTCGCTGTCGGGATCGGCGTAGGCGTCTTGTACGTGCCCGCATAAGCGTCCGCGCACTTGTTGATCACTTTGTTCGCTTCCACGATAGAAAGTTCGTCCGTCGTCCAACTCAGCACATCTTTGGAAATTTCCACAGCCTCATCGCAGTAGCGATCACCAAGCACAAATAGACCAGCCGCGCGCAGGAACCAGCAGGTCGGATCGCGACGCTCTGGCGGGAAATTTTTCTCCAGTTCCATGCAACGCCCTAGCGTAGCGGTGGCGTCTTCATAGTTGCGACTGCGGTGATAAACCTCGCCTAACCAGCGGAACGCAGGCGAGTAGGTCGGATCGGTTTCCGTTGCCGTTTCGCAGTAATAACGCGCTTCGCGAATATCCTCCACCGAGCGCGATGATTTTTCCAGATATGCCTGACACATACGCGTCAGCGCCTTAACGTTGTTGGGATTGCGTTTCAACACTTCCTGATACGCGCCCACGGCAATCAGGAACTTGCTTTCGTCGTTCCGGTCAATAGCGATGCGGCGGGCGAGGAAGGCGAGTTCATAGTAGGGAAATTCCAGCGCTGGATTCGCTTTGGCTGCCTGCGTGAAGTGTTGCAAGGCGGCATCAAACCGCCCGCTGAAGTAGAGCGCCCGCGCATATGCTAGATTGCCATCCAGATTGGCGACATCGAGCTGCACGGCTTTCTGTGCTTCTTCTAGCGCCGCGCTGTAGCGTCCCAAATCGTAATAGCCGATGCTCAGGAAGGCGTAGCTATCCGCTAGGTTTGGATCAAGATCGATCGCACGGAGGCAGGCACGGACACCATCTTCCGGTTTATCGTTGACTACCAGCGCATAACAATAAATCGCCTGAACGCGGGCGTCGTTGGGCAGCGACTCGGCTATCGGTTGCGACCACGTTAGGGCTTCTTCCGCGTCTTTGAAGTTACGCACGTCGCCATAGCTGTTGTAAATCAGCGAGCGTACCAATTCGTAGACGATAGCAATGTTATTGGGCTGCTGCTGGGCGGCGAGGCGAAAATTCAGCACAGCGTTGGTCAGATCGCCCTGCAAGTACGCCGCTTCGCCGCGCTTGGCGTATTCCACGCTGCCGGGAGTCGCTGTCGATGCTGCGCCAACCATCGCTAGCATTCGAGGTTGAATGTTATTGAACTGCCACAACACCAAGCCGATAACGCCAAAGGCAAGCGAATAGAATCCCACTTTCCATGGATTCACACCGCGCCGACGACGCCCGAACATGGTGCCGTCCGCCAGTACAGAAACATTACGCCGAATACGTCCGTAACCCAAACCAGCTCACTCCTCAAGTAGTCAACGCTTTATTCTAGCAGAGTCGATCTGCTCCCCCAAGCCCCTCTCCTGCGTCGTATGGGGAAGACAGGTTAATCGACAGGCTGTTCGCCATCGATCTGCTCATCAAGCTCTCAGTCATCCAAAGGCAAGCTATAATCTGGGCAGGGTGGGGGATTTCGAGTGATGCCATTTTCAGAAGCCGAATTACAGCACCTTATCGCGCGGCTGGCGGTAGGTGCGGATCAACGTTTGTTCTCAGTCATGGACTGGGAAGCACAGTTGGGAGGCGATCCGGCTGCCAAAGAGTTTGCGCGGCAGTTGCGCTTGGAATGGCAGCCTGCGATCCCACCTGATGACTTCTGCCGTGAGATGGTCGATTTTGTGCGCGATCATCTGCACATGCACGATCACGGTCCTCACATCTGGGCGCATACGCTGCGAGTAACTGGCAACGCCATGAGCATGGCGCACGAAGCAAATGTTGAACCGCAGTTAGCCTTCCTATTGGCGCTGTTTCATGATGTAGGCAAACTTGATGAAATCATCCGTAACGAGACGCATGAAGCAATTGGTGCGGAGATCGCTCGCCATAAGCTATCCGGCATCTTCAGTAGATCGATGGTCACGCTGATCAGCAATGTGATCGGGAAAGATGCCAGCCGCGCTAATCCTTTCACCCGCCTGCTCCACGATGCTGACAAACTGGACAAAATCGGCGCAGCAGGGATCGCGCGGCGCTTCTCGGCGGGGCGCAGCGTCGGGCATACCGAATTTGCCCTGCGGCGACTTCGCTCTGAACTGATAAGCTTTCGTCCTATGTATTTTCCTTTCGCGCAGGTGATGGCAGAAATGAAGAAGCAGTTTACGCGAGAATTTCTGGCATCCCTGCACGAGGATTAGCACTACACCACTTTTCTCTCTGCTTCTACTGTCCGGAAGCACTGGAAAAATGGACGATCTCGATATAGTGATCTGCCACTTCCAGATCGGGACGGTAAGTTTCAATCCACTCGATCACATTTTGCAGCAGCGATTGGGCGTGTCCCGCGCTGTTAGATACGCAAGCGATCCCTAAGACCGTTACCTCCCACTGATCCTGCGCGTCCACCTCGGCAGCAGTGATGTTAAATTCTTTGTGCAACCGCGCGATCAGAGATTTGAGAACGCTGCGCTTATCTTTGAGCGAGCCGATTTCTGGTAGTTCAATTTCGATGGTACAAGCACCGATAACCATAATGCTATTGAGCTACAGGGGATGTAGCCATGATAAAGTGCCATTATGCTGAAATTCCTAAGCGCCTCAATAGGCACGTTGAGGATGTGCAGATTTTACGGATTTAGAGGCGGAATGTCCACGAATCGGCGGCATAGCGCGTAACGAACAACTCCTCCGCGCAGTTGTGTTCGGCAGGAGTTAGTTCCGCAGGTTCCAGCTTGACGTCGAATAGTTCCCCAAAGCCACTGCTGATCGCCTCTGCTGCGCGATCCCATGACACCGATTTGCCGAGTGCCTCACCCAGTGTCACGGCACGCTCCCGAACGCGGATTTTCGCTTCGACGCGGGCAGCCTCATCAGCGAACGCCAGCGAGTCGCAAATGCGACTGATGTCGCCCGCCAACGGCAGCGATCCATGTTGTAGGGTGCCACTGTATTTGCGTACCTGTGCGCTGCCCAGCATCTTACGCCCATTGACGGCGATTTCATAGTCTGAGGGGACTTCAAAGCAGACCGGACCGCTGAGTTTTGGCGCACCTGCCGCTTTAGGATCAGCGCGGGCGGTCATGCCTAGATGTTCCAGTGCTCGTAGCAAAGCGCCGCTGAGTCGGCGGTAACTCTCCACAATCGTGCCTGCCACCAGCGGATGATCAGATGGAAAAGCGATACTGTAGGTGATCTCATCCGTGTGTAAGATCGCCCGTCCGCCCGTCAGCCGCCGCACGATTTGCCAGTCTCGCTTACTGATGCGCTCCCGATCCGCATCGCCAGAAGGCTGCGCCACTCCTAGCGAAAGAGTCGGCGCTGACCACCTATACAAACGCAATACAGGCGGACTCTGCTTCGCGCCGACGGCTTGCAGCAGCGCCTCATCAATCGCCATATTCGTTGCGCCATCAAGAGCAGGATCAAGGATCAAACGCCAAGTTTCAGTCATTTCTCCGAATCGGATGGGGAATCCGATGATAATAAGGATCGCTCCTCTAGTGATCGAAGGATATTAGTGACCGCTTCTTCAAGATGAGGAACATCTTGTTCAACTGCGTCCCAAACGAGATGAAGTTTTATTTTGTCGTATTGATGGATTAGCACATCTCGAAAACCCGCTAACTGTTTCCACGGCACGTCATGATATGGAGTGAGGATATTCTCAGGAAGTCGTTTGACTACCTCGCCGATCACCTCGAAACAGCGAATCACGCTTTCCTGAGTTTTCAGCGAGGTCATGAATTCATCGCGCCCCTCAACCGTAAAGTCGCGGATCATGCTGGCTCGTGCTAACAAGTCGTGGAGATAGGGGCGAATGTCCTTGTTCATAGCGGTGTAGCATCCGCCAAAATGTAGGGCGCAAACTCCTCGCGCAAGCTATCGGCAACCGCCACATCAACTTTGCAGTCCAGTAGTGCTTCCAAGTCTTGTTTTAGCCCGATTTGATCCCAAATACGGTAATCTGGTTTGAAATCAACAAGGAAGTCGATATCGCTTTTTTCGGTCGCCTCGCCCCGCGCCACTGAACCGAATACCCGAACATTATAAGCACCATAACGATCGGCAATTTCTAGGATTTGCTGCCGCTTTGAGGCGAGTAGATCAGGGATACCAAGCCCTATTTTCGTTGTCATGGATCAGTCCTCTATTCAAGCAGCCCCTATCGTCTGTTCAGCCCCGTCGCTCTTGCTGCACTTGCATCATCTTCATGTCGTTGATCTCCTTGTCCAGCGCACTCAATCGCTCTGAGTAGGAGGACACTTCCGCCTGCTGATCGCGGAGTCGCTGCGCCAACGCCTGTAACTGGCTGAACACTGGCGTCAGGATCTGCTTGCCGTACTGTAGCAGGCGATTGCGTTCGTGGTTAGTCAGCTTGACCAGCGAATCCTTGTAGGTGTTTTCCAGCTCGTCGATCTTTTCGTTAAGCTGCTTGCGGGCGCGGTTCACCGCTGTGCGCAGTGCGACTACCGCCGCTCCACCACCTGCCAGCGCAACCAAGCCACCGACCACGAAGCCAATCGCCGCCAGCGGATACAGCGCCAGATGCCCCGGCGTCGCAATAGCGAGGATCACAGCGATCAAGCCACCGATGCTGCCCACTGCGCCATATGCGAAATTGCGGATATTCGCCTCGAAATCGGTCTGGATGCTGTCGATCACCTGCTGATTGGTGTAATTCTTCATCTCTACATCCGCCATCATCATCGCGGATTGCAGCGCCGCCCGCTGATCGGCGTAGGTGGCGGCATCCATCGAGGCGGCTTCTTCCTTGAGCAGCGCGTCCATGCGATTCAGACGTTCCAGCACACCACGCCAGTAAGCGCGTCCGCTATCGACCAGCGCATTGACGTAGAATTCTTGCGTTGAGGTCAACCGCTGGATCACATCCCCGATCACATCGCGCTCAAATTCCTTTTGCAGCGCGTCTTTATCGACACCACGAATAGTCGCCCGCACGATGCGAATGTTTTTCTCTACGAACTTGTCGCCGCGTTTGCGCACCGCCTCGAAGATGTTATGTACTTCTACCAGCGTGCTGTTCAACTGCCGATCAAGATTCGATGCTTGCTGCTCGATCTCGCGCTGCAAATCCTCGGCGGCATTAGTGTCAGCTCCGATCAAGCTCAACTTGGACTGCACTTCACCTACGTACTTTTGCAGCAGTCGCCGCGCCAACTCCAGATGCGTCAGCAGCTTTTGCTTGGCGGGCGGCACTTGCTCGAATGTTTCCTTCAGATAGGTGCGGACGGCGTTCAAGCCGTAATCGTCCTTGCCACCGATCAACCCTGAGAGTAAGCCGCCGCTTTTTTCGCCGTTCAGCGCCTTCTTTGCCGACACCATGAAGATCGGCGGGCGCAGATCCAGCAGTTCGTTGACCTGCCGCTGTACGAAGGCTCGGACATCGTTCTGCTCCTTTGTGTCCAGCAGATCGATCTGATTGATCACGATGATGATCTTCTTACCGTAGTTCTTCGCCAATTCCAGATATAGGCGTTCCGTATCCGCGAAAGCGCGCTTGGCGGAGATCACGAAGATCACCAGATCGCTGCGATGCAGGAAGTTTTTAGCGATCTGCTCATGCTTGCTGAACACCGATCCAGTTCCCGGCGTATCCACGATCACCACACCGGGAATGCCTGTGTTCGGATGCTTCCACTCGCGCACGGCATCATCGCGCACATTGGGCATGCGCGTGGCTAGCGGTGAGTAGCGGATCAGCTCGATCATGTCTGTCGTCGGCGTAATGCCCATCGGCAGCACAGTGTCGCCAAGCAGCGCGTTGACGAACGTTGATTTGCCAGCGTTGAACTCTCCGATTACCACCACCAGATAAAACATCTCACGCAGATCAGTCGACGCATCGATCAGTCGCTGCCGATCCGCTGCGCCTTCTGTGCCTAGCGTGCCGATGTGATCAGCAATATCGTGCAGCAGCCGAATTTCCCGTTCGCGTAATTCCGCGACAGGACCTTCCAGCGTTACGGTGGAAGTGGTTGAACTTAGGGACGGGGTCGTCATTCGTTAGTTGTTCCCATGAATTATCGAACATGACGAGCCATTGAACTTGGTGTCAATGACTCGTCGCTGGTTGACTCCTGAGTCTTACCGATCCAATACAATCTGGATTGGTTCGCTTTGAGCGACGATCACCCAGTTATCAGAATCGGTGGCATCCGCTGCGATGACCACGAAGTATAGCTCCTCCTCGGTCACCTCCTCGAAGGCGCTGTCAGGGATGAATAGCGTTACGTTCTTAAACGCCGTCTGGTTGCGCTTGGGCTTCACCGAGATGCCTACGCCAATTGTACCACTAGCGTCATAGTCAGGATCGCTGCTGGCTACGTCGTTGCCGTCTTTATCGAAGAACAGCGCGGCTACCACCATTTGCTTGCCCGTGAAGTTTTCTAGCTCAAAGCTCACCTTGATTTGAAGTCCGGTTTCGCGCTTGACCTTGACCCCGAAGCGCGCCCGCACATTTTCGATCACCGCGACCGATTTATCGCCGCCGCCCGTTTCTTTCTGGTTCGGTTCAGGCAGCGCCAACCGTCCGGTGCCAAACTGAGGGTCTTCGCCCTTGTCACCCAGATCGACGACATTTTCCATCAGATAAGCCTTAAGTTCGCCCTGCGTCATATCGGGGAAGGCTTGCAGCACTAAGGCAGCAGCACCGGCAACCATCGGCGCAGCACCGGAGGTGCCGTAGAAGCCATTTTCGTAGCCCGCTACCTCTTCGCCCGTCGGCGCACTGATGTCAGGCTTAATCCGATCATCCGTCGTCGGACCTTGAGAGCTATATTCCTCTAACTCATCTCGCGTCAAACCTGTCGCCCCAACCGATAATGCGCTGTCGGCATCGGCGGGTGTGGTCACGCTGTATTCAGGTACTTGTGCCCAATCCGCCAATACACTGTTGGTCATGAAAATGTCCAGCACATTGTCGGTATTGCCGCGCTTGCGCTGAATTGCCAGATAGTAAACTGTGCCCGGTTCGGACTCGAAGTAGGCAAACTGATACGGCAGATCGTTTTTCTTGCCGCGTCGCGCTTCGTTACCTTCGACCAACACGTTGCCATCTTCATCCAGCACCGAAAAGTTGTACTGAGATTTTTCTTTGCCCTTCCAGTTGCCGTTCCAGTTCATGGTTACAGCGGTGATCGTTGACTGTGCCTCGAAGGGCATTACATCGGTATCCTCGCCAAAACTGTGATACCCATTATCGCCTTCGTTGAACTTCAACATGGTGTGTGCCTGTGCGTAATTGCCCGCCGCGTTGACCCACAGCGCACCTGTCTTACGCACAAAATCATCCACGATCACGGCATCGCCGAACGATCCATCGCGCGGACCAACGGAGGTTGTGGAGGCATACAACACGATATTGACTTTGCTTGACTCTAGCCAGTCCAGCGCATCGAAGTAACTGTCGTTGCTGGAGTAGTCGAACCATGCCAGATACAGCTCGGCATCCGGCGCAATTCCATGCGCCACCAGCGCCAACGCCGTGCCATGCAAGCTAGACTGATCATTCATCTCATCAAGTGGGATGTTGCTCTCCATACTGTCGGGCAGTTGGTCACCCGCCAACTCTGCGATTGCGCCGAACCCACCATCGAAGATGCCGATCTTGACACCCTTCCCCGTGATGCCCGCCTCGTGCCACTTATCCGCGCCGATGGTCTGTGCTCCCACACTGCGCACCTTCTGCGGAGTTAGCCCCGTGCTTGCCATCATCGGATAAGGTGGACGCCAGCCCACGATATGAGGACTGTCGCCAATCTTAATCAGGTATTCCAGCATCGTGCCGGGAGTCTGGAACTGTGCCAGCGTCGTTAGCGCAATGCCGATCTCGATCTCGTCTGTTTCTTCTATGTAACCAAGTACGGTGACATCCAGCGCTTTCAGTCGCGCCGATTCCGCCTCGAAGTTCGCTCGATCATCCAGCGTCAGATAGCTAGCAATTTCGTCGTTGCCGTTAATGATCGAACGTTGTTGTGCCAGATTCAGCACGGCATCCGCGCCACCTTGATCAAAGGCGCGCAGCAGATCGAGATAGCTCAGCGGTAAATTGAGCTTTTCTAGAATGCCGGAGCCTTCGAGGAAGGTAGCAACGCCTTGTGCGCCTTCCTTATCATAAATAGCCGCGATCTGGGCGTATAGCTCAGCCGTCGGAATGTTCCCAATCTGCGTATCCTTGTACTTATCGATAAATGGACCTAAATCAGGATACGCAACGCGCAGTTCATCAATAGATTTCGGTACCTTAATTTCCGGCATCTTGGAAATTGGCGTGCCGTTGATGCTGCTGGAGGGCAGCGCCGTTGAGATCACAGGTAGCGTTGGCGTGGGGGTGATGATGGCAGGGCGGATGCTAACGCCACCGCTACTGGTGGTTGCTTCGGCAGTTGCAGTTGATTCACTGGGGGCTGCCGCCACAGCAGTGGCTGCCGTTGTCGGTGCGGCACTTGGTGTCGCTGCAGGTGCCGCGCCACAACCTGCTACGGTCAGCGTCAGTGTGATCAACAAGACTAGGGCAAAGGGCAGACGAAGTATCTTAGCCAGCATATACCTGTTACCTCTCACTGAGTATTGAACCATAAGTGTATAAGAAAATAAGAAAAAAGGCGGAGCGATCAGCCACATTTCTGTAGTGATCGCCCCGCCCCTATTGCTTGTAGCCGACAGTGATCGAATGATCAGAGTGAATGAACTAACTTTACTCGTTACTCATCACTCGTTACCTTCTTAATGCTCCAACTGAATCTGGACCGGATCGCTCTGGGCGACCTTGACCCAATTCTCTGGATCGGTGGCATCTGCAGCGATGACCACGAAGTACAATTCATCTTCTGTCACATCTTCAAACGCGCTGTTCGGGACGAACAGAGTCACGTTCTTGAATGCCGTCTGGTTGCGCTTCGGCTTCACCGCGATACCGACTCCAATCGTACCATTGGCATCATAGTCAGGATCGCTGCTGGGTACTGCGTTGCCATCGGCATCGAAGAACAGCGCAGCCACAACCATCTGCTTGCCTTCGAAGTTGTCCAGTTCAAAGTTCACCTTGATCTGGAGACCAACTTCGCGCTTGACTTTGACACCAAACTTGACGCGCACATCGTCGATCACAGCGACACCTTGTTCGCTGCCACCACCCGATCCGCCTTCGTCACCGCCGCCAGTGTTGCCCTCGATACTGCCATCGCCACCCGGTTCAGGCAGTGATAGACGACCATTGCCGAACTGGATGTCGGGACCCTTCTCACCGAGATCAACCACATTTTCCATCAGATAAGCCTTCAGTTCGCCCGAAGTCATATCGGGGAAGGCTTGCAGGATCAATCCGGCTGCACCCGTGACCACTGGCGCCGCACCAGAAGTGCCGAAGAAGCCCTTGTCATAGCCCGGCAGGGATTCACCCGTCGGCGCGGAGATTTCCGGCTTCAGGCGTTCGTCCATCGTCGGACCTTGAGAGCTGTATTCTTCCAGCGCATCGTTGGTCAGACCAACGGCACCGACGCTCAATACACCATCGGCATCAGCAGGCACACCCACGCTCAGTTGAGGGACTTGCGCCCAGGGTACTAGCAGCGCAGGCTCAATGAAGATGTCGAGGATGTTTTCCGTGCTGCCGCGTTTGCGCTGGATCACAAGGAAGTTCAACTTATCGGGATCGCCTTCGCACATCTGAATCTGCAAAGGATAATCATTCTTGCGACCACGGCGCGGCTCGTTACCAACGCACGTGGTGTTGCCATCCTCGTCCAGTACGAAGAAGTCGTATTCGGACTTTTCCTTACCGTCCCAGTTGCCGTCCCAGTTCATCACGATCGAATAGACGGGCGCGGCGGCGAAGGGCATGGCGTAGACCTGATTGCCATCTTCGTCTTCACCGAATAGGTGCAGACCGTTTTCGCCTTCATTGAACTTCAACAGTGTGTGTTCCTGTGCAGAGTTACCAGCGGCAACGATCACGGGAATACCAGTTTCACGGGTGAAAGCGTCGAACAGCACCGCGTCACCGAACTGACCATTACGAGGACCGACGGTGGAACCAACCGAATAGTTGATCGCCTGAACGCCGCTCTGCTGCAGCCATTGCAGTGCCTTAACTAGCCCCGTACCGCCGCTAATGCCATCGAAGTAAGCGAGGTAGAGTTCGGCATCCGGCGCGATGGAGTGAACAACCATCGCCACCGCTGTACCGTGATCTTCCTTCTGCTTGTCCATCTTGTCGATGCTGATGTTAGTTTCCACGTTCTCTGGTAAGAAGTCGCCAAGTTGTGCCTTGACGCCACCGAAACCAAGATCGAGGACGCCCAGCTTGATGCCCTTGCCAGTGATGCCAGCGGCGTGCCACTTATCTGCACCGATGGTCGTGGCGCTGACGCCTTCCGCCTTCTGCGGGTTCCAGCTATCGCTGGTCATGGCAGGTACGGGCAAGCGCCAACCGACTACATGCGGGCTGTTGCCGATCTGGACGATGTATTCCAGCATCTTACCGGGGGTCTGGAACTGTGCCAGCGTTTCAATGCTGATGCCGATCTCGACTTCTTCAGTCTCCGGCTTGTAATCGTAAACGCTAACATCGATACCCTTCAGTCTTGCCGTCTCAGCTTCCAGATTAGCTTCGCTGTCCAGCGCGAGGAAACCGACGATCTCGTTATTCTCGTTGACCAGTTTGCGCTGTTCCGCCAGTGCTAGCACTGCATCGGGACCACCTTGATCGAAGGCGCGCAGCAAATCAAGATAGCTCAAAGGGATATTCATCTTCTCTAGCAAGCCAGAGCCTTCAAGGAAGGTTGCCACACCAGTCGCGCCATCCTTGTTGTAGATGTCGATGATCTGGGCGTACAGTTCCACCATCGGCACATCGCCGATCTGCGCGTCCTTGTACTTGTCGATGAATGGACCGAGATCAGGATATTCTGACTTCAGCTCGTCCAGAGTCTTGGGCGCTTTGATGGTCGGCACCTTAGCGATTGGCGTGCCATTGATGCTGCTGCCCGGCGCAGGCGTGCCAATCACTGGCAGCGTCGCGGCAGGTGTCGGATTAGCAGGCTGAATGGAGACCCCGCCACCGCTCTCGCTGGTGGCGTCGGCAGTTGCTGCCGCCGTCGCTGCCGCCGTCGCTTCGGTATTGGCAGCAACTTCAGGCGTCGCCGCCGTCGTGGGGGCGGTGGTCGGCGCGGCTGTAGGCTGTGCAGCGCCACCGCACGCCGCCATGATCAAGGCGACGATGAGGGTAAAGAACAGGGATGAACTTCGTTTCATGTGGTTGTTTGCCTCCCATGATACATGATGATGTTTGCTTTAAGAGCAGCGGTAAACTTGTGCACCAGTTACCGCGTGATACAACGAACTTGATCTGACCAAAAACTGGCTAAAAACTCTCGTTGCGGTTCAACGAGGCTGCCGCTGCCAGCAGAAAGAGCACACAGAAACCGATCAACACCCCCCAGCGCAGCAGTAAGCCGCTGCCATCGGTGGGGTACGTCACGCTGAGGGCACTAGGTGCAGGGAAGAACTGCCGTGCAGTGATACCTTCCATGATTTGACCGTTACGACCAACAGCCGGACGCTCCACCACGATCCGCCCCTGTGCATCGCGTCCCACCATGTCTGCCGTGCCGCCAAGTGCTTCCAGCGACCAGCGCGTCACAGTCAGGCGCGACAGCGGTTCAAGGATCGGACCCTCCATCTTGAACAGCACACCGGGGAACAGGATTTGCACGAACAGCACCGCCAGTACCGCATAGGTCACTGCATTCACCTGCCCCGCCAATGACGACAGCAGCAGTCCGATGCAGATTCCTGTTAGCGACGTGAGCAGCAGCGTGATGAAGATTTCCACCGGACCGGGCAGGATCAAGCCTTTTTCCGGCAAGCGCACACCGATAGACAACATGATCATGAAGGCAATCGTACTCACCAGCGCCAGCGCTCCATAAACCACCACTTTGGACGCTAGGTAAGGTGGGATCCGCAGGTTGACCATGCGCTCACGCAGGAACAGGCTCTTCTCCTCAACGATGGTATACGCCGAGGTGAACAGTCCCAACAGCACCACCGCCAGCGAGGTCATGAACAGCAGTCGCTGTGCCTCGCCCGCCGGACCATACGTGCCGATCTGCTGAACCTGATTGGCATTCGCCTTCTGCTCGCCCTCACTATCAGGCGGCGATCCTAACGCAGCACCCTGTATCGGCTGCGGCACAGGATTCAGTGGGAAGGTATCGAAGAACTGCGCCTCTTCCGACTGCTTGCTGAAACGGCTGACCAGCATTTGACCGCGCTCATTCAGCGCGCTGTCGTAGCTGATCATGCCGAGGAACAAGCCGACCAGTGGCAGGATCAACAGCATCGCCATCAGGGTGCGGAAATCACGCCGCACCAACGCGACTGTGCGTTCGGTTAGCACGCGCCCCTGCTGCAACAGTGATCCCTGCCTTGCACCGCGCAGCCGCTTATTGCTCAGGATGTTGGGCATCGATTTGGAATCGATGGGCAGCATCCGCCGCGTCACGTTATTCAGATAGATCGACGTTTGCCGGAACTTTTCCGCCCACTTGGCGGCGGCTTCGTTCACATTGGTCGGTGTCTCTGGATCGTCGGGCAGTGCTTGCACGCGGTTATAGATTTCTGGATAGTCTTTGACGCCGAAGAAGGTCAACGCCTCGCGCGGCGGTCCGTAGTACACCAGATTGCCACGCGCCACCAGCGCCAGCTTATCGCATTTGTCGATGTTCAACGTCGTATGCGTCACGATTACCACATTATGTCCGCGATCCGCAAGGCGGCGCAGCGTATCCATCAGTTCTGCGTCCAGACCGGGATCAAGACCGCTGGACGGCTCATCCATGAACAGCAGTCGCGGGTCAGCCATCAGTTCCAGCGCAATGCTCACGCGCTTACGCTGACCGCCGCTGAGTCTTCCCACCAGACGATCTTTGAAGTCGTTAAGTTCCAGCGCATCCAGCGCACGCTTGATCCGCTGCTCAATGCTGGCGATGGGTTCGTTGGGGAAGCGCAGTCTGCCGCCGTACCACAACGTCTGATAAATGCTCAGGTTGTCCTGTACGATGTCTTTTTGCGGCACGTAGCCGATGACGGGCTGAAATTGGCTGTAGTTCTCGTAAAAATCCTCGCCATTAATGCGGATTTGTCCGCCCGTCGCCCGCTGTGCGCCGTTGAGCGCTCGCATTAACGTCGATTTGCCCGATCCGCTGCCACCGATGATCGAGACGAACTCCTGAGGGTGAATCGACAGCGATGCACCGCGCAGCGTATTGAGGGTTTTCTTTGGCGGCGGAAAATTGGTGGTGTAAGTCATCTCCAGATTGACCACATCGATCTGGAGTTTCTGCGCTGCTGCTAATCGCTGTACGCCGTTGCCTTTGTACACGAACAGCGCCTGATCGATGCGGATCACGTCTTCGTTTTGCAGACGATACGGACCCGTCAGCTTGCGATCATTGACGAACGTGCCGTTGGTACTGCCTAGATCGGCGAGTACGTGGCGTCCGCCCTCGCGGGTGATCTGCGCGTGTTTCCACGAGACTGCCATTGCATCGATCTTGATGCTGCCATTGGGATCGCGCCCAAAAGTGAACGGATAGTCCTCGAAGGTATACAAGCGCCCGATGGATGCCGTGCCTAACGCACGTTCAATCGGGTTGGAATAATTCATCGAGACGCCCTGACCGTCCGCATCTTGCAAGCGAACGATGTCACCGTCTTTCAGAATTACACTGTCGATCACCTGTCCGTTGACCAGCACGCCTTTCTTGCCAGTCACATCGTAGAGGCGATAGCTGCTGCCCTCCAGCATCAAGCGGGCATGGCGTGGTTCGATCCCCGGCGTTCGCAGCGTAACATCCTGCTTGCTGTCGCTGCCGAGACTCATGACCTTATTGACCAGCAGCACGGTATACGATTGCGCACCATCAGGAGTAATCCGCAGCGTTGGATCGCGCTCGTCAATTTCGTTGCGGTTGACGGATAACGTCGATTTCAACGACGACGGCGCAACCGACGGTGTCTTTTCCGTTTCTGGCTTGTTGGACTCCGACATGCTGACGCCTCTCCTCAAAACTCAAGGAACATATTCGCTAATGATCATTATGCAGCAAATTTGGCTTAAAAGTCAGTCTAGCAGAGTCGCCATAAATACGCGAGTCAGTTTGAGCATAAATCATACGAAGGGATGACATTGGAATATGAGGAACAAGCAAAGCGCAGCACAAACTAGTGGCAAAGCCTGCCTCACTGTTTACAGCTTATTTCGAGTGAATTTTGACGTTCTTTACGATACGGCTGTGGCTAGCTAACTTTACCAGCGGCAAGCGCAGGATGAGTAAACTGGCGACGATAATGGCAAACGTCAGCGGCACTTCTTTGAAATCACGATCCAGCAGATAGAAATGCGCTACTGCCAGCGGGATCGCCAAGTAAACCAACCGATGTAGCATTTTCCAGCGCTTACCGAGTCGTCGCTGCCAGCCTGTTGTTGAGGTGATCGCCAGTGGTACGAGCAGCAGCAGGGCGATCAACCCGACGAGCATGGCGCGACGTTCGCCCAGATCGCGCCAGATCAATTCCCATTCCAGTGCATTTTCCAGCCACGCATACACAAACAGATGCGCCAGCGCGAAACCGAAGCCGTACAAGCCCAACGGACGGCGGATCAGAGTCAATCTGCGCCAACCGATCAATTTGCTGATCGGCGTGCAGGCGAACGACGCCGCCAGAAATATCAAGCTGATCATGCCCGTGCGTAGCATCACGAAGCGTTCTGGCAGAGCCAGATCGCCGAACTGATACATCACGATCAGCCAGATCGCCAGCCCCACGCCGATCACATGGACGAGCAGCCGATGCCAGTTGCGCCGCAACCAATCCAGCACTATCGGCTAGGCTTTCAGCAAGTTGTAGCCGAAGTCATTATCGAACTCGCGCCAGACGCTGTGGATATGTGTGCCACGATTGCGCGAATTGTCGAACTCCATCACGAAGTTTGCGCCTTGCAACCGATAATACTGCGGGCGGCGGTGTTCTAGACTGCCCGCCCACGCGAACAACACCTGCTCCAACCCGCCATCGATTACGCGCTGATAATGCGTTTCGGCTAACGCTTCGGGCAGCACATTGAGATACGCCTGCATGATCTCCACCACTAGCTTCTGCTGATCGGCGTTGAGTTCGCCGTAAGGCACGCCTACCTGACCCAGCGGAGTCACTCTGGGATTGTTGCTGGTGATGTGATTGGTCAGCGTGTTGCCCTGAAATATTGCCTTGTTGCGGAGGTCATCCGGCAGCGAATTGACCAGTTCCAGCGCCGCGTCTTCTTCTCGTGGCATCGCCCGCAGTCCCGCATCCGAGGTAGTTGGCCACGATCCGTGAAAGAACGGTGTCACTTCGATCTTTTCACCGACGATGGTGTAATGCCGCGACAGGTGATGCCCTTCCCAGCGCCAACCCCAGCCCGCTGGATCGCCCACCGTGCCGAATACTGTCACGAAGTAAAGCTGCGGATCATTTCCTAGATCGTTTTGCAGCGACATGATGTCCAGCGATTTCTGGTAGCCGTATTCGGATAGACTGCTGCTTAATAGAGCGAATGCCAGCGCTTTCTGTGCGTCATCCATTTCGCGCAGTGGCAGTCCGTTGCGGGGGAAGCCAGAGGGCATCGTCCAATGCCAGCGGAAACGCTCATTGTTACTGAAATCGTAGCTGGCTTTAGCGCGTTGATCGGGGTTGAGGGTGTCTAGAAATGCCGTTGCCGCCTGCGCGATGCTCTGCGCTAAGGAGAGTTCCTGTGCCTGAGCGCCCTTCGTCGTGATCGGTTGCGCCGCCCGCGCCACAATAGGCAAATTCGCCGCGATTAAACCACCGATGCCGCTGACTGCGGCGTACTTCAACACTTGCCGTCGCGTAAATGTTTTTGCCATCGCCCGACCCTCCCAATAACTTGTGCTGACGATGGCTATACTAAACGCAAAGCGTCTAAACTTCCGCGCCTTCTAATTGCACTTTCATGTAGCTAGTCACTCGCTTTTACCGAGGCTATCAATTGCCTGCTGATGCAGCGCGACGTTCGTGCCTACGCTTTCCCCACCCCAGATCGTGGACTCGCCCTTCCAATCAGTAAACTTGCCGCCCGCTTCCTCGATGATCACGGCAGGGGCGGCGCAGTCCCAAACTTTCATCCTCGCGTCGATCATGATCTCGGCTCGTCCGCTGGCGACCATCGCGTAGCCATAAGAATCACCCCATGTGCGCTGAAGGCGCGTAGTGTTGCACAACTGCTGAAATGGTCTACTCCAATCACGCCCTTGCGACGTAGGTACTTCGCTGGAAAGAAACGTCGCCTCGCGCAGATCGCTGACCGACGACACCGCGATCCGGCGTCCATTCCAGTACGCGCCCTGATCGACTGCTGCGTAAAGTGTCTCGTTGAGCGCAGGAAAGTGCATCACCCCGATCACCGGACGCCGATCCCTGATCAGTGCCACCAGCACCGCGTAAAACGGTACACCGTGAATGAATGACTTGGTGCCATCAATCGGGTCGATCACCCATGTGTATTCGGCGTCTGGCTCCTGTTCGCCGAACTCCTCCCCGATGATGCCATGTTGTGGATATTTCTCAGCGATCAAGCGTCGGAGGTGCTGCTCGGTTTCGCGGTCAGCCTGCGTCACGGGGGAGTCGTCGCTCTTGCGATCAACGGGCAGCGGCATCTGGTAATAACGCAGCGTGATCCGTCCCGCCTGCCATGCGCTATCGAGCGCAAACTGTAGCACTGAACCTAGATTTTCCGGCATCGGCTTGTCTTGCTTTCGTCTGACTGGAATTGCAATGCCGATTGTTTAACTTACGTCCTCAATCTACGCAAGCTTGAGAGCATACTTGAATACTCCGTTGGTAAGCATATTGAGCCAACCTCGCCTCTGGGTTCCCTCTCCTAATCTGTACTCGGATTGGAGAGGGAGACAAGGGGCTAATTTCCAACCGCCAGCCAGTTTTCAAACACACTCTACTCCTGTCTATCAACTACAGGCTGTGGAATTTCGATCTGCTTTTGTTCCAAATCCTTGACCGCCGGACCATGCAGCACGGTGCCATCAGACGCGAACCGCGAAGCGTGACACGGACAATCCCAACTGCGCTCGGCGTTGTTCCAATTGACCACGCAGCCCATATGCGTGCATATCGCGGAGACGGCGTGCAATCTCCCTTGGTCATCTCTGCTGATGGCGACGCGTTCACCCTCATGATGCACGACCATACCCTCGCCAACCGCTAGAGTTTGCGCCGCTTCCGCCGCAGGCTTAGGCAGCAGCCCCCCGACGATTTCCTTTGCCACGTTCGCGCCCTCAGTGATCAACGGCTTGGCAGAGGCAACTGGCTTGAAGCGTACCGGATTAAAGACCTGTGCCCACGGATTTTCCTTGCCTAAGATCAGGTCGCTGAGGATCATGCCTGCGGCGCTGCCGTTGG
This sequence comes from Anaerolineae bacterium, assembly GCA_019637555.1. Lineage (GTDB taxonomy): Bacteria > Chloroflexota > Anaerolineae > Aggregatilineales > UBA2796 > JAHBVK01. The sequence goes on from JAHBVK010000031.1 coordinate 65,330, forward strand.
TCATGCCCCAACCGCCGAAGCCCGTCGCTACGTAAATATTCGTGTCGGAGCGATCAATCTTGCCGATGAAGGGCACCCGATCTAGCGTCATGTTGTCTTGTGTGGACCAGTGATAGTCGACTGACTTCACCGGAAAGTATTCACGCGCCACCTTTTCCAGCCGTTCGTAACGCGCGATGATGTCGCCACCCTGCCCCGTTTTGTAGTTCTCGCCGCCGATCAGGAAGATTTCGCCGTCTTCGGTAGGCTGATTGCGCATCGTTGGGTATTCATCCACACTGTCAATGAACATCCCTTCCGGTGCTTTTTCCTCCAGACGCACACCGAGTACACAGGATCGATGCGGGATCAAGCGTGTGAAATACAACGCCGGATCGTAAATCGGATAATGCGTTGCGATGACTACATGCGCGGCACTGAGTGTCCCGCGTGCTGTCGTCACCTTAATCGGCGTTCCGTCTTCGATCTTGAACACACGGGTATCCTCAAAAATCCGCCCACCAGCATTGATGAACGCATCAGCAATCTTCAACAGATACTTGCGTGGATGAAATTGGGCTTGCTCCGAAAAAGTGATCGCCGCTTTGACTGCCAGCGGCAGCGGCGTCTGCGTGACGTAAGACGCGGGTAAGCCCAACTTTTGTGCGGCTTCTACCTCTGCCTCGATATTCTTACTCTCTTTGGCATCACAGGTAAACGTATAAGCTGTTGTGCGCTTGAAGTCACAGGCGATTTGTAACTGATCCACTAGCGCGGCAATCATATTCAAGCCTGCCTGATTCGCCTCGCCGTACATCCTCGCCTGGTCTTCACCAAAGTGTGTGATCAGATAATCGTAGATCAACGTATGCAACGACGTGACCTTCGCTGTGGTGTAACCCGTCACGCCTTTGACGATCTTGCCCATCTCCAGCAATACCACGCGGACGCCCTGCGTTTGTAGCAGATAAGCCGTCGTCAGTCCGGCGATGCCAGCGCCTATCACGATCACGTCATGGGGAGGGGCGGTGACTAGTGAGGGAAAATTCGTAGTTGGGGAAGTAGCTACCCACAGCGACTCAGCTTGCCCTAAGTGCTGCTGATTAGAATATGACGGCATGATCGCACCCTTTCACTCTGCATCTGGTTTGTTCCTTACCGCGAGTGTACGGGTTGCCACCTCAATTTAAGCTCAAAGGATAGACTCGTGATTACGTCATCCACGTATTTAAGAAAGCTCAACCACATAATATCTATAAATGATAAGTGTTCCACCACGTAGATTGGGTGTCCATGTAGTAGGTGTTCTTGCCGAGTGCCAAAAACCAGCTAGTCCGGGAAAATTTACTGTCTCATTCGGCTGGTAATTTATTAGCTCAATCTGAATACATTGATACGTCAATTGATAGTCACAATATAAACTCTGTGCCGGATCGTTAAGTTCACCTCCGAATTCCGCCGTAATCACAGGTATGCTCGTACCAGAAGGATTGAACACTGTTAAGAAGTATGGCGCTACTTTATCGCCATACCGATATTCTTGCTTAACAAATGGGGGTGTAAATGCCTCGTAGTATTGTCGTATATCGTCAAATGGGTCCGCAACCCAGAAGTGAAGTTGTTGCAACCCTTCTCCACCTCCACGATCTCCATAAGCGTCGGGCAGTTCAATCGCACGTGGATAGATAGGTAAAGATTCTCGAAATACTGCGTCTCTAACACCGAATACCCATAAACACACGGCACATGGCACGATAATAAGGAGTGTGCAGGCAGAAAGTAACAACCGATGAAATAGTTTACTTCTGGTTTTCACTATTTGTTTGCCCAATGCCGCACAATCACATGGATAGCCATAGCCTGCCTATCTCCACTAACCATTTTCCACCTTCCGTTAGCCCTTTCTAACGCGCTACCAACAAAACGCCTGATCCGCGCCCTGTATTCCCTGCGAACTTCAGGCGGCACTTTTCCACCCCACTTCCAACCACCTTTTCGCGCTACCCCTACCTGATCGCTCCATGTGGCAGCACCGCATGAACACCCCGCACCCGATTGACCATCTGCGTGATTCTGAAGTCCACCGTCACACTTGCCAGCGCCAGCGCATCCAGCCGATCCAGCCCGTGCAGCCGCTTCAGCAGCGCTAGCATCCCCTCCAGCGCGAGCACTACCGCCTCGTCCACATCTTCGTGAAAGCCCATCGTGATCCAACCCACAGGCGTATTCGCCACCGGATTCGTGATCGGCATGTCAGTCAGCACATCGAAGGTCAAATCCACGCGCTCCATCGGGCACTCAATCGCCGTCACCGAGATTTCGCCATCTCCCTGCGCCGCATGACCATCGCCGACGCTGAACAAGCCGCCATCAACGGCAATCGGCAGATACAGCGTACTCCCCGCCACCAATTCCTTGCAGTCGATGTTGCCACCACTTGGACGCGGCGGGATCGTGGAGTGGACACCAGAATCAGCGGGCGGCATCCCGTAAACGCCCATGAACGGACGCAGCGCCACCGTATGCCCATGCTGATTCCGCGCTGTCCCCGCCGCATGATTGAATGTCCAGACGTGGAATACCCCTTTGTCGCTCACCCCGATCCGGTCATTCCACGCGTTCGACCAGCCGCCAGCCATCGTCGTACCCCACTGTCCCACCTCAATCCTGTCGATCCGCACCGCCAGCGTCATCCCAGCCTTCGCCCCACGAATCGCCACCGGACCGGTCAGCGCGTGACCGTTATCAAGCACCGGATCGCGGTCTGGCAGCTCCCGCCGCTCAATGTTGATCCCGTTGTGTGGTTCCAACCCCCAACCCGAATCCAAGCAGCGAAAGCGCACCGTATCGCCCGCCTCAATCGTCAGCGCAGGCGGCAGATCGCGTGAAAAGTGTCCGTGCAGTGTCGCTCGTTCGGCATCCAGAGTATGTATCGTTGCCATAATTCCTCTCAATCCAACGCATCATCAATCTCTAATGATAGACGGTTTTCCCCTCTATTCCGCAAGTGTATCCGCGCAGCACTAGGGTGAGAGGTCTTAACGGATTGTGCTATAATTCCCCGCCGTTTATTGTTTATCGTAATGAATGAATCCAGCCTGAGGGTGTAAGCGTGGCAACTAGAGTATCAGCAAGGACGACAACTTCCGCGTGGCGCGGCGTAGGACGCACCAACGTAACTGCCCGCCTATGGCAGAATTTTGACTTCGTACTGTTTGCTGCTACGCTGATCCTCGTGATCTTCGGCATTATGATGATCGCCAGTGCCACACGTGGCGCTGTAGATACGGATTTGCAGTCGCGTGTGCCCCGTCAGGTGCAGTACGCCGTCTTAGGCATTGGTGTCATGCTCATCACCGCGATGCTGGACTACAAGCTGATCGGTGCACTGCATCGCTATATCTACCTCTTTCTGGTTTTTATCCTCGGTCTGACGGCGGCGCTCGGTCTGGTCGGCGCGGCAGGCGCACAGCGCTGGCTCACCGTCGGTATTCCTGTGCAGCCCTCCGAGATCGCCAAACTGCTGCTGGTGATCGTGTTGGCGCAGCATCTCGCCACTCAGTACACCAAGATGCACAGCTTCCGCACTGTACTGATCTCGCTCGGCTACATCGGCTTGCCTACGCTGCTGATCTTCCTTCAGCCTAGTCTCGGCATCACCATCCTGATCATGTTCACGTGGCTGGTCATGATCTGGGCGGCTGGCTTGAGGCTGCGTCACATCGGGATATTCCTGCTGATTGCGGTGATTGGTATTCCAATCCTGTGGACAAACATGGAGGATTACCAGAAAAGCCGCATCTACACCTTCATCAACCCGCAAGGCGATCCTAGCTCTTACTACAACATCTTGCAGGCGCAGATCAGCATCGGATCCGGCGGCATGACGGGCAAAGGCTATCTCAGCGGTACGCAGTCCCAGTTGCGCTTTTTGCGTGTGCGCCATACCGACTTCATCTTTTCCGTCATCGCGGAGGAATTCGGCTTTGTCGGTGCGTCGGCAGTGATCCTCTTGATCGGCGTGGTCTTGTGGCGAGTTATGCGGGCGGCGTTTCTAGCCAGAGATCCACTCGGCAGCCTGATCTGTTATGGCGTGGCGGCGAATATCTTCTTCCAGACCTTTGTGTCTATTGGCATGAACCTCCGATTATTGCCCGTCACCGGATTGACGCTGCCGTTCATCAGTTCTGGCGGTTCTTCACTGCTTACCCTCCTATTTGGCATGGGGCTAGTCCAAAGCGTGGTCATGCGTAGTAAGATGCGGTAAGTTCGTGTCGATGATTTGAGCATCATTGTCACACTAACCCGCACCAATTGGCAGCGGGAAATGAGCTAACCTCTAGCCATGTCCGCATCGTATCAACTATCACTGGTCGTCGTTTTCGGGATCGCGTTAGTCACCGCGATTCTCCTTACGCCAGTCGCCCGCTGGATCGCCGCCCACTATGGCATGGTCGATGTCCCCGGTGGCAGGCGACAGCATCAAGGGAAAATAGCCCGCTTAGGCGCGATCCCGCTGTGGGGTGCTTTCACCGTAACTGCCATCATTGCCCAACTCATGCCCGTTGAGCGAGCAGATCCCAACGAAGTGATCCGGCTGATCGGTTTGCTAGGTGGCGGCACATTCATCTTCATCTTCGGCATCCTCGACGACAAATTTGATCTACCGTGGTACATCCAATTCATCGGTCAGATTAGCGCCGCATTGATTGGCATCGCTTGTTTGGTTTTCATCGAGCGCTTCAACAATCCGCTGAACGGCGAAACTGTGATCCTGCCCTTCTGGATTACGCTGCCCATCAGCTTGTTCTGGTTGGTGCTGATGATGAACACCACCAACTTCCTTGACGGCTCAGACGGCTTAGCAGGTGGCGTGATCCTGATCGCGGCGGTGCTGCTGTTCATTCACACCGCTAAGGAGATGCAGCACAGCGTCAGTCTGCTGCCGATGGCGCTGATCGGTACTATGCTTGGCTTCCTGATCTTCAACTGGCATCCCGCTAAGATTTTCATGGGCAGCGGCGCGGTCTATATTGGCTACATCATCGGTGCGTTGAGCATCATCGGCGGCGCGAAGATGGCGACGATCCTGCTGGTCATGGGCTTACCGCTGCTGGATGTGGCGTGGCAGGTCGCGCGGCGGATCGCTACTCGGCGCAATCCGCTGAAAGGGGATCGTGGTCATATCCATTTCCGCCTGATCGATCTGAACGTCTCACCCGTCGTCTTAGCACTTGGCTATCACAGCTTCTGCTTGGCGTTCGGCTTACTGGCATTGATCACCACCAGTCGTCAGTTCAAGTTCGTCGCTCTGCTCGTGATGGCGCTGCTCACAGTGATCGGCTTCATGTTCGTCACGCGGCGAGTCGGCACGACCAGCAAAAACGTGATCCAGAGCTAAACTGTTCTGATGCGCTTTTTCGCCCTTACCTTTCGCGGCTTAGAACAGATCGCCGCCGCCGAGATCGCTGAACTGGCGGACACCACCGTCGAACAGATCGCCTACCGACGCGTCGGCGGCTCAACTGCTGATCCACGTTCTCTACTGACCTTGCGCTGCGCCGATGATGTTTTTCTCCTCGCCGCAGAATGGCAGGGGATCATTCGCCCGCGCAGTTCCCTCGCCTTAATGACTCAGTTGAGCCAACAGCTTGATCTCGCGCCCGTCCGCAATCAAATCGCGCAGTGGCGCAAGATGCCTAAGCAACCTCTATTCTCCGTAACAGCCAGTTTCGTCGGCAAGCGCAACTACAGCGTAGATGAGATCAAACAAGCAGTAGCACATGGGATCACGGATCGCACTCACTGGTCGTACACCGCTGATGATGCCTCCGCCGATCTCAATATCCGGGTCTTCATCGAACATGACACCGCACTAATCGGCGTGCGCGTCGGCAAATTACCGCTGCATGATCGTCCCTACCGCGAACAATCACAAGCGGGAATGCTCAAAGCGCCAGTTGCCGCTGCGATGGTGCGCTTGGCTCAAGTACAAAAAGGCGATCTGGTGGTCGATCCTTGCTGCGGCAGTGGCACGATCCTGCTCGAACTGGAGTCACTCTATCTCGATGCACACGCACTCGGTGGCGATCTGGTGATCCAGAATTACGATCTCCCGTTCGCGCAATGGGATGTTCGCCGCTTACCACTGCCTGATCATTCCGTTAATTGCCTGATCTCCAATCTGCCATGGGGAGAGCAAGTCAGCGTCGCTGCGCCACTAGATCGCTTCTATCACGAACTCTGCTCAGAGATCGCTCGTGTGGTTGCGCCAGCAGGTCGGATCGTACTGCTGACCAGTACGCCGGAACTTATCACGCTCCCCAATTACCTGTTAGAGCAGCAGATCGAGATCAGCTTGTTTGGTCAAACGCCAACCATAATGGGCTTTGCCTCCAAACTAAACCTCCACAAGACTAGTTAAGAACGATGCGATAGTTGCAAATGACCCTTTATGAACCCGCAAAATTCTGGTATAATGCTATTCACTGAAAAAGGTCAAATCTGACCTCTTGACACAATCTAGTGAGCCGTGTTAGACTGCACGATGGAGTGGAGAAGCTATGGCTGTAGAGCTGGATCGACTGCGCAGCATTGACCCTGATGCGGTGTATAGCCGACAGGAAGCCGCTCAGATCCTTGGCGTTAGCTTAAGCACTTTGAAGAAGCTGATCACTGAAGGTTACCTTCGAGTCAGCCAACCCGCCGGGTTACGGCGAATTTTCATCCGGGGCGAGAGTATTCTCGCTATGTTAGACCAAACAGTGGTCGAAAGGCGTGGGTAACGAAAGATGTTCCGCATTTGGCAACACAACGCTGATAAATCGGTGCATAGCACCGTACATATCGCGCGTCGTTGCTCCGTTGCTGTCTTCTCTGATAGTAATGGTGCCTTCCGGGGCGGGACTCTCGATACTCTAGGCCTTAAGCAACTGTCGTTCGGGAATGAGTTTGAAGTGGATGTCGAGAGACTGCTGACGAGCAGCGGTATTGGTAGCGGTAGTAGCGATAGCGCTCACGGCAAGAGTGCCGCCGCGATAACCATGACGCCCTTACCCGCGTCCGCAGCAGCACTAGCAACGACACACACGCCGCGAATGGCAAGGATGCCAGAGTGGTTGCAAGCGCAAACGATCGATCAATCACAGCGCGGCAGACTCGGAACCGAAACAAACGATAAGCGTAATCAGTATCAGTACCAATCGGTTAATCAGCTTAACAACTCGATAATCGGCGGAAGGTTCCACGCTCCGGGCGGTCTTAGTGCCACCGGAAGCAGCCGAAAATGGAGGAGCACAGTCAGTTAGTAACTCTAACGACTCCCTCCAGCAGCGTTCCTGAACAAGCACGGGACGTGGAACCAATAACCAACGGTTTCACGTCCTTTTTTTGTCTAACGTGCGAAAGGTAGTTCAGAGGCAGTATGTTGACCAACGAACTGAACATCAGGACGTTTCAAACATTGTTCACCGACGCTCGTTTCGCTTCACTGTTCAATACGATAGACCGGCTGCACGACGTTGCCAGCGAAGGCAAGCTAGAACAGGTCACTGACCTGACGCCGGAAGAAGTGATCGGGTGGTTGAAGGACATTGCTTACACCGTCAATGAAACCATCAAGGAACTAGATCAGACCCAGCGTCGTCCATGCTGGGCAGACTATCAGGTCATAGAGGAGGCATAGCGATATGTCAAAGTCACAGTCGAAATCGACGGACAGCGCAGGAGAACGCGCCGATCAAGCCGCTGGTATTGGCGGTAAGGATAAGGAAAACGGCGAAGTCCTCCGTATGCTGACGAGGCTGTTAACCCGCAACAACAAGTTGCGGAGCAGCAGTCAGCATCAGACGCAACGATTTCCGGCTCACTGGCAACCTTTATTTAGTACCAAGATAGCCTTCTTCCTGAACTAAATCCCCTCCTTCTAGTCCTACTAAGGAAGGGCGCGGGGAAGTTCAGGAGACAGGCACAATCAGCTAAATAAAGCACAAAAGCCAAGTCGGAACCGACCCGCGCCCATCAATGCAAGTTCACCACACATTGATGGTCGCCATTCGACCAGATGCAAGGACGTTAACAATCAAAGTCAGATTGGTGGAAAGTCGAAGGATTTTTTGCTGACTGACGGGGTGAGTATGTACTGTAATTCGATAGGTGTGGCGCGCTGGGATACGAGTGTGTAATTGGTAGTTAATGCGCCCACCTGTCTGGGTTCACTCGCTGAACCTAAAATCAACGTCATGTCCGTTCCATAGCAAGTTTCAGCAATCTTAAAACCGAATCGTGTTGCTCATCGTGTAGAACGCAGTTATCAGTGGTAGTCAGTACATCAGAGTAGACCGGGCATCACTCTTATGTAGTGGCGAGGGCGGGAATTGGGGTAAGAACACTGCGACAAACATGATCTAACTATCAATACGTTATCTTCTTCTTTCCCGCTTCGGTGTACGGACTCCGGGGTGCGACTTCAGGGGTGTTGGCGGACTCTCCCGTTCGCCGAAGCAGGAAAGAATTCAGCAAAAAGGCGACTTCGAGACGCAGCGAGGTCGCCTTTTTGCTGTTTGTGAGCCACTGAACCGTACTACAGAACTTCCTTGTTCCTGTCCATAAACCAGCGCTGCGCATCAATATGTGCTTCACCATCGCTCGGTTCGATCTGTCGATAGCTACCATCCGAGAGCAGTTCGCGCGCCTTCACGTTATCTACTAACTCCATTTTGAGCACTTCGTCAATGATGCGCTGTTTGAGAGCTGGCGCTTCTACTGGAAACATCGTCTCCACGCGATTATTGAGGTTGCGCGGCATCAGGTCAGCGCTGCCTAGGTACACTTCTTCGTGACCTCCGTTGCGGAAGTAGAACACGCGCGCATGTTCCAGATAACGCCCGATTAAACACTGCACGCGAATATTATCGCTAATGCCGGGAATACCGGGGCGCAGGCAGCAGATCCCGCGTACCATCAGATTGACTTGCACACCAGCCCGCGATGCTTGATAGAGCTGTTGGATCATCGCCTTATCGACCAGCGCATTCATTTTGAAGATCAGATGTCCACCCCGCCCCGCCTGTGCATGTTCGATCTCCCGTTCAATCAAAGCAGCGACTTGCTTACGCAAGTGCTCAGGCGCGACCAGCAGTTTGCGATAGCGCGTGGTGTTGGAATAACCGGTGAGGCGATTAAATAACTCGGATACATCTGAGGCAATGTCTTCGCGCGTGGTAAACATGTCCAGATCGGTATAAATGCGCGAGGTGGACGCGTTGTAGTTACCTGTGCTTAGGTGAACGTACCTCTTAATACCGTCAGCTTCGCGGCGTACCACCAAGGCAACTTTGGAGTGTGTCTTCAACCCGACCAAACCGTAAACGACATGCACACCTGTATCATCCAACGCACGTGCCCAGTTAATGTTATTCATCTCATCGAAGCGTGCCTTCAACTCGACGAGTACCGCGACCTGCTTGCCATTTTCCTGTGCTTTCAACAAGGCTTGAATGATCGGAGAGTTGCTTCCTGTGCGGTATAGAGTCGCCTTAATTGCCAGCACATTTGGATCGGCAGCCGCTTGCTGGAAGAATTCCACCGTCGGTTGGAACGAGTCGTAAGGACGATGGATCAGGATATCTTGCCGACGCATGGCGCTGAAGATTTCCTCGCCCTGAGGAAATTCTGGTACCCGACGTGGCAAATAAGGTGGAAACTTCAAGTGCGGCATGTCGATGTTTGCCAGTGCGAACAGGTCGCTTGTGCCTAAAGGGGATGGCAGCGAATAAATATCTTCTGGTGCTAATTCGAGATGACGTAGTAGAAACACTCTGATCTGTGATGGCATCTCGCCGACCACCGTCATCCGTACCACTTGCCCGAAGCGGCGGTCTCGAATTGTCTCCTCCACCGTTTCCATCAAATCGGAGGCTTCTTCCTCGGCGATCTCAACATCGTTATTACGGGTAATGCGGAAGCAAGTCGCCGCTGCGATATTCATGCCCGGAAATAGCAAATCGAGATTCGCTTCGATCACTTCTTCCAGCCACACGAAACGCAAACCCGACACTTCAACGCCGGGGTTATATTTACGCATGATCTCGTTCAGTGGCACTAGACGCGGCAATACTGCCGTGGGCACTTTCACGCGGGCAAAACGCTCATCACCATCTTCATCTGTCATCACGATAGCAAGATTTAGACTGAGGTTAGAGATATGCGGGAACGGACGCCCCGGATCGACGGCGAGCGGCGTCAGCACGGGAAACATCTCGATCTCGAAGTAGCGCCGCAGCGCCACCTGATACGCCTCGTCAAGCTGATCGTAACGCAGAACAAAAACGCCTTGATCCGCTAACGCAGGAATGATCTCCTCGTGAAAAATGCGACGCTGATCCAGCAGCATCGGCATTACGCGCTCTCGAATCAGTGCAAGCTGCTGTTGCGGCGTAAGCTGATCTGGTGTAGCGTCAAATACACCTGCGATCACCTGATCTTTCAATCCAGACACGCGTACCATGAAGAACTCGTCGAGGTTGTTGCCAAAGATTGCCAGAAAGCGCACACGTTCAAGCAGCGGTAAGTCAGGATTGAACGCCTCCATCAGCACGCGGCGGTTGAATTCCAACCAACTTAATTCCCGATTGATGTAAAGTGACGGGTCATTCCAATCGACGGCTGGAAGTGGAGCAGTCGTCGCGGAAGTAGCGGTAGAATCCATAATGCCTCTAGATAACGAAGTTCAGTAGTGTTGCAGATAGAATACACCAACCACATTAAGTTGGCGATCCTATTAGCGTTAAGTGATTGGCACAAATGCGCTCGATAACCAGAGTCAGCTCGGCGATAATCCGTTGGCTATGCAATCCATTGATGGTGGTCACGGCGTTGGCGATTGCGCTAGTCGTTGGCATCGCCTGCAACGTGACCGTACTGGTACGCCAACAACCACCGCCCACTCTGCAAATCCGCGTTGCTACCTCGACCCCATTACCAACGGCAACCCCACCGGGAGCGCTGCCGACAGAAGTTGCCGCCAATCCGCCTGTCGATCCCGGTGTTGAGGCACTATTGGAGGAAGTTCAGACCGACAGTCTAATGTACACCGTTTATGCG
>JAHBVK010000032.1 GCA_019637555.1 Anaerolineae bacterium
ACTTGGATGAGGCGAAGGAATTGCACGACGTGATCTTCCGTGCAGGCGTGGAAGCCGCAATGAAGGCGGGCGCGGTGCTGAACGATCATCACGGCGTCGGGCTGCGGTTAGCGCCCTACATGCAGGCGCAGTACGGCGCGGGGATGGAGGCGCTAAGGAGCATCAAGCGGGCGCTCGATCCGAACAACGTGCTGTGTCCGGGTAAGTTGGGGATGTAGGTTGTAGCTTACTATCAATTCACGTTTAATCGACTATGTAGGGGCGGGGCGCTGCCTCGCCTTTTTGATTTGATCTTCGCTTGATCCTATTAATCCGTTTCAACCATGAATAACTTTGTCTAGCGGCTTAGGCGGAGGGTTTAAGAGGAGGGCGAGGCAGCGCCCCACCCCGACGGTTTATCTTGATCTTGTCGGTGTGGTGATTGCGATAGTTGGGAGAGAACCGGTTGAATGCAGGGCGAGGCAGCGCCCCGCCCCTACGTTGATTTTGGTGCCTGTGCTGGATTTTCGGAGTCGGTATCCCAATTCGTTGGATTATCGATGATGTATTGGCGAATGCGGTTTAGGGCGATTTCATCTCGGATGATGTGTTCGTAAAAGCTGCGCTGCCAAACAGGAAATCCGGGCGTATTACGAAGACGATTTATCTGTTTGGTGGCGACAGATTTAAATGAGCCGATGATCGAGCCGAGCGTGCCGGAAGGTGCGTTTCGCAGGATAGTCGTATCGGGTTGTGCGCGTGGGAAGGGGATATAAGAAGAAGAGAGCGAGGCACGCCCCGCCCCTACGTGATTTGTGATCACAAGGATGGCATGGAAATGGTTAGGCATGACGATAAATTCGTCCAATTCGACCGGATGATGATCAGGCAGTGTTAGCCAGCAGTCAAAGACTAGCTGACCGATTTCGGTTAACTGGACAGTGCCATCGCTAATACTCCCGAAAAGCTCCTCCCGTAGGTGTGTACAAATTGTCATGAAGTACGCCCCTTTGTTACTGTAGTCGTACCCTTCTAAGCGAGTAGAATGTCGGTGATAACGATCAGGATCAAGTAATTGGGACATTGACCACCTATCGACACAACGCAATTGTAGGGGCGGGGCGCTGCCTCGCCCATCATGCCAACGCCAAATGAATCCCACTACCCCACCAACAGCAGTCCCCAGACCAGCCACAGCGAACTGTAGATCAGGGCGCGGCGTTCGCGTTTGAGCGCGGCGTAGAGCAGCACCATCGCCACCAATCCGGGCATGAAGCGCGCCAAGCCTAACGCTTCGCGGTAAGTGGAATAAGGTACGAACAGCATGATCGCGGCGTTGGCGAGCAGCAGCAGCGTGTACTCATTGCGCCGCCCGCTGATCAGATCGCGCCCGCCTTTCCACAAGCCCCACAACGACGGCACGACGGCGAACAGCAGCGCGGGGAAGCCAAACAGCAGCAGCGCGGCGATCCCTTTCTCCAAGCCGATGCGCCAGATGCCCATGAAGGGGATGATCTCGAAGGGAGTCGCCATCGCGCCGCCGGAACCGACTCCGAACGCGCCGAACCAGCTCCGCAGCACAACTTGCCAGATCACGAATGGCAGCACCGCGATCAGCAGCAGACGCAGCGTTGCCCACCAGCGACGGTCTAATACGAACTGCGCCAGATAAGCGGCGGTGAAGATCAGCGTGGTTTCTTTGGCGAAGGCAGCGGCAAGCAGCAAGATCGCCTGTAGAGTCCACTGCTTCCGCGCCGCTAACCAGATCGCCGCCAGCGCCAAGCCATACGCCAGTGGTTCGGGCGTATTCACCCGCGCCGCGAAGAAGACGCCACCGAATAGCGCATAGATCAGGGCGTACCAGCGACTGACCTTCAGATCGACCAGCAGCGACTCCAGCGCCAGCGTGCCCAGCATCATGCCCGCCACGTTGATCGCCAGCAGCGCCCAGATGATCCCGACGCTGTTTTGCAGACCGAGAAAACGCGCGGTGATCGGATGCAGGATACGCTGATAACGGTAGGCGGGGACATCGAGGCAGGGCGCGGCGTTCGTCGGATCAAGGGCGATGCAGTAGGCGAACTGCCCATCGTAGCCCGCCGATCCGCTGATGGTGGGATAGACGAACTCCAGCGGATTACTGCCGTTACGGAAGTAGATCAGGGCGAAGTAGAGCAGATAAATTACTAGCGCCAGCGTGACCGGACGCAGCAATCGTAATCGCCGTCGTGGTGCTGTTGCCGTCGTTGCCGTCGTCATTCGCGCTCGACCACCAAGCCATAACCGCGCCGCAGCACTTCATTCAATCCTTCCGTCAGCTTCATGGCGTCGCGCGTCCACGCGGCGCGGGTCGGAGTCTGCTCTGCAAGCGTAAGACACTGCGTGTGCAGGGCGCGAGTATCTTCCGGTGAGACGTAGCCTACGATCTCCCACATGGCGCGTAGACCTTCTTGAAAGCCCGCTTGAACGATGCCTTCTGTACCCGGCAAGCCCGGAATCCCTGTGCTGAAATCGGCGGGGAAGGGCAACGCCGGATTCAACTCGGCGCTCTCCAGCGGCAGACGCAGCAGATCGGGCTGATGGTAGGCGAGGATCAACGGATAGGTTAGCCCCACGATCAAGCCATCGGGATCGTGATCTTCGACCTGTGCGCTGCGCTCGGTGAACAGCCAGCTATAATCCTCGTTCGCCAGCGCGTCGTTCAAATCCCACTCGCCAAGCAGCGCCTCGTTGCGGATAGCCAGCACGTCTTTAGCGGGCGAGAGATTGCCTCTGAAAATAGCCGCTTTCATGGCGGGCAGCGCTTCGTTGAGGTAGCTTTTGATGTCAAATGCCGTGAGGATCAAGTGTCCCACTGGTGCTTATCATCCTGAAACAAAAGTGCGATTCTGAATCCCGTAAAAGGTGACTAAGATTATACAGTTGATCGCCCATCTGAGCAGAAACCCTCACTGCCATCAGGATAATCACTATGACCGCTGCCACATCATCCCGCTTTAGGCTACCTTTACTAGACACCCGGCGGCTGATGGTGGCGCTGCTGTTCATCCTGATCTTTGCTATGGCGACGCGCATCCCCGTCGATACCGATACGTGGTGGCACGTCCGCAGCGGCGAATGGATGCTCGATAACGGCAGAATCTTGATGCAAGACCCCTTCTCTTTCACCCGCGAGGGGCAGGCGTGGATCAATCACAGTTGGGGCGCACAACTAATCATGGTGCTGTTTTACCGCGCGCTTGGCAACGCCGGATTAGCCTTCTACACGGCGATTCTGGCGACGGCGGGCATGGCGGTGGTCTATTTGATGTGCGAAGGTAATGTTTATGTGCGCGCCTTCGTGATCGTGATCGCGGCGGCAGCGGCGGCGGTGTTCTGGTCAGCACGTCCGCAGATGACCTCGTTTTTCCTCAGTACGGTGACGCTCTATCTGCTGCATCTGTATAAACGCAAGCACATAGATCGCCTGTGGCTGCTGCCTCTACTGATGATCCTATGGGTGAACCTGCATGGCGGATTCGCCATCGGCTTCATCCTGCTGTTCGGCATGATCGGTGGCGAGGTCTTGGGACGCCTCTTTGACGGCGCGAATCCTGATGTGCTATCGTGGCGGCAGATCGGCAAACTGACGCTGATCACGGCGCTGTGTGCGCTGGCGCTGGTGGTTAATCCCAACACCGTGCAGATGTGGGGCTATCCTTTCCGCACCTTCGGCATCGGCGTGTTGCAGCAGTTCATTCAAGAGTGGAACTCGCCCAACTTTCACGGGCGGGAGACGTGGCCCTTCATCTTTTTGCTGCTCGGCACGTTAGCGGCGGTGGGACTCGGCAGCAAGCGCATCGACTGGACGGATCTGGCGCTGGTCAGTGGGACGGCGTTCATGTCGCTCTACGCCGGACGCAACATCGCCACCTTCGCCATCGTCGCTGCACCGGTGCTGACACGGCATCTGCACGCGCTGCTGGAAGAACGCGGGTTGCGGCTGGGGCGTCCACGACCAGTACGTGCTGTCGGCTTGGTCATTAACTACCTGCTGCTATTACTAGTCTTAGTCGGAGCGCTGCTGTACATCGTGGGCATCCTCTTACCGTCCTCCGTCGCTAAAGCGCAAACAGAATATCTGCCCGTCGAGGCGGCGAACTACCTCAATAAGTCAGTCGATCCAGCGACGGCGGGCAACCTGTTCAACAGCTATAACTGGGGCGGTTATTTGCTGTTCGCCGCGCCGCAGTTCAAAGTCTTCGTCGATGGGCGCACCGATCTTTACGACGACGAACTGCTGCGCGAGTGGATCGACGCGGCGACGGGAAAGAACTGGCAGCAGATTTTCGAGAAGTGGCGGATCGGGCTGGTGGTGATCGAGAAGGATGGTTCGCTTGCCGGATTGCTGCGTAGCGACGCCGCGTGGCAAGAAGTCTACAGCGACGACAAAGCCGCAATCTTCAAACGGAGCGCGGCATCGTGAAAGAGTTCGCCCTGCTGCGAGATCGGCGCACGCTGCTTTATCTGTTAATTGGGTTCCGCCTGATGCTGCTGATCGTCTACCAGCCATATCTGATCAATGGTGTCGAGCGCGGACTCTCGACCTTTGGCGACTTCCAGCATTACTACAATCTGGCGGCGCTGTCGGGGCAGGGATCGCTGCCTTACCGCGATTACTGGTACGAGTTCCCGCCCGTATTCCCACTGATCTCGCTGACGGCGTATTCGCTGACGGGCACAGCCGCCGATTTCACCGCCTACGCTACGCTGCTTGCCATCATCATGCTGGCGTTCGATGTCGGCAATCTGCTGCTGATCATGCGCCTGGGATCGCGCTTGCACGGCGAGGGAACGGGCATCGCGCTCGGCTGGATTTACGGATTGCTTGCCGCGCCGCTGATCTTCTCCTCGTGGACGTTCGAGCCGATCGTCTGTTTCGCGCTGCTGCTAGTGCTGACGTGGCTGACCGAACGGCGCGATCTGCCCGCCGCGCTTGCCATCGCCTTCGGTGCGCTGACCAAGCTGTATCCGCTTATCTTGCTGGCGGCGGTATGGCGCTTTCGTCACCGCGATCAGGCGATCCGCGTCACGGCGATCACAGTGGCGGTCACTGCTGTTGGCATCGCCGCCATGCTGCAGATCGCGGGCAAATTCGGCGTCCCTTCGCTGGCGGCGCAGTTCAACAAGGCGAGTTACCAGACGGTCTGGGCGCTGATCGACGGCAACTATCGCACAGGTAATTTTGGTCCCATTGCCGATCACTTCCTGCCGGAGAAGGCATACGAACTGTTGGGCAATCCCGCGCGGATTCCCTCGTGGCTGCGGCTGATCCCTTTCGCGCTGATCGGTGCGTTCGTCTATGCGCGTACCCGCCGCTTCGATGATCGCGGGCTGCTGGCGTTTGCGACTATCACCATCACCATTTTCTTCCTGTGGTCGCAGGGCTGGAGTCCGCAGTGGTTAATGGTGCTGATCCCATTGCTGCTGCTGAATTTTCCAGATCGCAACGGTGTGTTGATCTCGTTACTGCTGATGCTCGGTAGTTTCATCGAGTATCCGCTGCTGTTCGCCCGCACCGCCGAAACTGCTGGCGCGATCAGCGGATCTCAGCTTCCCATCTTCACCGCGCTGATCCTGCTGCGAACCGCGATTCTGATCGGCGTGAGTATGGCGCTGTACCGTTCGCTGCGCCTGCAACGTGATCCGAGTGAGGTGACGGCGACATGACCAGAAAAGTCGTACTGATCGCGTTCTTCTCCCTGTTCTTTGCGCTGCTGGTGTGGGCGATGTACACCTATTTCACCAAGCCGTATCCGGGTGCGAACGACTTTTTTCAGCGTTGGCATGGCGCACACGCATTCTGGGTGGAAGGCAAGAATCCCTACAGCGATGAAGTCTCGCTAGGCGCTGAGATGTATCTCTACGGCGCACCCGCCAGCAGCGATCCGGCGCTGGATCAGTACCCCGGCGATTTTCTGTACCCCTTCCCGATGGCGATCTTACTCGCGCCGATAGCGATATTAAACGAATATGCGCTTGCCTCCGCGATCTGGTTGGTGCTGACGGGGACGCTGGTCGGGCTATCCTTCGCGCTGTTGGCACAGATGTACGGTTGGAAGCTCTCGCCGTTGATGCTGGTGTTCGGCGTGGCATGGGCGGTGACGTTGTATCCCGATGCACGCGGCTTGTTTCTCGGTCAGCCGGGCACGATCACCGTCTGTCTGCACTTGATCGCGCTGTGGGCGATCTGGAGGAAGCAGGACATCCTCGCCGGAGTGCTGTTGGCGCTGTCGATCTACAAACCGCAGATCGGGTTCCTGATCATCCCCTTTCTGCTGCTGTGGGCGCTGCGAGTCTATCGCTGGCGTATCGTGATCAGCTTCGGCGTCACGGCGGGCGCATTGATCCTGCTCTCGTTCCTGTTCGTCCCTTCGTGGTTGGGCGATTGGCTGCAACAGGCGGCGCAATATACTGGCTACACGCGCATCGGATCGCCGGTGTGGGTGGTGACGCACGTTTATTTGCCTTTCCTCGGTGATGCGGGCGAACTGCTGATCGGCGCATTACTGGTTCTGTTCATGCTGTGGGCGTGGTGGCGCGTGATCTGGCGCAACGAACAGGCGTTGTTCGCGTGGACAGCGGCGCTGACTCTGGCGGTCACTCATCTGATCGCCGTGCGTACCGCCACGCCGCACTTCGTCGCCTATCTGCCCGTGCTGGTGCTGACCATGCGCCAGATCGCCCGCACGGATCGGCGCACAGGATCGCTGCGTGCTGCCGCCGTGATGGTCGCGCTCAGTGCCGCGCTGTGGGTATTATTCCTGACTACACTGGAGGGGCGCTTCGAGCATCCCGCCAACTATTTGCCGCTGCCCTTCGGATCGCTGATTCTGTTATCCTTGCTGCGGCGCGATTGGTGGCGACTGCCGATCCCCACATCGCCAGCCTCGTGACAAAGCCGCCCCATACGTCAATCAGCCAGCTTAATCGCCACCTCAACTTCCCATTTCGTTTTAAGCGGCTGGATTTTAGGATCGGTCAGATAGGCTTCATAGCGCGACTTGAAGGCAGTGCCCTTCGGATCAGCCCATTGATCAAACGCAAGTCCGTTCTCGATGCCCCATCTGGTTAAGGCTCCGTTGCCAGTATAGCCGTTGTTAATGTAAATCAGGCTGGCATAGCGACCAGCAGGCAGCACGCCGAGACGCACGCGACCATTACCCGGCAACGCTTCAGCAACCGGAATCCCGACTTCAATATCCATCTCGCCTTCCATATTGATGACGTGGTAGCGAAGAATTGGCGACCCTGCTGGCTCGATGCCCTCTTGTTTCAGCCACGCTCTTAACTCCTTAAACAGATGCTTGTCAACCACCGTGAACATGCCCTTAAAGGGAGTCTGCGTCCTGATCCCCATATAGTGCTGTTCGGGGCGCTCGTCGATCTTAGGTTTGCCAACGAGGGTACGGTTAACCAAGGTGAAACGACTATCGTGCGGTTCGGGCTGCTTAACGATCTTGGGTTTTGTAGCTTTGGTCATGAACGTTTCTCCACTGGATACTGAATTTCGGTTGCAGAATCTGTCATATTCTCCCGATCATGCTTGATATAGATTTCACGGTAGGTGCCGACAGTCTCATAGCTATGGGCTTCAATCCACCTGAGCAGCGCTGTATGCTCCTGAACTAAATTCTTGAACGCCCCGTAATGGATCACTGAGGCGACCTGAGTGCGTGGCAATTCATAGACCTTGACCTGATCCGAACCCGGCACGGCGTGGTCAATCGGAACGGCTGCCTCCGCCACTTCATTGGCGAGTGTCTCAGCGGGTTGATGCCATATCGCAAACCAATCGCCAATGGCTCTAGCACCATTTGTCGTGGCGTAGTTGTAGGCTTCAAACAGAGCCGCATCCAGATACAGCGGAACCTGATCATTGGTTGGAATAGTGACGCTGCGCGAGGCAATCAGCACCGCTGGAACCATTTTCAAGACAACATCGTACTCTGGCATATTGTCCTCCGATTCGATTTGCTTCAGTCGGACTTCAATACGTGTCAGTCGCGCCTGCTCATCCGCAATTTGCTGTTGGACTTCTGCCTGTTTCAGTTTCAACATGCCGCGTAATTGTTCTACAGTCAGACCATTCAGCACTTGCTCAATCTGATCTAGCGAAAACCCCAAATCCTTCAGGGCTAGAATCCGGTTGAGGCGCGGCAACTGCGCAACTGAGTAGTAGCGATAGTTGGTAGCAATATCGACAGCAATAGGCTTAAGCAGGTCGATCTCGTCATAATGCCGTAAGGTCACGACTGAAACTTGACCGATACGGGCAAAATCACCGATTCTGATCATCTTGTTATCCTATGCGCACAGAGCTGTAATAACTATACGGTCTCAGGTAAGGTTAGAGTCAAGAAGTAGTTTCAGAGACAATCCTGAAGTCTGTGGAGTCGAGGAGTAATATGAAACGACTGCTGCCGATCTTAGCGATCCTCGTGCTAGCGCTGGTTTTGCGCCTGATCGCCATCAATACGCGCGTCCTGTGGTATGACGAAGCGTTCGCCGTGCTGTTCAGCGAGAAGGGCGTCGATGCCATGCTCTATGGCACGCTGACGCCCGTGAACGGCGCTGCCGCCGATGTGCATCCACTGCTCTATTACACCTCGCTCAACGGCTGGATGAAGCTCTTTGGCGAGTCCAACTACAGCGTGCGGTTGTGGAGTGTGATCTTAGGCTTGGGCACGATCCTCGCCGTTTATTTACTGGCGAAGGAGTTGTACGAGGAACGTGTCGCCCTCGCCGCCGCGCTGATCACCGCCCTCGCGCCTTTTCACGTGCAGTATTCGCAAGAGGTGCGCATGTACGCACTGCTCGGCTTGCTGCTGATTAGTGCGACGTGGTGTTTCTTCCGCGCCATCCGCACCAACAAACTGATCGATTGGCTCGGCTTCGGCGTGTTGGCGGGATTAAGTATGTACACGCAGCAGCTTGCCGCCTTTTATCTGGCATCGCTCGGCGTGATCCCGTTCCTCCTGCGTCGCCGCGATCTGATCCTGCGGACGGTGTTAGCGGCTGGATTGGCACTGTTGATCTACCTGCCGTGGCTGGTCAATCTGCCCGCACAGTTGGGCAAAGTCGGGCAATATTGGATCACCAAACCGACTCCCGTGCAGCCGTTGCTATCGCTGTGGTCATTCTTATTCGTGGAACTGGAAGTGACGCAGCCTGCCGCCGTGATCGCCAGCATCGTCGCGCTGACGCTGATCCTTGTCTTTCTGGCGCTGCGGGCGTTACCTGTCTTTCGCCGCAACTCGGCTGATGCCCGTTCGCTGGCACTGATCCTATGGCTGCTAATCGCCCCTATCGCCTTAATGTGGATCGTCTCGCAACTACGCGCTGTTTATCTTACCCGCGCACTGCAAGGATCGGCGCTGGCGCTGTACATTGCGATGGGCTGGCTGGCGACGCGATCCCGCCTGCCGCTGGCGATCCGCGTGCTGGTGTTCGGCGCATGGATCATCGCCGTTGGCTTCGGGCTGATCAATCTATATACGTGGAACACCTTCCCGCGTCCGCGCTTCGATCTGGCGCTGCGTACCGTTGCTGCTGATGCAACGGCAACCACGCGCATCATCCACGCCAATAAGCTGACCATGCTGCCGATGATCTACTACGCCCGCTTCATTGATGGCAGCATCGCGCAGCACTACATTCAGGATGTGCCCGGTTCCGGTGAGGACACACTCGGCTTGCCCACGCAGCAGGCGCTCGGGTTGCTGGCGGATCGCTGTGCGGCGGAAGCGGCTGGCGGCGCGGATCAGGTCTGGTTCGTCATCTTCAAGCGGCAGTTAGAAGAATTGGGCGGCGTCTCGCCTGAGATCACATGGCTGGACGCGCATTATCATCGGCTGACCGAAGTGCCGATTAACGATCTGCTGTTGATCCTGTATGATCAGCCGGATTCGAGCGCCGCTACCGCCACCTGTGATGGATAACCAAGTTGACCGCTGATCCCGATCCCAAGCCGCCGCGCACCTCCGATATTTACGGCATTCTGGTGCATCCGTTCGCGCCGCGTGTCTTACTGTTGGAACAGGAGTCCGGCATATGGACACTGCCGCACATTCACTTGCCGGATAGCCGCTTGTTCTTCCCGCTGGTCGAACTGCCGAACAAGCAATTAGGCGATCTGCTGGCGGCGGAAGTGACCGCGCTGCGTACTGTCTACAGCCATTACACCGAAGATCACAATCACGTCGATCTGATCTACAGTTTGGAGAATCACAGCCCCAATTGGCTGCCGCCCATGCCCTCGCGCTGGGCAAACCGCGAAGAACTGGCAGCAATCGCGCTGGCGTTCCCCGCACACCGCGCCGTGATCGAGGCGGAGTTAGCGGAAGCCGAAACGCAGGACATCCCCGCGCTACGTCCGCTGTGGGCGCGGCACGATTGGTTCACGGAAGCAGCGGCGTGGATGCGCGATCAACTGGCGCGGCATGGCTACAATCTGATCGGACGGATCGAGCAGATCAAAAGTTGGGGTATTTCCTGCCTGCTGCGGGCGGATACCGATCAAGGTAAGGTTTACTTCAAGGTATCCACGCCGCTGCCGCTGTTCGGTGATGAGCCACAAGTGACGCGGGCGCTGGCGACGCGCTATCCCGCTTATGTGCCGCTGCCACTAGAGATCGAACCGACGCGGCGTTGGCTGCTGCTGCGTGACTTCGGCACGGAATTACGTCAGCACAACAACGTGGAGACGTGGGCGGCAGCAGTGGGGCGTTTTGCCAAACTACAACGCCAGACCGCGACGGCAATTGATGAGCTATTGGCGCTAGGCTGTCTGGATCGGCGCTTGGAAGTCCTCGCCGCACAGATCGATCCGCTGCTGACGGACGACGAGGCACTAAACGGGCTATCCGCCGGGGAGATCGCGCAGCTACGGACGCTTGCGCCGCGTTTGAAGCAGTTGTGCCAGCAGGCGGCAAGTTACGGCGTTCCCGCAACGCTGACGCACGGTGATTTGCACAGCGGCAACATCACGGCGGAATCGCTGCTCTTTTTCGATTGGACGGATGCCTGCATCGCGCATCCCTTCTTCGATCTCAGTACGCTGATCGAGGAAGCGGAGAGCTTGCCCGATGGACGGAATCGCCTGTTAGCTGCTTATCTGCCGCAGTGGACGAAATACGAGCCGGAAAAGCGGCTGCGCGAATTATGGGCGATTGTGGAACCACTCGGCGCATTGCATCAGGCGGTCAGCTATCAGCACATTCTGGCGACGATGGAGCCAACTTCCAAGCAGGAGTTCGACTGGTCGATCCCCTTCTGGCTGCGGCGCATGATCAAGACGCTGCCTGAGTAGCAGCAGATTCCTATTCCCGGCGCTAAAGCACCGGGCTGAAACCAGAGTTCACCCACTTTACGTTGGCATTAGAAGTGCTTGCTCCCGAACTAGCATTACCGCATTGTGGCGCTTGAGTATGCGGTTGGGAATGAATCCGATGTTTTAGTTTCTGCGGAAGCGACGCTTCCAATCCATTCGAATGTGGATAGCTTTTTGGGGATCGTCATCCCATTCGGTTGCCAAACCAGCGCGTTCGAGGATTTCGATGATCACCCGTCCTAGCCGTCGATGCTCTTGTTCATCATCGATCATCGCAGCAAAGTAGAGATACACGCCGTAACCATTGACCGCCAGTTCGGTAGTTTGAACGTGATAAAATACCGTGCCGCGCACATAACGATGTTTGCGCTGTTCCTCAGCGATCTCCTCAATCTCCCCTGATCCGCAAGTCCCGCAGCAGGAGAAATTCTGTCTGGCGACGATGCCTTTCTGATTAAACTCTTCAAAGGCATTGTCGAGGCGATCACAGTCAGTTGGATATTCCCATGTCGCTTGTTCGCGTTCATACTCTGCGATGTGTTGCGTGACTAGTTTGGGAACGTTATGAGTTCTAACAAACTCACGATAAGACTTACTCCTGCTAACCAGTTCAACGATCTCCGTTGAAGTATAGAAACCTCCACGCACAAGCAAGTCGATGTAATCGAACGCATCGTCTGCTGACATAGGTCGTTTCCTTTGACTAACTCGCCACCTCGATCCCGCCGACTTCTTGCTGCCACAGAATTTCCGCAATCCGCGTGATCCCGTTCTTTAAATGGCGGCGGAAAGTGCTGAACGGCAGATCAAGGATTTCCGCCGCTTGCTCTTGCGTCGGCGCGGGATGGAAATAGGTGTAGTGCAGCGCCTGATAATACTTGCCGTCGCGGGGATGCGCTTTCATCACTTCGGCGGCGTCGCGGATCAGGTTTTGCAGCGTCTGGATCAGCGTGCGTTCGTTATCGTTGGAGGTGGTACGCTGGATCACTAGGCGCGAACGCAGCAGCGGATTATCCACCAGTTCATCGGGGCGCAGCAGCGACTTCAGCGCTTCGACAATCGCTTCCTCGAATTCTTCTTGCGAAAGCACAATCGTCGGTTCGAGGCGGCGGGCGGGCGGTGCGTCACTATCCGCTTGTGCGCCCACTTCACGCAGCGACAACATATCCAGCCACGCCGAGGGCGGTTCGGCGCGCCAGTCGTGCCCGTACATGCCGTAATGCCGACCACCGACGTTGAAATCGGCTTCCGGCAGCCGCGTCAGGTTGGCGTAACTGAAAACAGGGAACCAGAAATCGGGATTGGCAACGGGCAAATACGTATACGCCAGTCCGGGCGTGGTCAGATAGTACTGCACCGCCACGATAAAGCAGTTGGTTTGTTCGGGCGAAACCGTCTGATATGCCTTCTGTCCCATCCAGAAGCGGAACAGCAGAATATTTTCGCCGGAGCGCAATTTGTAGCCTGCCGTATTGAATGCCTGCCACACCGCCGCCACTGCCGGATCAGTCGTCAGGTCGTCCAGCTTATTGACGGTCAGCGTCATGATGAAGCCCACCGCCTGCTCGTTGGAGTCGCGCAGCACACGCACGCTGTTCGGTTGACGCTCGAACCAGTGATGCGCAAAGTGGGCGGACTCTTCGCCTTCATGCTGGCGCACCATGTCCAACAGCACAGGCACATCCTCAATCATCAGCTCGGTGATGCTGAGATTGCCGCGCTGCTGCCAATCGAACGCCGCGCGTACCGCCGGATTATCCTTGTGCAGGTAAATCAGATCGTAGAGCAGACGCGCCTGTTCGCTGTCCTGCTTGGGACGCAGTTTGCTGAAGTAATAATCGCGGGCGCGTTGATGCAAGCGCATGTAGCCTTCGGGGTTGCGCCAGCGCAGATCGGTGACCAGCACTTCGCGCGTCAGTTCTTGCAAGTAGATGCCATTTTCGGCGATCTCCACGAAGGACAGGTTGCGCAGCCAGTCGAATAGGTCGAAGGCGTCAGGCAGATCTAGCATCTGCGCCAGCAACGGCTCGTTCATCAAGCGCACCAGCGCACAGGCTTCCAGCGCAATGCGATGCCGTGAACTGGGCACTCCCTTGACGAAGCGCTCCACCAGAATGCGGATCATGTCCGGTGTGTTGACCTTTTTCAGCGAGACGTTGGGTAACTGCTGCTGCTGCGCCGTATCCGCCATCAGCGAGAGTGCCAGCGGATGCCCGTAGGCGAATGCCAGAATCGCTTCGTGTTGATCTTCGGGAATGCCGCGCCGCACCAGATAATCGTGGCTTTCTTCGTGCGTCAGATTGCGCAGCGCCACCGTGCGGATCAAGTCTTGCCAGCCCGGATCGCTGTACCATGTCGATGCCAGCGGTGCACGCCCCGCGCCTACAATCAAGACGTTTTCCGATAGGCGAGGTAGGAAAATATCGCGCAGCCAGCTTTCGATGGGGAACAACTGCTCAAAGGTATCGATCAGCAGCACCACGCGCTGATCAACCACGCCGAGCGCCTCAATCGGTGACTGCGTTGGCTCGATTTCCATCGCAGTACGCAGGGCAGTTTGAAAAGCGTCGGGAGTGGCGTCGAAGTTGCGGGCGTCAATGCTGATGATGGGGAGTTCGCGTTCGCGTGCCAGCCGATAATATTCGTTAAGCAGCGTTGTTTTGCCGAAACCACCGGGTCCGTAAATGTACAGCATGATGAATGAGGGTTCGTCAGCGGTCAGCGCAGCTTGAAATAACTCAAGCTCAACACTACGCCCAACGAAGCGCTGATGGCGTTTCGCCATCAATCGATCCATTAGCGATGACATGGAGTACCAGCTCCTACGCCGCGTTGAATTGGGATTCGTGGCTGAAATTCATCTTTTAGACATAAGCTGTCTCATAGTACCACAAATCCACAGTGGACTTGCACAGTTCAATAACCTTTCCGCACAAAGGTTAAGAAACTCACACCGTGAAACCGATTACATTCCACTGAACGTAGAAAGGGTATAGTACATAATTGTTAACGAGTGTACAGAGGTTTGACCTCAGCCGATAAACAGGTGCTATAATGGGGTTACTTTAGCAAAAGGCTAACTGCCTTAGGAGAATTGTCATGCATCTTGGTGGTCCAGAACTGCTCATCATCCTTGTGATTGCGCTGCTGCTCTTTGGCGTAGGGCGCATTACACGCATCGGTGGCGAACTCGGTGGCGCGATCCGCGAGTTCCGCAAAGGACTGAATGCTGGTGAAGAGAAGCCGAAAACGGATGAAGCCAGCGCGGCGAATGCCACGAATACAAATCAAAGTTAAGGCTTGCTTTGAAACCAGACCGTATACTCTGCCGGAGACAGAGCTACCTTGCAGCTTAGTCTCCGGTTGTCTTTTCTGCCCTCAAAGTTAAATGAATGATTGACTGGTTGACATCCTCAGGCGCTATTCTCTAAAATCTGCCCATCCATTTCCGTTTTTAGCTTGCAATAGCTCTAGATTGAGGATGTCAACGTATGTCTATCCCCAGCGTGGGTCAACCTGCCCCCGAACTCGAAATGTTGAATGACGAGGGCAAACCTACCAGACTCTCCGATTATCGCGGTCAGAAAGTGATCCTCTACTTTTATCCCAAAGACTTCACCTCAGGCTGTGAGTTTCAGGCGTGCCAGTTCCGCGATCATCATGCCGATATTAGCGGACGAAATGCAGTCGTGCTGGGCGTCAGCGCCGATGGTGTCGAAAGCCATCAGCAGTTCCGCGAGGCGCTCAATCTTCCCTTCCATCTGCTGGTCGATGCCGATAACACCTACAGTAAAGCGTGGGGTGCTTACGGCGAACGGACTCGCGCTGACGGCAGCACCTATCAGGACATCATTCGCAGCCAGTATGTGATCGATGAAAACGGCGTGCTGATCGATGTGCAAGCGCCCGTCAACTACAAAGAGAGTATCGATCTGGCGATGAAGGCGATCAGCTAACGCGCCAACATATTCCCGGCAATGAATTGCCGGGCTGAACGAACAAAGTCCCTACGGGACTCGAATCTCCAGCGACAATGATCGATGACTCTCGCTGGAATTTGCTGTAAACCCTGCCGAAGCACGTAGACCGGGTTAACACCTTCAACTACAACACTCCGGCAGGATTACGAATAGTCCATTGATCTTGACAGCAGCTTGGTTTTAGCGCCCTTCAGGGTGCTTCGTGCCTATAGCATGGTGCTTTAGCGCCGTGCGATCCCTTCACAGATGCTCACCGCCTCGTCTCAGATCGCTTCTGCGGCTGATCTTCTTCCACCATTTCGAACTCACCATCTTCCGCGAGGCGCATTTCACCGCTGCGCTTCGGCTTTTCCTCGCCATAGGTTCGCGCCGCCTGCAGTAAGTCGGCTTGTGAAATGCCCAAGCGCGACATTTCCCGCTGGATGCCTCGCAGCGTCAGCGAATCGCGGAGTTGTCTCTCCGCCATGCGCGTATTGAACAGCAGCGAAGCGCCGTGAAAAATCAGACCGCCGAACCAGCCGAGCGTCAACATGATCGCCGCCCCCATCTGGCTGTCGGTGGCGCTGCCCTGACGCATGAACACTAGCCAACTAACGAGCGCAAAGGTGACGAACAATGCCAGATTAGCGATGAAGAATCCGATTTGTGCGCCCGTTCGCCCACGCCCCAGATTTTCCTCCACGTACTCGCGCACGCGGCGATAATCAATTTGATCCATCAACGTACCTCCAAATCTCATCCGCGATCCGCCAGATCGCTTCTGGCTGCGCCAATTTGCTGATGCTCTCTGCCATCTGTGCCAGTTTTGTTTCGTCACTCAAAATCCCTACGAACGCCGCCGCGACGCGTTCCGGCTCGGTTTCGTAGAGTCCGACGCCTTGCTTTACTACGTATTCAGCGTTGACCGTCTCCTGATACGGGATCGCGCCATTGAGCAGCAGCGGTAAGCCCATGATCGCCGCTTCGGTGATGCTGGCTGGACCCGCTTTGCTGATCATCACATCGGCGGCGCGCATCATCAGCTCGATGTTGCTGACGAAGCCATAGACCCGCACTTTGCCGCGCCATGTCGTTTGCGCTAACTGATGCTGCAATTCCTGATTACGTCCGGCGATCACCACTAGTTGCGCCTGTTTGTTGCCACTTGCCGCCAGCGCGGAGTCGATTGCCTGCGCCGTTTCTAACAAGCGTCCCATGCCATCGCCGCCCCCGACCAGCAAACCGATTCTGGCATGGTGATCCCAATCAAGCTGCGCTCTTGCTTCCGCCTTGCTCAACTGCAAATCGCTGAAACGGGGGTGTACGGGTGCACCTGTCAGCAGCATTTGCCCCGGCATCATGCCCAGTTGCAGACCGCGCTCATAAGCCGGTTCAGTAGGCACGAGGCAGCGATCCACGCGTGGGTCATACCAGACGACGGGCGGCAGCGCATAATCCGTAACCACCGTGATGAAGGGCTTCCTCAATCCCAACCGCCGCAGCGCATGGATCGTGGGGCGCACGAACACCGAATGTACGCACACGATCACGTCGGCAGGATGATCGCTATAAAGGTGACGCATCCGCCCGTAAGCTGATCGGCAGTACAGGTTGCTGATGGCGCGGGATCGGAACAGCCGTTCGCTCAGCCAGAACTGTGCGCCGTAGCTGGCGGGATGGCTGTTCACCCAGCGCGCATACAAGGTGTGCATCCGGTTGAAAGGAAACGGTGTGTACTCCTTCCACATGTCCACCAACTCGGTGGTAAAGGCGTCGGGATGCCGCCGCTGCAATGCCGCTTCGATGGCGCGACTCGCCGCCCGATGTCCGCCGCCTGTGTCTGACATCAGGAATAAGATATGTGGCAGCGTGCTGCCAGATCGTTGGGAATTGCGATGAGACTGTGAAGTCATCTAGCCTCAAACATGCTAAAAAATAATCGAGTGTGGTAGCATTTTGCGCCCACGACCACCACGGTGGTTGTTTTGCGCAAGTTGCATACACACTACGTATTTAACGGGATTTGTTTGCGAGTTATCTAGGAAGGGATGATACCAATGTCTAAAATGTTCCAGCGAATTTCCCTCGTGCTAGCGCTGTTACTGGCGCTCACCGGCACGGTGGCATTCACCTCGCCGGCGACAGTTGCCCGCGCTCAGGATGCGGAAACCCTCAGCTACGGCGATACCGTCACGGGCGAGATCACTGAGGACACCAGTGAAGTCGTCTACACCTTTGAGGGCGCAGAAGACGATCTGGTGATCGTGCAGGTAATTCCCATCGAAAATGAAGACGGCGATACTCTCGATGTCAAAGCAGTGATGTCCGATCCTGACGACGAGCAGCTTATCGACACCACTGAAGATTATGCCAAGCAGTTGACCTATACCTACGGTACTGCCTTCATGGAAGTGCTGGGCGGTGACGGCACCTACACGATCACGATCAGCGCTGACGAAGAAGGCAGCACCGGCGAATTCGAGATACAACTAGTGCAGCCGGAAGAACTCGAACTGGATGCCCCTGTTACCATCGAAGGATCGGTTCAGGGCTATTATCGCTACCTCGGCTTCTACACCGTTAAGGCGGAAGAAGATGTAACTCTGCTGCTGACGGTAGCAGAAGGATCAGGTTTATCGCTGATCATCGAGGAATATGACGGCGACTATCTGAGCCGCCGCGCCTATGGTGATGGTGTTGCTGCGAAAGCGATGGGCTTCTACATGTCGCCAAGCGATGCAGGTTACTACATCGTGTCGGTGTCTAGCCCCAGCTATCTCTTTGAGGAAACAGACTTCAGCGCCACCTTGCAGGCAAGTGCGGGCAACTAAGCCAAGACTTTAGTGGTGAGTAATGAGTGATGAGTAACGAGTTGTGGCATATGCCTTCTCTCGTTACTTTCCACTCGTTACTCGTTACTTTCTACTTTTCACTCTCTTAGCGCCTTCAAGCACGCCGCCATCATCACATCCACTGGCGCACCATGATCCGTCCACAACTCGAATGCTGCCGCACCCTGCCGCACTAGCATCCCGATCCCGCCAATAGCGCGTAACCCCGCTGCATCAGCATCGCGCAGCAATTTCGTCCGCGCTGGTCGATAGACCGTATCATAGACCACCGCACCCGCCGGAAAGGGTACATCCTCCGCCCACGATGAAGCGTCCACGTGCGGCCACATGCCCAGCGGAGTCGCGTTGACGATCAGTGCCGCGCCTTCGCTCACCCGTGCCAGTTGATCCTGCGCTACTGCCTGTACTTTTACTCCATGCAGATTATGGTGCAGCAGCGCCACCAGTTCCGCCGCCCGATCTACCGAACGGTTGACGATCACCACTTCCGCGCCCGCCTGCAGCAGTCCCACGCTGATCGCCCGCGCCGCGCCGCCCGCACCGAGCAGGATCACTTTCGACTCGTGCGTGATCGGCACGCCGTTGGCATCCAGATCGCGCATGAAGCCATCTAGATCGGTATTGGTGCCATGAAGCGCACCCGTCTCCGCTTCAAAACTGATCGTGTTCGCGGCGTCGATCAACCGCGCAACATCGGTGATGCTGTCCAGCAGCGGTAGCACATCCACTTTATGCGGCACGGTCAGATTGACGCCGCGAAAGCCCGCCGCCGCTAAGCCGCGTACCGCTTCCGGCAAACGATCTGGTCGCACCGCTAGCGGCACGTAGCGCCAGTTCAAACCGAGCGCCTCGAATGCTGCGTTATGCATCTGCGGCGACAGCGAATGCTTGACCGGATACCCGATCACGCCGACGAGCTGCGTCTCTCCGGTGATGGTGGTCATGGTCGCTTACCCTCACCCCCTAACCCCCTCTCCCGCAAGCGGCTAGAGGGGGAACAAAAAATAGCCCTTCTCCCGCTTGCGGGAGAGGGGTTGGGGTGAGGGTTTATCCGCCAACAAACATACGGCGTCATAATGATCTAACTCACTTCTTAAAATACTTGGCTTCCCACTCTTTGCGCGCTGCTCGAATCTGCTCCAGCGTCGCCCGCAACTGCAAATCGTGCGAGTTCGCCAGCATCAGCTTCAACTGCTCGATCTGTGCGCCGAACAAATCCAGCGCGTGGAATACCGCCTCCCGATTCGACTCCACGATGTCCGCCATCATGGTCACATCGCTGGCGGCAAGACGCGACGTATCCTTGAAGCCCGTCGATGCCAGTTTCCACGCCACGTCATCACCGCCCGCGTCCTGATCCACCGCTTGCATCACCATGCCCACCAAGCCCGCGCTGATCAAGTACGGAACATGGCTGATCGCGGCGACGCTGGCATCGTGGAATTTGGCATCGAGCAGCAGCGGACGTGCGCCAATCGCTTCCGCCAACTGGCAGCAAAACTCAATCGTTTCCGGTGTGCTGCGCTTGGTGGCACAAAGCACAAACCGCGCCCGATCATAGATCGCGCCGTCGGCGGTTTGTGGTCCGCTGGTTTCTTTGCCGCACATCGGATGCCCGCCGACGGCGAGCAGCGACTCCGGCAGATCATCCATCGCGGCGGTGATGTCGCGTTTGGTACTGCCCAGATCGAGGATCAGTGTGCCGGGGCGGATCAAACCGTCTTGCGCGTACTTGCTCATACGGTGCAGCAGCACCTGTATAGTACGCACCGGAGTCGCCAGCACGATCACATCCGTGCCTAGCGACTCCGCGTTTAGTTCCTGATGAAGTTGGTCGAAACAGTGGGCAGCATCCTGTAAATGCTGTGGATTGACATCAACGCCGTGCAGCGACTTGACTTTACCGCGCAGCGCCAGCGCCAGCGATGCGCCCATCAAGCCAGTGCCTACGATGGTGATCGAGGTATCAGTGAGTGGTTTCCATGACCCGTTCTGAGAATGAGAATTCATGAGATGGTAGCATTCGTCGGCGTCCCTGAGAGGCAGTCTCCTGTGGGACATCTTTCCAGCGCCACCATTTTAGCAGGTCAGGGTCAGGAGCGTCAGTCGAAGCATAGTAAACCGCACAACGGAACACGTACAACATGCAGCGATCCACCATCACGCGCTGATAGGCGCACAATGCCTCATACATACATTCGGGGTCTTCCCCGCGCAAATCCTCTACCGAACGGTAACCCAACTCGTATAAATCTTGTGCCACCTGCCGCCCGACGCCCGGAATCTGCATTAAGTCTTGCAGCGCGGCGTGCTTGGGGCTTGGCGGCATAGTCATCACCGAAGCAGATTTAGCGGTCATTTGTTGTGCCTCCGGTTCGGAAAACTACAGTGATTATTATAGCACAAACGTTCGGATTTGTCACTTGTCTGAGCAGAAATCTCTCCGACTTTCCCACTCATCACTCATCACTCATCACTCGTTACTCATCACTCGTTACTCATTACTCAAAAATTCTAGCCGCCCAATAATGCCAGATGCGTCCATCTTTAGTATGAAATGTTGGTTAAAATGGCTTGACTTAATTACGTCAGAACTTTAATTGGAGTTGTACGCCATGTACGTTGTCTGTGTCACGGTCAAAGTCAAAGCGGAGTTTGTGCAGCAGTTCATTGAGGCGATCCGCAAAAATCATGAGGGAACGCGAAGTGAGCCGGGCAACCTGCGTTTCGATGTGCTGCAAGGGGAAGACGATCCGACGCGTTTCTTTCTCTACGAGGTCTACCGGAGCAAAGAGGATTTCCCTGCTCACCAGCAGACAGCGCATTTTCTGGAATGGCGGCAAGCCGTCACCGATATGATGGCGGAACCGCGCGTTGGCTTGCGCTACACCAGCTTATTCCCGTCGGATGATTCCGCGAATTGGTGATCAGGCGATTCAAACTTTCACGGCGATGGATCGAACCGTATCAAAGTGATTTGTGCGTGCGTTTGCAGGCAGGTATCAGGCAAAACAGGCAAAACCGTTTGGAAAAAGTTTGTCTGCGGACGATTTTGGTTTGTAAAGATGCGGTAGAGATTTAGGAAACCGCATCTACGACCAACCGAACACCCAGATTGTCGTCTGAGTCGTGTGGAACACTCCATTGACGATAAGCAGCGCGTGCAAACCGTGGAGAGTAATCCCACGATCCACCACGCATCACATGACCATCACCACTATCCACACCAGTGGGATCATCTCGTTGGGAAGCATCGTATCCACAACTTCCATCACACCAATACCAGTCGGCGCACCATTCCCACACGTTTCCTACCATATTGTAAGCGCCTACCCAACTCACTCCATTCAGATAACTGTCAACTGGTGCTGTCTTCTCTAAAAACGTTCCGTCGATATCGCGTTCATCGACATTTGCGTAGCCTACCTTATACTCATCTCCCCAAGGATAAATTGGTGAGTAGGGTCCTCGCGCCGCATACTCCCACTCTGCTTCGGTTGGCAAACGACCACCTGCCCATTTCGCCAATGCTTCGGCTTCATACCATGTAATACCCACACGCGGCTGATCAGGCTCGGTGAAGCCGTTGTAGTCACGTGGCATAGTCCTAAAGTCTTTCCAGATCCACCCATCCTCTGACCAATAGTTGCGGGTACCGTAACCGCCAGCATCAATGAACCGCTGATACTCTGCGTTAGTCACTTCGAACTTACCTATCCAATATGATTTGGTGATGCATACTTGATGCTGTGGTTTTTCAGGGTCATAAGCATTGAGATCATTTTCTGCGCTGCCCATCATGAAGCAACCAGCAGGTACATATACATAAGCTATCCCGTTTATCACGTGTTCAGTTCCAGCCGCCAAAGTTGGGATCGACGTAGGAAAGGTTTGGAATGTCGGTACGGCAGTTGCTTCCCGAATTTCATGGCTCACCGCCAAACGGCTATCAACGGCAACGATCCCAACGAGAACGAAAAAGATCACACTTATTGATAGTCGCTTCAACTCATTGGCGATCAAATGTGCCAGCGCGGTACTCGGCAAGCGCCGATAACTGATAAAAGCGCGGATCGGCTTGCGGAATCGTCCGGTGGAGCGCGTCATCATTCAATCCTGCGTAGAACCACAAGTGAACGTGCGCTAGTCTACAAAATATCCTAATCTTCTGCCAACCGCACGATCCACGCTACTGACAATCGCTTCTCTAATCGGCTACAGGAGGGAAATTTCTAGGTGTCGGTGTATGTAAGCTACATAACACTGATTGACGGTATAGTGAAAGCCATGAATCTGACCGCAAATCGATTGTCGAGGAATCTACTTTTGTCAGGGATCGTGCCTCTAATGTTGGGTGGCATCCTACTGTTATGGGCACTTAGTTCAGGTTCTTCAACGGTAAATATCGGGGCTAACGTTTGGTCGCCGGACAGTAATTCACTAGTTTTTATATGGGCGAACAGTCTTTATCGTTTAGACATTAAAACTCAGATTCTGACCCCAATCTCAGCTCAATCAGGTGACTATCGAGAAGCAAATTGGTCGCCTGTCGATGATCAAATTGTCTTTGTCTCTGAAAAAAGTTCGGGAGACATACTTTGCCTATTAGAGCTACCCAACAAGCAAACAACGTGCCCCGCAATATCCGTTAATGGTGATACCTTCTTCCCCCACTGGTCACCAGATGGGAAACGGTTAGGCTTTTACGTAGGGCAAAACTACGAAGGTAGTCCCAGTGAGTACGGCTATAGAAAACTAGTAGTGACCGACTTCAGCCAGCAGACTCCGTTGCAGGCATCAATTGGCACTCTTGACAATGTCTCAATAGCCAACGATCTGCAATGGTCGCCAGATGGCAAGCAGATTGCTTTTGTAGGCTTCGGTACTTCATGGAATATCTTCATTATTGATGCGGATGGTACAACGCTTCAGCGATTTAGCGATGGCTCTTATGATACCTACCCGACGTGGTCACCAGATGGCAAGCAGATCGCTTTTTACTCAGAACGTGACAGCCAGCAGAATTGGTCTGGCGGAATCTATGTGCAAGCAGTTGGCACTACTAGCGCAAAGCGACTCACTTCAACCATAGATCGGGTCCTTCGGATGCAATGGTCACCGAATGGACAAATGATCGCGTTCGCCACTTATAGTCCAGAGGATAATTTTTCTAGGATTTACTTACTACAAACCGATAGCAGTGAACCGCGACTGATCGTTGACAATGCCAGTATTGGCAGCTTTTTGTCTTGGTCACCGGATAATCGCTTTCTAGTTGCACAAACCACTCATTCATTAGTGATTGCGGATATGATCACCGATCAAGTCGCCTTCTACTATCCGCAACGATTTGCTGGGCTGCTGCCTTTAGATATGGTTACCAAAGTTGCTTCAGTGTTACTCGTGACTGGCGTATTGATGCTTCTAGGATTGGTAGTCATTAGCTCTAGATCGCTTCGAAATCGGTAAATCAGCAGCGCAAACCAAAATCACCGATCAGTTAGCGCCACATTGGAATCGCCTAACCAAGTCCCTGAATCAGCCCCTGTTATGCCTGCGGATTTTAGGGCGGCGAAATTGACTGCCTCGCCAACCTGCTTCCGGCACTCATGGTACTTCTGGAACTCTTGGCACTTGCCTTAGAGCACTTGTAGCACTATCAGCACTCCAGCACTTCCTCTCCTCACCGCATCATCGGCACTTTGACGCCGTGCTGCTTCGCTGCCGCAATCGCCTCTGGATAGCCGGCATCGACGTGGCGCACGATGCCCATGCCCGGATCGGTAGTCAGCACGCGCTCCAACCGCTTCGCTGCCGCCTCCGTGCCATCCGCCACGATCACCTGTCCGGCGTGCTGACTGTAGCCGATCCCCACACCGCCGCCATGATGGAAGCTGACCCACGTCGCGCCGCCCACCGCGTTGATCATGGCGTTGAGGATCGCCCAGTCGGAGATCGCATCCGAGCCATCGCGCATCGCTTCCGTCTCGCGGTTAGGCGACGCCACTGATCCGCTGTCGAGGTGGTCGCGTCCGATCACGATGGGCGCGTTGACCTGCCCCGTGCGTACCAGTTCGTTGAAAGCGAGTCCAGCTTTGGCGCGTTCACCGTAACCGAGCCAGCAGATGCGTGCAGGCAGTCCTTGAAAAGCGATCTTCTCCTGCGCCATCTTGATCCAGCGGTGGAGATGATCATTCTCAGGGAACAGCTTGAGGATTTCCTCGTCGGTGCGGTAAATGTCCTGCGGATCGCCACTTAGCGCCACCCAGCGGAACGGTCCTTTGCCCTCGCAGAACAGCGGACGGATATAGGCTGGTACGAAGCCCGGATAATCGAAGGCGTCCAGCACGCCCGCCTCAAGCGCCCGCTGCCGCAGGTTGTTGCCGTAATCAAAGACAATCGATCCACTGCGCTGGAAGTCGAGCATGGCGCGACACTGCTCCGCCATCGCTGCCGTACTTTGCTTGAGGAACTCCGCCGGATTGCTCTGCTTCAACTCCTGCGCTTCCGCCAGCGTCATGCCCAACGGCATGTAAGCATACGGATCATGCGCCGGAGTCTGATCGGTGACCACATCGGGGCGTACACCGAGCGTATGCAACCGCCGATAAATCTCCGCCGCGTTGCCGATCAAGCCGATGCTCAGTGGTCTGCCTTCGCGCTGTGCCGCTTCCACTCTCACCATTGCGTCTTCCAGATCGTCGCTGATCTCATCAAGATAGCGCGTATCGATCCGCCGCTGCGCCCGCGCTCTATCGATCTCCACGCACAGCGCCACACCCTCGTTCATGGTCACCGCTAACGGCTGTGCACCACCCATGCCGCCGAGTCCCGCTGTCAGCACGAATTTCCCCTTCAGGCTCGACCAACCATTTTGCGCCGCCAATGCACCGAAGGTCTCGTACGTCCCCTGCACGATGCCCTGTGTGCCGATGTAAATCCACGATCCGGCGGTCATCTGCCCGTACATGATCAAGCCTTGACGCTCGTACTCATCGAAGTTTGCTTGCGTCGCCCAGTGCGGCACGATGTTCGAGTTGGCGATCAGTACACGCGGCGCATCGACGTGGCTGCGGAACACCGCCACTGGCTTGCCCGACTGCACCAGCAGCGTCTCGTCATCTTCCAGCGTCTCCAGCGATTCCACAATGGCATCGAACGCCTCCCAATTGCGCGCCGCCCGTCCGCGCCCGCCGTAGACGATCAAATGCGCGGGGTCTTCCGCCACGTCGGGATCGAGGTTGTTCATCAGCATCCGCACCGCCGCCTCTTGCAGCCAACCCTTGCAGGTGAGTTGTGTGCCGCGTGCCGCGCGAATGATACGGGGGAGGGAAGTCATGGCTCGCTCCTGAATCAAAAAGATCTATGCACAATTACGCTGTAGTATAGCGAGTGCAGATGATTCATGGTTGCGCGCTGCTTCGAGCTAGATTCGTTTGATAGCGAAGCTGCTCAATTTAGCCAGAATGCGAGCCTTGTCGTCGTACTATTATCTTGATAGGGCAATTCGATGAGATCCCCGCTGTTGAGCAGTATAAAGAATATTTTGGGTTGCATAGGACCAGCGAAAAAACAGTAGGCAACAGCATCACCCGAAGGTGACCAGATTATTCCGCCTGCCAGATTTTTATTCTCGCCCTGAGATCTGTCTGTCTGGACTGTTTTGACTTCTACGCGCTTCTGTACATCCCACAGATGCCACAGGTCTTTGTCTGTACGATAAATAAGTTTGGTTGAGTCAGGTGAAAATTGGTAATCGCACCAACTTGCCTTTACGCACTGCGGCAGCAAATCATGAACTGCTGGATCTCCTGACAACAAGTTATCACTGCGCCTAATATATACAGCGTAGTCTTGTTCCGCAGGTATCTTCTCGACAATATAGGCATCGTTAGGAGAGTGCGCAACGGTATCGTATCCGAATGGCATATCTCGCAGTTGCAGCCCTGTGGCAGAAATCATGGCTAACGAGGTGGTATCTAGTGCTTCGTGAATTGCCAGCGTGCTTGCTATGCCGGGACCGGGATCTGCGACGGTAATACTTGATGGAAGTATCCCTTCAAAATGGCTGAAGACAAACGCATTAGAGGTTATCCAGTGTGGACAGGAAAAAGTCGTCACCAAACGCGCCGTTCGCACGAAAGCAGAATCAGCATTCGACAGGAGATTTGAGCGACGTTCAAGTACGTCCGTGGCTTTTCCCGTTTCATCGATGATGTATAAACCATCTAGAGTCTGTAATGTGAAGTGCCTGCCATCCGGCGCTGGCATCACATCACAAGCTCCATTCTGAAATATCTCTCCCGTGATCGGCACTCCAGTCATGGCATCCTTGATCGGGACTGATTTTCCTGTGTTCCGATCTGTATATAAGTACCATGCTCCTAAGTTATAGTCCCGTCCAATATGTTGTTTTAAGGCAGGAATAAACGTGGGAATGTAAGTAACGGTGGGAACTTCGTTTAGGGTTTTGACTGCTTGGTCATTACTACCATTAACAACTCGTTTGGGCGTCAGATCTTTATCAAGAGTGATTTCGTAGTAGCCAAATCCAGTCCCGTCTTCGATAAGCAGTCTTCCCCTCAATTCTGGACGAGCCGGGAATTCTGGTGTACCAGCACCACAGCCACTAACAACTACCAAAATACATGCTATCAGTGGCAGGCATCGAACAATATTACGGTACTTCATTTCATGCCTTGCATAATAAATATAAGATTCTATAAGCTTATCGTAGTCGATGGCATTTGCAACAGTATAAGGTAGTGCCACTTCTTGCCGAAAGTAGGTGCAAATCTAGCGTGTTCGGCACGAATCCTGTTGGCTTGAAACCTGCAAATCGACAAGCAATGACCGCGATCAGCATGTTCATTCCTCTCGCGGTCATTAAGGATAGAAAAGTATTGATCTAGCGACTCTGCGCCTCAGCCCGTGCCTTCAGTCCCGCCACGAAATCCCGAAATGGCTCGGTCATATCCGGCAGTGATCCCGCGAACATGGGCAGCAGCGGACCGGTGAACTCCTCCTTCACGCTGAAATCAACGCTGCCATCGGATTTCGGCGTGAGCGTAAACGTGCGTACGCCCTTGAACAAACCCAAGGGCATCCCACCGACCCACTTCATCCCTTTACCCGGCGCGAAATCCATGATCGTGACGGGGAAGGCGCGATTTGGTGCCAGTTTGGTGAATGCCTTGATCTTCTGCCCCGCTGCGATTGTGCCTTCAATCCGATCTGCCCACGGGTCCCATTTCGGGTAGTTAGGCGCGTCGGTGAGGATCTTCCAGATGGTGTCGGGTGCTGCCTTGATGTTGCCGCTGGCGCTGAAACTCTTCATCGTGATGTTCTCCTGAACTGCGATCTCGAACGAACCAGAACGGCATGTATGACGGAACTTTTGTTCAAAAGGGTTCGCTCGCGGGCAAAACTTTTATATACTTGGCAATAATCGACCTTGCGAGTGAGGTTAGTAGTGTCAGCGCAGCCACAGTATCAGCGATCCAATCTCGATCCCGCCGCCATTGCCCAACTTGATCAACATGACTTCGCGGCACTAACCGAACCACATCGGCGCGAGTTGCAAGTGCATTGCTACCGGATGCTTGGCTCGATCCACGACGCTGAGGACATGGTGCAGGAAACCTTTTTGCGCGCATGGCTGCGCCGTGAGACGTTTGAGGGACGCGCCAGTTTCCGCGCGTGGTTGTACAAGATCGCCAGTAATGTCTGCTTGGATGCTCTTGATAAACGTCCGCGTCGTGTGCTGCCGATGTCGCGCCGTCCGCCAGCCAGCACTGACGATCCCATTCCGCCACCGCTGAGCGAACCGATCTGGCTCGAACCATTCCCCGATGAATTGTTAGCGCCGGAAGAAGCCAGCCCCGAAGCGCGTATCTCGGCGCAGGAGAACATCACGCTGGCGTTCATCGCCGCGCTGCATCTGCTGCCGCCGCGCCAACGTGCCGTCCTGATCCTGCGCGATGTGCTGGATTGGCAGGCGAACGAGGTAGCCGATCTGCTGAATTTGTCGGTGCCAGCGGTCAAAAGTGCGCTGCATCGCGCCCGCACCACGCTAACCACGCACTATCCATCGGGGATTGAGAGCAATATCAAGCATCTTGCCGACAAGACGATGCAGCCGCAGCTTGAGCGCTACGTCACCGCATGGCAAAGCGCCGATGTGAATATGCTGCTCTCGCTGCTGACTGAGGAGGCGACCTTCAGTATGCCGCCGATTCCGGTGTGGTATCGTGGACGCGCCGACATTGGCTGGCTGTTCACGGCGCGCTTGTTCACCAATAGGGCACAGGGGCGTTGGAGACTGCTGCCGTCACTACCCGCTAACCACCAGATTACCTTCGGCTTATACCAGCGCGACGAGAATGATCAGCGCTACCACGTTTACGGTGTGCAAGTGCTGCGCTTTAAGGCGGATCAAATCGCAGAGATCATCACCTTCCGCACACCGACACTCGCCAGCTATTTCAAGCTGCCATCAATCCTCACGGATTGACCCGCTTCAACAATCGGGCTGGCATAACATCCTGATGATCACGCTGGTGCCACCACAACAGTTGCCCGATCATCGATCAGCCATCCGCAATCTTTGGATCAGCCGTCGAAGTACTGTCACCATGCGCGAAATTCACCAGCACTTCATCATCAACTTCCGGCAGAGCTTTCGTCACGCCGATGACCTTGCGCGTGAATCCGGTAACGCCGCCTTCTTGCATCTGTGCATCGGCATCAGTGACGCCGCGCTTCATGGTCACATCATCTACGGTGATAGGACGCGGCAGTTTGGCGGCTTGTTGCTCAACGCCTTCAACGGCAGGATCAGCGCCATTCTGCATGAAGTAGTAGATGCCTTCTTCCTCCATCAAGTTGCCCGCATTACCCGGTTTGATGGTGCCATCAGGTTGTACCGAGTGCTTTGCCAACTGGTCTTCATGCGGATCGCCCGATGCGCCTGCGGAGGTGCTGGCGCGGCTCACTTTGATATTGGTGTACTTGGTATTGCCGGGGAAGTAGCCAGCCGCGCTCTGACCAGCATCAAGATCAGCGGTCAGACCGAACTGCGGACTGGCGCCAACCTCCGACACCTTTTGTTTGATCGTGAGTGCTTCCACTTTGGATGCCCGCGCCAATGCCTGCGGATCGCTGATCCCGCCGCCTCCAGCACCAGCCGCAAAATAGCGTCGGCTGTGTTCGTCGGTCTGCTGGAACAATGCAATCAATCGAGCCGTATCCGTGCCAGTCTGACCTAAATCTCCATCAAGTTGCTTCAAAAAGGGGAATGTAGCTGCCTGCATCTCATCATAAAATCGATCCGCAGCTTGACCCAACCAACCGCCGTCTTCTAGCGAGTGGACATGCTGTTGTATCCGCAGCATGGCGGTGCGCACTTCATCGGCGTGATCATTGAGCTGCTTGGCGACTCGTTGCAGGTAGTCGTAGTCGGATCGGAGCGATAGTGGCATCGCAGCATCCTCCCGGTATTCAAAGTGCCTTTTCCGCCATTATAAAGAATATTGAACTTCGTAAAGGTACTTTGAATGATCCTTTGCAGCTTCTTTGCAGCTCATTAACCACTATGAACACAAAAAGACGATGAATACCCATCGCCTCTTAAACCCGCTGCCCACCTAACCAGAATCATTTACGCTCAACCGCAACCCCTCGGTTCCCCCTCTCCACGAAGTGGATGAGGGGGTCAGGGGGTGAGGCTAAGACTAAGCTCACGTCCCCCGCACCGTCTCCGCCAGCAGATTATCCATTACCCGCGTCATCGCTTGCTCCTCGCTCAGACCTTCCGCTAATGCCGCATGGTAGGTAGCGATTTGCCGATCCGCGCTGGTGCCATTCTTGAGGATCGTGTTGACATACTCGACTTCGCTGCGCGTGCCGAGTTCATCGACTACATCATCGACCAGATCGAGGATTTCGCCCCACAGCGAACGGATGGCAACTGGCTCCTCAATGCCGAAGTCGATCAACATGCCATCCAAGCCGTAACGCGCGGCACGCCATTTGTTCTCACTCAGCAGTTCGCTGCGATATAAGCGCCACGATTGGTTATTGGCACGCAGCTTGAACAATTTCGCCGCCAGCGCCT
Organism: Anaerolineae bacterium; assembly: GCA_019637555.1. GTDB lineage: Bacteria > Chloroflexota > Anaerolineae > Aggregatilineales > UBA2796 > JAHBVK01. The sequence goes on from JAHBVK010000032.1 coordinate 30,277, forward strand.
GAATGACCGCCGTCACGCAAACCGCCTCGTCGATGGTGGTGCAAACATCAGCGACGCGCAGTTCCAGCGTGCCGACTCGCGTGTTCGGACGGATGTCCCACCAGATGCGCGAGGCATCTTTCGCCTTACCCTTACCCAGTGATCCCGCTTTCGCCAGCATATCGACGAAGCGATCATAATCCTCGTAGCTGTTGAAAGACGGCGGGATTCCAGTGCGCGGCATGTTCTGAAAAACCAGCGAACGGTAGCTCTTAAGTCCGGTTTCGCGCCCGTGCCAGAACGGGGAACTCGTGGTCAGCGTCAGGATGTGTGGTAGGAAGTAGCGCATCTGGTTCATCATGTCGATGAGCAGTTCACGTCCGCGATCCCCTTCGCCTAGACCAACATGCACGTGCATTCCGAAGATCAACAGCCGCCGTGCCGCATCTTGCATGTCAGCATACAAGTCTTGATAGCGTTCGCCCTGCGTGATCACTTGATCCTGCCAGCGCGAGAAGGGATGCGTAGACGCCGCACCGATCCGCCGCCCGTATGCCGCGCCCAGATTGTTGACCGTACTGCGCAGGTGCACTAACTCCTCGCGCACTTCATGGACGTTTTTACAGACCTTCGTGCCGATCTCGATCTGACACTGCATGAACTCCGCTTTCACCTGATCGCCAAGCACGGGCTGCGCTAGTTCCAGTAATTCTTTGGAGTAAGCGGTCAGGGCGTGTTTTTCCGCGTCCACAATCATGTATTCTTCTTCAACGCCCAGCGTCAGCGGCGGACGGTACATACAACCCCCTCAAGATGCAAGTTAGCAATTTTGGAATGTGGGAAGATTCAGTAGCACAGTTTAGCTCACTTGGCGCATCTTCCGATCACGATTTCGGAAAATTCAAGGCAAGCGCACTAGCAAGGATGACCAAGATAAGTCCCGCCAACGTCAGCAGCGGCGATTGTAGCAGTACGCCGATGATCATACTGATGGCGGCAAACAGCCGAATCAAGATCACCACTCTAGCTTGGTTTCCCACCACTACGGTTGATCTGACTTTACTTGCGGCTGTAGTTTTGCCCTTTCGCAGATCGATCAGGCTGCTGATCAGCACCCACAGGGCAATGCCCCCGAAAGAAATTTGAACGACCCGCAGGATGTCATCACTCATAGCTACTGCGGTTGATACCAATCGGCTACATGCGGTTGCAATTGATCCAGCAGTTGTTGAAAGTGGGCGCGGTCTATCTCGCCACCTTCGCGCCAACGCTCATCCTCGGCGGTCAGTAGGCGCTTTTGTGCTGCTGTTTCGCGCAGCGAGAGCTTACCGTCGTTGATGTCGCTGCGTGCTGCCAGTGCTACGAACGCGCGATACAGCGTCAGCGCCTCAGCCTGTTTGGGCGGCATGAAGGTGTACAGCGTCAGCGTCCGCTCGTCTTGCATCAACTGCATCCCCAGCATCGTCCAGCCGCGCTGTACCCGCGCCGATCCCCGCTTGACGGTGAAGCGCCACGCCAGCGCATTGATTCGCTCTCCGAGGCGCAGCGTACGATCATTTGCTGGAGTCCGTTTGTCGTGCAGCGCCACGATCTGCTCATCGAGCACCAGTTCCCGCCTGCTGGGCCATATGCGCTTGAGTAGTCGATCCGCCGCGAAGGCGATGCCCACCGCCGCCGCCACACCCAAGGCAAACGCCAGACAGCCAATGTATTCAGCGGCGTTGGGTAGGTTCAGTGACGACACCAGCAGGAAAACGAGGAAAAATCCGCCGATGCTGAGCAGCGGCAGCAGCAGCCGGATGCCACCATGTTCGGCGTCCAGAGGGTAAACCGTGGTATTCGCTCCACTGGTCATTGGCGAGCTAGTGCTAGTAGTCATAATGCCTGTTCATTTATACGCTTGACAGTAAATCGCTATTGAGATAACATCTCAATATCTCAATTGAGACTATGTACCAATACGAAATTAGTACGTTGAATTCCTGTTGATTCTACTGCACGGATTGTACTCAGCAAACGGAGCTAATAACGTGAACCTCATTCTCAGGCAAGTTTTGCGCGTCAGCGCGCTGTTTTTGCTAGTTTTGGCTTGGATCGCAGCACCAGCAGAGGCGGCTTCAGCACAGACGAAACTAAAGGTCGTCACCAGCATCACGATTTTGCAGGACATCGCGCATAACGTGGCTGGAGACGCGGTGGAACTTTCCTCTATTGTACCTACCGATGGCGACGCGCATGAGTTCGAGCCAACACCGGATGACATCCGCAAAGTGGCAGACGCCAACCTGATTTTCGTCAACGGCGCGGGCTTGGAGGGCTTCATCAATGGCTTGATCGCGGATTCGGGCACACAAGCGACGGTGATCACGGCATCGGCTGGTCTGCCAATCCGCGAGTTCGGCGCTGAGGAAGAAGGTGAAGCACACGCCGACGAACTGGCAGCAGGTTATCTTGGTGTCTCCGGCAGCTTCGACTGCGGCAGTCATACGCATGAGGAGGGCGAAGCAGAACACGGCGGTTGCGATCCGCACCTGTGGCAAGACCCCACCAACATCATTGTCTACACGATCAATATCCGCGATGCTCTGATTGCCGCTGATCCCGCCAACGCAGATGCTTACCGCAGCAATGCAGCCAAGTACATCGTCGCTCTCAAGGAACTAGATAAAAGCATCTGGCAAGGGATTTCTTCAATTCCAGTGGAGAAACGCATCCTCGTGACCAATCACGATGCGCTCGGCTACTGGGTGGGGCGCTACGGCTTCCAGATCGCGGGCATCGTGCTGCCCGGTGGCGGCACGTCGGCTGAACCTTCTCCGCAGGAGGTCGCCGCGCTGGTAGATTCGATTAGGCAGTTGGGCGTTCCGGCGATCTTCACCGAGAACATCGCTAACAATCGTCTTGCCCAGCAGATCGCGGACGAGGCGGGCATTCAGGTGGTGCAATCGCTGTACACGGATGCTCTCAGCGCCGCCGATGGTCCCGCCAGCACCTACCTCGATATGATGACCTACAATCTCAAGGTGATCGTCAGCGCCTTAGGTGGTAGCAGTTCGTAGCAGCATCATCGGATGAACCGGCATTGTTTGGCAAAATCAACCCGATTCCAATTAATGCCTACCATTTGCCATTTAATTGCCATTTTCGCCATTAAAAAAATGGCAAAAAATAGCCCCCTCATCCAATGGATCAGGGGGCTGCATTTTGGAGTTCCAGACTCTTACTTCTTACCCTTCTGTGAAGGCTTAGGCGCTGGTCGCGCCATCGGTTTGGCAGCGATGGGACTGCTGCCTTTCGGCGTGGCAGGCTTCATATCATCCTGCTCCTCCACCGCGCCATCCTCGGCTACGTCGCTTCCGTGCGTGGACATACGCTCATAAACCGATTGCTCGTAGCCGATCTGCTTGGCGCTGTACCAATGCGGCGATGCCATGCCCTCCGGCAAATACTGCTGCTCCACCCACGCGCCGGGGTAGTCATGCGGATACTTGTACTTGCTCGACTGGCTTTCCTCACCCTCGTGCCGCGCGATCATGGCGTTAGCGGTGCTATCCCGTAAGTGGGCAGGGACGGGTTCCGAGCCATTCTTCTCGATGTACTCTAGCGCCTTGAACAACGCGCTGGCAGTATTGCTCTTGGGCGCGGTTGCCAGATACAGGCAGGCGTGCGAGAGCAGATAGTGACCTTCGGGCAAGCCGACGCGCTCGAAGGCGTCCGCGGCTGCGTTAACCACGACGACTGCTTGCGGATCAGCCAAGCCGACATCCTCACAGGCGAGGATGATCATGCGGCGGAACAGCACACGCGGATCTTCACCAGCAGTCAGCATCTTCGCCATCCAGTACAACGCTGCGTCGGGATCGCTGCCGCGCAAGCTCTTGATGAAGGCGCTAACGGTGTTGTAGTGCTCATCCTGATCGCGGTCATAGCGGATAGCGCGGCGCTGGATGCTCTCCGCCGCCACATCAACGGTGATCACGATATTGCCTTCATCGTCTTTGGGCGTGGTCTGTACCGCCATCTCCAACGCATTCAACGCCGATCTCGCATCGCCGCCGGAGACTTCCACCAGATGCTTGAGCGCATCATCGGTGATGCGGACTGGAGCGCCGTTATAGCCATCACCGAAGCCGCGTTCCTTGTCGTTGAGCGCGTTGACGATCACCTGACGAACGTGATCATCCTTCAGCGGCTCCAAACGGAAGATGCGCGAACGGCTGGTCAGCGGTGTGACCAGCGAGAAGAAGGGATTCTCCGTCGTCGCGCCGATCAGCGTGATCGTGCCGGACTCGACGTGCGGCAGCAAGCCATCCTGCTGCGCTTTGTTCCAGCGATGAATCTCATCAACGAACAGGATAGTGCGAGAATTGCGGGGCTTCTGCTGTGCCGCTTCGATCACGTCGCGCAGTTCCTTGACGCCATCGAGGACCGCGTTGAGGGTGACGAAATCAGCGTGAGTTTCTTTCGCCACGATGTTTGCAATGGTGGTCTTGCCCGATCCCGGCGGTCCCCACAGGATGATCGAGGTGAGCTGATCCGCTTCGATGGCGCGGCGCAGCAGTTTGCCGGGACCGACAATATGATCCTGCCCGGCGAATTCGCTGAACGTGCGTGGGCGCATCCGTGCCGCCAGCGGTTCTTTCTTGCGCGGCGTCCCTCCCGCGCCCAGACTGAATAGATCGTCGTCGTACAAATTCCCGACGTTACCTTTTCTTCCGCGAGAACCCATATCCGATCACCTTTCTAACCCTTGCACCTCTATTGTATCAGGATACACGTTCCGGTTAGACTCAGCAAAAATGTACTGTTCATCGGCTATTATGAACTTCAGTTTCAAGCGCAACTCCGCCGCCAAACTCCGTGACCGCAAGCCACTGACGCTGCCGCCGATCAGCTTGCTCTCGCCGGAATCACTACCACTGCGCGAGGTGCAATCTGACGTTTGGGAACAGGATTTGGGCTTGAGCGATCTCGCCTACGCGCTGACGCTCTCCCCGCGCTACGGATCGTTCGTGCGGCGCGTCTTGGCGGCGCTGATTACCGATCCGGCGACGATCCGCTGGCGGCAAGAGGTGCTGGCTGATCTGCTAGCACAGCCGCTGCTGGTCAAGTCGATCCGCGATCTGCTGCCGCGGCTGGCGGATCTGGGCATCGGCACACCGATGTTGGGGCAGAAGAAACGGCTGCTGCTGATCGAAGCAGCGGATCGCGTGTCACAGTTGGAACTTTATGTAGAGATCGCACAGAAGCTGTACGAGGCGTTCAACGGCGCGACATTACGCTCTCCGGCGCTGCTGCAACTGCGCGATCATCTGCGGACACTGATCAACGATGAGGCGTTCGGCGGTCTGCGCGACGAACTGCCCGCGCTAAGGCAGCCCTTGCAGGCACTATCCAGCATCACCATCGGGATCAACCTCGATCCTCAGTTGCAGCCCGTTTCCTGTACATTGGTCGCCATCAACAACAAACCGATTGGCGAGGAGTCATCGCTGTTGGAGCGTTTGCTCGGACGGCGCAGCGATGACAGTGAGGAAACAGGCATCGCGCCCCTGCACTTCGTGCCCGACAATCCTGAATATCGCCCGTTGTCGCAGATTTTTCAGGATATGGATCGCATACTGACGCAGGCGGCACAGCCGGTGGTGCGCGGGCTGGAGAAATATGTGCGCGTCAGCCACCACTCACTGAATCAGCTTGAGTATGAATTGGCGTTCTTCGTCGCCGCTGTCGATTTGATCGGCAAACTGAGGTCGAAAAACGTGGCGATGTGCCAGCCGGAGATCGCGCCGCTGGCAGAGCGCGTTACTACGATGACAGGATTGGTCAACGTGGTCCTCGCGCTGCGGCAGGATCAAGCGCCCGTCGCCAGCGCTGCAATCTTCGACGCGCAGCCCGGACGGATCGCTATCCTGACCGGACCGAACAGCGGCGGCAAGACGACCTATCTGCAAGCGGTGGGCTTGGCGCAGGTGATGGCGCAAGCTGGCTTGTTTGTGCCAGCAAACACAGCGCGGATTAGTCCTGCGGATCAATTGTTGACGCACTTTCCGCGTTTGGAGACACGCCAGCAGGGACGGTTAGCGGAGGAAGCAGAACGCTTGCGTTTGATCTTCGCGCAAGCGACAGCGCACAGTTTCGTACTGCTCAACGAGTCGCTGTCCAGCACGGCGTTCGGAGAGGCACTCTATCTGGCGCAAGATGTATTGGCGGGCTTGCGGTCAATCGGCGCACGGACGATCTTTGCCACGCATTTAGTAGAGCTTGTCGAACACATCTCGGAGATCGAGGCGGCAGTTGCGGGGGATTGCAGTCTGTACAGTCTGGTGGCGGGCATCGAATTGGGCGAAGATGGTACACCACAGCTTACCTATCGAGTCACACAGGGATCACCGCTTGGTCGCAGCTTCGCGCAGGAGATCGCCCGCCGACACGGGATCAGCTTGGAGCAGATACTAAAAGGTCGCTCCTGAACGATTATCATCAGGAACGACCCTTAAACCCTGCCTGTTGACTCTGCTTGTCGTTATTTTTGCTTGACGCGCGCCTGCAAGCTGGTCAGCGCAAAGGCGAAGGTGACCACACCCATGATCGCGCAGGCGATGACGCCCTTGACCAGCACATCGGCGTTCCAGCCATCGAGCAGCACACCGCGCATCGCGCCGAGCACGTAAGTGATCGGGTTGTAGTCGGCGGCGACACGAATCCAGCCACTCAGCAGATTGACGGGGACGAAGGTAGCGGTCAGGAAGGTCAGCGGGAAGAACAGGAAGCTGGCACCCTGTGTAGCACCAGCGCTGCCCGTCCGCAGGGCGATGCCGATGGTGAAGCCCGCGAACGCCGTGCCCAGCAGAATTGACATGCCTAGTACAACCAGTATGCCCGCGATACCTGTGGCGGATGACAAGCCCAGCAAGACACCAACCAGCAGTACAATCGCCGCTTGCAGCCCCAGCACCAGAGCACCCGCGAACACAGGACCGAGCAGCAGCGCCACACGGCTGATCGGGGTGAGCAGCAGTTTGTCGAAATAGCCGCGCTCGATGTCACGCACGATAGCGAAGCCCGCCAAGCCCGCGCCGCTCAGCGCCGAACTGACGATAGACACAGGCAGGATGAAGGCGAGATAGCTCTTACCCGCCAAGCCGGGCAGGAAGCTCGCCGCATTGCCCAGCGATGCCTGATAGACGAACAGGAAGAAAATGCTGATCATGATACCGGGAATGACTTCCGCTGGCTTGCGAGAGACGACTAGCAGCGAACGCCATGTCATGGTGGTCACTTGCAGTAGGAAGGGCATCCGTTCGTTCTGGTAAGATGCGGCAGGTGCAGCATTGAGGTTAGTGGTAATTGCGCTCATGGGATAGTTCCTCGTTGTGGTTCCAGTTTCTTTCGTTTGGTTTGCTTGTGTTTGCGCGAATGATTTCAGAGTTGACCATTGATGTCAGGTTCAGCTTAGTGCTTAGGCACTGGTGCGCTGGCGCGTTTTGCGTCCGCCCCGCTTGCCGTTCGCGGCAGTCGCCTCTTGCTCATCTTTCTGCTCCAAGCGCGTGCCAGTGACCTTCAAGAACACGTCGTCAAGTGTTGGCTGCGTTAGCGTCAGCATTACCAGATCGAGGTTGGCGCTTTGCAGGCGGTTGACTACGGCGGGCACCGCTGCTGCCGCATTCTTGAGGTAGAGGCGCAGAGTCATACCATCCTGTTGAGCGCGTTCTACCATGTCTGTGAGTTCGCCAGCCGCGCGTTCGACTGTTTCAGCATTGTGGAAGGTTAGATTGATGCTTTCCGTGCCCATCTGCGCCTTCAACTCGGCGGGCGTGCCTTCCGCGGCAATCTTGCCATGATTGATGATGGCGATCCGTCCGGCAAGTTCATCGGCTTCTTCCAGATACTGGGTGGTCAGGAAGATGGTCATGCCCAGTTCATGGTTGAGGCGGCGGACTTCGTTCCAGACATCGCGGCGGCTGGCGGGATCGAGTCCGGTGGTCGGCTCATCAAGGAACAGGATTTCCGGCTCGTGCGCCAGTGCCAGCGCCAGATCGAGGCGGCGACGCATACCACCACTGTACTTGCCAACAGGGCGATCCGTGACATCGCTGAGCTTGACGATCTCCAGCAGATCGCGGGCGCGTTCTTGCGCCTGCTTGCGATTAGCGCCGAACAACTGCGCCTGAATGGTCAGCAGTTCCATCGACTTCATCAACGGATCGAGACCGATCTCTTGCAGCGCGACGCCGGAGATGCGGCGTACCTGCTGCGCTTGCTTGGAGACATCGAAACCACCGACGAAGGCTTTACCATCCGTAGGTAGGGCAAGCGTGGTCAGGATCGAAATAGTGGTGCTTTTGCCCGCGCCGTTGGGTCCTAAGAAGCCGAAGATCTCGCCGGCTTTGACCTGAAAAGAAACATCGTTGACGGCGGTGAAATTGCCATTGAAGCGCTTGATCAGATGTTCAACGACGATTTCGCGGTTAGACAGGGTTGAGGTTGCGATTGTAGACATACGATCTCCATCCATGTTGTGATGATTTTTAGGTTATTCCTGATGCTGATCGACTAAGCCGTAAATGAACACATCAATCAGCTGCGCCACCTGCGACTCCCGTGTGGATGCCCCTCTGGTGAAGTATTCCTCGCGGAGATGGCGCAAACTTTCGACGCTGGCAAGCAGCGTACCCGCCATCAATTCGGGGGCAACACCTGCTGCATCCCGACGCAGTTTGCCACTATGTGCCGCCTGTCTGAAGATGTTGGCAAGCGGTATCATCAACGATTGATACGCGGTTTGTTCCAACTGTCGCGCTACCTCCTGATCCAGTTCTGGCATATCCGAAGTAGTCATGCGGGACAGATTAAGCGGCGGTTGGGAGAGCAGCCAATGTGCGGCAGCATTCAACTGCGCCCGCATCTGCTCACCGATAGCTGATCCTGCTGTTGCTGCCGCTGCCGAGATCGACTGCTCCAAACCATGTTGGTGGCGGTGCAGTCCGCGCTCGGTAACTTCTGCAAACAGCGCTTGCTTCCCCTGTGGTACGTGGTAGTACAGAGAAGCCTGTTTGATGCCGAGTGCGTCGGCAATGTCGCGCAGAGTCACCGCTGCATAGCCACGTTCGCTAAACAGCCGTTCGGCAACATTGAGGACACGTTCTCTGGCTTCGGTTTCGATCATTTCTAGCAGCCTACCTAATCTTTGATAGGTTATACACACATTATATAAAGTATGAACAAAGATTGGAAGTTCTCTTATCATTTACTCATCTTGAGGTTGGCTGAGCAGACGTTGATCGAAAAGGCAGGAATTTCAGTGAGGGCTATCTGTTAGCTGGTTGGCGTAGAAAAGTGGAGCACCAAGCATGTTGGAGAGATTTGGAGAAAGGTTATTGCGATTAGACAAAGAAAAAGGGGTGATTGCTCACCCCTCGCCGCTGAAGAACTCCATCACGCGATCAAAGAACCCCTTGCCGACTTTTTGCGGCTCCGGTTCTGCGCCGAGCGTGCGTCCAAGCTCCTCAAAAAGCTGTTTTTGCTCGTTGGTCAATTTGTGCGGAATTACGACTTGCACCACGACCAACTCATCGCCGCGCGAAATGGACGTACCGTCGGAGCGAATCTTGGGTGCGCCATGACCGCGCAATGTGAATACCTTGCCGGACTGCGTGCCTGCGGGAATACTCAACGGTTCTTCGCCATCTACTGTTGGCACTTGGATCGCCGCACCGAGCGCGGCTTGCGCTACGTTGATCCGCAAATCGAGGATGATGTCGTTTTCGCGGCGGCGGAAGAACTCGTGCGGCTGTACTTTGAAGAAAATCTGTACGTTGCCGTTCGGTCCGCCGTTCTCGCCGGGTTCACCTTCCTGCGATACACGGATGCGCGTGCTGTCATCCACACCACCGGGGACTTTGACCTTCAGCTTGCGATTGCGCCGCACCTGAGTCGCGCCTTTGCATTCGTGGCACGGCGTATCAATGATCTTACCTGATCCGCTGCAACGGGGGCAGGGAACAACCTCGACCATATTACCGAGGAACATCTGGCGCACACGCCTGATCTCGCCACTGCCGTTACATTCTACGCAGGTGCGCGGCTGTGTACCGGGTTCCGCGCCGCTGCCACTACAGACATCGCAAACTTCGAGGCGGTTGATCTCGATCTCTTTTTCAACGCCGAAGATCGACTCCTCAAAGGTGAGGTTCATGGTATAGGGGATATCGCGTCCCGGACGTGGCGAACGGCGGCTGCGCCGCCCGGAAGCACCGAAGCCTCCGAAGCCGCTGAACATCTCCTCGATGATCTCGGTGAAATCACCAAAGCCTGCCCCACCGAAGCCACCTGCCTGCGCCTGCTGAACACCAGCATGACCGTAACGATCATAGCGGGCACGCATATCGGGATCGTTTAGAATCTGGTAAGCCTCTGTCGCCTCACGGAATTTATCCGCTGCGCCATCGTCTTTGTTGGTATCGGGATGATATTGCTTGGCAAGGCGGCGGTAAGCCTTCTTGATCGCATCGCCATCGGCGCTGCGTCCCACGCCAAGCACTTCATAGTAGTCACGGGGCATAAGTTGTCGTCCGTCGCTGTGAGTTTACCGATTAATCACGATCAAGGGAGATAACAAAAACACCCCTCCCCTGCACCTGTTGCGATACAGAGGAGGGGTTAGCCTCACGTGTGAAAGGTTACTCTACCACTTCGCCTTCGATCACGTCTTCTTTGCCATTGTTGCTGCCGGGTTCACCCGCACCCGCCGCGCCGCCATCAGCACCGGGCTGACCGTACATGGTCTCACCGATGCGCTGGACGCTGCGCTGTAGTTCATCGACAGCCGCCTTGACCTTATCCAGATCGCCGCTATCCTTGACCTTTTTGACCGCCTCGACCTGCTTCTCGATGCTTGCCTTCAAGTTGGCATCCATCTTATCGCCGTAGTCACGGATCGCCTTCTCGGCGGCGTAGACGGCAGTATCAGCGGTGTTGCGCACTTCGATCTCTACCTTGCGCTTGTCGTCCTGCGACTTGTTGCGCTCGGCTTCCTTGACCATGCGCTGGATTTCATCCTCGCTCAAGCCGCTGGATGCGGTGATGGTGATGCGCTGGCTGCGCCCCGTCGCCTTATCCTGTGCGTGAACGTTGAGGATACCGTTGGCGTCAATGTCGAAGGTGACTTCGATCTGCGGCACACCACGCGGCGCGGGCGGGATACCATCAAGGGTAAAGCGTCCCAGCGTCTTGTTGTCCGCAGCCATCGGGCGCTCGCCTTGCAGTACGTGGATTTCCACCTGCGTCTGACCATCGGCGGCGGTGCTGAACACCTGCGACTTCTTGACCGGAATGGTCGTGTTGCGCTCGATCAGCGGGGTGGCGACACCACCTAGCGTCTCGATGCTCAGGGTCAGCGGAGTCACATCCAGCAGCAGCACGTCCTTGACTTCGCCGCCAAGCACGCCCGCCTGAATCGCGGCACCAACTGCCACCACTTCATCGGGGTTCACGCTCTTGTTTGGCTCTTTGCCGAACAGCTTCTTAACCGCTTCCTGCACCGCAGGCATACGGGTCATACCACCGACCAGCACCACTTCATCCACATCGCCCGTCTTGACGCCAGCATCATCCATCGCCTTCTTTACTGGCTCGATGGAACGCTCGACCAGATCGTGCGTCAGCGATTCCAGTTTGGCGCGGGAGAGTGTCATCATCAAGTGCTTCGGACCACTGGCATCCGCCGTGATGAAGGGCAGGTTGATTTCGACCTGCAACTGCTGCGAGAGTTCTTTCTTGGCGTTCTCGGCAGCTTCCTTCAAGCGTTGCAGCGCCTGACGGTCACCGCGCAGATCGATGCCCTGTTCCTTCTTGTACTCATCCGCCACCCAATTGATGATGCGCTCGTCGAAGTCGTCACCACCGAGGTGCGTATCACCGTTGGTCGCCTTGACTTCAAACACGCCATCACCCACATCGAGGATGGAAATGTCGAAGGTACCACCACCGAGGTCATAGACCGCGATAGTTTCGTCGTTCTTCTTTTCCAGACCATACGCCAGTGCGGAGGCAGTCGGCTCGTTGATGATGCGCTGCACGTCCAGACCAGCAATACGACCCGCGTCTTTAGTGGCGTTACGCTGGCTGTCGTTGAAGTACGCCGGAACGGTGATCACCGCCTGCGACACTTCGTCACCCAGATACGCCTCAGCGTCAGCCTTGATCTTGCCGAGGATCATGGCGCTGACTTCCGGAGGGCTGAATTCCTTGCTGCCCATCATCACGCGCACATCGCCATTGGGCGCTGCACTGATCTTGTAGGGCACAGTCTTCAGCGTCTTCTGCACTTCGGCATCGCTGAACTTGCGACCCATGAAGCGCTTGATCGAGAAGATCGTGTTTTCAGGATTGATCACCGCCTGACGACGGGCAGCCTGCCCGACCAGACGTTCATTCGTTTTGGGGTTTACCGCCACCACCGAGGGAATCAAACGACTACCCTCAGCGCTGGGGATCACGGTGGGTTCGCCACCTTCCATCACCGCCATTACCGAGTTTGTCGTACCGAGGTCGATACCGATAATTTTTGCCATTTGTGTTACTGTTGCTCCCAGTCGTTATTGTGTGTTTAGAGATGAGTGCTCATCACATCACAGAAAGTACCAGAGTTCCTCAAGTGCCTTAGTGCCATTCGCCGCGCCGTAATCGACAGATCGAACTTTGGCGCGCTGGCGCTTTCAGGCACTATTCAGGTGTCTTAGCTCGCTACGCGCACCAACGCCGCCCGCAGAACGCGATCCCCGTACAGGTAGCCTTTACGCAGCACCGAAGCGACATGACCTGCCGCTACATCGCCCGCAGGCACTTCACCGAGTGCTTCATGCTGCGTAGGATTGAACGGTTCGCCTACCGGATTGATCACCTTGATGCCTGCCCCTTCTAAGAGCAAGCCCAACTTGCGATAGATCATCTGAAAACCTTTGACCACATCGTCGTTGGCACGCTCTGCGGGGACATTGTTGATCGCCAGATCAAGGTCATCCAAAATGGGCAGCAATTTGGCTAGCGTTTCCGCCGCTGCGTTCTGATATGCCTCGTCGCGTTCTTTATCCGCCCGTTTGCGGTAATTGGCGAAATCGGCGCGGGCACGCTGCCAGCCGTCTAAATACTCGGCGGCTTTCGATTGCGCTTCCTTGAGTTGATCTTCAACTGTTCCCGTCACCGGGATCGAAGTCCCATTGGAATTGGGCGCGCCTGTCGCCTTCCCATTTCCCTCGGCTTCCCCATTCGACGGTTTATTTTGCAAATCTTCCGGCTTTGTGTGCATCCGGCTTACCACCTCCGTGATTTTTGCCGTATACGTGGCACGTAAAAATTACGGCACTCACCTCTATCAAATACCTGTGCAAAGTCTATCGTGGTTGTAATAGAAAATCGTTAGATTATGTATAAATGTTACGTAGGAATACCAAGTCGCTCAGAGATCGCGGTATGCTGTGCAGTTCGTTCATTTCTGCTTTGCGGTGGGCAGACGGACAGCGGTTACTCAACGTATATGGTTAGGATACACGATTCCGGTTACACTGTGAAGGCAAAGCTACGACAGAGTCGAGGTCATTATGCGCGTTCAGCTTCGATCCGTTGCTGCTATCGCTCTCACACTATCACTTCTCATGATCGCGGGGGCAGCGCCAATCTTGGCGCAAGATAACCCTGCCGTTAGTCCGCTACCAAACCTTTTGGTACAAGTGTACAGCGCCGATCTGGGTGCCAAGTCGTACTTCACGGTGTTCACGCCCGATGGTCAGACGGCGTTCAATGAAACCTATGAGAATACGCAATCCGTGTTCTATGCACCCGATGGAACATCGAAAGCGGTGTTCACGGGGCTGGAAAATGGTGGCGGCACGTATACGGTTGGGACGCCAGCAGGAGATGTCTCCTTCGAGGGCGCGATCAATTACACTTACGTCACCGCGACGTACTCGCAAGATTCCCGCTGGTTTCTGTATTCGGAAGTACAAGCTGATCCCAAGCATTGGCTGCTCGGCATCTTCGAAGTCGCCACTGGTAAGCGCTTGGAATTCATCGGCAAGTACGACGCGACGGGACCACTGGGTGAGAATCGCGTTGGCTATCCAGTCGATTTCGATGGCGCGCGCGTTCTGCTGACGGGGATTTACCCGTTCTCGGAGTCGTCGTTCGGCGGCTTGTACGCCATGCCGCTGCCCGATCTCGCGCCTGTATCGTCGGGGCAGTATGGGATGCCCAACATGAACCTGCTGGTCGGTGCGGATAGTAACATCGGCTACTGGAAACTAGCGCCCAACGGTAAGGCAATGGCGTACATGGTCAACGATCCTGCCAATCCGCCCTCTGCATTCACGCCGTTTGGTCCTGCACCAATCGCCAACGTCCTTAGATACGTCGATCTAAGTAACACTACACTCGCCCCGACGCCAGTCACGCTGGCAGCGGCTGGTCCCGGTCAGGCGCTGGGCGCGTTCGCATGGTCACCGGATAGCAGTAAGGTCTTCTTCACGGGCGGTAACTTTCAGAATACGCCCTATCTCGTGTTGGCGAATCTCTATGTAGTCTCACTGGCTGATACGGCGGTAGTTCCGCTCGGTCTTTCGGTAACTGAACCAACGGTGTATGTTTCGCAGATGCAAGCGTGCGGTACGATGCTTTATGCGACTATCAATCGTGATGCAACGCAATCCGGTGGCAGCAGTGACGCGATTCTCGTCGGTGCGCCGCTGGAAACTCCGGGTGCTTTTAGATCGCTGGCAACTGGCTTAAGCTTTTTCCTGACGGGCTGCACCGCACGGAGTTAGGTTCAAGCGAAGCTCTGTTCAAACAGCATCAGATTGCCAGTGAATGTGTCGGATTAGGTGAGTTTGACTTTTTATGACTAGACGAATGCGATGGCTATTCGTATTGCTACTGCTGGCGCTCGTTGCGACGGCGCTAAACCAACCCAATGTATCGACGGTTTATGCCGAGGCACTGCCGCAAGCAGAATCCGTCCGGTGGGCGCAAGGTGGAGCCTGCGAAGCAATCGTGCAGCAGGCGCTTGAACTAGCACTCCAGCAGTGCAAAGATTTGGAACGTGGACAGGCATGCTATGCCAACATCAAGGCAAATGTAGAGCCAAAGTCCGATGTTCAGGATTTCCGCTTTGACGCGCCCGGTGATCGGGTAGCGATCAGCGACGTGAACACCTTCAAGCTGTCCGCCTACAATGAGGACGACAGCACTTGGGGCGTGATCATGATGCGTGCACAGGCAAACCTGCCCGGTGTCAACATCGGTCAGGCAGTGACCATGCTGGTCTTTGGCGACACGCAAATCACCGATGCTAATGGTGACGGCACCATGCAGTCCGTATATCTGAAAACAGGCACCAGTGCGCCCGGCTGTGCGGAGATGCCGCGCAATGGAGTGCTGCTGCAAACCCCAAAGGGTGCGCAGAAAGTAGAGATGGACGTAAACGGTGTGCAGTTGAAGATCGGTTCGACCATCTTCCTGACCGCCGATGGTAATGAGGAAAATACTGAGCCGACGCTGTGGTTGTATACCCTCGAAGGTTCGGTAGACATGACCTCCGATGGCGTGACGGTGACTGTGCCGCAAGGAACACAGAACTGCGTGCCGCTGCGCGATGAAGATCCGGAAGATGTACAGGTGGTGGAAAATGGACCGCCGTGCAGCGATCCAGAACCGCTCGATCCAGACACTACCGGTAATTTGCCCACCGATACCATCGACGAACTGGGTACGGAGATAACGCCAACTGAAGAAGCAACCACCGCAGCGACGGCGGTGCCAACGCGCGTACCAACACGGCGTCCGACTCGCACGGCGACGGTAGAACCGACGATCACAGGCATCCCTTCTCCACTGCCGCCGCCACCCTCGCAGACGCCAACCTATGCCCTGACTCCGAGGACATTGAGCTGCGCCATCCTCAGCTTCACGGCGAGTCCATCGTCCGTGCAGTATGGCGATGTGACGGTGAACCTGAGTTGGGAAACGAGCAATGCCATCGCCGTTGAAGTTCTCTACCCCGGTGGAGATAGTTTCGGCGTGGAAGGAAGCGGCAACTATTCCTTCGTGTTCGGCGAGTATGGCTTGCAGACGCAGACATGGGGTTTGCGGGCAACGTGCAATGATGGCGTAACTACCCGCACCGCCACCGTCACCTACAATCCACCACCTGAAGGAACTCAGTCTCCCGCCGCTTGTAGTCTCGGCAGTTTCACCGCTGCCCCGAATCCGGCGAACATCGGCACGTTGGTCACTCTGAACTGGACGACCACCGGTGCCGTGGGATCAGTGACGATTACGCCTCCTACAGGCTCACCGTTCGGCGTGGGAGCGTCGGGTACCTTCCAATACAATGCTGGTAGCTACGATCCGATGTTTGAATCGTGGGGTCTGACGGTTACCTGCGTCGATTCCACCGTGATCAATGGCAGTGTAACGGTTACGGTACAGGGACTCCCGTAGCGCAGGCAATCCATACCATCAATAGCCTTGTTTACCTACAGCCCGAACGTGCAAGCTCGGGCTGTTTCTTTCTTTTTAGGAAGATAGCGGTCAGAATAACGAGGCGCGACATCGACAGGACATCACTAGAAATTCAAGTGGAGGCTGCTGCCATGTCACTTCCCCCTCTCGAAAACTGGGAACGATCCATCCGTGACTTACACAAAGCGGGTCGCTTACTTGGCGCGTTAGGCACACTGCTGCGCGAACACGTGTCAGGATATTTTGAACTGGCACTAAAGCCGATCCCGGAGGGGCTGACCACAGATGTAATGCCACTTGGCAGCAGCGTAACTCTGGATATGCGCGCCTCGGCGCTAACGGTGAAAACGCCCGCCGAAACCGTGATGATCCCGCTGTCGGGTAGTTCTCAACTTAGCTTGCTGGCAGCAGTCATCGACGCGCTGCGCCCGTATGAACTTTCCACGGACGCGGGCATGAGTGTAGATGCATTCTTCTCCGCGTTAGGCGGACATTTGGGCGCTCCCGCTGATCCCCGCGCTGGTCTGGCAGATGCTGCGATGCTGGAGATCGATCCGCAAACGGCGCGTGATTATGCCGATATTCAGTATCGCGTGTTCACGGGCATCGCACGCTTTCGGGCACGCCTCAGTGGTCCGCAGTTGCCGTTGGTTGTCTGGCCCGAACACTTCGATCTCTCCGGCTTGTGGTTCAATTCAAGCGGCGGCATGGACGACCACAAGGACGCGCACATTAATATCGGCTTCGCGCCCTACAGCCCCGGCTTCGAGCGTCCCTATTTATACGCCTACGGCTATCCCTTAAAAGATGGCTACACTGCACCACAATTCCCTGCACCTGCCTACTGGTACAGCGATAAATGGACTGGCGCGGTGGTACCGTATGATCAGATGCCCGACGACGTAGAAGCGTTCGTGGAAAGCACCAGCGGCAGTATTTACGCCGCGCTCAATCCACTATTGCGAACCTAACAGAACTACAGGAGATCACTGCGACGGCGATCTTTCCTCCTAAGGTAGGATGTTCCATGTCTTGACTGAGATTTAGATTAGCCTAAAATTAATGATAATCTACTATCTCAGTGAGGCTCCAAGCATGAACACTCTATCATTTCAACGACTCCTATTCGATAGTGCGCTATACGGCGCGATACTCGGCGGGATGATTTTGGCATCGCTGTACTGGAATCCGCGCTTATGGATCAAGGATTTGCCACCGGAAATACGCAAGAATGTAGCGCCTCTCACCAAGCAAGAGAACGGTCAACGTACAGTTTTCAGCCTCGCCTTCATGCTCGTAATGTTGGGCTTACCTGTGTGGCTGCTGGCGCAGTTGAAGGCGCAGAACAGTGCCGTGCTCTCCTTCGGCGAAGCATACCTCTATGCCTTTAGCTTGCTGATGGCGTTCAACTTGATCGATGCACTGGTGATCGACTTCTTATTCTTGACGGTGTTGCACCCGCAGCGCGTTCTGGTGCAGGGCGCGGAAGGGATGCAGCACATCCTGCGCGATCCGATGTTCCACATTGCGGGTTTTCTCAAGGGCGTGGTGTTCTGTGCGGTGGTGGCGCTGATCTTTGCCGGACTAACTGCGCTGCTCTAGACCTCAGCCGCACAATCGTCTGCTCGTTTACACTTGATACCGCTGCCATTCTGACAGCGGTGTTTCCGTGTCCGGCGTCAGTGCGGGAGCGCTCTCCTTGCAGTCTACTCGTACCGCACTATATAATCCACCGTGCCTCCCATATTTAGCACAACAGCAAAGAGAGGTTCATAATGAAAATCAAGTTACTACTAGTATCGGTGCTGGCAGTGGCGTTAGCGGTGCCTATGCTGGCGAGTCCCGTCCGTGCCCAGGGGGAAGGCGCGGTGGACATCATCGCGTGGGCGGGTTACATCGAGCGCGGGGAAACCGATCCGGCTTACGACTGGGTTACCTCGTTCGAGGCGGAAACTGGCTGTAAGGTCAATGTGCAGGTCGCCAACAGCTCCGATGAGATGGTGACGCTGATGACCGAAGGCAAGTACGATCTGGTTACGGCGTCCGGCGATGCATCGCTGCGCCTGATCGCTGGCGAGACTGTGCAGCCCGTCGATCTGTCCAAAATCCCGACCTACGCCAGCGTCGATGAGCGTCTACAGGGCGCACCGTGGTACACCGTCGATGGCAAGGCATACGGCGTTCCCTATCAGTGGGGCGCAAACGTCCTCATGTACAACAAAGCTGCCTTCAGCGAAGCGCCCACCAGTTGGAGCGTGGTCTTTGAAGAACAGCAGATGGCTGATGGCAAGAGCAACAAGGGTCGCGTACAGGCATACTATGGCACGATAGCGATGGCTGATGCGGCGCTGTATCTCTCCGTCAAGAACCCCGAACTGGGCATCACTGATCCCTACGAACTGGATCAGAAGCAGTTCGATGCAGTGGTGGAGTTGCTTAAGCAGCAGCGTGAATTGGTTGCCCGTTACTGGACGGATGCCACCAGCCAGATCGATGACTTCACCAACGAAGACATCATCGCTTCGGCTTCATGGCCCTATCAGGTGAACGTGTTGGCTGCCGCGCACGCCGGTGATGCGACGCTGCCCGACATTGCCAGTGTTGTGCCAGCGGAAGGTGCAACGGGTTGGGCAGATACCACCATGCTCGGCGCACAGGCTCCGCATCCCAACTGCGCTTACCTATGGATGGAGCACTCTCTGCAACCCAAGGTACAGGGTGATGTCGCTGCGTGGTTCGGTTCCGTGCCCGTGAATCCAGCCGCCTGCGAAGGCAACGATCTGCTCGGCGCTGAAGGTTGCAAGACCAACGGCATCGAGAGCTTCGATCAGATCAAGTTCTGGAAGACGCCCGTGAAAGAGTGCGGCGATGATCGCGGCGATGTCTGCATCCCCTATGCAGATTGGGTGACTGCTTACATCGCGGTTAAGGGCTAAGACCCAAATCAGTAACCAGTAAAGAGTGAAAAGGAACGAGTAGAAAGCTTGGCTGCTTTCTACTCGTTTTGTTTATGAAGCGAGTTTGCTGGTGATCTTGGTTACTGCATCCAGTAATGAAGTTAGGTCAATCGGTTTGGATAGGGCATCCGCCACACCAAGCTGATCCGCCATCTGTTCATCTTCAGGCGAGTCACGCAGTAACAGTATCGGCGGTAAGGGGCGTTTGCCACTGCGAACGCGGGCACTCGCGAAGAACGAGACGCCATCTACCGTTGGTCTTTCAAAGTCACCAATAATTAGGTCGCAAGGGCAGCTATCGAGTAGAAGCAAGGCTTCTTTGAAATTGCTGGCGGTCTGCACCAGAAAGCCGCTGCTACTTAAGCTGTTGCGTAAAGCCAGTGCCGTTGCCTGATCATCCCCAACGATCAGAATGTTCGTTTGTGTTGCGGGGGTCGCCTCGGAACTTGTGAGGGGTTTCCGCCCCATCAATTGCCGGAGAGAAATCATTGCAGCCTCGTGACTTATCTAGCTATGTGCAGCCCGTCTTCGGTAGTTGCGCTGAGAATACCATGCGCTGCAAAGGTCAATGAGTACTGATAGGACTAACTTTTAGTAGTCCACTAGACCCCTCTGTGGTTGTGTCTTCATGAAAATTTCATAAATGGCTAGATGCAAGAATTAGTGCAGCGAGATCGTGTATACTTCTGCGATGCTTAGTTGCTAGTGCTGGTCGTAGAAAAAATCTATGCTCCGACAACTCGCCGCACGCTTATTCACGCGAGAAAACTTGTACGCGGTGCTGCTCTGCCTGATCGTGATCCTGCTGATCATCGTGACCACCGACTCCGCTCCGCAGTGGATTTATCAGGGCTTCTAGCCTAACCGCAGGATTGCTTATTCGATGACGCTTCTCAATATCGGGATTTTTGCTGGCGGTGCGCTCATTTTTGGCTTGCTGCGTCCCCAATGGCGCGGCTGGGCGCTGCTCATCGTCAGTGTGATCGCCTTATACTGGCTGCA
Organism: Anaerolineae bacterium; assembly: GCA_019637555.1. Classification (GTDB taxonomy): domain Bacteria; phylum Chloroflexota; class Anaerolineae; order Aggregatilineales; family UBA2796; genus JAHBVK01. The sequence goes on from JAHBVK010000032.1 coordinate 50,730, forward strand.
ACCTGTCCTCACGCTATATCCTTTAGATTTCGCGCTGCCGACGGCGACAGTAGCGCTAACAGTAGCTGCGTGGCTGCTGGTGCGCGGATCGGATCGCTGGTCAGTGGACGACAAACTGACTGCGCTCGTTATTGTGGCGACGGTGCTGGCGATCACCGTTGTGGGCATCGCGGGCGCGATCACGCCATCGATTCCGCCGTCCGTAATTCAGGTGGCGCTGGCACTTCTGGCGGTGGGCGCGGTGCTGTTCGCGCTCTCACCGTTGGTGCAAGATCGCAGCAAGGCGATCCCCTTCTTCATCCTGCTGATCGTGCTGGTGTTCATCGCGCTGAAGTGGAGTCCACTGACGGAGATGATCTCAAGGTGGCTGCGGGCGCAGAGTGGTCGTACACTGTCGCTGGCGAGCGCGGCTGATATTAGCTGGCTCGGCTTTTCTTACGTCAGCTTCCGCCTGATCCACACGCTGCGCGACAAGCAAACAGGCAAGTTACCTGATCTGACGCTGCGCGAGTATGTGACGTACGTGGTCTTTTTCCCCGCTATCACCGCCGGTCCGATTGATCGCGCCGAACGTTTCGTCAAGGATTATCGGGCGCTGCCGACGCTGCGACCACTGCTCTCGGCAGATAGGATCATGGATGGCGGCACGCGGATCATGGTGGGGCTGCTGAAGAAGTTTGTGCTCGCCGCGCTGCTGATTAATCTGGCGATGAACGCAACCAACGTGACGCAGGCGCAAAGCACCGCAGGCTTGTGGCTGTTCGTCTACGCCTACGCCTTTCTGCTGTTCTTCGATTTCAGCGGCTACTCGGACATCGCCATCGGGATCGGCAAGCTGTACGGGATCACGCTGCCAGAAAATTTCAACGCGCCCTATCTCAAAAGTAGTCTGACCACCTTCTGGCAAAGCTGGCATATCACCCTGAGCACATGGGCGCGTTTCTACGTGTTCTCGCCGTTATCGCGGGCGCTGCTGAGCATGAAGATCAAACTGCCAACCAATCTGGTGGTGCTGATCGCGCAGGTGGCGACGATGCTGGTGATCGGGCTGTGGCACGGCATCACGTGGAACTTCGTGATCTGGGGGCTGTGGCATGGCGTCGGGCTGTGGCTGCACAAGTTGTACGCGGATCGCACGCGCTGGTGGTATCAGGGCATGAAGTCCCGACCAGCCGTACATCGTGCGTTGGAGTGGGGCGGAATCATCCTCACCTTCCATTATGTGGTGCTCGGCTGGGTCTGGTTCGCGCTGCCGACGCCGGAATTGAGTCTCAGCGTACTGCGGCGCTTGTTCGGGCTGGAATGAGCATCGCTGTTAGTCTAGTCGCCGCCACGAACTTGCGCCCTTAGCGACAGCGGCATTGACTGCCTGAATATTACGCACTCCTTCGGTTTCCAACCACTTACGCAGTCCCGCATTCCCGTTTTTGACGAACGGCGTCACGCCATCCTGCCATGTGGCACGTCCGCAGAGCACACCAGCATAAGCACTTTTCGACTCGGCAGCGAGTTCCAGCGCCTCCACGAAAATATCGTTAGTGACGCCCGCACTCAGGTAGATGAAGGGTAGATTCGTAGCGGCGGCGCATTTGTGGAATGCCTCCAGCGCGGCAGAACGGCTGTAGGCGATCACGTTATCCGTGTTGGCGCGCGCACCTTCCACGTAACGGATATTGATCGGAATTTCCACTTTCAGCACATCCACGCGGTACTGCGGCTTGGAAAATTCGAGCATGGTACGCTGCACTTTTTCCGGCTTGATCTTGGCGTACTCGATGCTTTTCTCGTCTCGAATGCGGCGATCATAAGTGACTGGCTCGAAGAAAAATGGCACATCGTTAGCTGCACATTCCGAGCCGACGCGCTCAACGAACGCCAGCTTTTGCCGTGCGATCTTGTCGTCATCGTCATCGGGATCGTACTGCATCACCACCTTGACCGCTTGTGCGCCAGCTTCGATCAACTGCCGCACCGACCACGTAGGCATCAGATCGGGCATTCGGGTCAGGGTGTCGTAGCCGGACTGCTCGTATGCCAGCAGCAGCCCGACGTTGGGAGCCAGTCGTTTGATCGCTTCCAGACCATACTCGGCATCCAGCAATACGGCGCTGGAGTAAGGACTCAGCACTTCGGTGACCAGTGCCTTGAATTCGGAAAGTTCGTCCGGCGTAGCAGGTGCGCCTTTCGCAATCGCAATCGCGCGTTGCAGCGATCCCCGCTGATCAATGGCGAGCGCAGCGATCACACCATGCGAATCGGCACAGGCATCAATGCCCGCCCGCTTATTAGCCGTCAACGTTGGTACAGTTGATTCCGTCACTTTACTACCCCTCTAGATTCCAACCATCTCTCGATATATCCGGCGATCTCTTCCCAACCCGGTTGCCCGATCAGGTAATGCATCCTGCCACCGAAGGTCTTGAAATCGGTGAGCGCGGCGGCAGCGGGATGGCGTTGATAGCGGCTGAGATTGACGCGCACTTCCGCTTCGGGAACGGCGTGATCCTCTGATCCGGCGATCAGCAGTAACGGTGCGCGCTTAGCATTGGCGAAATCGACCTTCAAGATGTTGTGAAATAATGCCGTCGCTGCCTGAAAGAAAATCCGTCCGACAGCAGGGACGCAGTAAGTTTCATAAACCTTTCGCGCTTCCGCTTCTGGCAAGTTTTGCACGAAGCCATAACGGAAACCCTCAAAAGTCTGCGGGATGAAGCGATTCCAGCCGAACGGCGTGAGCAGAATTGGCAACGTGGCGCGGATCGCTGATGGGTAAAAGGGCAGGACGCCCTTCGGTCCGACGGGAGAAATCCCTACCGCCGCGCTGCCCAGCCCGCGATCCATCAGCAGTTGCGTGATCAAGCCGCCGAACGAATGCCCGATGATCACGGGGGCTTCGGGCAAATTGCGGATGAACTGCTCGTAATGCGCGACGATCTCGGAAATGCCAAGTTTGCCCAATTCGGGAGGGGGATCACTGCGCAGTTCCGCCACCGGACGATCCATTTGTGGCCACGCCGGAGCATGGCAGGCGAAACCCTTCGCTGTGAAATAGTCGCTGAACTTATCCCAGCAGAGTGGAGTCATCCACGCGCCGTGAATGAAAACAATGGTTTTACTCACCGCATCCTCCCGAATCGCGCTGACTGACCCGCGAATCAGCACCCGTCGCGCCGCAAACCGTCACCGCGATCTGTTCAGAATGTAGCGTGATAGCCCGTATCGCGCCAATGACATGAAGTGATCAACGATAGTGATCAGTAATGTCTGAAGATAACCGATCTTCTAATACTTGAGTATTCGATAGTTGAATCAAAAAGGATCATCATGAGCGAGAGCGAGAACAGCAGTTTCCAGATCGGGCTGTATACCTTCGGCGAACTGATTGCCGATCCGACGACGGGGCAGCGCATCAGCCCGCAGCAGCGCTTGAGCGAGGTGCTGGCGATGGCAAAACTGGCGGATGAAGCCGGACTCGCTGTCTTCGGCGTGGGTGAACATCACCGCCTCGATTTCACCATTGCCACGCCTCCGGTAGTACTGGCAGCGATTGCACAGGTGACCAAACGCATCCGGCTGACTAGCGCCGTAACTATCCTGAGCACGCTCGATCCGGTGCATGTGTTCGAGGATTTCGCCACCGTCGATCTGCTTTCCGACGGGCGCGCAGAATTGATCGTCGGGCGCGGTGCGTTCATCGAGTCGTTCCCGCTGTTTGGTTATAACGTAGCCGACTACGATCAACTCTTTCCCGAAAAGCTGAACTTGCTACTGAAGCTCAACGCCTCAGAGCGTATCACATGGCAGGGCAAGTTCCGCACGCCGCTGGAGGATGCCGAGATCGCGCCGCGTCCTGTGCAGCCACAGCTACCGATCTGGGTCGGAGTCGGCGGCACGCCGGAAAGTGCCGTTCGTGCAGGCAAGCTGGGGCTGCCGATGGCGCTGGCGATCATCGGCGGGACTGCCGCCCAATTCGTGCCGCTGGTCGATCTCTATCGGCGGGCGGGTAAGCAAGCGGGACACGATGCCAGCAAGCTCAAGGTAGGCGTGACCAGTCATTTCCACGTGAGCAAGACTTCGCAGCAGGCGATGAGCGAGTTTTACCCTTACTACACGCACTATTTTGGGCAGATCGCTAAAGGACGCGGCTGGACAATCAATCCGCCGATGTATCAGCAGTTAGCAAGTGTGCAAGGTGGCTTGTTTGTGGGTAGCCCGCAGCAGATCATCGACAAGTTGCTGTATCAGTACGAACTGTTTGGGCATCAGCGTTTTCTGGCGCAAGCGGACATCGGTGGGCAGCCTTTCGGGATGGTGGCACAGTCGATTGAACTGCTTGCCAGCGAGGTTCTGCCCGTCGTGCGCCGTGAGATCGCAAGTAAGCAGAAACATGCGGAGGGCGGCTGATTCGCTAGAGATGATGTTAGAGCAGAGATTCGGTATAACTGTGATCGGTTGTGTTCTCTAGAGAGGATGATCAATGTCGCTGCGTGCCGAACTCTCGTTATGGTCTGCCGATCTGACCCGTCTGGCAGACGATATTGCCCGGATCGATGCTTATGCGGATGTCTATCACATCGATGTGGCGGATGCCCATTTCGTGCCGGGATTGCTGTTCTTCCCCGATCTGGTGGCGTCGATCCGATCCCTGACCAAGAAGCCCTTCCATGTGCACATGATGGTAGATCAGCCGGAGACGTTGATCGAGCCATTTGCTGAAGCGGGTGCAGACATCATCACCGTGCATGTGGAAGTGCCGACGGTGGGCGCGGCTGTAGATGACATCATCAAGCGCGGGCTGAAGGCAGGATTAGCGATCAAGATCGAGACGCCGCTAGAGTCGGTGATCCCTTATCTGGATCGGATCGCGGCGGTGACGCTGATGGGTACGGCGCTGGGCATCAAGGGCGTCGATCTATCCGAGCAGGCATGTCCGCGCATCGAGCGGATGCGGGCGCTGTTGCAGCAGCACAACGCAGCAGATCGCGTCGCGGTAGTGGCGGATGGCGGCATCCGGCAGCATACTGTGCCGAAGCTGCGGGCGGCTGGCGCTGACGCGGTAGTGATGGGATCGTTAGCGTTCAAGAGTACCAATCTTGAGGAGACCTTTGCGTGGCTGCGCGGACTCTGATCTTGATGGCGGGACTGCCCGGATCGGGCAAGACGACGCTGGCGACGGCGCTGGCGGCGCGTATCGATGCGGCGGTGATGAACAAAGATATGATCCGTTCGGCACTATTTCAGGGCAAACGTCTTGAATATAGTGGCAAGCAGGATGACTTCGTGATGCGCATCATGCTGCAAGGCGCGGAATATTCCTTCGCGCAGCAGAATGCCAGTGCCGTCATCCTTGACGGGCGTACCTTCTCCCGCCGCTATCAGCTTGACACCTGCGCCACCTTTGCCGCGCAGATGAACGCCACCCTCAGGATCATCGAATGTGTGGTCAGCGACGATACGGTGCAGCGCCGTCTGCAAGACGACGTCGGTAAGCATCCGGCACAGAACCGCAACTTCGCGTTATATCTGGAAGTTAAGATGCGCTTCGAGCCGATCACTTATCCCAAGCTGGTGGTCAATACGGAGCAGCCCTTGGCGGCATGTGTTGAGCAGTGTGTAGCGTATTTAAAGAGTGAATGAGCCTGCTGCGGAGTGCCGATTAAAACCCATTTCCTTAACGGACAAAATGGGCGATTAATGGGTGTTAGTAGGCGAAATTTAGAATCTGATTGGTTTGCCGCAAACACTGATTGTTTGCGGCAGCGTGAAAGTAGTGCTTAGTTTTACGGTAGCGCCGTTGCGCCTGTCGGTGTTGGCTGCGGGAACAGAATCGCGTTCGCTTGACCACACAGGATACTCCCGCCGCTGTTCAGCCAATCTTGCAGCCCCGCGCTTTCCTCTGTAGTTTTACCCGCGATGGCATCCATGTAGATCTGTGCACCCCAGATATAGTAGCGGCGAGTCTCGTTGTACCAGCCCGCCCAGCCGCGAGGGATCACACCCCAACCGCCGTTATAGCCCGCTAACGCCAGCCCGATGTTGCCGTCTGCCAGTTCCAAGCCACCCTTGAGATACTCGATCCCGCGTCTGGCGTTGGTATCGGGGTCTTTCATATCTTCGCCTTCAGCAAAGTGGAAAGGCATCACCTGAAACAATCCCTGTGCGCCCGCCGACGAGCCAACCAGATAGTGACCGCAGCTTTCGATCTGCATGACTGTGCCGAGGATATTCGGTTCGATGTTGTACTGGCGTGACCACTTCATGATGTAGTCTTTCCAGTATTGAACTTCCGGTGTAAACACAGGCGAGAGATCGGTTGGGGCAACGGGCGCAGCGCCAGCAGCCACACTACCACTACCTGAACCTGAGAGCGGCACACGCTCGATCCCGCCATTGAGCAGCGCTAACGCCAGACCGCCCGTCACGCCGACCAGCAAGCCCGCCGCCGCAATGATGACCATCAGTTGAATGGGCAGGAATTTCTGCCACAAACTGTACAAACCACGTGCCGAGGTGGACTCCATCGTCTACGCCTCACAACCCTTCCACTACCCCTAGATAGTACCTGTACTATAGTCACGAAAACAGCTAACATCATCCTCAATATAGATGATTTAACCCAACGATCACCTTACCTTTGGGTTAGAAAAAATGTTCGTTATAATCCGATTGCTCAACTGATCAATTCGACAAGGAGATAGGAACGCTATGGCAAACACCGTACCGCCACGCAGTGAAATCGCTAAGGAAACTACGTGGAATTCCGAGAGTGTGTTCGCTTCCATCGCTGACGTACAGGCGGAGATGAAGGCGTTAGAGGCATCGCTGAGTGACCTCGATGCGATTCGCGGTCACATGGGCGAGGGTGCCGCGATGGTGTTGAAGGGCTTCCAGACCGCTGAGAAGATCACGGTGCGGATCAGCAAACTGTACACCTATGTGGGCATGGAATATTCCGTCGATACTGCCAACCAGCAGGCAGGCGCACTTTACGGGCAGTTGATAGGCTTGGGCGGCAAAGTGAGTGCGGCGCTGTCTTTCCTCGATCCCGAACTGCTGCAAATCGGCAAAGAGAAGTTGGTCGGTTGGGTGAACAGCGAAGCCGATCTGAAGATTTACGGACAGTATATTGAAGACCTGTTCCGCCGTCAGGAACATGTGCGCTCCGCCGAGGTCGAAGAAGTGCTGGGCATGGCGGGCGAGGTGTTCGGTTCGGCGGACATGATCTACGAGATGCTGACCAACGCTGACATGAAGTTCGCCAGCGCGATTAGCAGTTCGCAGGAGCCAATGGATGTCACGCAGTCAAACATTGACGCGCTGATGGATCATCCTGACCGCAAAGTGCGCGAGGGTGCGTGGAAGCATTATTACGGTACGCATCTAGCGTTCAAGAACACCTTGAGCAGCAGTTTGATGACGGCGGTGAAGCGGGATGTGTTCTATGCGCGGTCACGCGGTTACAAGTCCTCGCTGGATGCGGCACTGTTCCCCAACAACATTAGCACCGATGTATTCCACAATCTGATCAACACCTTTAAGAAGCACCTTCCCGTCTGGCATCGCTACTTCGAGATTAAGAAAAAGGCGCTCGGTCACGGCGATCTGTATCCTTATGATGTGTGGGCACCACTGGTCAAGAATCCGCCTGTGGTGGATTACAAGCAGTCGGTGGAATGGATCGCCAAGGGATTAGAGCCACTCGGCGGCGACTACGTGGAGTCGTTGATGACCGGCTGTCTGGTGGATCGCTGGGTGGATATTTACCCGAACCAGAACAAGCGACAGGGCGCGTTCTCCACTGGTGGCGTGGGTACCTTCCCCTTCATCTTCATGTCCTACACCGATGATCTGTCCTCAATGAGTACATTGGCGCACGAACTCGGTCACTCGATGCACACCTATCTGACGACCAAGAACCAGCCGCTGATCTACTCCAATTACTCGCTGTTCGTGGCGGAAGTTGCCTCCAACTTCAATCAGGCGATGACCCGCGCTTATCTGTTCAAGGAAAAGGCAGGCGATAAGGACTTCCAGATCGCGCTGATCACCGAGGCGATGTACAACTTCCATCGCTACTTCTTGCAGATGCCGACGCTTGCGCGCTTCGAGCTAGAAGTGCATGAACGCGCCGAACGTGGCGAAGGTGTGACGGCTGATGACATGATCGGGCTGATGGCGGACTTCCTGACCGAGGCTTACGGTCCGGCGATGACCATTGATCGGGATATGCTGGGCATGATGTGGGGCACGTTCGGGCATCTGTATGCCAACTTCTACGTATTCCAGTACGCAACGGGCATCTCCGGCGCCCACGCATTGTCACAGCGGATTCTGGAAGGCGTTCCCGGCGCGGCGGAGTCTTATGTGCGTGATTTCCTGAGCGCGGGCAACAGTGATTATCCGGTCAACGTGCTCAAGAAGGCGGGCGTCGATCTCTCCACGCCGGAGCCAGTCGAGCGCACCTTCGCGGTGTTGAGCAGCATGGTGGATCGGCTAGAGCAGTTGGTGGGATAAGGTCGCATCAGTCTACTATCACGAAGCTCGTTGAAACAGGCTAAGATAAAGGAATAAGCCGAAAACGTAATGTAGGGGTGGGTTTCTAACCCACCCTTCGCGTTTATCACGTTAGGACAGCTAGTTTGCAAATAGCCTATACTCGTTCCTAACTGGCAGGGTAAGAATGAGGAAAGGAAAACCATGCAAGAAACAGAATTGATTACACAAATTAATGAGGCATTTCCCAAACAACCAATTCCTACGGACGATGAAATTGTGTACGACAATTCGGGATTTTATTTGGATGTTGAGGAGTTTCGCAATGATCTCAAAGGAAATGCTTGGGATACATTGCCGCTGACTGTGGTAATTCATCATAGAGATGATCTGCCTTTTCTTTCTCCCAAAGGCTTTGCTTACTATTTACCCCTTTTCTTGCAGGCTGTTGTTCAGCATCCAGCAAAAACAGACTCACTGGAGGAGAATCTAGTTTTCTTATTGGGCAAGAAAGAGGATTCATGGCGGAATAGGTGTCTTGAATCGTTAAATATGGAACAGCGCGAGGTATTAAAAAGGGTTTTGGAGCTTCATCGACAACGAATGCTTTCTACAGAACCTGAAGAATATATTCAGGAGATCACGCTCACTATCGAGAGCATATGAGACTTTGAATGACGCAGGGTAGGTTTAGAAACCCACCCCTACGATTTCGGGAATTTGTCAGGCTAATCGGGGCGGATCAAGCGCGGTGCATCGGCGCGTTCCGCCTGATCGGCTGGTGTCTCGGTGAGCAGCGTCCAGAATTGCTCGTGATTCAGCGGTTTGAAGCCATCCTCGGTGATATAAAACGCGGTTTTATCCAGCCACATGAATACTCGCTGACGGCGTTCTTTTTTCAGCATCACGCTTAATGCCAGCAGCGAGTCGTGATCGCGGGAATCGACCACCCCTTTGACCTCCACCCAACTTTTGAACTGCGGCAGGTAGAAATCCAATAAGTAACGGCTTTGCCCTAGACGTTCCGGTTCATAAAACCACTTGATCTCGCGCTGTTCCAGTTCTTTGACGAAGCGAATTTCTAGCTGTGATCGGAAATTCGTAAATTTATAGACGCCACGCGCAGGCATTGGAACACCCTTTCTATGAGGCACTACTAGAGCATAACTCCGTTGCTGCCGATAGTGCGAGTCTAGGACTGGCGGTACAATCACGCTGCGCAGCAAGCACAGTGATGAATATAGCGATGCAAAAGATCATTGATAGTCACGTCCATTTCTGGAATCCGGCTGAGTTGAGCTACACATGGCTGGCGGGTGCGCCGCTGCTCAATCGCAGCTATTTGCCTGCCGATCTGCCGGGCACTGGCACTGACTGGTCACTGGAAAAAGTCGTGTTTGTGCAAGCAGATTGCGCAGCGGATCAAGGTGTCGAGGAAGCGCAGTGGGTGGCATCTCTGGCTGAAGCCGACCCGCGAATCGCGGGCATTGTCGCCTTCGCGCCGCTGGAAGATGGCGGCGAAACGGTACAGCCCGTCCTCGATCTCCTCAGCGCGATCCCGCTGGTCAAGGGCGTGCGGCGGCTGCTTCAGGATGAGCCAGCCGGATTCAGTACACAAGCAGCCTTTGTCGAGGGCGTGCGCTTGCTGGCAAGCTATAACTTCAGCTTCGACATTTGCATCCGTCACTGGCAGCTACCGGAAGTAATTGAGCTAGTGCGCGCCTGCCCGAACCTGCGCTTCGTGCTGGATCATTTCGGTAAGCCGGACATCAAGAATGGACAGATCGATCCTTGGCGCGAGGGGATCGCGCAACTGGCGCAGTTTCCGAATGTGATGTGCAAACTATCCGGTATCGTCACCGAAGCAGATCATCAGAGCTGGCAGCCCGCCGATCTCGCGCCGTACATCGATCAGGTGTTGACGTCGTTCGGTGCGGATCGGGTGATGTTCGGCGGCGATTATCCCGTTGTGCTGCTGGCGTCTGAGTATCCGCGCTGGATCGAGACGGCGCTGCAAGCGACAGCCTCTCTCTCTGACGTTGAAAAGCAGAAAATCTTCTTCGCTAACGCGGCTTCTTTCTACGGACTGAAATAACTTACATGAGCGACTTGAACCTTAAGCAAACGGCTGAACTACCCTCGACACCGCTGCCCATCGTCAGCATCGGCATGGGCGGGATCGTGGATGCGTCACATTATCCGGCGTATCAGATAGCAGGATTCCCGATTGTTGGCGGCTACGATCTGAATCCGCAGCAGGCGCAAAAGATGGCACAAAAGTACAACGTGCCGCAGATTTACAGCTCTGTCTCGGAAGCCATCGCTAACGCGCCCGCCAACGCGATCTTCGATCTGGCGGTGCCGGGCAAAGCGGTGCTGGACATCCTCGCGCAGATTCCGGCGGGGCGCGGCGTGCTGATCCAGAAGCCAATGGGCGATACGTTGGAGGAAGCAAGCGCGATCCTTGCACTGTGCCGCGAAAAACGCCTGATCGCGGCGATCAACTTCCAGTTGCGTTTCGCGCCCTTCATCATCGCCGCCCGCGACCTGATCGCGCGGGGCATGATCGGCGAGCTGTGGGACATGGAAGCGCGGGTTCAGGTCTATACACCGTGGTCGTTGTGGTCCTTTCTCAAGGGCATCCCGCGATTGGAAGTCCTCTACCACAGCATCCATTACCTCGATCTGATCCGTTCTTTCTTGGGTGATCCGCAGCGCGTCTACGCCAAGTGCATCAAGCATCCGATCTTCGAGGAGTACGCCGGAACGCGCAGCACGATCATCCTCGATTACGGGGAGCGCGTGCGCGTGCAGGTGAGCACCAATCATAGTCATATCTACGGGCAGCAGAAGCAGGAATCGTACATCAAGTGGGAAGGCAGTAAGGGAGCGATCCAAACACGTATGGGCGTGAACATGGATTATCCGACGGGTATCCCCGATTTGTTCGAGTACAACTTGCTAGAAGATCAACTTGGCTGGCGCACAGCCGAGATCGACGGGACATGGTTCCCGCACGCCTTCATCGGCACAATGGCGAGTTTGCAGCGCTTCGTGCTTGGCGAGTCCGATGTGCTACCCACCTCCGTTGAGGACGCGATCAAGACGATGGCGACGGTGGAAGCGGCTTATATCTCCAGCGCGGAGGATGGCACGCCGCTGCCAGCGGTATAATCCGGGTAATGTGTTTATTGTAGTGTTGAGGATTCTGATGTCTTATTCAAGCGTGTTCCGGCGCATTTGTGCTCTCGTGTGTGTCGTATTGGTTAGCCTCGCCTGTTTTGCTCCCGTCTATGCCCAAACTACAACCAATCCCCTTCTCGATCTGTTGAAATTCGTGCCCAATACGGCGATGGCGCTGCAATCCGAGATCAGCTATCTGGACTTCCGCGCTTTGATCGAGTCGCGTTCCGGCGCTGCCGACATTCGATCTGTAGCGGATTGGTTGGCGGCGGATCGGGATAGCGACTCGTTCGGCTTGTTCATGGCTGCATTGTTGGGCATCAGCGCGGGCGATGGCGATATTGTCGTCAGCTACAATCGCGCTGAGGAAATACTAGCCGCCACCGGCGTTGATCTGTTTGCTATTGAGCGCGAATTGACCTTTGCTGCGCCGCCCGCCAATACGACCCTCCTCAGTGGAGCGTTCGATCTCGGGAGTATCGAGGCTGCCTTCTTAGCACATGACTATGTCAGTCAACCGCAGGGCGACACAACGCTGCTGTGTTCCCCGAATGGTTGTGATGATGGCTTACGCATAGATTTGAAGAAGATAGATCCGGCTAACCCCTTTGGCGGCAAGTTGGGGCGGCTGGAGCCGATCTTTCTTGCGCCGGGATACCTTTTCAACTCGGCGGATAGCAGCGTGCTCAGTCAGAGCGTCGGCTTGTATAAGAGCGCTAGCAAATCCGGCAGTTTGGGAGTCGATAACCCCGATTATGTGGCGCTAGCTGACTATCTGGGTGTTGCTGGGACGCTGCTGCAAGCGTATCTACTGCCTGCCAGCTTCGTGGATACATTTGATGTTGGCATGCTGACGCGCCTGACACCGGAACAGCGGGAACGGGTGCTCAAAGAACTGGCAGCCGATTTCCAGCCGATAGCAGCCTATTCGCTGGTTGGCATTGCTCACAGCGTCAGCGGTGCTGAGCAGTTAGTGACGGTGACGCTGGTTTACGATCAAGAGGCAGACGCGCAAGCCGCCGCTGAGATATTACCGGATCGCCTGCGGAGCTATGTGTCGCTTGTAGCACGCCGACCTCTGCTCGACCTGATTGAGGATCGCGGGGCGGCTTTCGACGGCGCGACGGTGGTCGAATCGGGAGATCGGTATCTGACGGTGCTGACCTTCCGCGCACCGCTAGAAGGTGATCAGCAGATCGACGGGCGCTATGTGGCTTCCGGCATCTTGTTCCGGTTATTCAGCAATGCATGGCTGACCCGCGATACGGGCTGGTTGGTGACGACGCTGCCAGAGGTGAAATAAAGATAGTCATGAGCGAAACGATCTTAACGACTGAGCGCCTGACCCTCCGTCCGTTCACACTGGATGATCTGCAGGATCATCATCGCGCCGTGTTCAAAGACCCCGACGTGATGCGCTATCTGCCCGGTGGCGCACCGCGTACCATTGACCAGTCGAAGAAATCTACCGAGTATTTCGTCAAGCACTGGGCAGAGCACGGCTACGGCTTATTTGCCGTGATCCACCGCGCCGATGATCGCCTGATCGGTCACTGCGGATTGAATGTGCTCAAAGAAGATGGCTCGGTGGAGATCGCCTACGCGATTGCCAAGCCGTATTGGGGGCAGGGTTTGACCACGGAAGCCTCCCAAGCGGTAGTCGATCACGGTTTCGATGTGCTCAAGATCGCGCAGATCATCGGGCTGGCAGTGCCCACGAACATCGCCTCCCGCCGCGTGATGGAGAAAATCGGGATGAAGTTTCAGGGCATCACGCGGGATTACTACAACATGGAATTCGCGCTGTATAATATTACTTTGCCTTGAGAAAGTATAGACGTTGGTAAGGTATGTGTCGGTAATGAAATTACTATCGGTCTGGGCGTCTAATCGAGAATTTTTCGATGATATGGGTATTGACCAAATTATCGGTATTCCTGGACATGGTAAGCTTGGAGACGGCAATGCTACGAGTATTGAACTGCGTGCATATCTCGACTTAGTAAGTACAGATGCGATAAAGCGCTATGTAAATGAATGTATTAATTCTAAATTTGATGGCAACGGCTTTGCTCTTCAGGATATTGTTAATCAAATTGGGAAACGGCTGGATTTTGTAGTTGAAAATGGATTGTATAGGGGTAGAACGAATGCAATAGGATTTGATGGGCTTTGGAAATCGCCTAATAACTGGGACATCGTTGTCGAAATCAAAACAACCGACACGTATAGATTTGATCTTGATAATATCGCTGAGTATAGAACGAAGTTGATTAGTGCTGGACAAATAGATTCCCAACGTTCATCGATACTTATTGTTGTAGGTCGGGAAGAAACTGGAGGACTTGAAGCACAAATACGTGGTTCGAAACACGCCTGGGATATGCGTCTGATTAGTGCTGAAGCTCTTGTTAGATTAATGCAAATTAAGGATTCCGTTGAAAAGTCTGAAATTGCCGATCTTATCAGAGAGATTCTTCAGCCTCGTGAATTCACAAGACTTGATGCAATTATTGATCTAGTTTTCTCGACAACAAAAGATGTTGCGGAAGGTATAGAGCCGTCACCCAAAGACGTTTTAGCTATTGATGAATTTTCTGAGGTGGAAGTAGAACAAGTCGAGAAAATTGCACCAGCTAACTTTCACGACGTCTGCGTTGAGCGCGTCGCTTCAAACCTAGAAGTAACGTTTACAAAGCAAAGCCGAACAACTCATAGAGCAAATGAAAGAGATTTGGCAATCTCTTGTTCAGTGTCTAAGGAGTACTTGCGGGGCGGACGCCCAAGTTACTGGTTTGCATTTCATCCTAGTCAAAAGGAACGCTTAGAACAAGCAGCAGATGCGTATGCTGTGTTTGGTTGCGGGTCAGCGGATAACATCTTAATATTCCCCTTAGATACTCTTACAAGCTGGCTACCGCAGCTTCTTTTCACATCGCGCGAAGACCGTTCCATGTACTGGCATGTGTTTTTAACAGTTGCGAATGGCAAGTGGTATCTCGTCCCTAGAGCAGAACATGGTCATATTGATATTACAAACTATTTGTTGCCCAATCACTGAGAATCCCCAATCAGTAATTGAATCAGGCAACTTTCATAGTGTCTTGGTCTGGAGCGCTTAAGCCGCAGCTACTTAATCTCATTTCCACTAACCCTGCGAATTCCACCACGATTCCCCTCACAAATAGTCCCTTCTGGGTTGCGACTGTGTTGATACAAGTACGTAATACCTGCTCCAGACCTGAGTGCTCCTTTGTTTGATTTGCGATGAACAGAAGTAAAGTTATTAGAGCCAGCCTATCCCCATCAAGCACACCGGGCAAGAGCGAGAAGCGCCTTGTGCCGTTGTGTGAATGACTGGGATAGGACGCACCGTTAGTTTGTGGGGTTGTTTACGCGGGAATCCGGGATTCCGCGAACTCTAGCGCTTGAGCCACACTGTCGAAGAAACGCAGTGTAGGTTTGGACAAGTTAAAGATCAACATCATCATCAGTCGCAGCAGCTTGTTGTTACCTGCCACCAGCACTGCCCGTAGTTCAGGGCGTGAGAGATAGGTTTGTGTGGCTTTGAGTTGCGAATAAGCGGTTGGCACCTGTTTTAGTTCTGTGATGTCAACCACCAGAGCGATCTGATGCCCGATTGCCCGGGTATCAAAGGCAGTCACAATCTGATGATCGATTGATTTAAAATCCTTTAGGTTGACGATTCCTTCCAACTTCACAAAGAGAACTTTGTTGGAAGCCCGCCAGAAAACATAGGACGGCATCTTACCTCGCAGCGAATACAGTAATGGAACGGGAAAACCTTGGAGCGAGCCAGCCCGTAGACACGGCTTCTTCAAGGTCAAGTAAGGGTAGGTACGCGGAGTGAACTTAGTTCAACATGCTGTCCAGCTCACGCAGGAATTTCGTACCATCGACAGGCTTGGCGAAGTAAGCCGTAAAACCAGCGGTGATGGCATCTTCACGCAGTTTGGATGTGTGGTAAGCCGTAACGGCGATGCAAGGCAGATTAGCGGTCTGCGAATGCGTTTGAATTTCCGCTAGGATTTCCCAACCATTCTTGTCCGGCAGCGCCAAATCGATGATGGCAGCGTTGTACGTTTTGCCGGATTGGAAGAGGAATTTTTCGGCTTCAGCGGCATCGGCGGCGATGTCTACATTGACCTTCATATGTTCAAGCAAGGTAGCCATGACGGCTTGCCCATCGGCATCATCTTCGACTACCAGAATACTGAGGTTTTGCATGGTTTATGTCCTGTCTCGTTATATGTTCAAGTCAACAGCTAATTCTGGAATGTCTACCAGTAAGTTCACGAGGTCTTGGATGAACGTCTCCACGGTGAGCGGTTTGGTCAGATAGTTGTGGAAGCCAGCAGCCACGGCGCGTTCGCGGTCTCCTATCATGGCATGAGCGGTGAGCGCGATGGCGGGAACATCCTTGAGCATCGGATCGTTCTGCATACGATAGATCACGCCCCAACCATCGAGCACTGGCATCGACAGGTCAGAAATGACGAACTTGGGTCTGACGCTGCGGATGACAGCCAGCCCTTCTTCACCATTAGTGGCAATGTGAGTATTGGCTCCGTATTCATCCAGAATGATCTGAGCGACCATTAAGCTGTCTTCTTCATCGTCAATCACAACGATGTCCCAGCCCTTGAGCAGGTCGGCGGGTAAATTAAGCATGATATGGAATTTCCTTTCAGGTAATTACGCCGACATCCGCAGTGGCAGAGAGACGACGAATGTACTGCCTTTGCCTAGCTCGCTTTTCATGTTGACGGTGCCACCCATCGCGCGGGTGTACTTCTGCACAATAGCGAGTCCTAAGCCAGTCCCACCATATTTGCGCTTCGACGACTGATCGACCTGACGGAATTCCTCAAAGATAAACTCGCGGGCGTGAGGCGGAATACCGATGCCCGTATCTTCGATGATGATGTCCCATGTATTTTCGGCACGCTGCACATCTAGCTTGATGTGCCCGTTTTCGGTGAATTTGATGGCGTTACCCAGCAGATTGAGCGCCACCTTGGAAATCGCTTCTTCATCACCGAATAAGGTGGCGGGCAGCGCCGTATCGAGGTTGACTTCAAAATCCAGCCCCTTACGCTCTGCCAAGACACTGATCTCGTCTTTCCAGCGGTGCGCTAACTTCTCCGGAGAGAAGGCTTGATTGGCAAGCTCCAGTCGTCCGGCTTCGACGCGAGAAAGATCGAGGAAATCGTTGATCAACTGCAGCAGTCGTCCACTGTTGGAACGGATGCGGCTGACAAAGTTTTCTGTTTTCTCGTTGTATTCTGTGCCGCCGAGTTTATTCAGGATAATCCCCGTGAAGCCCTCAATGGCGTTGAGCGGTGTACGCAGTTCGTGCGACATGGTGGAGAGGAACTCGGATTTTAGGCGCGAATTTTCTTCGGCAAGACGTCGTGCGGTTTTCAGGTCTTTGACTGTTACCTGAAGCTCCGAGTATGCCTTCTCCAATTCCGTAGACATCGAGCCAATGGCGCGCGTGAGTCGACCAATTTCATCGGTGCGCTCCATATCCGGCAGCGGCGTATCCCAGCGTCTTTGCGCCAGATTCGTGGCAGCTACGGTCAGCGCGTTAACGGGCGAGACGATAGTGCGCGCGAGTGCAAAGCCCAAGCCTGCCGCTAGGAGCATGACAATTGCCCCGAAGAAATAGATGCGGTAGCGCATCTGGCTGACCTGAGTCAGCAGCGGCGCTTGTTCAACTTCGTGGTAGACCAGCCAGTTGATGCTGTCCTGACCCTCTAACTCCACTCTGGCGTAGAATTGCAGCGTGTCTGGACGCTCGGAAGTCGTGTTGAAGTAGCCCTGATCTTCCGTGGCGGCGCTGTATTCCTTTGCTGTTTCAGGCAAATCTGACTGAAACTTGACGTCTGTCTTCAGCGCCGAGCTATAGAGCTTGGAAGCGTCAGGATGTGACCAGTAGGTCCCGGCTTCATCGACGACATAGGTATCACCGAGACTATCGCCGAAGTTCGGGTTGTCGGGGTCGATCACTGAAGAAGCATCAGCCAGCGCGGGTGCTGCCAGCGCCTTGAGCACGAGTACGGCAACTAGATTACTGCTGCTGTCGTACAGCGGCGTGGAAAAGCGGATGATCGGCAGATAAGGCTGTGTCAACTTACCCTGATCGTTGTTTAACTCCAAACCAGCGCTGTAGATTTCGCCGTCGGCTAGCTCAAGCGTTTTCTGGAAATAGGGTCCATCGCCACTACTTCCCAGATCGCTGCCAATCACAACCCGCGATGTTCCATCCGTATTGATCACACGGACATACTCTTTGCCCGACGGATTGATGATGCTGAGGTCTTTGTAGTTCGGTGAGTGCTTCAGATAGTCAGAGAAGAACTGTTCGATGTTTCTCAGTTGTACTGCACTGATGCTACCACCGGTGCTAGTCAGGAACTCGCGAATACTGCGGTCATCTCGAATGATCTGCAAATCGTTGACAATACGCAGTAGGTCTTGTTCCACCTTTGCAGCGCGTGTTGCCATGAGGGCAACTTGCTGTTGTCGGAAACGATCGAGCAGCATACCACTGGCAACGGTTGTACCAACAAGCGAGAGGATGATGGTGGGAATGAGCAGGATAATTACGAACGCAAAGACGATCTTCCAGAGTAAACTGGACATGAAGGCTTTAATCATAGATGCTCCGATGATGCTGTAGTGATATTTTGCGAAGTAGAAGACGCAAAACACTATGATTAAGTTATGTACACCTAAGCATAAAATAGATGGCGAGAGGTGACAATTACAAAACTATCACAACGCATTTATGAATCATGTAATGACATAAATTTGAATGTTGTATAGAAAGTGCTCAATGGATTGAGCATAGTGTCTTAGACTTCCTTCGCTGGCGTGATATACAATTGGCGTCAGTCCATTTCCCCGCACCATTACAACCTACAAAGGATCACTGCCATGTCCGATTTGCTGCTGCGTAATTGCACGCTCAAAGGCGCTGCTTCTCCCGTTGACATTCTGATCGCTGACGGGCGTATAGCCGCGATTGAGGCACAACTCCAAGCGCCCAACGCCGAGATCATCGACTGTCAGGGTAATCTGGTCACGCCGCCGTTCGTAGAGTCGCACATCCATCTTGATTCGGTGCTGGCGGCGGGCGATCCGCACTTCAATCAGAGTGGTACGCTGTTCGAGGGCATCCAGATTTGGGGCGAACGCAAAAAAACGCTGACCAAGGCGGATGTGCAGTCGCGTGCGCTGGAAGCCTTGAAGATGATGGCGGCGCAGGGCGTCCTCTACGTCCGCACGCATGTCGATGTCACCGAGCCGAGTCTGGTGGCGCTGGATGCGCTGCTAGAACTGCAAGATCAGGTCAAAGATTGGACGACGGTACAAATCTGTGCCTTCCCGCAGGATGGCATCTACTCGCGCCCTGAGAATATCGGTTTGCTGGAGGAGGCGCTCAAACGTGGGGCGCAGGTGGTCGGCGGCATTCCCCACTACGAACTGACGCGCGAAGACGGCGTTGCTTCGATCCACCACATTTTCGATCTGGCAGAACGCTATGATCGCTTGATCGATGTACACTGCGATGAGGTAGATGATGAGCAATCGCGCTTCCTTGAAGTGATCGTGGCGGAGGCGATCAAGCATGGCAACGGTGAGCGAGTCGCCGCCAGCCACACGACGGCATTCGGATCGTACAACGACTCCTATGCCTACAAACTGCTCGGCTTCTTGCGCCGCACCAACATCAATTTCATCGCCAATCCGCTGATCAACATCACATTGCAAGGGCGTATGGATAGCTATCCCAAGCGGCGCGGGCTGACGCGGATCAAAGAACTGTGGCAGAACGGGATCAATGTCAGCGTGGGACAGGACTGCATCTACGATCCGTGGTATATCTTCGGCACGGGCAGCATGATCACAGTGGCGTATATGACCGTCCACGTCTCGCAGATGACCGGACTGCCGGAGATCGACGCCTGCTTCGATATGATCACGGCAAACGGCGCGAGATCGCTGCACGTGCAGGATTATGATCTTAAGGTCGGCAATCCCGCGAATGTGGTGGTGCTGCCCGTCAAAGATGCCTTTAGTGCGCTGCGCTTTCAGGTCGCGCCTAGCCATGTGATCTCACGCGGTAAGCTGATCGTGCAGAACAAGGCGGCGACGAGCGAGATCAGCGTAGGGTAGGATGATTTGAAGTTGGCGATATTTGGTATTGGTTAGCTATCCCGGCAATGAATTGCCGGGCTGAACGAACGAAGTCCCTGCGGGACTCCAAGCCTAGTAGCTTTCAAATAGCTTGCTGACAGCTAAAAGATGACTACAAGATGGCTTTGTCAATCTGCCAACTAGCAGATGTTAAATTCGTGTTATAGTCGGTGTCCTCATTTTCACTATACCCTCATCGGAGGACGATATGCTACGCCAACGCAAGCACCTTTCGTTAGCGCTCATCGCGGTCATCTTACTGACGTTGTTCGCTGGAACGACGAGCACTCCTACCCGCGCACAGGACGCCAAACCACTCGTTTTCGGCGCGTATGCCACTCCGCTTGAGGAGCCGTGGCCCAACGTGATCCATCAGGCGCTGACGGCAGCGCAAGAAGCTGGCGAGATCGAGTACAAGTACATCGACAACATCGGCTACACGGGCGATATGGAATCGGTGCTGCGTAAAGCCGCCGATGAAGATGCCCCCGCGCTGATCATCGGTGATGGTTTCGGCAACGAAGAAGCCACCCGCGCCGTCGCCGCCGATTATCCGAACATCGCTTTCGCCTTCGGATCGGAGCTTGGTCCCACCGAGCCGAACTTCTCGGTGTTCGACAACTGGATTCATGAGCCTGCCTATCTCTGCGGTCTGATTGCGGGCAAGATCACCAAGTCCAACATCGTGGGCGTGGTGGCAGCGATGCCGATCCCCGAAGTTAACCGTCTGGTCAACGCCTTCGAGCAAGGGGCGCTGGAAGCCAACCCCGATGTGAAAATCCGCGTGACCTACATCAACAGCTTCTTCGATCCGGCGACGGCGAAGGAAGCGGCGCTGGCACAGATCGATGCAGGTGCCGATGTGCTCTATGCCGAGCGTTTCGGCGTGATCGAAGCGGCGCAGGAGCGCAAGGTGCTGGTCTTCGGCAACATGTCCGATCAGAACGAGCTTGCTCCTGATAACGTAGTCACGGGTCCGGTGTGGAGCATGAAGCCGACGGTTGAATATCTGCTCAAGCAGATCAAGGCTGGCGCTTACGTGGCGCAAGACCTCAAGGACTTCTCCATGATGGCAAAGGGTGGCTCGTCACTCGCGCCGCTGCACAGCTTCGAGACTTCGCTGCCCAAGGAAGTGGTCGATCTGGTGAAGGCGAAGGAAGCCGAGATCATGGCGGGCAAGTTCCGCGTAGAGATCAACGAGAAGGCTCCCGCCGAATCGGAGACCGTACCGAGCAAGTAAATTTGGACGATTCGCGTAGGGGTCGGACGTGTTAACCAGACAGGGCGAGGCACGCCCCGCCCCTACGTCATACGAACTGAATGTGTAATTTGTAGGGGCGGGGCGTGCCTCGCCCTTCTACTTCTGTAAATCCTCATCATCACTCACGGCGGCGCAGCACCATGACCTCAACACCTTCTGCAACCGCATCTGATCCCACAATTCCCGCCATCGAACTGCGCGGCATCACCAAGCGATTCGGATCGCTAGTGGCGAATGATCACGTCGATCTGACGCTGCATGTCGGGCGAATTCATGCGCTGCTCGGTGAGAACGGTGCGGGCAAATCGACGCTCAGTAAGATGCTCTACGGCTTGTATCGCCCTGACAGCGGCACGATCCGCGTATTCGGGCGAGAAGTGGCGTTCAGTTCGCCCGCCGATGCGATCCGCGCAGGGATCGGCATGGTCACGCAGCATTTTTCGCTAGTGCCCAGCTTCTCCGTCGCGGAAAACATCATCCTCGGCATGGAGAATGGCTTATCGCTGGATCGCAGCAGCGCCGTCGCCAAGATCAGCGAGTTGAGTAAGCGTTACGGCTTGAACATCGATCCGAAGCAACAGGTGCGGACTCTAGCGGTGGGGCAGCAGCAGCGGGTAGAAATCCTCAAAGCGCTGTACCGCGATTGCCGCGTGCTGATCCTTGACGAGCCTACCGCTGTCCTGACGCCACAAGAATCGGATGCGCTGTTCGCGGAGTTGAAACTACTGGTAGCGCAAGGGTTGTCGATCATTTTCATCAGCCACAAGTTAGAGGAGATCGTCGCCCACTGCGATGACGTGACGGTGCTGCGTAACGGTAAAGTGGTCGCCAGCGAATCGGCAAAAGGCGCGACCACCACCACATTAGCGCAGCAAATGGTAGGACGGGAGTTGATCACTATCAGCCGCGAGGCGCAAGATCAGGCGGGCAAGCCGATTTTGCAGTTGCGCGAGGTGACGGTGATCGCCAAGTCGAAAGATCGCAGCGGCGAGTCCGTGCCAGTGCTGGATAAGGTATCGCTAACCGTCAATGCAGGCGAGATCGTCGGGGTGGCGGGCGTCTCCGGCAATGGTCAGCGCGAGTTAGGCGACGTGCTCAGTGGCTTACTGCCGCCAACCAGCGGTATGGTAACGCTGAACGGACGCGATGTCAGCCGCGCGACGCCCACCGAGATGACCCGATCCGGCGTCGGACGCATCCCCGAAGATCGGCTTCAGGGCGTGGTCGGGCAGATGAGCGTCGCTTACAATCTGGCGCTGGAATTTTTGGACGAGTTCACGCGCGGTGGGGTGTTGGATCAGCGCAGGTTGGTGGATCATGCCGACAGCTTGATCAAGGAGTACCAGATCAAGGCAACGCCACAGGATCAGGCGCGGCGCTTATCCGGCGGCAACATCCAGAAGATCATTCTGGCACGCACGTTATCGCGTAAGCCTGCCTTGATCGTCGCCGCACAGCCAACACGAGGCTTGGATGTCGGTGCGACGGAATTTGTGCGTGGCAAATTGAGCGAGGCGGCGACCAATGGCGCGGCGGTGCTGCTGATCTCCGAGGATTTGGACGAGTTATTGGAACTCTCGGATCGTATCGCAGTGATCCATCGCGGACGCATCCTCGACATCTTGCCAGCGTCGGAAGCCACACCGGAGCAGCTCGGTCTGCTGATGGGCGGGATGGCGATGCAGCACTAGCCTCACCCCCTGACCCCCTCTCCAATGCGAGTACCCATTAGGAGAGGGGGAACCCGTAACTATCGTACAGTGGAGTGCTCAACGTCCATTTGAGACATGCTATGGAACGAAAGTGGCGACCTGATCTGAAATTGTGGGCAAAACTGAAACCGATTGCCCGCGAAATGCGCCACGAACCGACATTAGCGGAACAAAAGTTATGGGCGTTGTTGCGTAGTAGACAACT
Source organism: Anaerolineae bacterium (assembly GCA_019637555.1). Taxonomy (GTDB): domain Bacteria; phylum Chloroflexota; class Anaerolineae; order Aggregatilineales; family UBA2796; genus JAHBVK01. The sequence continues at coordinate 73,810 of JAHBVK010000032.1, forward strand.
TGAGGATTTGAAGTTTCGTCGCCAGCATCCAGTCGAACGTTTTATTGCCGACTTTTGCTGCGTCAGCCGTAAGTTGATCATCGAAGTTGATGGCGAGATTCACCAATATACTCAAGAGGAAGACGCCGTGAGGACAGAAGTTCTGGGAAGTCATGGCTTCACTATCCTTCGTTTTAGCAACGACCAGGTGCTTAAACAGCCAGAACTCGTATTAGCGACCATCCTCGACCATATCTAGCCTACCGGTTCCCCCTCTCCTAATGGGTACTCCCATTGGAGAGGGGGTCAGGGGGTGAGGCTAAACGGAGTACGTAACTATGACCGATCAAACATTGCCAAGACGCGGTTCCTACTCCCTGCGGATCGAGCGCGTGCCGTCGCCGCTATCGGTACGCATCGCCATCCCCTTCATCGCCGTTTTACTGGCGTTCCTGATCACCGGCTTGATCATGGTGATCGCGGGGATCAATCCGCTGGATGCCTTTTATTACCTGCTGCTCGATCCGCTGAAAACGCGCAACAGCGCCTTCGATGTGCTGGTCAGAGCAACACCGATTTTGCTCACCGGACTCGCCGTGATGCTGGCATTTTCCAGCGGCTATTTCAACATCGGCGCGGAGGGGCAGTTTCTGGCGGGCGCGATTGTGACGGCGGGCTTAGGCGTCTCGCTGACCGGATCATCGCCGTGGATCGCCATCCCGATCATCGTGATCGCGGGCTTCTTGGCGGGGGCGTTGTGGGCGCTGCTGCCTGCGCTGCTGAAAGTCTACTTCAAAGTCGATGAAGTGGTAACTACGCTGCTGCTTAATTCGGTGATGACGCTGGGACTCAGCGGCTTGCTGACCGGACCGTGGCGCTCGCCCGATGGCTGGCCCCGCACGCCGATGATCGAGGAAGCGATCCGGCTGCCGCGTTTGTTCCCGCCATCGCGCTTGCGGGCAGGATTCGTGATCGGCTTGGTGCTGATGGTCGTGCTGTGGTTCGTCTTGCAGCGTACCAGTTTCGGCGTCAAATTGCGGGCGGTAGGCTTGGGCGCGAATGCCGCGCGCTTCATGGGTATTCCTGTCGCCCGCACCATGCTGATCGCGGCGCTGGTCAGCGGCGGGATCGCGGGGATCGGTGGCGTAGCGGAAATCCTCGGCGTGCAGGGGCGTTTGATCGCGGAGAGTTCGGCGGGTTACGGTTACACGGGCGTGATCGTGGCGATGCTCGGCGGTCTGACTGCACCCGGTGTGTTGCTGGCAGCGGTGTTCATTGCGCTGATCGAAACCGGATCGCTGGCGCTAGGGCAGACGATGGGCGTTCCCGTTTATCTTGGTGACGTGGCGCAGGCGACGGTATTGCTGACCATGCTTGCCTGTCTGCTGCTGATCAATTATCGAATCCGCCTTGTGAAAGCGAGTTGAGGCATGGACGTTGCATTTGTAATCACGCTGCTGGCGGCGACGATCCGCGTCTCCACGCCGATCCTGTACGCGGCGCTCGGTGAAGTGATCACCGAACGGGCGGGAATCCTCAACCTCGGCATCGAAGGCACGATGTTCCTGTCTTCATTCGTCGGTTTCTGGGTCGCCATGCTGACCAAATCGCTGGAGTTGGGTTTACTGGCGGCGATTGCGACGGGCGTGGCACTCGGTCTGCTGATGGGCTTGCTGACGGTGACGTTGGGACTCAGCCAGCATGTTTCCGGCTTGGGTGTGACGCTGCTCGGCACCGGATTGGCGCTGTTCGTCTACCGCCTCGCCTTTCCCAACCCCGATCTGCCGCCGAAGCTGGACGCGCCATTTCCAGTCTTAGGCATCTTGCCCGCCGACTCGGCACTCGCGCCGATCTTCAATCAGACTGCACTTACATACCTCGTATTTTTGCTCGTCCCCGCGATCTGGTGGCTGCTGCACCGCACCGGATTCGGTCTGAATCTACGCGCTTGCGGTGAAAACCCTGAAGCGGCGGATACGGCGGGCGTGAATGTTCATGCAATGCGCTACCGTGCGCTGATCCTCGGCGGCGCGTTGATGGGCATCGGCGGCGCAAGTTTATCAATGGCGCTGCTGGATTCGTTCACCTTCGGCATCGTCGCCGGACGCGGTTGGGTGGCAATCGCGCTGGTGATCTTCGGTAACTGGATGCCTGTGCGGGTGATGCTGGGCACGCTGCTGTTCA
>JAHBVK010000033.1 GCA_019637555.1 Anaerolineae bacterium
ACCGCAAGCGGTTAGAGGAGGAGTGGAAATTAGCCCTTCTCCCGCCTGCGGGAGAGGGGTTGGGGTGAGGGTTCTTTACCTGACATCATTGTTACTACAAGGATCGCATCATGGTCAGTGGATTGCGCCCGCTTGGTCGAGAACGTCTATGGCTGTTGATTCTGCTCGCGCCGACCTTGATCGGTTTGATCTTTGGCGCGTTCGGCTCGATCCTGGCGACGCTCGGCATCAGTTTCCTCAAATGGGATCTGATCAGCGCCCCGATCTGGGTGGGCATCGACAACTATAAGGCGCTGCTGACCGATAAGCTGTTCCTCGATTCGCTGCGCAACACCACTGTTTTTAGCGTCCTCTATGTGCCTTCTGTCGTCATCCTATCGTTGGCGGTGGCGCTGCTGCTGAACCGCCGGATGCGCGGCGTCGCCATTTTTCGCGTTCTTTATTTTCTGCCCGTGATTACTTCCGCCGTCGCCGTTGGCATCGTCTGGAACTGGATTTACGCGCCGGATCGCGGCGTGCTCAACAGCATTATCGTCTCGCTCGGTGGTCAGCCTGTACGCTGGTTGAGCACCCAGAATATGATGATGTCCATCGTCATCGTCAACGTTTGGGGTGCAATCGGTGAGGGCATGATCATCTTTCTGGCGGGTTTGCAGGCGATCCCGCGCGAATATTACGAAGCGGCGGAGGTTGATGGCGTCACCGCATGGTCGCGCTTCTACCGCATCACACTGCCGCTGATCACGCCCAGCTTATTTTTCCAACTGCTAATCTCTACGATCAACGCTTTTCAGGCATTCGAGTACATCTACATCCTGACGCGCACGGCAAGCGGTAATTCCAACCTGCCGACGGTGGTATTTTCCATCTACCGCAACGGCTTCAATTACTTCCGCATGGGCACGGCGACGGCGCAGGCAATTGTACTAGCGGTGATCATCATGGTACTGACGGCGCTTTATTTCTGGCTGCAAAGGCGGTGGGTATCTTATGAGTAGTCAAGGTCAACTGAAACTAGCCACCGCGCCAACAACAGCAGCGCAATCAGCCCGCCGAAAGTGGCAAATGGGCAAACGCGGGGGCGAATTGCTCGGTGACATCGTGGCGTACACCATCCTGATTATCGGGGCGGTGATCATGGTCGGTCCCTTCCTGTGGATGCTCTCGACGGCGCTCAAGCAGCCCGGCGATCAATTCACCCGCAGCCTGATCCCCGATCCGATCACTTTCGAGAACTTCCAGAAGCTGACGGAAGTGCTGCCCTTCACCACGATGCTCTGGAACAGCATCAAGATCGCGCTGATCACGACGGTGGGGCAAATCCTCACCTGTGCGATGGGCGCGTTCGTCTTTGCGGTGGTGCGCTTCCGCTATCGCAACGTGATCTTCTTCCTGCTGCTGACCACGCTGATGATCCCCAGTCAGGCGACGCTGATCCCCAACTTCATCCTGTTCAAGTGGCTCGGCTTATACGGCACGCAGACGCCGTTATGGCTGCCAGCCTTCTGGGGCGGTGCGTTCGGCACCTTTTTACTGCGCCAGTATTTTATGAAGATTCCTCTCGATCTAGCGGAGTCGGCGCGCGTTGACGGTGCTTCGCTGCTGGCGATCTTCTGGCGCATCTATTTGCCGCTGGCGCGTCCGGCAATTGCGGCGCTGACCATTTTCGTCTTCCTCGGTTCGTGGAATAATCTACTCACAGCGCTGATTTACCTGCCCAGCGATCCACAGCAAACCACACTCACCGTCGGACTGGCACTCCTGCAAGCCTATCAAGCCCAGTCTGGTGCACCGTGGACGCTGATGATGGCGGGAGCAGTCGCCAGCGTCGCCCCGATCCTATTGGTCTTTATTTTCGCGCAGCGCCAATTCATCGAAGGTATCGCGCTATCGGGCATGAAATAAGCAGGCGCAAACGAAGCTACTTCTGGAGTAAACAAACAACATGGCAAACCCAAAGATCGTTTTTGTCGGCGCGGGAAGTGTCGTTTTCACCAAGAATCTGCTTGGCGACATCCTCTCGTTCCCTGAGTTACAAAACGCCACCATCAGCCTCTACGATATCGATCCGGTGCGACTGGATACCGCAGAGAAGATGGCTCGCTGGACAGCCAAGACGCTCGGTGCTTCCCCCACCATTGAAGCCTCGCTGGATCGGCGTAAGGCGCTGGCAGGGGCGCAGTACGTCATCAACATGGTGCAGATCGGTGGGCACGCCGCGACGCTGATCGACTTCAACATCCCCAAGCAGTACGGCATCAAGCAGACCATCGCGGACTCGCACAGCATCGGCGGCATCTTCCGTTCGCTGCGTACCATCCCCTTCATGCTCGATCTGGCGCATGACATGGAAGAAGTCTGCGCGCCCCACGCACTGCTGCTCAACTATACCAATCCAATGTCCGCGCTGTGCTGGTCGGTGTTTGCGGGGACGAGTGTGCCCATCGTCGGACTGTGCCACAGCGTTCAGGGCACTACATGGCAGATTTCGCAGTACGCAGGCGTCCCTTACGAGGAAGTGACCTATCTCGGCGCGGGCATCAACCATGTTGCATGGATTCTGCGCTTCGAGCACAACGGCAAAGATGCTTATCCGCTGCTGCGTAAGGCTTACGAGGCAGGACGCATCCCCGCCGAGGACAGTGTGCGCGCTGAACTGTACAATCGCTTGGGCTACTACGTCACCGAGTCATCCGAGCACAACGCCGAATACTCCGCGCACTTCATCCCCCACGCGGGCGAGATCGAACGTTTCCACATCCCCATCGACGAATACATCCGCCGCAGTGAGGAAAACCTCAAGGAATTCGATGAGATTCGGGGCATGTTGGAGCGCGGCGAACCATTCGAGATCGAGCGCAGTTCGGAGTACGGCTCACTGATCATCCACTCGATGGAGACGGGTCAGCCCCGCGTGATCTACGGCAACGTCAAGAACGACTCGCTGATCGATAACTTCCCCAACGGCTGCTGCGTGGAAGTACCTTGCTTAGTGGATCGCAACGGCATCCAGCCTACCCGCATCGGCAAGATTCCGGCGCAGTTGGCGGGCATGTCGCGCTTGCACATCACCGTTCAAGAACTGACGGTGAAAGCGGTACTGGAGCGCAACCGCGATTATGTCTATCAAGCCGCTATGCTCGATCCGCTGGTTGCTGCTTCGCTGCCGCTGGACAAAATCTGGTCAATGGTCAACGACCTGATCGCCGCACATGGTTCCGCAATGCCGGAAGGCATCCGGCAGTAACGCTATGAAACAACCAATTTCACTTGGTAAGTATCGTTCGTTGCAGCAGTGCAGCACGCCGCGCGGCGCGATCTCGGTGTTGGCGTTGGATCAGCGCGGCAACTTGCGCCAACTGCTCAACGCCAGCGATCCCAAAGCGGTAAGCTACGATCAAATGGTTGGCTTCAAGACCGAAGTGATCGCCGCCCTCAGCAGCAGCGCCACTGCCGTTCTGCTCGATCCTGAGTTCGGCGCGGCGCAATGCATCGCCTCCGGTGCACTTGCCGGATCAGCGGGCTTGCTGGTGGCGGCGGAAGCGACGGGCTACTCTGGCGATCCGACGGCACGGCAGACGAAGCTGCTACCTGATTGGAGCATAGCGAAAACGGCGCGGATGGGCGCGAATGCGGTCAAATTGCTAGCTTACTACCATCCCGATTCGCCTTCCGCTGCCGAGATCGAAGCGTTGATCAGGCAGGTGGCGGCAGACTGTGCGGCAGCGGAGTTACCGCTGTTCCTCGAGCCGCTGTCCTACTCGCTTGATCCTGATCAGTCGAAACTACCTGCTGACGAACGCAGGCGCGTGGTGATCGAAACCGCGCGCCGCTTGACACCGTTGGGTGCGGATATACTCAAGGCAGAATTTCCACTGGATGTCAGCGCCGACGCGGACGAATCGCGCTGGTACGATGCCTGCGCCGAATTGACCGCCGCCAGCGTGATCCCGTGGGTGTTGCTCTCGGCTGGTGTGGCATACGAGGTATTCTTGAAACAAGTAACTGTCGCTTGTCAGGCGGGCGCGTCTGGTGTGGCGGTTGGTCGGGCGGTCTGGCAGGAAGCGGCGAAAGTGCAGGGCGCGGAACGATCCGCGTTCTTGGCAAGCACCGCGCGGGAACGGATGCAGCGCGTGACTGCCCTCTGCGATGCCCTCGCCACCCCGTGGATCTCCGCCTTCGAGACCCCTGTGATCGCTGATCAGTGGGCGGCAACCTACTAGAATTGCTTACTTAGCTTCGTAGTCACTCCTATTCTCTACTGTAGTGGAGAATAGGAGCTTTTTTTGGCTCCTATACAGTAGCTTGAGATTGGCTAGTGCTGTAGTTGCACTTAACTCTTCTCTCCGCTGATCTTCAACCACTCCTCGCGCAGAATGCCCATCCAGATCAGATCGTAGCGTTGACCGTCGCGGTGAATCTGCCCTCGGATCACGCCCTCGCGCACGAATCCGGCTTTCTCGTAGGCACGAATCCCGCGCTGGTTGTAGCTGGTCACGTTCAGCCCTACGCGGTACAGATTCAGTTCGTAGAAGGCGAAGCGCAAGATCAATTTCAGCGCATCACCACCGTAACCCTTGCCACGATAATCCGCTTCCCCGATCCCCATCGACAGGATGCCCGTCTGATTGCCCCACTCGATGCTGTGGATCACGATGAAGCCGATCAGCTTATCGTCTGCCAGCGTGCGAATGCGAAATGATGCCGAATTGCGCTCTGGCTGATAGCCGCCCGACTCGAACGCCGCTAACGGTTGCAACCGCGCGATGTCCGTATCGACGTTGCGCAGATATTCCGCGTCCTGATGCCAGCGGGCGAATCCCTCGGCGTCATCAGCTTGTGGCGGCGCTAACTTCACCAACTCTCCAACAAACAAATTATTGAAATCAAACGGCATAATCGTTGCGTTCCCTCTACAACTACCTGAATATTCGATACATTGACGGCATAGTGTATCATCGTTGCCCCTCGGTCCCCCTCTCCTAATATGTACTCGCATTGGAGTGGGCAAGGGTGAGGTTCAATTAACAAAAAACAGCCCCAGATTCGCGTGAATCTGGGGCTGTTGGTTTTACTCATCCGACGGGGAATTAATAGTCCCCATCTCCGTAGTCGTCGTAGTCGTCGTGACCACCACGCTTGCCGCCACCTTTGCCCTTGCGTTTGCGATCCGCACGGCGACGCTCCTCATCCTTCAGCATATCGCGCTCCATGTCCGCCACATCAAAGGAGGCGGGCTGTTGTGGAGGTGCGGCTGGCGCAGGACGACCAGTAGCGCGGCGGTAATCCGATTCGAGGTATTCCGGCGAGTCTACGCGCTTGATGCTCAGACCCATGCGCCGTTCTTCCTGATCGATCTTGACCACGCGCAGCGTCAACACTTCGCCTTCGTTGACTACTTCCTTCGGATGCACCACGCGCCGATCCGAAAGTTCGCTGATGTGGATCAAGCCTTCGATCTCAGGAGCATCAACCAGACGGGCAAACGCGCCGAACTTGGTCAGCTTGGTGATGGTTCCCTGAACCAACTGCCCGACGCTGTAATTGCGGGCAATCGCCGTCCACGGATCTTCCGCCACGCGCTTCATGCTCAGACCGATGCGCTTGCGCTCCGGCTCGATGCTGATCACCTCAACTTCGACTTCCTGCCCGACCTTGAGCAGTTCGCGCGGGTGGGTGATGTGCTGCCAGCTCATTTCGGTCAGGTGAACCAGACCGTCAGCGCCGCCGACATCGACGAAAGCACCGAAATCAGCCACGCTCTTGACGCGCCCAACGCGGCGATCACCAACCTTCAATTCGGAGAGCAGCTTTTCCTTCTGACCTTCGCGCAGCGCGGGCATTGCCTCACGCTCCGAGAGGATCAGGCGGTTGCGCGCACGATCCACTTCCAGCACTTTGACGGCAATATCTTCGCCGCGCATCCGTGCCCACTTCTCCTGCGGATCGAGTCCCTGCGCGCGATTCTTACGATCACGGCTGACTTGGCTCTCCGGTACGAAGCCGCGCACGCGACCAAAGCGCACGATCAAGCCACCCTTGTTGTAGCCATCGACCTTGCCCTCGTAAATTTCGCCGCTTTCGCGCATTTCCTCGGCATTGCGCCAATCCTGCTCCTCCTGTGCGCGGGAGAGCGAGAGGACGACGTTGCCACCACGATCTTCGGGGTTCAGGACGTAGACCAGCACTTCTTCGCCGACCTTCAATTGGTTCAGCGTTTCGCGGTCAATACGCTCTAATTCCTTCCCCGAGATCACGCCTTCGGACTTCAGACCAATATCGATCAGAATTTCCGTAGGCGCTGTCTTGACAATCGTGCCTTTTAGCAGATCACCTCGTCTGACGCGCGAACCATCGTCCTGCTCTTGATCGAGCAGCTCTTGCATGGGCGAGTCAGCCGAATCTGCCGCTTCATCAGCAGCATCAGTCTCCGCTTCTGCTTCAACTTCAGCATGTGGTTCTGCGCTGCCATTGGTATGCGCTTCCGGCACAGCAATCTGCGCGGCGGGGGCGCTTGCCACTGGTTCAGCCTCAGACTGGTCAGGCACGACGTTGCTACTTGGAACCGTTACAGACTCCGGTTCTGGCGATTCGGGCACTGGCTCTTGCGAGGCTGCCACGACGCCGGAGGGAGCCTCTGCACTTGGCGCGGCGGATTCTTCGACGGGCGCTTGCAGTAATTCTTCCTGCACAGGCTCATCACCACCGACAACTGGGTTATTGGACATTGACCATCGCTCTCCGTGAACACGAGTACCATTTCAGTATATCACGGTGGTTTATCAGTGGTCAAACAAAGATCAAGAGCAGTTTTTATGGTTCATCGAATCTCTAATGATTCGGATCGCCGTTTTGGGCTAGTTGATCGCGTAAATGCAGTAATTCTGTCCGCGTCGTGATCACCCGCATTTGTTCCAACCATGCTTTGATCGTCGGACTATTGGCGCGAATACTTTCTATCGCCGCCCCCGTCGGATCGCCGCCACCAGCGCTTTGTCCGCCACTGCCTTGATAGCCGCCATAAAATGAGAAAAATGCCTGATTCAGTTTGCGTAGTCTGATTCCATAGACTGCGAACTCGCGTCGCCGCGCTTCCATATAGCCTTCCGCCAGATCGACCAGCCCAAAGTGCAGCAGGAAATCAACGGTGATGCGCGTGCGGTTCAATTCCGTGCCGAAATCGAATGGCTGTGCTTCATCGGGATCGCGCGGGATCGGCGTCGCGGTCGCCGTGGGCGTTACCTGCGGCTCGTCCGGCTGCGCTGTGGATCGCGGTTGAGGCAGAGGCGGCAGCTGCGCGATTACGGCGGGGTAGTCGGCATAAAAGCGCTCGATCACTTTGCGCCCAATCTCGTTGCCGAAAACTGTCGCCGTAGTCTCGTTGATGATCCGCGTTTCGGGGTTGCTCATGTAGCCCCACCCGATTGGAAACAGGAGCATGTAATTGTGCGACCACTCGTGCGCTACCGTCGAGATCAGATAGACCGGACTCCACGTTTCCATCACCATTGTGGGGTACAAGCCGATGCCGCCAATGGGCACCACCACTGACGAAACATCCAAACTGCTGTCGATCTCAATTTCCAGCGCGTTCATGGCATCCGCGCTGAGGTTGAGCACGTTGGTGGCGAAGTCGTAGCGGATCACGTTGCGCGGCGAAACTACCAGCAGCATGGGCGGTCTGGTGATGTGCGCGGACACGGGCGGGAGGATCTCGCCTCCGATACTGAAACCCTCATCGCGCAGCACACTAGCGACCTGCGTCTCAATGATCGATTCCGCCAGCGGTTGCAACTGTGCTACCTCTACGCGCCACTGATCCCGCTTCGTGCGCATCTCGGCGCTGGCAGAATCAGGATCGTTTACCGTCGCATCGCTGTACAGCGCATTGATCCGCGCTTCCACGTCTTGCAGCTCACCGACGCGGCGCAGATAAGCGATCACATATGCCGAGCGTGTTTTCTCATCCAGATAGGGCGCGACTCCGGCATTGGTCTGCGTCAGCTTATTGGCGATGGCATCCAGTTCCCAAGCTACGTAATTGAACAGGATGTCATCTGCCTTGCCCAAAACCCGATCCGTGACGCTGTTGCCGCCGGGAGAATCGCCGGGTACCAATCCGATGAACAGCACGGCGATCAGCAGCAAGATCGCGTAACTGCGCCCGCGTTGAAACCAGCGCCACCACTTGGACATTCCAGTACACCTACGACTATTGCCACGTGAGCACGGAAGATCTCAGCACTCCCGCCGTCAACTATTCCACATCTTGTGCCATTTAGCGAATGTCGCGCTCTAACGCTCAGCACTGGGGCAGCCCTAGCGCAGGGTAGGATCAGGTCTAGTGCAGGGTTTTCCGCTTGTTTTCCGTTAGAAAAGGGTTGCTACGAGCGGTCACAAATAGACAATATAGCAAGCAAGGGTAAGGTGCTTACTCAACCTCAACCGCGCTTTGTCTATACCTTGCCATCAGGCGAGGGGGCGCTTGTGCTATGCTCCAATCGTCCGAATGCGCGCAGCATCCGCAGATTGTTCAGCGTCATCACACCACTCCACTCGCGCTTCGCCTGTTCCCATGCCTCCTGCCACTGAGCGCCCCAAGTCCAATTCGGACTCCAGTAGCCATCTTCGCCAAGCTGATCGATGACGAAATCCAGATTCGCCTCCAGCAGATCACCAAACAGGGGCGCAAACATAGAGTCCGGCGTGCTAACCAGCGTCAGTGGCTGCACACCGTAGATAGCCCATTGTGCCGGATCACGCTCAACCAGCCGCAGCGCGATCTCTTTCAGTGTGCCCTCTATCCGCGCTTTGATCGCCTGTGGCAGTGCCGCCGTCTCGTACAATCGCAGCGCACACAACAGATCGTGATGCTCAATGTCGTCCGCGTGAGTCAGCAAATAATGGACGAAACTCTCCGTTGCCTGCTGGCGCATCTCCACCGGAAACTGATCGGCGTAATCGTACAGATAGCCGATCACCTCCGCGCGGGGGTTGCTCTTGCTCTCTGATAAATTACCGCCATACGTCCACCACGGCGCGTGAGGTGCGTCATCCACATTCGGCGGCATGATCTCCCAATCGGCGCTGGCGGCATCATACTGATCGCGCAGGTAGCGGCAGCCGTTGATCACCATCGAATCATTCTTCAACGCTTGAATCTCAGCAAAGTGCTGGAACGCGATTGTGGTAGCAACCACCGACGAGTCTGGTAGGCGCAAATCGGGTTCTAGCCCGTGCCCGAAGCCGCCGTCTGCGTTCTGGAATCGCGCTAGTTCCGTGATCACCTCTTCGCGCGGTAGGTTCGCAAAATGATGGAGGTACAGCTTGCGTTCCAGCGGGCGAACTTGATCACTGTTGAGAAATGTATCAATCTTTAGCAGTGCCGCAGGCGACAGCTTTTTCATCGTGATTCCTCCACCAGTGTGCATGACCGGATCAGCTATTAGAACGTCCATTCTAATCCGAATGGCATTATCCGTCTACACCGGAAGCCAAGAGGCTTATCTGGAGAACAGGCACTTTTCCACTCACTCGTAATATGCAGGCAGCTTTTTCAGCCCTTTCCACTGCTCCGAGTCATGTCCGAAAATCACCAGCCCGATATGCTCCCGTTCGACCAGATCAAGCAGCTTAAGCGTACTGGCGCGAATCGCTGCCGCGTCGGGGTTGCTACCATCGTCCTGCACGTCGCGGGTGAAGCCCTCGCCGAAGGGTACAGCGTCAATCGTCAATAAGATCGTCCCTGATTGAGGCAGCCGCAGCAGCACCGATTGATGCCCCGGCACATGCCCGCTCGTCTCGATCAGTTCCAACCCCGGCAGCAGTTCCGTGTCGCCATCCACCAGCTGGATGCGCTCCATCGGCTGATCCCATTGGGATCGAATGTCGGCAAAACGCGGGTTGCTCGCCGCATCCAGATGATGCGCACGCTGAACCACATATTGCGCCTTGGTGAAGGACCCGTGTCTTCCAGCATGGTCGCCATCATAATGCGTCGAAATGATCGTATCGATGTCATCTGGCTTTAAGCCAATACTCGCCAACTGCTCGATAACGTCACGTTCATTCACGAAATCCGCTTCCCCTTCGGGCATGATCTCCGGTAGACCACTGTCAATCAGGATATTTCTGCCGTCGTTTGTCTGCACCAGATAACACACAATCGGAATCTGATATTCCGGCATTGAACCCACCTGCATCAGATAAAGACGCGTCACAGCACTCTGGCTCATTATCTCCTCCTCGTTACTGAAACCCTATTCCATCACAGCAATCGGGTTGGTGGTTGTATCGTAGCACAGCCAGAGGAGGGATGTCTTGAATGATTACGCAATTTCAGCGGAGGAATACAAGCCGATGATCGACTTGGACGGAATTTCTGAGGGCGTGTGACCGATAAAATGTTTGAGCGAACGGGTAAGATGGGCTTGGTCGCTATAGCCTGCCTCGCAGACCGTATCGAAGATCGACCTACCTTCTTTGAGCAGGGATGCCGCATAACGAGCGCGCTCGATTTGACGGATGGTTCTCTGCGACAACCCGGTGGAACGCAGCACCCGATATTGCACCATGCGCGACGACAACGACTGTGAGTAGCCTTGCTGGACGGTGCTCAGCAGCGGATCATGTACGAGCACGCCCGCACGCACCAGTTGATCGACAAACGTATCGGCATTTTCATAAGTCGGGAACTGCCATACGGAATGACACAAGGAGAAAGTTCGTCTTGATGCGTCAGGGAGGATGATGCACCCATTAGTGAAAGCGCCAAATGGGAGATGAGGCACAAATGTCCCCAGCTTAAAGGCGATCCCAAACCATTCTGCCTCAGGTGGAAATTCCTTGCCTGTTGCCCCTGTTTCTGGACCATGCAGACTTATCGCCATATGCCCATTGCATTTGGAGATGACCATTGTCCAGAAGACCGTCGCAATCGAGGTAAATGAGCCAGCCTTATCGCTCTGTGTAGACCAGATGCGCTCAACTAGTGGCGAATCGGAAGATCTTTCATCAAAATGAGGAAACATGCATCCTATCCTTCATTGATCGATGCCGTCGATTGCTCGCCAACTATTCGCTAACGTCCCGTCCATTCTTAACCGCCGCTTCTCTTTTTGGCACGATCTCCAGTAGACAACTCCCGCGACTTATTAAACAAACGGGCACAAAAGCGATCACTTTTACACCTATTTTGTAGCTATACCTTTTAGTTTAGCGAGCAACTTGGCACGTAGTGGATCATTGGGATGATCGGCTTCGTATTCTCTCCGTGCTTCGTTGGCAAGTTGGCGCTCTCGCCGGACATACTCATCAACTTCGGCACGATTGGCGAGATAGTAGCCAAGAACTGGGTATACATCCGAGAGGTTTAATGTAGTGTAGTGATGAACAATTTCTTCTGCCGATGCGCCCCGATGAAAATCAGAAATCACGGATTGCAGCGTTACACGAGTACGCCCAATGCGAATCACGCCGTTCTCGTTAGTTCGCAGTGGCACATCAACCGCAGTAGGAGTAGGGATCAGCAGCTTATCTTTCTGCTTGTAGAATTGACCGCATCCGAGCGCGGACGGCTTCAGTTTCGGGTGTCCGCTTCGCCTCAATCTGCGCTTGAAGTTGCTTGCCCTTCGCTTCGCTTTGGCGAATGTAGCTATCTACTTCTTCGCGGTGGTTCAGATAATAGGCAATCACTGCATAAACATCAGCCAGTGTCAGTGATGGATAGCTGTCAATGATGCCTTCGGGTGTTTCGCCTTGCCGAAAAGCGTAGATCACCAACTCTAACAAAATCCGCGTGTTACCCACGCGAATCGCGCCATCTGACCCATTTGCAGAGGGACGCCTACAGCAGGTGGAATTTCCATCATGTGCTATCTCTCAACTAGAATGTGAGTTTGTGGTTAGTGTAGCATACTATGATTGGATAGTTACTCACTGAACTACCCATATCGAGATCTTATAAGAGTCAACGGAAAGCAGTATCCTGCCATCAGGACTCAAACTGGGGCGATAGTCGCTGCTTATTAAGCGTATCTCCTGCTCTGTATCAACATCCCATAATCGGATGCGTCCTCTACGCGGAGGATTACCTCTATCGTCTTGATCCCAGTAAATTAGTAGGTCGTTGCTTTGGCTGAACATTCCACCATAACGATTCCCGTCTAAATCGTTAGCCACTATAGTGTACCTATTTGAGTCTAGAGAGAATAAATGAACGCCACTCGGAGCAAACGCGACTAATTTCCTGCTATCTGGACTGAAATCAAGGATGGCGTAGGTGAAATCAACAGAAAATTCGCGGTATGAGGTACCGTACATTATGTCCCACACAATGATACGAGCATCTTGATAAGTTGCTGCAATCCACTTGCCATCAGGCGAAAACCGAATAGTTGTGGGACTAACGTTCCACTTCTCTAATTTTGCCTGTTCAGTACCGAGCTTGACATCCCATAGTTTTATAGTGTCATTTATGTGATTTGCTTCATCAGTTTCAATGGTCGCTAGTGTCGTAGAATCTGGCGAGAATGCTAGAAAACGCTGCCAACCGTTTCCTTTTATGGTTAATTTGGGAGAGACAGTTTGAGTATCATAAAGTTCTATCATTCCTGCTGAAGACTTTATTACCGCTAGGATTTTTCCGTCCGGGCTGAAGGCAAATTCAGAAACCTTATTCAGAGTCAGTAGGATGTCGCCAGTTGCAGTCTTATAGAGATACATCTCACCCGAATTACTCACTGAAAAAGCTAACAATGCACCGTTCGCACTAAGGTACATATAACGTGTAAATATCGGAATCACTTGAAATGAATCAACAAGGTTGGTCGCGTTGTGTAAGTAGATACCACGCTCACGAACGATCGCAACGACCTCTCCGTTAGCTGACCAAGCTACCGAGAAGAAATCATTGTTCATTTCGGATGGCGAAACTATGGAAGTCAGGGGCACTAAGTCTCTAGCATTCATGGCATTTATCACAGGATAGCTAAATGTAGGAGAAGGTGAAGCAGTATTTGAAGCTGCGATGCTTATCTCCTCTGAATTAGCCACGGCAAAGATAAGGAGAACCACCGCAAGTAAAAATGCAGACAAGCCAGTAACTTTGTTCAATATGCCCCCTTATTAGATAGCTTCGCCATCACTCAATCCAACTATATACACTATTTGGCATATTGCGGTCTAACCTACCCCAACCACCCTCCAATAAATCACCTACCCAAATCCTGATCAGCCCCCTGTTATTCCTGCGAATATCAGCCGCGAAATCACCTCCTCTGCAACCAATCGCCACCCTTCTACGCTACAATAAGGAGTAGGAGGACGCTTTGACCGTAACCCCAACCACCGATTCCAATGATCTCGCCATCGCTAAGCCGAGCCTGCTGACCAAGTACGAGACGCTGCGCCGCAAGGAGTCCGAACGGCTCAACGCGCTGATCGACACCTTCAGCCGCGTCGATGGCTTGCCTACCGAGCAGATGGAGCAAGCGCGCGATGCCCTTTTCCACGCCGATCACCCTTATCTGATCGTGCTGGTGGGTGCGTTCAATACTGGCAAATCCAGCATCATCAACGCGCTGATCGGTGAGCCAGTCTTGGAGATCGGTGCGACGCCCACCACCAGCAAGATCGCCATCGTGCGGCACGGTCCCTCCTTGCAGCGATCACAAGCAGGGCAGACGGAGACGGTATTCTTCCCGCATCCGCTGCTGGAAAAGGTCAGCTTGGTCGATACGCCCGGACTCGATTCGGTGTTCAAGGGTCACGACGAAACCACCCGCAAATTCCTGCACCGCGCCGATATGGTGCTGATGGTTATGCTGGCGACTCAGGCGATGTCAGCGAAAAGCATGGAATCCCTCGCCGCGCTGCGTGCCTACGGTAAGCGCGTGATCATCGCCATCAACCAGATCGATCTGGTCGAGCCGGAAGAACGCGAGACACTGCGCCAGTTCGTCGCTGATCAAAGCAAACAGCAGCTCGGTTTCGTGCCTGAAGTTTGGCTGATTTCCTCGCGGTTGGCGGCAGAATCGCAGCGCGAATCTCCCCGCAATGAGCAGTTGTGGCGCGATAGCGGTTTCAGCGAGTTCGATAAGTTCGTCAACCGTGCTCTCAGTGACGCCGAGCGCGTGCGTCAGAAGCTAGATACCCCGCTGCAAATCGTCCGCAATGTGATGGCGCAGGCGACGGCAACGGTACGCGAACAGCAAGACGCGCTGGCGGAACATCGCCGTTCGGCGCAGAACGTCAACACGCAGATCGAAGCCGGATTGCGCGATCAAGCCGCCACGCTCTACGAGACGGAGGAGGAGATCAACAAGAGCTTTGCCGAGTCGATCCGGCGCGGGCGCGAAGCGATCCACGACACCTTCCAGTGGTCACGCGGCGTCAGGTTGGCGTTCGGCGGTCTTAGCGAGATCGTCGGCATCGGGCGCTTCTTCCGCCGCTTCGGGGCGCAGACTCCCGCCAAACTCGCCTTCGAAAGCCACAAGGTCGAAGAACCACTCGCCCAAGCGCCGATCATCGCGGATCGATTGGGTCCTCGCCTCGAAGGTCGGGACGTGAAAGACGTGGACGATCTGATCGGCTACACGCGCAAGGAGATCGAGGAACTGCCTGCCTCGCTGCAAGATAACCTGATCGGCACGCTGCAAGCGCCCAGCAGCTATGATCGCAGCATCTTGCGCGGCATCCGCGACGAGCTGATGAAGCTGGTCGATCAAGCCCGCACGGTGGAGTTCCAGCGCATTGATGACAGCGTGCGCGGTTCAATTGCGATACTGGCGATCTACGAACTGCTGGTTATCTTCGTGGGTATTCTCGGCACAGTCATCGCGGCGAGTCAGAACAACGGCAATTGGGTATTCTTCTTCTTCGGCATGATCATCCTGATGATCGCGGGCGTGCTGGTCATGCCCTTGCGCGGGATGCTGCTGGAACGCCGTTACGCGGATCGGCTGCGCGGCATCAAAGAGGAATTCACCCGCACGCTGGACAAAGCCGCCAAGGATCAGATCGCTTACGGCAAGCAGATGCGTCAGGATGCGGTTGCGCCGTTCATGCGCCTCGTCGATACGCAGCTCTCGCAGATCGACAAGCTGAAGGTAGAGCTGGAAGAACATCAGCAAGCAATCACTGCGCTGGAGAAGGAACTGAGTGGACTGCGCTAAAGCGAGTCTCTGAATCCTCCCCAAAAGATGCAACGGTCTGGCGATCTCCCCGCTAGGATTCCTGATATTTGTTGTAGAAGGGATGCTGGCGATGTTGAAGAAACTTTGTCTGACCGCTATGTTACTCCTGCTCACTCTGCCCTTGATCACTGCACGCGCACAGCAATCGGCGGGCAAACATATCAAGGGTACGCTCTCACACAGCGGCATCAACCGCGCCTACACGCTCTACGTCCCTGCCAATCTGGATAGCAACAGCTCAGTCCCATTGGTACTCGGCTTGCATCAAGGTGGCGGCAAGGGCGCAGATTTCGAGAAACTGACAGAAAACGGTTGGACTACTTTAGCGGATGAGCATGGCTTCATCGTCGTCTATCCCGATGCCTACAAAGGGCGCTGGAACAATGGTACTGACGATCCCACTAGTCCCGCCTTCCTCGGCAATATTGACGATGTGGACTTCCTACGCACATTGGTCGCCAAGATCAGCACGGATTACAGCATTGATCCCGCCCGAATCTATGCCACCGGACTATCCAGCGGCGCGATCATGGCGCTGCGGTTAGCGTGTGAAGCCGCTGATCTAGTCGTGGCGATTGCGCCAGTTGCGGGACAAGCGGGCAAATCACAACAAGCAACCTGCAAACCAGCGAAGCCAGTTTCCGTGCTGCTGATCGTCGGTTCGGATGATCCTATCGTTCCGGGCGCTGGCGGCGAGATTCCCGGTGGCTTCGGCGCAGTGATCAGTGTGGACGACACCTTAAGGTTGTTTACGAGCGCCGCCAACTGTCCCGCTGGTCCTGATACCCAACTGCTAGACGATGTTGACCCCGACGATGGCACAACGGTGATCAAGGATAGCTATACTCCATGCGAGGGCGATGTTGAGGTATTGCTCTATACCATTAAGGGCGGCGGACACACCTATCCGCAGGGCTGGCAGTTCGCACCGGTAGATCAGATCGGCGTCACCAGCCAGGAGTTCAACGCAAACGAGGTCATCTGGGATTTCTTCAGCATGCACAAACGAGGATAATTCGGGCTTCCCCTCTCGCTCGCAGGTGCAATCACACAGCGTGGGAGAGGGGTGGCGCGTCAGCGCCGGAGGTGAGGGGCAATCTACTCGTTCCCAATCGAGAACATGCGATCCATATCCTCGCGCGAGAAGGTCTTGAACGCCATCAGTGTCTGCGTCTTAATGATGTACGGCAAATCGCGGATTCGCGCCGTGACTAGATCTGCGATCTGCTCGTTGGTGGGAGTCCGCAGCAGCGCCACTACATCATACTGACCTGCTACCGAGAACACTTCCGATACGCCGTCCAGCTTGAGCAGCTCTTGCGCCACCGCATCAACTTTGCCCCGTTCGATCTCCATCAGCACGAGTGCTGTTACCGCTGCCATATGACACTACCTTCCGTTTCAGCTAAACTCAGGATAAGGAATTGTCCTCAATTGTAACCGCATTCGGAGTAAAAATGCCGCCTGTAGACGTAATGAAGAACATACAACTTGTCAGCACTGGTGCTGCCTACAACAAGCTAGGCTTGGTGCATCGCGTTCGCATTCCTGAAGGTGAACCGCCTGCACAGGGATTTCCCACGTTGGTGATGGTGCATGGTCACAAAGGCAACGAGGATGTAACGTGGGTATTCGCCCGCAATACTGGTGCAAACTGGCTGATCGTCACGCCGCGTGCGCCACTGCCTTCTCCCGATGGCGATGGCTACACATGGAACAGCTTCAGTGACGAAGGAAAAACCGATACGGCATCACTGGATCAATCGCTGGCGCAGTTGACCCATTTCATCACCAGCTTGCCCTCCGTCTATCCCGCTGATCTCTCGCATCTGGTGTTGCTCGGCTTTAGTCAGGGTGCGGGCATGTGCTATGCCTACACCGCCACGCAGCCGCAGCCACCGCTGATCGGGATGGCGGCGCTCGGCGGCTACATCCCCGGACCTGTCAAGCTGCCACCATTGCATCATCTGCCGATCTTCATGTTTCATGGCAGCAAAGACGAGACGATCCCGATCTCGCTGGCGCACAAGAATCGCGATCAACTGATCGCGGCGGGTGCTGATCTCACCTATCAGGAGGATGAGGTCGGGCATAAGGTCAGCGCCGAAGGAATGCGCCGCCTGAGTACATGGTTCGCTGAGCGCCTAGCGCAGGGAGAATCGCCACAATGAGCAGCGGACGTAGATATCCCGTTACCCCTGATGAATTTGAGGCGTTCATCAATTTACCGGTGAATGCGAATCGCTCTTTCGAGTACATTGCTGGCGAGATCAGGGACGTGGAACCTAATCCGATTGCAGCCCAAATCGCTGCGCGGCTTGTGGAACCGCTTGCCGCCTATCTGCGTGAGGATCGGATTGCACATCTGACCAGCGGATCGTCTGGCTTTATCGTGGCTTATGATTGCTATACGCCGGATGTGGCGGTGCTGCGAAGGGATCGGCAGGCGGAACTGGTGACCAAAGGATTCAACCCCATCGCGCCCGATCTGGCGATTGAGATCAATTCTCCCGATAATGAGCGCGTGTTGCGGCTCAAGGTCGCCAATTATCTGGTTGCTGGCACGACGTTGTGGATCGTGCTTCCTTCCGCTAAACGTGTGGAAGTCTACACACCGGGTAAACCCGCCGCCGTCCTAGACATCAACGGCACGCTCAACCCCGGCGCGATCCTACCGAGCTTCACGTTGAACGTTAGTCAGTTATTTGAAGGACTTAAAGTAGATTGAGGTTCTTTTGTTCTGAGTCTTCGATATTATGGATGCCCTCGACTATTTTCTCCAATCCTAAGCATCTTTTTGCTTAGCCGCGTAATCGGTCTCGAAACCCTCGCGATCGGTCTAAAATTGGCTATAAACCAGATTTTTGTGAGCAAAAATGCAATATATTGTTCTATTTCCTGATCTTCATATAATTAAGTCTAGGGCATCCTGAAAAATTCAAGGAACCTGATTCTGACAGGCAGTTTATGAGCCATATATTTCTCAGTTATTCGCGAGATGATGCTGATTGGATGAGCATGATCCGCACCTATTTAGAAAAATTAGGTCTCAATACTTGGGTTGATGAAAGACGATTGAATACAGGGGATGAATGGTGGCAGGTAATCAAGAACTCAATTGAACAAGCCTGCTGCGTCATTGTCCTGCTTTCTCCAACTGCAAATACCTCGGAGTGGGTACAGAAGGAAATAGATCACGCGCTCACTTGTGGGCGTCAGGTTTACCCTCTACTGATACGTGGTAATGCGCAAGCTGAGAGTACGATCCCGCCTGCGTTAGCAAATCTCCAGTGGACAGACATCAGAGCAGAATTTACTAGGATGGACGCTGTTGTACGAACGATTCGAGAGCGTCATGGTACAGCCTGCGGGGAGGTCAAACTTTCGACTCCTCCTGTCCTTAACGAGATTAAGGCGACAGTAGTTGCTGTCATGGGCGTTAGGGGTGGTGTCGGCAAAGGAACATTCGTTGCCTGTGCAGCCCAATTGTTAGCTGAAAAAGGGGATGAGGTCGTCATTGTAGATTTTGATCTGGAGTCTTCGGGTGCAACCAACAAAGCAATGACCCGTCCCGGAACAGTACGTCCACCTGTCAAAACTATTTACGATCATTTTGCCCCTTATGCTCTTAGATTTGAGAACCATCGCGGACCTGAATCTGAGCAACTATGGAACATCACGCCAACTTATTTGCAGGAACGCGGACTTGGAAATATCTGGCTCGTCCCGGCAGCCGACACTGCGCGCGTGCGAGCAAGTTTTGAAGTAATCGCCAATATCCCAGTCCCGCGCGAGAAAACCGTGTTGAATGTCACCTATGAAGTGCTAAATCGCATTCAACGGGTAAGACCACAGGCAAAATGGATCCTTATGGATTGCGGCGCTGGTACCAATCCAATATATTCGGCAGCGTTTGTCGCAGCCCGCTATCGTTATATGGTCATATTGCCAGATAGCAGTTTTTTCAATCAGATCGCCACCATCAAAGCAGAACACGTTACCCGCTATCCCGAAGAATCGGGCGTTGCTCAGGTAAACATTGTTGTCAATCGTATTTCTTCGGACGAACACAAGTATCAAACAGCAGTACTCAAGCCAATAGGGTTCATTCCTGAAGACCCGACGTTGCAAGCCGACGATTTTCAGCAACCAATTGATTTTGATTTAGGGTACAGCGCCGTTCTAGAAGCTATTCATAGAGCGCTGAATGCTAGTTTCGATATGGAAGATCGAAAGCGATTGCCTAAAGAAGAAAATGTTCGTTTATTGCCGTGGCTTAATCCAGTCCTGCGCAATCGCTTGGCTTCACGACTACTGAATGACAAGTTGTTCAAGAGAACTACGCTGCTGCTCTACGGCGTAACCATCGGATCTGCAGTGGTTACGGTGCTGGTAGTCGCAGCAGCATTGATCCTCAAATTGCTGCAAAGCCTACAGCCGCTAGCTACATCCGAAATATCGGCTGTTTCCACACCAGTACAAACAGCGCCTCAAATCGATCTAGTGCTGGTACTTACCGGAATCGCCGCGACATTGGCTGGTGCGTATTTTTTGCGCGAACAACTGCGCAAGCGAGCATTATTGCGCCGCGTTGTAGTTATGGAGAATACCGAATCCGAAATTGAGCAATATGCACTTTTGCGCAAGCTCATTCATGGTGAAATGGATATGAGTCGGGGAACGCTGCACTGGTTCAACCAGCAGGTGCAAAAGGCACAGCAAGCGGACAAAAGCGCGCGTAGTCACCAAGTAGCGAAATACGAAGCAAAGCTAACCTTCCAAGACCAGAATTCAGATATTCCCTCCGCTATTCAACTGTCGAGTGAATCATGGCGTTCACTTGATCATTTTTCTACTCAGGGGAGTATTGACGATGACGACGAGACCTGAACCGGGACGTTTCGGCTATGCTGTTTTAATGTCTTATACTTACTTTTTGTCGATTGGTGTTTTTGGGATTATACAGTGGTTTACTGACCTCGATCTTAAGCAAGCATCCTCTAGCTATCTGCGCACTGCCTTCAGTATCGACCAGAATTCGACAGTTTCCGTAATCATGTTCTTTGGTTGTTACATCCTCTCGGTGTTGCCTATCGGCTCGGCTGTACAGCTGTACTATAAATACACTGGGCGTACCTATACGGGGGATCGGATTGGTTTTGCCAAGTCTGGCGGACATGACATCGCCACTTGGGCAGGATTGCTTTCTTTTGTCCTAGTCGTCTATGTTTTTGCTCGTTTCATTCCCGCTGGAATACTAGGAGTGGGACGTGTCGTTGTCATTTTCGTCGCTAGTTTTTTTCTAAGTGGTTGGCTGACGCGCACCTTGACTGGATTGCTCTACGAGGCAATGTATCGCCCACGACTTACCACCACCTTTGGTCTCTCAAGCCTACTACGTTGCCAGATACTCTATCCGACGAATTATGCACGCTGCCCAAATCCGACTTACCGTATTTTACCGATCTGTCGCTGGCATCGCATCATGGCTGAGTTCCGCAGAGACTATCAAATAGCTCCATGGGCTGCTCATGTAATGATGTATCTAGCTGGAAGCAGCTTCTTTGCCGTCATATTCTGTTCATACCAATTTTCCGTTACGGTAGATGGGCGCTGGTTACTACCGATAGTGGCTTCAACGGGCATGACATTTGCTACTTTTGCTGACTCGGTGATGGCGCGGAATTATCCACTATCGCAATACGCGCTGTGGGCAAAAATGCTGTCGACAGGAATACTACTGGTGGCGATTGGGGCAGCTATCCTTGCATTCTATGCAGTTTTAGCGCCAGATGCGACACGCGCTTTTGTCCAGCAACTCACGACGGATGAACGCTTGATCGATTGGTCACCTGCTCTCATAGGCATTATTGGTGGCTTCGGCTTTGGAATTTACGGGCGCATGTTCTTACGGCGTGTCCTATTCATCCGTAATCGCTTTGCCAATTGGGGAGTGTATGGAGTTCAATTGGGTCTAATTGGCGCGGCACTACAACCGCTGTTCATGAACCTTTCCCCTATCAGTCCGCAGAATTCGCCAGACTTCTGGACGCCAATATTGGGCGACTCAAACCTCTTACCCATTGGTATCGTCTGGTTTATTGCCTTCAACATTTGCGAAATCATCAACGTGCGGGCGCGACGTGCCGAACTTACTGACGCGGAATTTAAACGTACGTTTGAAATATCTTATGGAGCGTGTATTCTGCCTGCCGTATTAGGTTTGTTCGCTGCCCGTTATCTTATGATTTGGCTGACCCTCAGTGGCGTTGTCATACTAGGGGCGATTTCGATTGCAATTGCTATACCGCTGTGCATGGCAACGACTCGTTGGGTAATCAACTGGGGACGAACCCCGCCCTTAGCCCGTTAAGCGCAAGCAACTTTGAGACATACTACAAACCATTACCCAATTACGATTGTTTGCTTTTGCTTGGCAAAGTAGCCAAGAGTTGAGCAATCATGGTAGGTCCCCTCTAGATGCTTGGGCAAGATAACAATTTATTCTTCAATGTTGCACCTTTCCTGACTGATCAGTGTTAACTCTAAAGGCACAGTGTATAATCGCAGGCTCTAACTTAAATTTGAGCTTGCTTATCAACCAACCGCTGGAGGTTTCTCACAATGGCAACTACTGAAGAGCGCGTACGCGACATTATCGTGGACTTGCTGGGCAAAGACCCATCCGAGGTCGTCCCCGCAGCACGCTTCCGCGAAGATCTGGAAGCTGACTCGCTCGATCTGGTCGAACTGATCATGAAGATCGAAGAAGAGTTCGGTGGCGAGATTTCTGACGAAGAAGCGCAGAAGATCACCACCGTTGGCGATGCGATCACCTACATTGACACACGGATGCTCAAGTAAGAGCTAGCGCAACCCGTACTGCAAAGCATTCAACTCAACTCATCTAGGCACAGAATCGACATGACAAGGGCGAGGCGCTGCTTCGCCCTTCCGTTTGCATCTACGTATCAGCAGAGATGACTATTCCTACCATCCCGTGTGTGCTCACTATAGCCGCCTCCGATCCTAGTGGTGCGGCAGGTGTGCAAGCCGATCTCAAAACATTTGAAGCGCGGCAAGTCTACGGCTTGTCCGCGATCACCGCCCTGTCCGTGCAAAACTCAGTCTCCTTTCAAGGGCTGCGCGTGATGGAGGCGGATTTTGTGCGCCAGCAGATCGAAGCACTGGTCAGCGACATTAATATCGCCGCCATCAAGACGGGGATGCTGCTGCGTGCCGACATTATTGAAACGGTCATCGCGGCGATCCCGCCACAACTTCCGGCAGTGATCGATCCGGTATTCGTCACGGGCGAAGGCAAACGGTTTGTGGACGATCCGGTGATCGAGGGTTACCGCCGCCAACTCTTCCCACGCGCCACGCTGATCACGCCCAATCTCCTGGAGACGGCGATTCTCGTCGGGCATCCCGTAGAGGATGTGCCTGCGATGCGCGAAGCGGCGCGACAATTGCATCAGGATGGCGCACGCGCCGTGCTGATCAAAGGCGGACATCTCGCGACCACCGATCACATGATCGATGTCCTCTACGACGGACGCGATTTTTACGAGATGGACTCACCCTATCTACCCGTCAAGAATCCGCGTGGTACGGGCTGTACTTTTGCCTCCTGCATTGCCGCCGAACTCGCCAAAGGCGCTGATCTGCTGACGGCAGCGCGAACCGCCAAAGCATATGTCGCGGCGGCATTGGAAGCGGCGCTCGATTGGCACATCGGGCATGGGCGTGGCACGCTTTTTCACGGAGTTGGGAATAAGGTGTTGTGATTCCGTGAACTGGGCATTATTTCTCATCGTACTGGCTGGCGCGCTGACGCAGACGATCACTGGTAACGGTGTTGCGCTGATCGCCATGCCGCTGCTGGTGGGAATGATGACGCCTGTAGATGCAGCGGCGTTGGTCGCTACCCTCTCCTTCAGCGTACAGATCATCTTGCTGCTGCGCTACCATCGGCAGGTGCAGATCGGCAAATTGTGGCGTCTGATCACGGGCGCGGTTCTCGGTATCCCGATTGGTGTTTATCTGCTCACACGCTTAGATCGGCATCTGATCATCACGGTGATGGGCATCATTTTGGTGGGCTATTCACTGTACAGCCTGATCGCACCACGCTTGCCAGAGATCAAAAATCGGGGTTGGGCGTTCGGGTTTGGTTTTGTATCGGGTTTGCTCGGTGGCGCGTACAACACGGGCGGTCCGCCATACGTGATCTGGGGAGTCAGTCAGGGCTGGCAATCGCGCGAGTTCAAGGGCAATATGCAATTGCTGCTGTTGTTCAATACCAGCATCGTCGTGACCACGCACTTGCTGGCAGGACATTATCACGGTGGCATCTTGCAGAGCTATGTACAAGCCGTACCAGCGATTCTGCTCGGCACATTGATAGGTTTTGTGCTGGATCAGCACATCAACGAAGTGCTGTTCAGGCGCTTGGTGTTAGTTGTCCTGCTGCTGATCGGCGCGAAGATGCTGATCGGGGGATGATGACGATTCCCAAACTATATTTGCACTGGTTCCAAGAATCACTCACCCTCCGATGGCATACCGTAATACGGCATGAATCTGAGGGTGAGCTATGTTTGTGTCTGAGTCACGTCGGGACGCTGCTGCGACTTAGTTCAAGGTCGCGGGCGGTTCTACATCGGTTGGCGTACTACCTGCTGCCGATTGACCATTCGAGGTAACAGCCGGAGCGCTGGCGAGAGCACTCACTTCGTGTCCTCGCAGCGCATTGAGCAAGCTACCAACGCGTGCAACGGTTGTCGCCATATCTTCCCCGCTGAGTGCCTCGACTTTGGTGCGGAACACTTCCGCCACCTCAGGGATGTTGGTCAGTAAGTCCATCAACGTGTTGCCCGAAGACCCGTTGCCGTTGTGCCCACCGAACTGCACGATGCGGACGTTATCGCCCAGTCCTGCCATTGCGTTAGCAATCGCTTCCATCTTCGCTACATCTGCCCGCATGATCTGTTCGATCAGGAACTGACGCAGGTTGATCTCGCCCTCGGCGGCGCTGGCGGCTGCCAGTTCACGGCGACCTTCCGCCTCGGCAAGCAGTTTCGCCTTCTCGCCTTCTGCTTCCGCCAACTTACGCGCTTGAATAGCACTTGCCTCCGCTTTCTGACCGGCGGCTTCTGCTTCCTTCATCGCTTGCAGGGCGGCGGCATCAGCACGCCCCTTCTGCTCGGTGGCGCGGGCTTCCGCTTCGGCACGGGTGCGCGTCGCTTCAGCGTTCGCCTGTGCATTGATGGTGACGCGCTGACGTTCGGCTTCGGATTGAATCTCGATTGCCTGACGCTGCGCTCGTGCTGGCACCAGTACTTCGGCTTCTTGTTTCTGCTCCACTGCCAGCGCGTGCAGCTTTTGTACTTCCTGTTCCGAGGTGGCGCGTGCCAAGCCGACCTTCTTTTGCACCTCCACCTCACGGATGTTCAGTGCTTCACGCTGCGCCAGAATTTCGCGCTGCGCTTCCAGCTCTGCTTGTTCCGCCTCGCGGGTTGCTCCGGCTGCCTTGACGCGGGCTTCACGTTCCGCCTCCGCCTGCGCAATCTGAGCATCGCGCTTGACGGCAGCGATCTGCGGGGCTGCCATCGCCGTCAAATAGCCCTGATCATCGGAGATTTCTTCGATGCCCATCGAGATAATTCGCACGCCCATGGCGGCGACATCATCACGCGCCAGATCCTGCACCTTCTGCACGAACGAGTCACGATCCCGATGGATCGCTTCGACGGACATCTGACCGACGATAGCGCGGAAGTTGGCGCTTAAGGTTTCGGAGATGATGCCGCGAATTTCCTCGCGCGATTTGTCCAGAAAAGCACGGGCAGCGGTCCGTAGCGCCGTTTCCTCTGGATCGATCTGAACCTGAGCCACCCAGTCCAGACGAATCGGCACACCGCTGACGGTGTAGACCTCATCCTTCTCCTGCTTGATGGTCATGATCGTGATATTCAGTTTCTTGAACGTTTCCAGAATGGGGATGATGAATACACCGCCGTTGCTGATCAGACGCGCGTCTTTGCGTCCATAGACCACCATCACTTCACTGGGTGGTACGCGGTGATATTGTCTGGTGATCAGTGCCCCAACCGCGAGGATAAGGACCACGACCACGCCTACTACGACCAACAATCCAGTTCCGTCCATCAATGTCTCTCCTTCATGAACAGTTAGCCACTACTCTCGGTTCGCTTCTTCTTGACATAAAGGACACTGCTATCAGCATCCACTACTTCTATGACATCACCGCGATGCAGTTCTGCTTCGCCGACTTCTTTGATCGCATATTTATGAATGTACTTGCCCTGTACCATCGCTTCCCCGACCATACCCGCAGGCGAGTCGATGGTTACGCGTCCGCTGTTGCCGATCAGCAGATCCCGATGATCGACTTGCGGCGATTGCTGGCGGATCACAAAACGCATCACCGTCAGTACCAAGCGCCCGATCAGCAGACCAACCGCGACGGCGATGATTAAGGTTAGGGGTAAGTTCCAGTGGGAAAGCGAGCCTAGCAGCCCGATAGCGCCGAACACCGACGCAAAAGCAGCGCCGACCAACAGCGTGAAGTCACCATCACCGCCGTGATCACCCGCGTCGAAGCTATCTGTTTCGTTGCCGCCGAAAAACAAGCTGTAGAGGAAATAAAGCACGCCAGCCAGCGTAATCGCGGCGAAAATGTAAGGAAGAAAATCCATAGCACACTCTCGTCGTGGTTATGTGGTTAGTACACTAACTATACCTCATTTTGTAAGAACGCTCAAATGATTCGCGGCTGAATTTACAATTGCTTCAATGCCTTTGTAGCCTGCAACTCCAAAACAACAGCGACCATCTATCTACAGATGGTCGCTGTTGTTTGCTAGAAGATCACGGTTTCGGCTGACACTGCGGCAAGTTTGGTTTCGTATCGCAAATGGGTGGCAGCGGATTATCCGGATCTCTGGTAGGTCGGGGCGTGCGAGTTGGCGTCTTGGTTGGCGCTGGTGGTTGCACTTGCAGCGTGACGCTCAACCGATTGTTGGCAGTGTTGGTTTCCCTCGTCTTGCGATCTTGATTCACGCTGGCAGTGGTTTGCATCGCGCCGCTATCGGTGTAAGTGAAGCTAAACGTGATCACTTTACTTTGTCCGGCTTCCAGATTGGTGATAACTTGCGTTAGCGGCTGCACATCCAGACTCGCTTTGGGCTGCCATGCGACCTCAAACTCCGGGGCGACGCCTTGCCCTTGATTCTGCACCGTAACACTGATGGTGACGCGCTGCCCTGTGCGCGGCGATGTCGGTGAGAAGGTGATCGCACTCACAGTCAGATCGGCGCGTGGCGCGGTAAATTCGACGGATGTGCCCATTTCGTCAGCCATCGTGTCAAACTTCACCGTCACGGAGGCGATACCGACAGTGGTGAAAACTGTCGCGGGTACATCAACCACGATCTCCCGATCATTACGGGTGGCGATATTGACCACAGTACCACCAATTTTTACCACAGGCGGATTCCCCTGCGTTGGCAGCTTGCCGCCAAGAATACGCATTTGCGCATCGGTGCTGGCAACTAGTTTCTTGGGGAACACGAAGGAAATGTAGGGCTGCGTCAAGGCGACCAGCTTCTTATCGGCGGCTTGTGCAGCCGTTCGACTCAGAATGAAGGTGCGAAGGGAAGGAACGGTGACGCCCGAAACTCCTATCAGGAACACGACGCCTAGCAAGACTAAGCCGATGATCTGGAATTTGCCTAGCGTAGCCGCACTCCGCATGGAGAAAAAGCCGATCCCCACCACGATCAGCGCGACCAGTCCGACGATCCCGAAGATGAGCTGCCACAAGCGATCCGCGCTGCGATCAATGAGTGCCGCGCCCGACTCGGTAGCGACGATGATCACTTCTTTGAGCTTGTCGGCAGCGTGATCGATAGTAGTGTTGATCTCTTTGCTCGCCTGATCGATGATGTTCAGCGCGGTGTCGGAGATAACGGCAATGTCATCCAATATCTGATCGTTGATCTGCTGCACGAGGTTGAACAGCCGCGAGAGCTGCCCATCGACGAAGGCATCTGCTTTGTCGAGTGCGATGTCGAGGTTATCCTGAAACTTTTCTTCGATGAAGCGGATGAGTTCTTGGATTTCTCGTTGTGCATTTTCCAAGATTTCCTTCGACGCACCAACAGCAGCATCTTTGGCGTGGTCGATAGCATCATTTACTAGTTTGCCAACGCCCAACAACGCGCCGACGGTGAGTACAGCGCCGAGGAATGGCTTGGGTTTTGCCAGTACCACCGTAGTTGGTCGCGCTAATCCTAGTCCCAGTCCTAGCGATCCCAATACGAGCGCAAAAATGACGGCTGTTGACAAGCCTGCACGCAGGGATTGTCCATAGCGTAGAGTCTGCGACATACGCACCTCCACAACCTTCTGAAGCCCGCCGTCAGTATAGGATGGATGCCAAATCAGCGCAATTTTGAGCAGACAACGAGACGGCTATGGTAGCAATCTCCGATTGCTAAAATGAAGCTCCTCATTACTCACCGATCAGAAGGCAATGCAGCCGACGTGACAAAAGCCTCCGTCATGCCCTCATCTTCAATAGGCTTGAGCGCACGTCGGCGTATCGCCAACCGGATTGCCCAATCTAAGGCGAGCCGAATCATAAGGATGTATAAAGCAAATCCCGCGCCTATCATCACCAGTCGTTGCAATTGATGGTTAGCGTCAACGGTCAGGCGCGTAAAGTCAGTGATCAGCAACATACCGCCATCTGCCAAGCTAGATACTGTGACTTGAAGTGAATCTACAATGCCGGAAATGTCTTTCGGACACATTCCACCGTAAGGACCATAGATACAAGGACCCATGTTGCTTGCCAATGGAGATATGGCATATGAGATCGCCTGAGATGGGCGCAATGAGTTAGCAATTGGGATAATGGCGAACCAAGACCACAATACCGCCGTAATCAACACAAAACGCATCGTGATCGCTAATAGGTAACCTGCCAAGCGATTAAGCTGCGCTTGTAACATCGCCGCTATGGAGATAACCACAATAAGAATTGATTCCATAAGGGCAAAAATCAACAAGAAGCCGATAGCGGTAGTCATCAACTTAACACGGACTATATCCATCATGGCGCTTGGGTAATTGTTCCAATAACACAATCCGCCAAAGTAGCTATAGCAGTTAGGTATTGCTGTGGTGAACAAATATTGCGACAACCCAACAGCGATGCCCATTCTCGGCAGCGCGGCAAGGATCGTGTCTATAGCGACAAGGCGCATGACCACCCATACTTTGGAGACAATAATCTGAGGCGCATCTAGTGTCGTTAACACGAGTGCGTCCCAATGATCGCTATCCAAATGGCGGGCAATTACAGAAGTCGCTAGTATGACGGTTCGCACGATAAGCAGCGTCGTTAAGCCGTAAATAATGAACGCCATCAATGGCAACAAAATATAAGTATGTGTAGCGTCAATCATTGGTATCCATAAAGGAAGGACACCAGCGCAATAGGCAGCGACAAAGACTATGCCGTACAGCCACTTACTCGCGCTGGACTGCTCTCTTAACTGTCGTCGCAAGTAGCGCAAATCCGCATCCACCAGCGCCGGATGAAGCCAATTTCGCGCTGCTTGTCGCCACATCTGCATAAGTTGATCCTAGTGCTTTTACTTCGCATCATAGCCGGATGTCACCTCAATTCTTGACCTCTACCCTTCCACTTGCATACTATAGGATGCTGATATGCCGTCGCCGCAAAATACAAAGTCGCGTTGGCTCTGTCCCTAGTTTGCGATACCATTTACACAATTGACCATATGCATGATCAGTGAATCACTCAAACCACTTGATGCTTAATTCCTCAACAATTCCAGTGACTCTACCCACCACGCGGCATGTCCTTAGTAACGGCATGGTAGTTCTGCTCAAAGAAGTGCATACTGCTCCGGTGATCAGTTGGTGGCTGCTCTACCGCGTTGGCAGTCGCAATGAGCGCACAGGCTTGACGGGTGCATCGCATTGGGTTGAACACATGATGTTCAAAGGCACCGAGCAATTTCCGGCGGGCTTTCTGGATCGCGCTATCGAGCGTGATGGCGGTTTCTGGAACGCCCAAACATCCTATGATTACACCGCCTACTTCGAGACGATGCCCGCTGATCGGATCGATCTGGCGCTGCGTGCCGAAGCAGATCGCATGATCGGGTCACGCTTCGCGCCCGACGAAGTTGCCACCGAACGCAGCGTGATCATCTCCGAGCGTCAGGGCAGCGAGAACTATCCGCTGACGTGGCTGGGTGAGGAAGTGCAGGCAGCGGCATTCCGCGTACATCCTTACCACCACCAGATCATCGGCGATATGACCGATCTGGAGCAGATGACCCGCGACGATCTGTACAACCACTATCGCACCTACTACGCGCCGAGCAATGCTATCGGTTCGCTGGTCGGGGATTTCGATAGTGAGCAAATGCTGCGGCGCTTGGAAGAACTGTTCGGTTCGTTGCCATCACCTGAGCGCCCCAAACCATTCAGCCGGATCGAGCCGACGCAAACAGGTGAGCGCCGCGTGCGCGTGGAGCGTCCCGGACCGGAGCGTTATATCAGCATCGCCTACAAGTCGCCGCCCGTCACACATCCCGATTGGACGAAGCTATATTTGCTAGATAGCGTACTCGGCGGCGCAAGCGGATTCGGCGGTGGCGGCGTGGGCAACCGCACCTCGCGCTACTATCAGGCGCTGGTCAAGACGCAGATGGTCGCCTCAATCAGCAGTGGCTTGAACGAGAGCATTGATCCCTTCCTCTATTCTATTGATGCGGTGCTGCGCGAGGGACGTTCGCTAGAAGAAGTCGAAGCCGCCATCCTCGCGGAGATTGACAAAGCGGCGCAAGGCGACATCACGCAGGCGGAACTGGATAAGGCGGTCAAGCAGGCGCGGGCGCTGCTGGCGTATTCTGGCGAAACCGTCACCAATCAGGCTTTCTGGCTGGCGTACTTCGAGCACGTCGCGGACGATCACCGCTGGCTGGATCATTTTGTGGATCGACTGCGCGCCGTCACGCTGGACGATCTGCAATACGCCGCGCAGACCTATTTGATCCCGTCGCAGCGCACGGTAGGCTGGTTCATCCCGACGGGCGAACTTGAAGACGATGATTTCGAGGATGAGATGGACGGGGATGACTAGACTATGGGTTGAATCCTCCGCGCAATCGATATCCGTCGTGCGCGGAATGATGCGCTGAGGATAGGTCTGGCAACCTACCCCTACGAAAGAAGAAATACAATAAGCGTCACCGTAGGGGTAGGTTTCTAACTCACCCATATAGTGATCAACCTACAAAAAAGCCGTAACTACACCAATCGTATAGAGGATTCCTAGTTGACCAACGCCACCTCCTTTCCTAGCCCCGCCGATGTCGCCCGCGTCGTGTTGCCCAACGGCATCATCGTGTTGGCGCGTGAGAATTTTGCCTCGCAGTCCGTCGTGATCACCGGATCGCTGCGTGTCGGCAGCATCCACGAGCCAGCTGAACGCACTGGATTGGCATCCTTCGTCACAGCGGCATTGATGCGTGGCACGCATAACCGTGATTTCGATACGCTGCACGGTGAACTGGAAGGCATTGGCGCGAGTCTGGGCATCGGTGGCGGCGTGCATACCAGCAGCTTCAGCGGCAAATCGCTGGCGGAAGATCTACCCACGCTACTCGATTTGCTTTCCGAT
Source organism: Anaerolineae bacterium (assembly GCA_019637555.1). Classification (GTDB taxonomy): domain Bacteria; phylum Chloroflexota; class Anaerolineae; order Aggregatilineales; family UBA2796; genus JAHBVK01. Next base: position 30,946 of record JAHBVK010000033.1, read on the forward strand.
GTGCTGCGCTATCCGGCATTTCCGCAAGATCAAACCGAACGCTTGCGCGGCGAAATGCTCACCGGATTGCGAATCCGCTTGCAGGATACCCGCGCAGTGGCAAGCGATAGCTTCCGCAATCTGACATACCCGGAAGGGCATCCTTACCGCCGCGATCTCAATGGCACGGTGGAAAGTATGAGTCGGCTGACGCTGGACGAAGTGCGCGAATTTCACCGCAGCACCTTTGGACCCAACGCCATGATCATCGTGGTCGTTGGTGCGGTCAAAGCAGAAGATGCCATCGCGCAGGTACGTCGCACCTTTGAAGGCTGGCAAAATCCCGATCAACCAGCAGAAATCGCGCTGCCGCCGATTCCGGCGATGACGGAAATTCGCCAGCAGTTCAACGTGATCCCCGGCAAAACACAGTCAGACATCGTAATGGGCTGGACGGGTCCCTCGCGCCTGTCTCCAGATTTTCATCACGCCAACATCGCCAACAACATTCTCGGTGTTTTCGGCATGATGGGCAGACTCGGCAAAACGGTGCGCGAAGAACAGGGCTTGGCGTATTCGGCAGGCAGCCGTGTCGGGGGTGGCTTCGGTCCTTCGCCATGGAGCGTCAGTGCGGGCGTGAATCCGGCGAATGTACGGCTGGCACTTGATAGCATCGTGGCGCAAGTGAAGCGCATGACCGATGAAATGGTCAGCGAAGATGAGCTTGAGGAGAATAAGCAGAACTTCATCAGGCGGCTGCCACTCTCGTTGGAGAGCAATGAAGGCGTCGCGGGTTCGATCCTGAACATGGAGATTTATCACCTCGGACTCGATTATCTACAGCGCTATGCCGATATCATCAATGCGATAACGCGCGAGGATCTACTACGTGCTGCGCAAACTTATTTGAAGCCTGATGCCTACGCACTGGGCGTAGCTGGTCCGCAGATTGCAGGCGAAGAATAGCCTCAAAACGAACGACGCCCACATCCATAGGATGTGAGCGCCGCCCTGAGAGAGTTGTCTGTGAAGCAATCCCCGTTAGTGGAACTGCACTTCGTCGTGGTGCGTTATTGCGCCTGGATGGTGAAGTCGGGGATGATCAGCACCTGACCGACGTAAATGCGATTGATGTTGACGATGTTGTTCACGCGTGCCAACACATACGGATCAATACCGTAGCGGCGCGCGATCAAGAACAGGGAATCGCCCGGCTGAACGATGTAGCGTGTGCCCGTTGGCTGCGGCTGCGGTACGGGACCTTCCTGACCGCCGGGACGTACGCACAGCTTCTGACCGACGTAGATCAGAGTGCTGCCCCACAAGCCGTTCATCTCCTGCAACAGTGATATCGAAACACCGTAGCGGATCGACAAGCGGTACAGCGTATCGCCGTAAGTGACGGTGTGCTGAACGGCGCAGCCGCCAGCCTGACTCGGTGCGACTGAACCGCCGACGTGCAGAGAAAGTACTGTCGCTAACGCGATGGCAAACAAGATCGCGCGTTTGATCATATGGTGAGTCATTGTTGTTCCCCTTTTGTTGCTGTTTGAATGACTACTGCCCACATTCAACCACGAAACGCCATGTTGATCCTTCCGCGCAAGTGATGAATCGAACTCCTACTTCAGTAGGGCAATATGAGGAAGGCGCTGATTGCAGTACACTTAATTCAGAGTGACACGACCAATATCAGGAATTAGCGCGAATCGAATTGAAGGGAAAGGCATTTAGGGAGATGAGTGATCAAAAGTTGACGGTAGCAGTACTTGGCTTGGGGATCATGGGCGCTGGCATCGCGGCTAACATCATGAGCAAAGGCTTTCCATTGATCGTTTACAACCGCACACCTGCCAAAACAGAACCTTTTGCCGCCAAAGGCGCACAGGTTGCCGACTCGCCGCGCCGTGCTGCTGAAGCCGCCGACATAGTGCTGGTATGCGTGGGCGATGATCTGGCATCTAGTGAAGTCTGGTTGGGTGAGAATGGCGCGCTGGCAGGAGCGAAACCCGACGCGGTTTTGATCGAGTGCAGCACCCTGACGCCTGACTGGATACGCGAGTTAGCTGGCTTGGCGGCTGAGCGTGGCTGTTCACTTCTAGATGCGCCGCTGTTCGGCAGCAAAGATGCGGCAGTCAGTGGCAAGGTGCGAGTCGTAGTTGGTGGACATAAGGAAGCATTCGAGAAGGCGCTGCCTGTCTTGGAAGCGTTCACGGCGCAAGTAGTGTATCTCGGCGTCAGCGGTGCTGGCTCGACGTGGAAGCTGCTCAACAATATGATGGGCGCGGTCAGTCTGGCGGTCGCCTCCGAAGCGGTGATCATTGCGGAGAAAGCCGGACTAGACATGGCACAGGTAGCCAAGCTGCTGCCGGGCAGTGCAGGCGCGAGTCCCGTCGTACAGGGCAAGACAACGCGCATTCTCGAGCAGCGTTACGACGATCCCGATTTCGCGCTCAAGTGGATGCAAAAGGATGTCGGCTACGTGTTGCGTTTGGCGGAGCAGTTCAGCGCATCAGCGGAGCAGGCACGTGCCGCGCTCAAGCTGATCGAAGTTGCACGCGCCAAGGGTTACGGCGACTCCGATTTCGCCGCTGTGATCGAAGCCTTGCGTGGGTGAGACTACGCGCACTTGACTGATCGAAAACTGATCGAAAATCGAGGGGCAGATGAATGTTCATCTGCCCCTCGATGCTTTAGCCTGGAGACTTTCAAGTTTATGCTTCGTAGTGGTGAATTTCACCACTACGAAGGTTTTCAGCTTCAGGGTCAGCCTACCGAGACGACCACATCATCGACCTGCCAGCCATCGGCAACCGTGCTGTTGACCGTCGAGTCAAGCTGCCATTTGAGCATCACCTCGATCTGCGCCCCCGATCCATTGGGGATGGTGTAGCTGGTTGCTACCCAATCTTGCAGCGCGAGTCCGGTGGTCAGATCAGGGCTGTTGGCATTGTGTTCGGTAGCCGCGACCTTATTCCACGTCGCGCCGCGATCCGTTGAGTACCATGCCGCCGCATGATCCGTATCGGCAATCGACCAGCGTTCACGGTAAGACACGAACGCCGTCTTGCCCGCCGGAATCTTGATCGTACCGTTGAGGATCAAGCTGCTGCGCGTCAAGTGTGTGTAACGGGTTTCCCACGCGCTAGTGCGTGCTACGTTCTCCGGCTGCGCGATGCGGAAGTCAATGTACGGCTCACCCGTCAACGCCACCGTAGAGTGCAGGAAGCGCACTTCAACATCCACCGTACCGCTGATCGGCACACTGTAGTAGAAGATACGTCGTGCGGTAGTAGCAGTTTCCGGCGTGGTGCTGGTCGAGATGTAAGGTCTCGGCAGCACTGCGCTGGGCGTGATCACACTGCCACCAACGAGCACCTGTGCGCCGCCTGTTGCTTCTAAGCGGAACAGATAGGTCTGGGCGGTGGTGGCGGTCAGACGGCGACGCCAGCGGATCGCGTACCACTCATCGTTGTTCAAGCCGCCTACTGTCCACGATGGGTTGCCCGGTGGGATAGGCAGATTGACATGATCAGCACCGTAGTCGAAGCTGATGTTACCGCCTTCGATCCTGCCCGGCAGGTTAGCAGTTGTCGCCAACAAGGCTGCCCAGTTGACGCTCGTACCGCCGCTCCAGTTGGCATTAGTGTGATAGAAATCGCCCACCCAACCGGAAGAAGTGACGCCTGCGCCCGGATAGCCATTGCCCGTCCATGTCGTGCTTACTGGCGACAGGGTAGTGGGATTGTACTCGGCGTAGCCCCACAGGATATTGGCTGGCGTGCCAGTCGCGGGTACTTTCCAGTCACCTTCGAGTATCCAGCGGCTCGGACCACTCATGGTATCGAAGCCGGGCGGCAGGGCATCGAAGGATTCCCACACTGGCGCAACGCGGTCAACAATATGGAAACTATCCAGATTGACGCCGTCAGCGGCAGTGGCGGTATCCATCGCCTCCAAACGGATACGTACTTTGAATGGCTGCTGTGCAGCCGTCAGATTGACGGGCACGATCACCCGCGTCCATGCCAGATTGGTGCTCAGCGAGATGGCTGCGTCAGTGGTTGCCCATTGCTGCGTCCACGTACCGCCATTTGGTTTGAAGTCTACTGCCAGCGCGTGCGTCGTCGATCCGAAGTTGTACTTCGTCCAGAAGACAATCGCCGGGTAAGAGGCGGCAGTCGTATTGATGGGTTGGATGAACTCCATTACGCTGCGTTCTGGCTTGTCATAAGGAACACCAGTACCGGGGCTATCGACCCAGCCACCCGTCGTCGTACCGCTGCTGTTGGTCTTACCGACGTTGTTCGCCCATGCCCAAGTACCACCGACATACCAGTTGTTGGCGGAGGTAGCGGCATCCATGTCTTCGATGTACTCGGTACCTGCCGTCAAAGTGACAGGGGTTTGCACCAAGTCTTCGATGCGGAAGTCGTCAATGTAGACACCGTCGCCGGGTACGCCTGTTCCCGTCGCTTTGATGTTGAAGCGGAACTTCAGACGCGGTGCGCTGGCGATAGTTTGCGGTGGTGTTTGTGCCGCAAGTACCGATACCAGATCGATCTCAAAGCGATACCACGCTTTATTCTCTGATCCTTCAGTAGCCTTGTTGAGCTGCCACGCTTGATTCCACGAGATACCGTCGTCGGATGAGAAGTCTAGACGAACGTTGGCATTAGGAACTTGCCAGCGCAGCCAGAAACTGATCGTCGGCTTGGTCGAACCAGTGATGCGGATCGCAGGTATCAGTTCGGTGGTCTTGTCCACATCAACCTGATACAAGGCACCGTTCGGGCTGTCAGTCAAGGCTGTCGGCAAGCCATGTACAGGGTCGCTACCAGCGGTCAATGCCCAGCCGTTTAGTTCCCAGTCGGTGGTACTGGTAAACGGTTCAATGAAGGGCAGCGAGCGTTCGCTCACCACATTCAGACGTACTTTAAGGTTATCGATGAACCAACCACTGGCAACGGAAGCGTCCGTATCCGCCAGCAGTCGGAAGCGAATCATGATCTGCTTACCACGCAGCACCGTACCAGCGTAGTCGGAGTCGAGACGTACTTTGACCGTCTCCCATGTGATGTTGTTGGTGCCCTGATACAAGTATGGCGTTGTACCACCCAACCGTTGCAGTGGCAGCCACGGTCCTTCAGCGATAGTGGTATCTGGCGCAGTGCCGGATTTGGTCACTTCGCTGTACTCCACCAGCACCTGATCGGTAGCTGCGGCTAGGCGCACTTGGCTATCAAATTCCAACAGCGGCAGATCACTGCCCGTTGGGATGTTGAATATTCTATCGATAGTCAGCGGGCAATCTGAACCGCCCGTGTAGCTGCTGAAGTTGACAGGTCCGTTGAGACCACCGTAGGAACCGCTCCACCAGACACTGCGGGAACCCGTAGCGCCTTCGTTGACCACGCGCCACGTGCATTCGTTGACGTAGTTGATCTGACTTCCGGTGTTGATAACGTCAGTGAACGGCGTAGTCGTGGTGATCGTCACTTCTTGCGGACCGTACTCGAACACACCGATGTCATCAAGATACCAGCCATCTTCTGTGTCATTGGCAGTATCGCTGAGGACACGGAAGGCGATCTCGACTTTGCCGGACGTACCTGCTCCGGTGAAGTCTTTGGTCACCGTTTCCGATCCGATTTGACCCTGCGCACCGCCTGTCGTCGGCTCAACGTAAGCACCCGTAATGTTTTCCAGATCGAGAACGATACGGTTCCAATTGAAGTTCGTGCCGATAGTAGTATGGACGCGCTTCCACAGCCATGGATCGGTGCTGCCATAATCGCGGACACCGACGATCAGGCTGTCGCCAGTGTTCAGTTTCCAGCGATTCCAGAAGATCAGGCGGGGGTTATCCATCGTCGAAATGTCGTACCAGCCGCGCTGCCGCAGCGTGCACGAAGAATTAACGGAATAGTTGATACGGGAGATGCCATCCTGACTATCTGCCCACGCATTGTTGGGACTGCGGTTGTAACCTGCTGGCGAGACGATGCTGGCGTTCGTCCACTTGCAGTCGCCGTAATCGCTGACGCGGTTGATGGTTACTTCAATGGAAGCGTTGCCACTAATATCGCTGAACAGAGCGACAACCTGATGTATGCCTGTTGTAGAGGCGGTGTAGTAGCCTAGTTTGGTGACGACACCATCTGCACTTGGTGCGGTGATGTCAGTGACGACCGGTGAGCCATCCACTTCAACGCGGAAGAACTCATTACCCGTCACGCGGATTTCCCAAACCTCACCAACGGTAAAAGGTACACCGGGGTTCAGGGGATCAGGCGGGGTGGCGGGGTCGGTCTGCGCGAGTGCGGTATAGCGGGCGCTAAAGCCATCGGAAGCAACACCCGCATAAGGTGAACCACCGCCCCAATCGAACTTCAGATGATCCTGCAAAATCTCAGTGGCAAAAGGTGCACCTGAGAATGTCATCGGAGAATTGAAGTACTCGACATTCCACGCAAAGCGGGCGCGGCTTGGCGCAGTCACATTATCGTAGTGCCACTGCGTTTCCGTTCCCGGTTGATAGTATGTATTGATGTTGAACTGCTGATCGACGGGCGTCTGCGAAGGCACAATGTAGGTGCTCGTCGCTGTTGGCGTGTACGTCTTGGTGAACGTAGCCGTAGGCGAGCTGTAGGGAGTCCCCATCGGTGTATCGCTGGGAGCCAAGGTCGGCAGGATGACGATCTGGTTGGGTGTACGCGGAGGCGGGGTATACGATGCCACCGCCGCGATGTAAGTCCCAAGCTGCTCGACGCTCAGTGTTGGATACGGTGTCCACGTCTGCTGAAGTAGATTAATCACCGCGTTGCTGAAGATATTGCCGACAGCCGGACCAGTCAAGGCGATGATGCCGATGATCGCCATCACCACGAATACGGCGATCAACACATACTCGACCAGCGCCTGACCGGGTTTTCGGAGCAGACCACTGATCTTGATCGCACGATTGCCGCGCTGCCTTGATGTAGCCATCTTACCTTGATTGGGACGTACCATAGCCTCACATCCCCCCGTACACTCTAAATAGTACTGTGAACGAAACGATACTCAGCAGCCGCAACTTCAATGTTAGCTGTGAACCTGCGACTGTACCTAACCTGACATAATTCGGGTTTGTAGCCCAAAAAGCGATCTCGGAATCAGAGTCCCGACTAGCCCGATTACTATAGTACATGAGAGTGCGTATTTCGCGGATATTAGTTTGTGTACATTTTGTGTGAAACCATTGACAAAAGAATCGCGGCTGCAAACCTAAATTTGTAAAAATGGGATCGTGCAAAATCAGAAGAAAACTCGCTATAATGTGGGATAAGTGGCGCGGGGCATTTGGATATTGAGGGATTTGGTGACGACTTGTTGACGTTAAACCGCCAACGGTTCGTATGGCTATGGTGCTGGCTGGGAGTGCTGGTCGTCGGCTGTAGTGGTAGTGCCAGCACAACTGCCCTCAATTCCACTCCCACCTCGGCGACACCACTGGCAACCTTTGTGCTGCTCGGCTGGACGCTGACGCCGCCAACTCCGCTGCCTACATCTACGCCGATCCCTCGTCTACTACGGACGCCAACGCTGCCGATGTTATCCACTGTCACACTGATGCCGACCTCGTCTGCTGCGCTCTCCGCCGCCGAAACCGAACAATTGTTACTGGCGCAGCCCACTTGTTATGAAACTGCTACGGGCAGCCTCTACTGTCTCGGTGTGGTCGAGAATACGCTGCTGCTGGCAGTGGAGCACATCATGATCCGCGTCTATCTGGTGGATGTGCAAGGATCGGCGCTGGCGCAGGGCGAAAGTGGGTTAGCGCAAATGCTGCTGCTCCCCGGAGAACGTGCCCCCTACGGCGTACTCTTTGACTCCGCACCTGCGGGGGTGATCGGAGGAGTCGCCATGCTGATCAACGCGCAGGAAGCGCAGCCACAAGATGCAGCAGAAAGTGCGATTTTCCATTTGCTAATTCAGGATGTAACATGGAATGATTGGCAAGTGAGCGGGCTGGTCGTCAATAAATCGGGGCAGAAGCTGGAACAAGTTTGCGTGATTGTGACCTTGTACGATAAGGCAGGAGCGGTGACCGGATTTCGCATCTGGCGCTCAGCCGATCAACAGGTTCTGGTTACAGGTGCGACGCTGCCCTTTGAGATCACCGCTATTCCGCAAGGTAATCCTGTGGCACAGTGGGAAGTGAGTGCAGAGGGATATACCGTCCGGCAGAACGCAGGTAGTGCTACACCTTAACCCGTCTAGCGTGACTCCCAAAAATGAGGGAGATCGTCTACTGTGGTTCGTCCTACCATGATTCTTGCTGTGTGAAATCCCTAAATTGTTAGTCTCTTGCTCCACACAAAGGCAGTGCAACAAAGATGGTTGCCTTACGTGTTCCATTGCTCCTGCGTATCCTCTTTTATGTCCTGATCACCTCCGTCGCCATCGTCCTCGGTAGGGCGATATTCGGCAGCGATGTCAACGGTTACTATGCCAATCTCTATTCGGAAGGGTTAGGCGCGTTCGCCACCATTTTCATTGTCGAGCGTGTGCTGCAAGTGGAGGAGCGCCGACGTCGGCATCGCCTCAGCAAGAAACTACATTTCCTCGCCATGCTCCGTCGTGAGGACCATCAAGCCAATGCGCAGGCATTACGGAAGTTAACGCGACTGCATTGGCTGACTGATGGCACGCTGCACGGTGTCAACCTTAAGGGCGCGCATCTCAACGGCGCGGACTTATGTGCAGCCAATCTGCGCTGCGCCCGCTTAAGCCGCGCCAGCCTGACCTTCGCCCGCCTGCGTAACGCCGATCTCTCCGGCGCGAGGCTGCGTGAGGCAAAGCTAACGAATGCCGATCTTTCGGGTGCCCGGTTGCAGGACGCGCGGCTGTGTGGAGCAGACCTCTCTGGCGCAGACCTAACGGGTACAGATCTACGCGGCACGCTGTTTGATGTGCAGACGATCTTGCCTGATGGCACATGCTGGCAGGCGTACACCGATCTGCGCTTGTTCACCGATCCGCACTATGGCAGCTACTGGCGCAGTGACGATCCGGTATCTCCGGCTTATGAAGTCGAAGTTGCGGGCTAACAGCAGCGGCATAGCAAATCTGTACTGATGCTTATGACACCTCGCATCGGCACCGACATTGGGGAGTGTATTGGAGAGTGTAGAGGCAAGGCGAATTCCTCAACCCTGCGGCGGATAAATCCCCTTGCCCACTTTCTTGCTGAACGCCGCCTGATCCAACAGAAAGGCGGGGCGGTTCTCCTCCTCCCAGACATAAGCAGTACCGATCACCGCTTGGCAGGACGAGCATACCAACGGCGGCACTTTCTTCAGGTCAGCGATCTTTTGTAGTTCGCTTAATGCCGAGGGGGCGACGATGCGATCCAGATACAAGCGGAACAAGGTACCCGGACCATCTTTCTGATACAACAGTAGGTGATTACCACATTTACTGCAATAAAGGTTGAGGAAGCGGGCATAGCCGCCGCGCGTGGTGCGGTACTGATCGCGTTTGAGCGTGAACTTCTGGACTGCCATGATCTTGCCGAACCCTGATCCCTATGAATGAAAGAGCAACTCTACCCCTATCATATCAACTTCTTAGTCAGTATATTCAACCTATTCGACGTTGATCCCTACATACCAACACGAAATCAGGACACAACCATGTGGAGCCAACAATTTAGCGGAACCCTCAGCGAGCGTGATTGTCAGCAGCATATTCCACATCAATTCGACGTACCCGCCGGATTGACGGCTCTGATCATTGACTACGAATACTCACCTGCCGAGATCGACGGTTTTAAGAACCTGTGCACCTTGAGCGTCTATGCTCCCGATGGTTGTCGAGGCGCGGCGCACCGTGATCCCAAGAAACAGCACATCGTAATCAGCAGCGGCGACTCGACGCCGGGGTTTACATCCGGCGCGATCACGGCGGGGCGCTGGCAGATCGACATCGACAGCCACATGGTGCTGCCGGGTGAACCGCTGCGATACACCTTGACCATCAGCGGCAGCAGCGATCCGCAATCCGCCGCGCCCACATGGACGTCGAGTATCACTGCACCGCGCGGCGCGGGCTGGTATCGCGGAAACCTGCACAGCCACACCTTCCACTCTGATGCCAGCATGTCGGCAACTGATCTGGTTAGGTGGGCACGCAGCGAAAACTTCGACTTCGTGGCGTTGACCGATCACAACACGATCTCTGGCTTGGCGCAGATGGACAGCCTCGGCGCAGATGATCTACTGGTAATGGGCGGGATCGAACTCACTACGTTTTATGGACATGCGCTGGTTATGGGTGTCCGCGATTGGATCGATTGGCGTGTGCGCGCTGACCGCAACATGCTGGATATTCAGCGCGAGGCAGAAGCGCGCGGGGCAACCTTCATTATCGCCCATCCCTTCACCCCCGGCGGCAAATACTGCACGGGCTGCCACTGGGAATACAGCGAAATGATGCCGGGTACGGCGCGATTGCTGGAAATCTGGAACTGGACGTGGGATGGCGATAGCAACAATCAGGATGCTGTGGAACTGTGGTACACATGGCTGAATCAGGGCTATCGCATTTTTGCGACGGCAGGCAACGACATTCACGATGTCCCTACTGAACCGCTGCGTTTGGGCTTCAACGTAGTTTATGCGCAGGAGCTTTCCGAGCGCGAGATTCTGGCAGCGATCCGCAAGGGACATAATTACCTCAGCTCTGCGCCGAAGCTCAACTTTGAGGGGCGCACACTGGACGGTCAAACGATACTGCTGGGCGAACAACTGCCAGCGGGCACGCTGAATCTCGACTGGGCGAACTGCGGGGATTCCGATCTGGGCAAGTTGATCGTCAACGGGCAGCAAGCGGCAGTCTTTGCGGCGAAATCTGCGGGCAGTCTGCACTGGACACCGCAGCCGGATTGGAAGTGGGCGGTAGTCGAAATCAGAGATGATCAGGGCAACTTGAAAGCGATCACCAACCCGATATTCATCGGCTGATCCAGATCGGAGATCGCAGGCGCTGATTGCTTGCTTATGCCCTCCCCTAGTCACTATAATCAGCCGTTCAAAATTACTTACTTTAGGTATGGGGCTGGAAGAGTGCGATGCAATCCCTGAGACGATATTCGCTCCAACTCACGGCAATATGGCTACTGATGGGGATTGCTTTCTTCGCCACCACAGCACATGCGGATGGCAGAGGCAGCGGGCTGAAAATCGGCTTTTCACAGGTGGGCACGGAAAGCGATTGGCGCACCGCTTTCACCGAGAACATCCTGCAAGAGGCTCAAGAACGCGGCATCCAACTGCTTTTCTCCGATGCCGAAAACAATCAGGAAAACCAGATTACCGCGCTGCGCTCGTTCATCGATCAGCACGTCGATGCGATCATCCTCGCACCGGTGATCGAAACGGGCTGGGATCAGATTCTGCGGCAGGTGCAAGCGGCTGGTATCCCCGTAGTGATCATTGACCGCAACGTCACGGCTGACGAATCCCTCTACCTCACCCGCGTTTCCTCCGATTTTGTACGTGAAGGCAGATTGGCAGCGGCGTGGCTGGCACAGGCGACGGCGGGTGTTTGCAAGATCGTGGAGTTAGAAGGCACGGTAGGTTCCAGCGCGGCAAGAGATCGGCAAATCGGCTTCAATGAAGTGATCGCGCTGTTTCCCGGAATGCAGATTATCGTCTCGCAACCGGGCGATTTTATGCGCGCTAATGGCAAGAAGGTGATGGAAGGGATTCTCAAGACCGAAGACCCTAACGAAATTTGTGCGATTTGGTCGCATAATGATGATATGGCGCTGGGTGCGATTCAGGCGATCAAGGAAGCAGGACTGCGTCCCGGCAAAGATATTCTGATCGTTTCCGTCGATGCCATCCCCGATATTTTTAAGGCGATGCTGGACGGCGATACCAACGCCACTGTAGAACTCAGCACTAAGATGGGTGCTCCTGCCTTCGATGCCATTGTTGATCACTTGGAAGGCAAAGAAGTGCCGAAGTGGATACGCATCACGGGAGGTATCTTCTTCCCCGAAACGGCGGCGCAAGAATATGAGAAACGCAAGCGCCAGTCAGATAGTCAATAGCTGCTAACAAGGAAGCCCCATGACTAGCTCCGGTAAAACCCGTCCGACGATGCTGGATGTCGCAGAACTCTCCGGCGTCTCCTATCAGACTGTCTCGCGGGTCATCAACAACCATCCTTATGTCTCCGATGAGGCGCGGCGGCGCGTGCAGGAGGCAATCGACACGCTCGGCTACCGTCCCAGTAAAGCAGCCCGTAACCTCGCCGCTAAATCGACCAAGACCATCGCTATTGTACTGTACGGTAGCTGGTTTCACGGTCCGGTGGAGATCGCGCTGAACGTGGAGATGGCGGCAAAGACCAGCGGTTACGATGTGATCATCTCCAACGTTACCGAGACACGGCAGCAAGTAACCGAGGCGCTGCATCACGTCAAAGATTGGGATGTCGATGGCATCATCATGATCGTGCCTGCGCAGGGACTTTCACAGGACGAAGTTCACGCCATCAGTGGCACTCTGCCCATCGTGCAGATCGACTCGCAGCACACGGCGGATTATCCGACGGTGACGCTGGACGAAGCAGCCGGAACCAGACAAATCGTTGAACACTTGCTGTCGCTCGGTCATCGCCGCTTCTGCGAGATTAGCGGACCGCTGGACTGGTTCAGTGCACAGGTTCGGCATCAGACCTGCGCGGATGTGCTGCGAGCGCATGGGGCAGAACTGGTACAGCATATCGAAAGCAACTGGTCAACACCGGGCGGCTATCAGGCGACGCGGCGGTTACTGAATGCCAATCTCGACTTCACTGCTATCGTCGCCGCCAACGATAATATGGCGCTCGGTGCGCTGCGTGCGCTTTACCAAGCTGGAATCAGCGTACCGGGACAGGTCTCTGTGGTTGGCTACGACGACATCGCCGAAGCCGCCTACTTCACCCCACCGATGACCACCATCCGCCACAATTTCATCCAGCTTGGCGCGGTGGGCTTCGAGTATCTCCTGCAACTGATCGACGATCCGCGCACGCCATCGGAGCGCCGCGTGGTCACACCGACCTTTGTGCTGCGCGAGAGTACCGCACCCGTTACCGCCAAGCGCTGATTCTTTAATTTTCCCCGCTGATCCCCTCAACCTCAAAGGCAATTCATGCATTCAAAATCGAATTACTTGACTCCGCTGCACATCTGCCCTAAAGTATATATGTGAGCGTTCACACATTCACAATAACCTATAGCGTGAGTGGGCTGCTCCATAGAATTTCTTTTTTTGTGCCTCGCTTGACCTCTCTTGTTTGTATAGAGGCGAGTCGGGGTGAAAAGTGAAAGGAGGGCGCGGGAAACGATCTTACCTCTGGTCAGGTTCGTTCTTTTCGTTTCGTCATCCATTGTTCAAGAGAGAAACCAAAATGCGTTTTGTTAAACTCAGTCTAGCGATCCTCCTGTTGGTCGCCTTCGCCGCGATCAAATCCCCGGTTTCCGCGCAGGGCGGCAAGGGCTTGACCATCGGCTTCTCGCAGGTCGGTTCCGAAAGCGCATGGCGCACCGCCTTCACCAACGCCACCAAAGCCGAAGCGGAAGCACGCGGCATCAACTTGCTGTTCTCCGATGGTCAGCAGAAGCAAGAAAACCAGATCGCCGCGCTGCGCTCGTTCATCGCGCAGGGTGTTGATGCGATCATCCTCGCCCCTGTCGTTGAGACTGGTTGGGACGAAGTGCTGCAGGAAGCCAAAGATAACGAAATTCCCGTCGTCATCGTTGACCGCAACGTGAGCGCCGATCCTTCGCTGTATGTCACCCGCGTTTCCTCCGACTTCGTGCATGAAGGTCGTCTGGCAGCGGCGTGGTTGGTGCAGGCGACGGCTGGCAAGTGCAACATCGTTGAGCTTCAGGGCACGGTTGGCTCTAGCGCCGCCTTGGATCGTCAGAAGGGCTTCAACGAAGTAATCGCGCTGTTCTCCGAAATGAAGATCGTGCTTTCGCAGTCCGGTGACTTCACCCGCACGGGCGGCAAGGAAGTCATGGAGAGCTTCCTCAAGTCGATGGATCCGAAAGAGATCTGCGCGGTGTGGGCACACAACGACGACATGCTGATCGGCGCGATTCAGGCGATGAAGGAAGCCGGTATTGATCCCGGTCAGGACATCAAGACGATCTCCGTCGATGCGATCCCCGACATTTTCAAGGCGATGATGGATGGCGACGCCAACGCGACAGTCGAACTCAGCCCCAACATGGGTGGTCCAGCGTTCGATGCGGTGGTGGCTTATCTGGCGGGCGAGACACTGCCCAAGTGGATTCCGGTGGCGGGTGGAATTTACTTCCCCGATACCGCTGCTGAGGAATATGCCAAGCGGAGCAAGTAACTCTGAAGCAGAGTCACTTGCCCCTAGGTTTGCCAACTCTCGTCGTAGGCTGAACTGGCACTCAATCGTCCTCTTGCCTGCCACAGCAATCGGTTGAGCAGCAGTTCACCTCCACTCCGGGAGCCGCAGAAGTCATTATATACCAGAAACGGTGCTGACTTTCTGCGGCTCTCTGACCAATAAATCGGCACCAATAAGCATAGAAAATTCTGACTTATGACCAACGCAACCCCGCCCGCGACTCCGTCTCAGACTCCGCTGCTGCGAACCATCGGGTTGAGCAAAAGTTTCGGCAACGTGCAGGCGCTGTCCTCAGTGGATTTTAATCTCTATGGTGGCGAAGTTCATGCGCTGCTGGGCGAGAACGGCGCAGGTAAATCCACCCTGATCAAATTGATCACCGGAGTCTACTCTAAAGATGCGGGACAAATCCTTTTGGAAGGTAAAGAGATCGAAGCGCGCAGCCCGCATCAGGCGCAAGAGATCGGGATCAGCACGGTATATCAGGAGATTAATCTCGTCCCTACCATGTCCGTCGCGGAGAACATTTTCTTGGGTCGTCAGCCGATGCGCTTCGGCATGGTCAACATGGGGGCGACTAACCGCGCGGCAAAAGCACTGCTCGGCAAATACAACATCAACATCGATGTGACGCGCACGCTATCCACCTATTCCGTTGCTATTCAGCAGCTAGTGGCAATAGCCCGCGCCGTCGATATGTCGGTCAAAGTGCTAATCCTTGATGAACCGACGGCAAGCCTTGACCGCAACGAGATCAATTTGCTGTTCGATGTCGTTCGTTCCCTGAAAGCGCAGGGCGTGGGCATTATCCTGATCACCCATTTTCTGGATCAGGTCTACGAAATCAGTGATCGCATCACCGTACTGCGAAACGGCAAAAAGATCAGCGAACATCTGACCGTCGAACTGCCCAAAGTCAAGCTGATCTCCGAGATGCTCGGTCATGAACTGCTCTCGGAATTGGAAGGCAGTACCGGACGCAGTGGGGAAGCAGAACCAGCACGGGACGTTTATCTGCGCGTCAACAAGCTGGCGCGTAAGGGCATGTTAGCCCCCCTCGATCTGGAAGTCCGCAAAGGCGAGATCGTGGGCTTGGCAGGCTTGCTCGGCTCTGGACGCACGGAGACAGTGCAGCTTATTTTCGGCATTCACAAGCGCGATCATGGCGACATTTACGTCCAAGATCAACGCATTGATATCAACACGCCGCGGCAGGCGATCCGGCATGGTTTCGCGCTCTGCCCCGAAGATCGTAAGACCGAAGGGATCATCGGTGAGTTATCGGTGCGCGAGAATATCATTCTGGCGTTGCAAGCCAAGCAAGGCTGGCTGCGTACCTTGCCGCGCAAAAAGCAGCTTGAACTGGCGAACGAGATGATCGAGGCACTGCGCATCGTCACGCCGGATGCGCAGAAAGCGGTGCGCGATCTCTCCGGCGGCAACCAGCAAAAAGTGATCCTTGCCCGCTGGCTGGTTTCGCAGCCCGAACTGCTGATCCTCGATGAACCGACGCGCGGCATCGATGTGGGCGCACATGCCGAGATCATCGCCATCATCAAGCGGCTGTGCAAGCAAGGTATGGCGCTGCTGGTGATCTCCTCGGAGTTGGCGGAAGTGGTCGATTACAGTGATCGCGTGGCGGTGCTGCGAGATCGCCAGAAAGTGACTGAACTCGTCGGTGGTGAGATCAACGAGAACTCGATCATGCAGGCGATTGCCGAGCAGTAGAGAAGTCGCGCTGAATTTGGATCAAACCCGAGGCTAAAGCCACCGGGCTTAATGTGATCCAAATGACGCTGGTAACTTATCACATTAAGCCCGGTGCTTTAGCGCCGGGAAAAATATAGAAGAATCATCTAATAATGCGCGAAATAGGTACTTATGACAGTTCCATCGACAAGTGATGAGCAGAAAGCGATCTCGCCGCTGCAGCGATTGCAAAAGTACACAGGCAAAGCGATCTGGCCCCTGCTGGCGCTGGTCGTTGTGCTCATCGTCAATCGGCTGGTCGCGCCGGACTTCTTCTCGGTGCAGCTGCTGCAAGGACGCGTCTACGGCAGCCTGATCGATATTCTGAATCGCGGTGCGCCTGTGGCATTGCTCTCCATCGGCATGACGCTGGTGATCGCCACCAAAGGGATTGATCTCTCGGTGGGCGCGGTGATCGCGATCTCCGGTGCAGTGGCGGCAGTACTTATATCCACTACCGATCTCTCGCCCTTCGTAGTCATCTTGCTGAGCATTGGCGCGGGCGTGCTGTGCGGATTGTGGAACGGTATCCTCGTCGCCTTCTTCGACATCCAGCCGATCATCGCCACCTTGATCCTGATGGTGGCGGGGCGCGGTATCGCTCAGATGATTACGCAGGGACAGATCGCCATCTTCAACGATGAAACGATTGCCTTCATGGGTACGGGCTTGGTACTCGGCATCCCCTTCCCGATCTATTTGATGGTTGCGATGCTGATCCTCATTTACTTGCTAGTGCGGCGGACGGCGCTCGGACTGTTCATCGAGTCGGTGGGTGCCAATGACCGCGCCAGCCACTATGCCGGAGTCAACGCCGCACTGATCAAGCTGCTGGCATATGTGATCTCCGGCATTTGCGCGGCGCTGGCAGGCTTGATCCTGACCGGTGACATCAAAGGTGCGGACGCTAACAACTCCGGTTTGTGGCTGGAGCTTGACGCGATTTTAGCGGTGGTCTTGGGTGGTACAGCACTGACGGGCGGACGCTTCTCGCTCGTCCTCAGTGTGATCGGGGCGCTGATCATTCAGAGCGTGGAGACGGGCATCTTACTCAGCGGTCTGCCGCCGACCTTCAATCTAGTGGTCAAAGCGATTGTGATCCTATTCGTGCTGCTGCTGCAATCGGAGGCGTTCAGGAGGATGATCAGCGTGGGTGTACTCAGGCTCAGAACAGGGAGGGCAGCATGAGATCGCGGATGTTCCCTCTACTGGTCACTTTTCTTGTATTCATTGCGCTTTATCTGATCGGCTGGCAGCGCTTTCCGGCGTTCGGCACGACGAAAGTCGCTGCTAACTTTCTGACGGATAAGGCATTCTTAGGAATTGCTGCTGTTGGTATGACCTTCGTGATCATCTCCGGCGGGATCGACCTCTCCGTTGGCTCAGTCGTCGCCTTCACGGGCGTGTTCTGTGCCCTGATGATCGAGAATTCGGGTTTTCATCCGCTGGTCATCTTCGCGCTGATCCTGCTGATCGGGGCGTTGTTCGGCGCTACCATGGGCGCGGCGATACACTACCTCAAGATTCCGCCGTTCATCGTCACCTTAGCGGGTATGTTCTTAGCCCGCGGGGCGTCGTTCGTGCTTTCTAAAGCCTCTATCCCGATCACCCACACCTTCTATGAGGATATTTCCAATCTCTATATCCGCTTCCCGGACAAAGGACGCCTCACTACCGTTGGTATCTTGTTCCTGATCGTATTCGTTGTCGGGATCATGCTCGCCCATTTCACCCGCTTCGGACGCAACGTCTACGCCATCGGCGGCGATCACACCTCGGCGCTGCTGCTCGGCGTGCCCGTCGCTCGCACCACTATCGGGGTGTATATGTTGAGCAGCATTTTAGCTACGCTGGCAGGCATCGTCTATTCCCTGTATACGCGCTCTGGCTATCCGCTTGCCGCCGTCGGCTTAGAAACGGATGCGATTGCGGCGGTGGTAGTTGGCGGCACGCTGCTGACCGGAGGCGTCGGCTACGTGGCGGGAACGTTCATCGGTGTGCTGATTCAAGGCGTGATCCAGACCTACATCACCTTTGATGGCACGCTCAACAGTTGGTGGACGAAGATCGTCATCGGCGTGCTGCTGTTCGTGTTCATCGCCTTGCAGAAAATCCTGACCAGCCGCAACAGCCTGTCGAAATTTCTGGATCGTCTGATGACGCGATCATCGGCGTCAGTGGTAGGGCGAACACCGGAGCCAGCCACAGTTGATGTAGAATAAACAACAGAAAATAGATCGTTTTGCTCGCAGCAGGAGAGGGGAGCACCGCGCGATGCCTCCGTTCTTCAAAAACATGAGTCTCGCCGTCAAGCTCAATATCTTAGTGCTGCTGGTGCTGGCGCTGTTATTAGTCAGCATCGACTATCTGCTGATCCACAATACGCAGAGCTTGACGGAAGAAATCGGCGGGGAACGGGTGCTGGAAGAAGTCAACATCATCCGCAGCCGCCTTGCCGAGATTGAAAAAGAGTTAGCAGTCGATACCGATTTCGTAGTCACCAGCGTTAACTTCTTCCAAGCAGTAGGACGCCGCGACAAAGCCGATACCGGCGACATCATCGCCACCGCCAATCAGACGCTCGGTCTGGATGACATCGCGGTGGTCGATGGAGACGGCAAGCGGCTGGTGGACACGCAGATCGAAGCGGATAGCAGTGAGGAAGATGCCTTGCTGCTTTCCGCACTGGAAGGCAAAAAGACTACAGCACTGCTGATTGAGAATGACAGCAGCGGACCACAGATCAGCATCGCGGCGGCGGCTCCAGTGGTCAGCAGTTCGCGCAACATCCTCGGCGCGATCCAGATGAGTCGCAACGTCAGCGAGTTATTCCTGACCGATCTCACCTTCGGGCGCAAGGGCATCCACCTAGGGCTAGTCTATAACGGCAAAGTGATCGAGCGTTCACTCGTCGATGGCATCTCGCTGCCGATCAACGACCCGAACATGCTCGGATCGGGGATAATGCTGGATGCCGCATCGGTACAGCAAGCCGAAGCGGGCGAAGCGGTAGTCTCTAGCAATCTGGTGCTAGGTGATGGTGGTGTTCCGCATACTGTCGCCTACACGCCGATCCTCGCGGATAGCGGCGCATCACCCTCACCCGCCGTGATCGTAATCGTGATCGAATTGGAGGAGATTTTCTCCTTTCAGAATCGCACCTTATCCAATACGCTGCTGGTCTTTGCCGCGCTCACGGTGATCGCGTTGGCGGTGATCTATATCAACATCTACCGCACCATGATCCGCCCGCTGAACCAGCTAAAGACCATCGCGCATACGATGACCAGCGGTAAATATGACGAGCGCGCACCCGTGCCCACCACTGACGAAGTAGGACAACTGGCAATCGCCTTCAACGAGATGGCGACGGCGATCCAGCAGCGTGAGATCAGCTTGAAGGCGGCGCGGGAACAGGCGGAACGTGCCGATAAGGTCAAATCGCTGTTTCTGGCGAGTGTCTCTCATGAGCTGCGCACGCCGCTGAACGCGATCATCAACCTGACCAAGTTCGTCAGTTTGGGCATGTATGGCGCGGTCAATGCCGAGCAGGATGACATCCTGCGTAAAGTGGAGAAAAGCAGCAAGCATCTGCTCAACCTGATTAATGATGTGCTGGACATCTCCAAGATAGAATCGGGATCGCTAGAATTGTTCGTGGAGAACGGTTTAGTCATCGACAAGATCGTGTCGCCAGCGGTGGAAACGGCACGCACACTGGTGGTCGAAAAGCCTATCGACGTTACCTACGAGATCGAACCCGATCTGCCGCCGATCACGGGCGATGAGCAGCGGCTCGGTCAGATCGTGCTCAATCTGCTTTCCAACGCTTGCAAGTTCACCGAGAAGGGCGAGATCGCAGTCAAGGTGTGGCGCAAGAACGCCGAGATCATCATCTCGATCCGCGATACCGGACCGGGCATCGAAGCGGGCAGCAAAGAGCTGATCTTCGAGTCCTTCCGACAGGCGAAGGGTGGCTTGCGTAAAGGATCAGGTACCGGGCTAGGACTGCCGATCTCGCGGCGATTGGCAGAAGCGCATGGCGGCTGCGTCTGGGTGGAAAGCACAGCGGGGAAAGGCGCGACCTTTTTCGTGGCGCTGCCTATCGAGACTTCGCTGGTGCCCACGGTCTGACAGCGCTCCAGATCGGGATAGTTTCCTGCGTTTCCGTTTGCCTGACTTCTGACCACTGTGTCGCGCTCTGCTCCCCTGCTCGGTACTGACCACTTCTCCAGCCTTAGGTTTGGGATTTTTTTAGCGCTTGTCAACTAGTCTTGTAGCGTCAGTGAGATGTATCTACTGTTGGTTGTAGAAGTAACTGTTTGACCTAAACAAGGGGTATCAGGAGTAATTCATGAAACTGGAAACGTTGCAAGATCTATTGGTAGATCATATCAAAGACCTGTACAGCGCTGAAACACAGATCGTCAAAGCGCTGCCGAAGATGGAAAAAGCGGCGGGCGCTTCGGAACTGCAAGCTGCCTTTCGCAAGCACCTGAAGCAAACGGAAGAGCATGTTCGTCGCCTCGAAGAAGTCTCCAACATGCTGAACACCAAGCCAGCAGGCAAAAAGTGCGTAGGCATGGAAGGCTTACTCAAGGAAGGTGACGAACTACTCAAGGAAGATGCCGATCCTGAAGTGTTGGATGCTGGCTTAATTGCCGCCGCACAGAAGGTGGAGCACTACGAGATCTCCGGTTACGGCACCGCCCGCACTTATGCGGAGATGCTTGGCAATCAGGATGTCGCCTCGCTGCTTCAAAAGACGCTGGACGAAGAAGCGCAAACGGATGAGTCTCTCACCAAGTTGGCGCAGAGCCGCATCAATGTCAAAGCGGCTCAATAAGCTCAGCGTTAAGGCAACCTAGAACTAAGCGCGCCGAATATGCTCAGAGTGAAAACAGAGTGTATTCGGCGTCATCCTACCCCACTTGCCTGCTGCGCATAACGAGACGCAAGCTGTTGATGAAAGCAGTCGATGTTACTTTCTCATTCCCTCAATAACGATCACTGCTCCAATTAATCACCTTTGCCATCAAACAATCTAAAGCGAATAGGAAGAGCAAATAAGCAGTGCATAACTGCTCATTGCTGCTATCGAATAGGAGTCTAAAATGACCAATTCTGAGTCAGCTAATCAGGTCAGCGTACCGCACAACAAGGGCATTCGCGTTGATAAAAGCATCACCATCAACCGTCCCGTCGAAGAGATTTACAAATTCTGGCGCAACTTCGAGAACTTACCGCACTTCATGCACCATCTTAAGTCCGTCCGCGTGACGGATGATCTGCATTCTCACTGGATCGCCAGAGCGCCAGCGGGTTCATCCGTAGAGTGGGACGCCGAAATCATCAATGAAGTGCCAAACGAGCGGATTGGTTGGCGCTCTCTAGAAGGATCAGAGGTGGCAAACGCCGGATCAGTAGTATTTAAGCCTGCCCCCGGCGGACGCGGAACTGAATTGCAGGTCTCCCTCAAATACGATCCACCCGGCGGCAAGATTGGTGCGACGATTGCCAAACTGTTTGGCAAAGAACCTAGTGTTCAAATTCAGGAAGACCTCCATCGTCTTCAGCAGCTACTGGAAACTGGCGAGATTTCTACCGCTACGGGCCAGACATCAGGTAGAGAAAAAGGCGAAGATCTAGAGGAGCAAGCTGCACAAAATCCGACCAGTATTCAGAGTAATGTGAGGTAATTCCATTATGCGTGCTTTGTGTTGGAATGCTCCCAATGTGGTCAAAGTAGAAACTGTTCCCGATCCGATCCTGATCAACCCTAACGACATCATTGTGCGGATCACCTCGACGGCTATTTGTGGATCCGATCTCCACCTGTTCAACGGCTTTATTCCCGGTATGCGCCCCGGCGATATTCTGGGTCACGAGTTTATGGGCGAGGTCGTTGATGTCGGACCAGCCATCAGCAACCTACAAAGAGGGGATCGGGTGGTCGTTCCGTTTGCCATTGGCTGCGGACGATGCTTCTATTGTGAACACGATCTCTGGTCGCTGTGCGATAACTCCAATACGGCGGCGGGCGATGTGGCGCTGGAAGCTGCCTATGGAGCTGCCGGAGCAGGTCTATTTGGCTACTCACACTTATACGGTGGCTACTCCGGCGGGCAGGCAGAATATGTGCGCGTTCCCTTTGCGGATGTCGGTCCGGTCAAAGTGCCTGATGGCTTACCTGACGAACAAGTTTTGTTCTTGACCGATATTTTCCCGACAGGCTACATGGCGGCGGAGAACTGCAACATCAAGCCGGGCGATGTAGTGGCGGTGTGGGGCTGCGGTCCCGTCGGTCTGTTCGCCATCGCCAGTGCCTACCTGCTCGGTGCCGAGAAGGTGATTGCCATTGACCGGATTGAGGAACGGTTGCAAAAGGCGGCAAATGAGTGCCGCGCTATTCCTATCAACTATCTGGAAACGGACGTGGTTGAAGAACTGCGAACGCTTACCGGCGGGCGTGGACCCGATGCCGTGATTGATGCGGTGGGCATGGAAGCACATGCTACCGGACTGCCCGGTTTGACGGATCGAGTCAAACAGACCATCAGGATGGAAACGGATCGTCCTCACGTACTGCGCGAAGCGATTCAGGCGTGCCGCAAGGGCGGCACGGTGTCAATTCCGGGCGTCTATGGCGGCGTGATTGATACTGTGAATATGGGGGCTGCTTTCGCCAAAGGGCTGACCTTCAAAATGGGACAAACCCATGTTCAACGTTACATGAAGCCGTTGATGGAGCGCATTCAGCGTGGTGAGATCGACCCTTCGTTTGTGATCACTCATACCATGTCACTTGAGGATGCTGCCGAGGGTTACGCCATGTTCAGAGCCAAACAGGATGGCTGTGTCAAGGTAGTCTTGAAACCTGACGGCGTGGTGCATTAAGCGAAGTACGCCCAATCGTCTCCTAAATACACGCTTGCAGATGAAGGGACTCGTAATTTCAATGAGCATTTTCGTCTGCAAGCTGCAAGTTTAGCTGCCTATGTACGCGGGTTTTCCTTCATTCAAGATATTCGTACAGCAGCTAGAACCCTGAGTAGCCATCGCTGCGAAACGGCAGCTCTGCCTTGATCGGTGTTTCGGTAGTTGGAAGTTGGCGCTAGTGAGGGCTTATGCCACGCTCGATACATGATGCTGAAGTGGTCAAGCTGATCAACGAAGCTCGCCTTGACCGCAATCGTTTTCATCCCTCTCCTATTGATTGGCGCGACCAGTGGATCTACTTCATTTTGATAGATCGCTTCAGCAACTCGCAGCAGGAGCCGAATCACTCTCCGTGGGATCAGCCCTACGATAAATTTCAGGGCGGCACTTTCAACGGCATCCGCGATCATCTGGATTACCTGAAAGAAATGGGCGTTGGCGCGATCTGGCTCTCTCCGGTACTCAAGAATGCGCAATATAAAGAGGCGTCCTATCATGGCTACGGCATACAGGACTTCCTAGCAATTGAACCGCGCTTCTCCTCCGATCCCGAACGCGCCCGCCAAGACCCGACTTTTCCAGAAAATGAACTGCGCCAGCTTGTTGATGCCATACATCAGCACGGCATGTATATCATTTTCGACATCATCTTGAATCACGTTGGCAGTGTCTTTAGTTATCGCACAGACGCAGGTAACGCAGAGGATGTCCCTTGGCGTGAGGAAGGTAAATACGACATCCTCTGGCATGATGAAAAGGGGCGCGTTGAACAAGAATGGAGTGAACCGCCAACACAGGGTGGAAAAAACGAGGAGTTGACCAGCAAGATTTCACAGGATGCGCTGATCTGGCCCCAAGAATTGCAGCGCAATGATTACTTTCGGCGGCAAGGTAATGCCTTCACCCGCGCTCAGGAGGATGGAGAACGGGCAGGTGATTTCAACAGTCTAAAGGAGTTGGTAACCGATTATGTTGAATTACGACCCATTTTACGGACGTTACTATCCCGTCCGGCAGGCATTGATCGTCGCCCATCAGTATCTTTTGCTAAATACGATATTGACGGCTTCTCGCATGGACACGTTGAAATACTTGGAACCGGATTTCGTCCGTTCATTCGGGACTGCCATCTCGGAATTCGCAACCGTCATCGGTAAGAAGAACTTTTTTACCTTTGGCGAGGTATTCGATGACGATGAGAAAATCTCCCATTTCGTCGGGCGTGATGTGCATAACCACGGCGACTTGCTTGGTGTCGATGCCGCATTGGACTTCCCGTTGTTCTTTGTGCTGCCCGGTGTCATTAAAGGGCAAAAAGCCCCGAGCGATCTGGTTGCAATGTATGAGAATCGTCAACACACACTGGCGCCGATCATCAGCGCTCAGGGAGAAATCGGTAGTTTTTTCGTCAATTTTCTGGATAACCACGATGTCAACTCGCGCTTCTACAGCGCCGAGTCTGACGATCCTCGAAAATACGATGCCCACATGTCGCTGGCGTTAACTTGCTTGCTAACACTGCAAGGGATTCCCTCACTTTATTACGGCACGGAGCAAGGGTTGCAAGGAAGCGGTGAAAGTTCCGAAGCCACGCGAGAGGCTTTATGGGGCAAACCGAATGCCTTTGACTTGCACCATCCCTTTTACCGCACCATTGAACTCCTCTCGCGCTTGCGTGCCCGGCAGCCTGCAATCCGTTATGGTCGTCAGTATTTCAGGCAGACATCCGAAGATGGAGTCAATTTCAGTTACGCTACACGTCCGGGTGGTGTGCTCGCGTATTCGCGCTTACTGGATAGTCAGGAAGTAGTTGTTATCGCCAATACGAGCTTGGATCAGGGCTGGCAAGGTGAAACGCTGATTGATTATGCCATTGAGGCAAACAACCATGCTTATACGCTGCAATACAGCAATCAGCGCGTGGTTCAGAACAGCTACCCGATTTCCATGATCGGCAAAAATGAAGGCACTATCCAGATCACTAATCTGGATGGCACGAATAGCAAAGGTGCCACACGAGCGATCAGGGTGGAATTACTGCCCGCTGAAGTTCAAGTGTGGAGTAAAGGTAGATAATGGTTGCTATTGGTTATCACTGCTCTCACGAGCGCTTCAAACCGAGTGAATTGTTACAGTTGCTTCAACTCGCAGAACGGGCTGGCTTTCACGCTGGCATGTGTTCCGATCATTTTCATCCGTGGAGCGAGGTACAGGGGCAGAGTGGCTTTACGTGGTCGTGGCTCGGCGCTGCGCTGCAAGCCACCAGCTTATCGCTTGGTATGGTATGTGCGCCGGGGCAGCGTTACCATCCGGCGATTATCGCTCAGGCGGCGGCGACGCTGGGAGAAATGTTTCCGGGCAGGCTGTGGTGTGCGTTTGGCACCGGACAAAATCTCAATGAACACATCACGGGCGATCACTGGCTGCCCAAACCACAAAGGCGGGCGCGCCTAGAGGAAGCAGTGGCAATCATACGGGCGCTGTGGGCTGGGGAAACGGTTACTCATCGCGGTTATATCACTGTAGAAGAAGCCAAACTCTATACGCGCCCTGATCAGAGACCACTTATCTTAGGGGCGGCACTCTCCAACGAAACGGCGGAATGGGTAGGCAAATGGGCAGATGGGCTGATCACTGCCGCCAAGCCGCCTGACGAACAGCGCAAGTTCATTGAATCGTTTTGGCGCGGTGGGGGCGACGGCAAACCGATCTATCTGCAAGCACTACACGGCTATGCAGATGATCTTGAAGCCGCCAAGCAGGAGTCATGGCAAAATTGGCGCACCAATAGTTTCGGCAGCGAAATCCAAGCCGATCTAAAAATGCCTCAGCATTTTGAAACGGTCAGTCGTTTCGTGCGACCGGAAGATATGACCGGCACGGTACGTCTCTCCAGCAGTTTGAATCAGCACATCGAATGGTTGCAGCAAGACATAGAACTTGGCTTTGAACGCATTTTCATCCATAACGCAGCCAATAACCAGCGCAAATTTATCGAGGATTTCGGCGCCAAAGTATTGCCTCAGCTTGCTTAGGATTGTGATCACAGTCGCATCGTCAACCTGCTTGACTTCCCATAAATAGAAGCAGCCGCTTCAAGGCTCATTTAGCTGGTCGAAAGCATCCCTGCGTACTGCACTTCCGCTTGGCTCGGTGTCATTCCGCCTATCCATTTGATTACCTTGATCAATGGAAAAATTGGTGCTTTGAAGGCAAAATATGCCTATGAGTTGGAACGCTGCCAGCGAGTGCTTGTGCAGCGTAATGCTGTGCCAAAGTGAACCGCGCAGCCGCCGTTAATCAAAAACATAAGGATTCAACTTGAACGGGTTAGTGCCGACAATTCTATACGTGGAAAATGATCCCTTGAGCTGCGAGGTTATGCGGGCGCTGCTGATCCGCGCCCTCGGCTACAAAGATGTGACCATCTTCGAGGACAGTGCCGCTTTTGAGGAGCGCTTGGAGACGCTGCCTAAAAAGCCAGATGTGATCTTTCTGGACATTCACATGCATCCCTTGGATGGCTTCGACATGCTCAAGCTGATCCGCAGGCATGATACTTATCGCTCGACGCAGGTGGTGGCGCTGACGGCAAGCGTGATGAACGAGGAGGTTAGGACTCTACGTGATGCCGGATTCGACGGCGTGATCGCCAAGCCGATCACCTATGAAGTTTTCCCCGGCGTGCTGGATCGCATTTTGAAAGGGGAGCAAGTCTGGAATGTGCGCTGAACACTGCTGAAGCATAAATTGCTGTACACTGATTCAGTAGTTGATGATTAGCATCGGTGATCAACGCCAACGGAAATAATGCCTTTGCCCGATCCGAATAGATCAACAGCTTACAATTTGAGGCGGAATATGACTAACAAACACGCGCTAATTATTGATGATGACGCATACAATGTGTACATCATGGAGCGGCTGCTAGACCGCGAAAATATCTCTTACACCGCCGTCACCGACACCGCCAGTCTGGAACTGACCCTCAGCAATCTAGGGAAAGTCGATATTGTGTTCCTCGACTTGGAAATGCCCAAGCGCGATGGCTACGAGTTAAAGCGTGTCCTCTCCGATTACGTCAAAGACGGCGTACCGATTGTTGCCTGTACGGTGCATACGGCGGAAATCCGCAACACGCGGTCACTCGGATTCAGCAGCTTCATCGCCAAACCGCTGGATATCGAGCGTTTCCCTGATCAACTGCGGCGCATTTTCGAGGGCGAACCGGTCTGGGAGACGAAGTAAGAGGCAGCGGCGTGCAATGCTGATCATGTACAATTGGAATACTTAGTGATCGGTGGAGATTGCGCGATGACCGATTATCACATCAATGTCTTCTACAGCGACGAAGATCAGAGCTATATTGCCGACATTCCCGATTTTGAAATGTGTTCAGCGCACGGCGAGACACCAGAAGAAGCCCTGCGCGAAGTCCTGATCGCGCGTGATGCGATCATTGAGTCGATGAAGGAACGCAGGCAACCAATCCCTGAACCACGCTATCGTCCAGCAATTTACGAAGCAACGCGACGGTAAACCAGTGAGTAAAAAGCGTAAGTTACTAAATCGCGTTTTGTCTGGATCGAAAAACATCCGGTTTGGCGATTTGGTAACTTTGCTGGAGGCGTTTGGCTTCACACTAGATCGCATTAGCGGCAGTCATCATATTTACGAACACCCCGAAGTTTCGCAAAGTGTCTCAATCCAACCAGACAAAAATGGGCAAGCGAAACCATATCAAGTCCGCCAATTCCTCGCACTTGTTGAACGCCATCGTTTGCGCTTTATCGACGATGAAACTGATTTAGATGACTCGGATCGCTGAGGAAGTTTTAGCGCCCTTCAGGGCGCTTCGTGCTTATAGCCCGGTGCTTTAGCGCCGGGTGATGATGATCTTCGGCTACTCACCTCATCGGCGGGCACACCGTATCGCGCAGCACCAAGCGCGTCGGCAGCAGATGATGATTGCTCTCGCTTGGCTTGCCCTCGATCAACTCCACCAGCAGATCAGCTGCCAATTTGCCCTTCTGCCTGATCTGCTGTCCCACCGTCGTCAGCGGCGGCGTCATCAGCGCGGCGAAGGGAATATCATCGAAGCCCACAATCGAGAGTTCGTTGGGAACACTGATGCCCGCTTGCCGCGCCGAGTGCATCGCGCCCATCGCTATCACATCGCTCATCGCCACGATGCAAGTGGGATGCCGCGCCGTTTTCCATAATTTCTGAAAGGCGCTGATCCCACCCTCGACGGTGCTAGCAGTCTCCACTAATTGGATGTGCTTACCGTCCAGCGTCAGCCCGTATTCTTGCAACGCCGTCAGATAACCATCCATGCGCTGCCGCAGCGTGCCTGCATATTCCTGATAGTGTCCGTGCTTACCAGATCGGATCGCCAGCACGGTGATCTCCCGATGTCCGGCTTCCAGCACATGCCGCATCACGTCGTAAGCGCCCATCGCGTCATCGACGTTGACGGCAGGCACACCCTCAATCGGATCGCTATCTACCGTCACGAAAGGCGTCCCGCGCTGCTGCAAGATCATCATCGTCGCTTTGTGCGATTCCAAGCCGAGCGTGACGAAGCCATCCACCGCGACGTTGCTGACGGCGCGCTTCATACTGCCCTCCAACGGCGGCACGATCATCAGCGAGAAGCCGGAGCGCATACACGCCTCGCCAATGCCCTCGATCAGTTCCGGCAGAAATGGATTGCTGATGATTTCGGGGATCGGCTGCGGCACGAGGATGCCCAGCGTGCCTGTGCGTCCGGTGCTCATACTCCGTGCCACCGGATCGGGTGTGTAGCCGAGTTCGTCCGCCACTTCGAGGATGCGCTGCACGGTGGCGCCGCCAAGGCGTGACGGATTGTTGAAGGCGAACGATACCGCCGTCACCGAGACGCCAGCCTTCTGCGCGATGTCCTTGATCGTGACCTTCGACATAACAACCCCTCACCCCGACGCTTCGCGCCACCCCTCTCCCACGCTGCGTGAGTACACTGCGGGGAGAAGGGACGTAGACGTCTAGTGGTTACTTCGCTTGATGCAGCACGAGTGCGCTCGTCGCTGCCAGTTGCCCGATCCGCAGTTGCCCGTCGCTGCTGTGGTACTCACGATCACTGAGCAGATCGCACCACGTACCAGCGCCATCAACCGCGATAGTGATGTCGTTACGGGCATCACGCGGATTCAGAATCACCACCAACTGCTCCTCGGCATTATACCGCCGATACGCGCTGATCCCGTTAAACGTCCACAGCGACTCGTACTCGCCGCTGACCAGCGCCGGATGCTGTTTCCGTGCCTTGATCAGCCGTCGGTAGGTATCCGTCAGCGCCGGATTCCACTTCGCGGAGTCCCACTGCATCGGCTTGCGGCAGTCGGGATCGTTCTCGCCCGTCATGCCGATCTCGTCTCCATAGTAGACCATCGGTACGCCGACGGTAGTGAACAGCGCCGTCGCCGCGATCTGTGTCCGTCCCACATCCTCACGGCAGACGGTCAGGATTCGTGCGGTATCGTGGCTGCCCAACAGATTCAACTGCACGCCCGCCGCATTACCATAGACCTTTTGTAGCCGATTGACCTCATAGCCGAAGTCCTCGCCATCCATCGAATCGCGGGCGCTGAAGTCAAGGATCGTGTCACGCAGCGGATAGTTCATCACCGCGTCACAGGTATCGCCCGCCAGCCATTCGCGGGCGTCGCGCCAGAACTCCCCGACGATATAAGACTGCGGATCGATGCCCTTGACCACATCGCGGAAGCGCCGCCAGAAATCGAAATCGGCTTTCCACGGCACATCCAAGCGCCAGCCGTCAATCCCGTACTCCTTGATCCAGTAGGCGGCGACCTTGAGCAGATAGTCCTGTACTTCGAGATTGCGCGTATTCAACTTCGGTAGGAATGCCGCGCCGCCGCAGGTCTGATAGCTCGGCGGATTCATTTGCAGCGGATAGTCGCGCACCATGAACCAGTCCCAGTACGGCGACTGTTTGCCGCGCTGCGCCACATCCTCGAACGCCCAGAAGCCATCGCCGCAGTGGTTGAACACCGCATCCAGCACGATTCTGATGCCGCGATTGTGCGCCGAGTCGATCAGCTTGCCGAGCAATTCGTTGCTGCCGAACGCCGGATCGACGGTCATGTAATCGCAAGTGTCGTACTTGTGATTGCTGCGTGCCTTGAACACCGGCGTCATGTAGATCGCATTGATGCCAAGCTGCTCCAGATAAGGCAGGCGATCAAGGATGCCCTGCAAGTCGCCGCCGAAGAAATTCTCGCGCGTCGGCGTGGATTCCCACGACACCACGCCCGCTGGATCGTTGCTTGGATCGCCGTTAGCGAAGCGTTCGGGAAATATCTGATAGAAGATCGAATCCGCCACCCACGCGGGCGCGGTAAGTTCTGGCAAGGTCACACGATTATCCTTTCATGCCCGTAGTGCTGATCCCTTCGATGAATTGGCGCTGTCCGATCAGAAATGCGATGATGGCGGGGATCGTCGCCGTCACCGTGCCAGCCATCAGCAGGGACCATTGCGTGCCGTACTTCCCTTGAAACATCGCCAGCCCAAGCTGCACCGTCCGCATGTCGGGATTGTTGGTCACCACCAGCGGCCACAAGAAATCATTCCACGCGAATAAGAAGGCAAAGATCGCCAACGTCGCCAGCGCCGGACGCGATAGCGGCAGCACGATGCGCCACCACACGCCGATCTTGCTTGCACCGTCGATCATAGCGGCTTCGTCCAATTCGCGCGGTAACGTCAAATAGAACTGGCGCATCACGAAAATGCCGAACGCGCTGACCAGTCGCGGCACGATCAACGCCTGATACGTATCCACCCAACCGAGATTGAAAATGATCAGGTACGACGGGATCAGCGTGACGTGCGAGGGAACGAGCATGGTCGCCAGAAAGATCAGGAACAGGAAGTCGCGTCCGGGGAATTTTAACCGCGCGAAAGCATACGCCGCCAGCGAGGAGAAGATCACCTGTCCGAAGGTGATGCCCGCCGTCATGATCAGCGTGTTGGCGTAATAGCGCAAGAACGGCGCAGCTTCCCACGCCTGCTGATAATTTGCCCACTCGAAATGGTTGGGGATGATGTACGGCGCTGCATAGACCTGCGATTGCGCCTTGAGCGAGGTGGTGATCATCCACAGGAACGGCACGATCATCACGATGCCGCCGGAGAGCAGCAGCACATGGATCAGCAAGCGCACGAGCCGCTGACCGAAACGCGCGAGTTGCCAGCGCGAGTCTGACGCCCGATTCGATGTGGGAATGGTGGGAGAAAAGGTGGGCGCGGTCATAGGTTAGCCTGAATTTCGGATATGCAGCGTTCGTTCGTTGGCGTGCAAACCCTCACCCCAACCCCTCTCCCGCAGGCGGGAGAAGGGCTAATGCTGACTCCCCCTCTAGCCGCTTGCGGGAGAGGGGGTTGGGGGGTGAGGGCTATCTTACTTACGATCATCAGCTTACATCCTTCGCCCCGAAGCGAGAGACGCGCCATTGCAGCAGTGTCAGCGCAGCGACGATCACGAACACGATCACAGCGGTAGCGGAGGCGCTGCCCAGATCGAAATAGCGGAACGCCTGCCGATAGAGCAGCAGTCCGACCACATCGGTTGCGCCAGCCGGACCGCCGTTGGTCATCACGTAGACCTGATCGAACAGCAAGAAGCCGTCAATGATTGAGAGCACGGTCAATAATGCCGTCGTCGGTGTGATCAACGGCACGGTGATGCGCCGGAACAAATCCCATCTGCCCGCGCCATCGACCTGTGCCGCTTCGTAATATTCGCGGGGGATCGATTGCAGCGCCGCCAGATAGACGACCAAGTTAAAGCCCAATCGCTTCCACACGCCGACCATGATCACTGCAGGCATCGCCCATGTGGTGCTGCGTAACCACGACGGCGCGACGATCCCGATCTGGCGTAAGAACACGTTGAGATAACCCGAACCCGGATCGAGCATGTAGCGCCATACCACTGCCACCGCTACCGTCGCCGTGACGACGGGCAGAAAGTACATCGTGCGGTAGAGCGATTGGAAGCGCACGCCAGTATTCAGCAGCACCGCCACGATCAGCGCCAGTGGCACGCAGACGATGGTGACTCCGATCGTGTAGCCCGTCGTCGCCCGCAGCGAATTCCACAGCACATCGGAGGTCAGCAGATTGCGGAAGTTATCCAAGCCGACGAACAATTTCTCGGCGCTCAGTCCATCCCACTTGAACAAACTCAGAAACGCCGTATTCAGCAGCGGATAAATGTTGAAGATGCCGAACACCAGCACCGCCGGAGCTAGCGCGATGATCGCCGCCGTCAGATCGCCCTGTCGGTTATGCCGCTTCCACGCGCTGATAAAGTTCGTTAGCGGATTACCAGTATTGTGCTGCTGTGCCTGCTGCATGGAAATGCGCCTCGCGGATCATATCGTTGGTTTGCACCGCCTCCCCTGCGAGTGATTAGCCGCACAGAGGAAGCAGCACGAAAGGAGAGTCTAGTTAGCTGGTTAGTCTTACCTCACCCTATGGCTGTCAACTTAAGCGCATCGCCGCCCTATCAATTGGGATAAGGAAGCGCTTTGCTATTCGCAAAGGCTGGAGTCCCGCAGGGACTTTGTTCGTTCAGCCCGGCAATTGATTGCCGGGAAACAGTTACCTACGCTACTCGAACCCTTAATTTGACACCTATAGTGTTAGGTTTACCTCACCCCTACCCCTCTCCGTCAACGGAGAGGGGAATTTGTAGTCGGCGTTGCTTCGAGGTGTCCACTCTCTGCGGGCGGAGAGGGGTAGGGTGAAGTTAGTATCTTGAGACTCAGACGAAGCCTATTTGAATATTCGCTTGGTAGGCATTAAACCATCGTGCGAACCCTCTCGGTTCCCCCTCTCCTAATGGGTACTCCCATTGGAGAGGGGGTCAGGGGGTGAGGCTAACTTAGCCTACTCAGCAAGTAGCTTGTTGACTGCCGCTTCCGCATTAGCAAGCGCGGTTTTCACGTCCACTTCACCGAGCAAAGCCTTTTCCAACTCGCGCGAGAAAGCGTCGGAAATCTCGGCGTAGTTGGCGACGGGCGGACGGTTGATCGCGTACTTCTGGCTTTCCACGAACGCCTTCAGGCGTGGCTCGGTCTTATCCAGCCATTCGGTGAAAGTGGCGTTGGTGGCGACGGAATCGCGGATCGGCATGAAGCCAGTCTGCTGATCCCACTTCACCTGCACATCGGTGCTGGTCAGCCAGTTGACGAAGTTCCACGCGGCTTGCTGACGCTCGGCATCGCTCTGGAACAGGATCAGGTGCTCACCACCCATATTGGTCGCTGCCTTGCCATCCGTTGGGATCGGCATCGGCGCGGTTCCCCACTGGAAGGCAGCATCCTTCGCCCAGATACCAACCATCCACGAGCCATCCATAACCATGCAGCCCTTGCCTTGTCCGAATAGACCCCAAGGAGACTGTGGCGCAGCGCCGTTTTGCAGCATATCGACCCAGAATTGCAGCGCCTTCGCGCCCGCTTCAGAGTTGAACGCCGCCGACTTCAGATCATCGCTCAGGAAGCTGCCTCCTGCCTGCCACAAATAGACCTGATATTGCCACGTCAGACCTTCGCCCGGTTCGGTGTACAGTTCCATACCACCGATGCCTTCTTCGGGCTTGGCACACTGCTTCGCCATGCTCTCCAACTCATCCCAAGTGGTCGGTGGCTTGTCGGGATCGAGTCCGGCGGCGGTGAACAAATCTTTATTGTAGAAAAGTTCCAGATTATTGGTGCTTACAGGCAGACCATAATACGTGTCGTCATAGCGCACCACACCGAGCTGCGAGGCGTAGAAGTCTTTCAGATCGACGGCTGATTTTTCAATGTAGTCGTTCAGCGCGACCAACGAATTAGTCTTGACCATCTGCGGCACCCACACCAGATCGATAGCGGCGATGTCAGGTTTGCTGCCACCAGCGGCAGCGGTTTGCAGTTTAGGCAGCAGTTCGCCCCAACCGACGAAGACGTTGGTGATCTTCACATCGGGGTTGGCGGCGTTGTATTCATCGACCAGCGACTGAATGACTGTGCCGTTCTGACCATCCCAATAATTCCAGAAGGTCAATTCGATGGGCGCGGCTTTGCTTACGGTGGGGATACCGATCAGTGTTAGTGCCAGCGCCAAAGTGAGGGCAACCAGAAGAAGGGGACGAAAACGCGGGGCTGTCATAGCTAAAATCCTTTCGTTTCAAAAAGGTAGTCTGAAGTGGTAGGTCGACGTGACTCTGTTTGTAAACCGATTTACTAAACCGTTTTACATTGTAGAGCGACTCATTTTTACTGTCAAGAATCTGGCGAAAGAGGATTTCTGTTGAGGATGTGAAACAATCAGGGCAGGTTAGGAAACCTGACCCTACATGATCGAATATTCCATTAGCGACGTTGTGGGTAATCTCTGAGACTAACGCCTTGAGCAGGTTAACCAGTCGGCATCTTGTTTCATCCCGATGCTTCAGCGCCGGGAATCCGAAACAACACATCGCCGTCATCCGCACCGCACCGCGCCAGCCAACATGTCGAAGTCGCTAACCAATTCCGCTGATCCGTTAGCGTGATTCCAACGTCCCCTAAATAATTCGCCTGAAAACTCCCTGTATTCCCTGCTACATTTCAGGCGGGATTTTTAGCCCCGATTACAACCACTGCGCTTCAGCCGATCTTCGCCAGCGCCTGCGCCAAATCCGCGATCAGATCGTTGACATCCTCGATGCCCACCGAATAGCGCACCAAGCCTTCGGGGATGCCCATCGCTGCGCGTTCTTCGACAGTCTCTTCGACGTGGCTGGTGGTGGCGGGCGGTCCGGCAACCGTCTCTACTGCGCCCAGATTGGCGGCAAGGTGGGCGTAGCGCAACTGCGCCAAGAACTTCTTCACCGCCTCAAAGCCGCCCTTGAGCTGGAAGCTGAGCATCCCGCCGTAGCCGCGCATCTGCCGCTTGGCGATCTCATGACCGGGCGAGGATTCTAGTCCGGGATAATTGACCAATTCGACGCTTGGCTGCGCTTCCAGGAACTGCGCGATCTGCATGGCGCTGCGGTTCTGCCGTTCGATCCGCAGTTCTAGCGTTTTCATGCCGCGCAGCAGCAGATACGCCGACATCGGATCGAGCGCCGCGCCGTTGATCTCGCGGTAGTGGTAGACCTGCTCCACCAGATCGCGCCGCCCGCAGATCACACCGCCGAGCGCATCAGCATGACCGCCGAGGAACTTGGTCGCGCTGTGGATCACCAGATCAGCACCGAGCGCGATGGGATTCTGGTTG
Source organism: Anaerolineae bacterium (assembly GCA_019637555.1). Taxonomy (GTDB): domain Bacteria; phylum Chloroflexota; class Anaerolineae; order Aggregatilineales; family UBA2796; genus JAHBVK01. Next base: position 66,361 of record JAHBVK010000033.1, read on the forward strand.
ATCGGTGTGCCGACGGTGTTATCGACCACCACAATCGCGCCTTGCTGATGTGCTGCCTGTGCCAGCCTCGCAATATCGACCACCTTCAACGTGGGATTAGTCGGCGTCTCTAGATAGAGCAGTTGGCAGTCTTCACTGATCGCCGCTTCAACTGCCCCCGCATCTGTCGTATCGCACAGCGCCACTTTGATCTGATAGCGCGGTAGAAACTCGATGAACAGCTTATTGGTGCCGCCGTAGGTATCCTTCAGCGAGACGACGCGATCAGCGGGCTTAAGCAGCGCGAACAGCGTGTTACTAATCGCCGCCATGCCTGTCGCAAAACTGGTCGCGGCTTCCGCGCCTTCCAACTGCCGTACCTTTTCCTCGAACGCGGCGATGGTGGGGTTGGTGTTGCGGCTGTAGATATGCCCCTGCGCCCGTCCGAGCGCCACCTCTAACCATTCTTCGACGTTCTCATAGCCGAATGCTGCGGAGAGAAAGACGGGTACTTGCGTGGCGCGTTCGGCAAGGTACTGCTCCTCGCCTGCATGAACCGCCAGCGTGCCGAGTCTTGGTGAGTCCTGATTGGAGTCGTTCTGCGTCATTACGGGTCGCTTTCCTAATTTGGTTCAAGTTCCTTGAGGCGATCAACGGCGTTGGTATTCTCTGGATTCAGTTCCAGCGAACGTTTGTAGTTCTCAATGGCAAGAGCCTGCTCGCCGATTGCCTCATAACCTTCAGCGAGACTGTCATAAGGGTTGCCACTCTCTGGGTAAAGGCTGACGTTCAGTTTGAAAACCTCGATAGCATCATGTGGCTGCTCTAGCTGCAAAAGTTTGTAACCCCATGCGTTCACTTGATCTTCCGTCAAGTGAAATTCGGGATCTTGCTGTTTTGCTTCGTTAAACGCAGCAATTGCCTGATCAAACCCGCGCTCCATCAACACGGAACGCAGCATCCTGATGTTGCGCGGCAAGCCAAAACCAGTAGCCGCCTTCATTGTCGGTATATAGTAGCTTGCTACCTCATCAATGAACGACTCTGGCGAGGAACCTTGTAGATTGGTCAGCACTACGACGGCGAGATCATCTTGCGGATAGACGAAAAAGCCTGAACGTCCGCCGCCAATTCCCGTTACTGCTGGATGCTCATCACGCAGTGCAGCGGGCCAGCCGAGCGCGTAACCATTGAGCAGTGCGCCAAATCCGGCTGGCGAACCATTATTTAGTACACCCGATGTCCATAGCGTCTTGAGATTATCGGGCTTGAGCAGTTTGCCCTGCTGCAGCGCGATGATCCAGCGGGCGATCTCCTGCGCTGTTGAATAGAGTCCGGCTCCTGTACGCAGAAACGGCGGGAAATCCTCGAATATGTTGCGGAGCGTATCGACGCGACGGAAATTCCCGTTGATCTTGCGGAAATAGCTGTAGCCCCGCACACTCTGCCGGATCACATCATGAGAGTCGGCAAAGCCGCTTTCTGCTGTTCGCGGCATACCTACCGCTTGAAACTGGCGCTCCGCGATGAACTGCGTGAACGGCTGCCCGCTGAGTTTGTCGATGATCCGCCCTAACAGCAGATAGTTAGTCTGGTTGTAGCTGAACTTCTCTCCCGGCGCGAACTCTATTGGCAAGGTCTGGGTTAGCGCCCACGCCGCTTCGTCGCCGTCGTTAGAGACGATGTTGCCATTGCCATCCATAATGTCGGGCAACCCCGATGTATGGATCAGCAACTGCTGGATCGTGACGGGATGCCATGCTTCGGGAAGATCATCAAGGTATTGGGCAACTGTCGCCGCCAGATCGAGTTTGCCGTCCTCCACCAACTGCATGATCGCCACCCCCGTAAAGGACTTAGTAGCGGAGTTGATGGTGAACACCGTCTGATCGGTTACCGGAATACTGTCCTGAATGTTCGCCACTCCGTATGCACCAAGAAATACGATCTCTCCGTGGCGTACTACTGCTGCCTGAAGTCCGGGAATTCGCCGCTTCTCCATCTGTCCGCGCAAGAAGGCTTCGATTTCACTCCCGGCTACAGGGTTCGACTCAGGGTTGGTAACTGCGGGCATAGTTTAGTTCTCCTTCACTAATTAAAAGTACCCAGCTACTGGTTGCGCATTATCACCTAAACCGGAGCATAAGCGCGGTGAACAACGCGATCCGTTGGAACGTGCCGACTTTTCCGGTTTCGCTGCTGGCGCTGGCATAATCTCGCCAGTCAAGGTGGGGTTATTCATAGCCTGTATACCCATTCACAAGTTAGAGAGCTTGCTTACCTCAAGGACAGGCGAAGCGAGGAGTGGCGGCACCATTTCGCTAACGTAACGACGGGCTGCGGTTGGGCAACAAATCCACTTCTGGTATTATGCAAGTAACAAATGATCTACTGTCGATGTCATTCGACGGTGTGTTGGTCGTTGTGCGATAGTTGGTTGATGATAACGATGGGAAGTTGAATCTGCGATGCCGAATTTAGACGAGAGTTTACTTGGTCGGACGCTGGACGAGTATGTGATTGAAAAGCCGCTTGGCGCGGGCGGGATGGCGTCGGTGTACCTTGCGCTGGATACCCGCTTGCAGCGTTACGTCGCGCTCAAAGTGATTGCGCCGGACTTCCGCACCGACAAAGAATACGCGCAGCGGCTGGAAAGTGAAGCGCGATCCATTGCCCGCCTCGATCACCCCCACATCGTGCAGATTTACCGCTTTGGTGAGGTGGGCGATCTGTATTACATGGCGATGCAGTACATTGACGGCGCTGACCTAGATAAAGTAGTCAGCGATTACCGCGCAAACGGTGAAGTGCTCGGCTTGAACGACATCGCGCGGATCACCCGCGACATTGGCTCGGCGCTGGATTATGCGCACGGTAAAGGTGTAGTTCACCGCGATGTCAAACCCGGCAACATCATGCTGGATAAAAATGGACGGGCATGGTTGACCGATTTCGGCTTGGCGCTGCTCGGTGATAGCGGGGCAAGCGGTACGGTGTTCGGATCACCACTGTACATTTCGCCAGAACAGGCGCGTTCAGGCGCCAACGTCGTGCCGCAAAGCGATCTGTATTCGCTGGGCATTGTCTTATTCTACATGCTGACGGGAAGGCTGCCGTTTGTGGGTACGGAAGCCGCCGAAGTGGTGGAGCAGCATCTATCGCAGAAGCCGCCGCGTCCGAGTGATTTCAATCCGGTACTGCCACCCTCGATCAACGCGGTGGTGCTGAAGGCGCTGGAGAAAGATCCGCAGCAGCGCTACCAGACCGGATCGGATCTGAGCGCCGCATTGGATGCGGCTCTCGTAGCAGGGATGCCCGAAAAATTACCGGAGTTCACCGCCGGACTCCACCTCTCGCAACTGCGCGTGCCGGAGAAAGTCGAGCAGATCAGCGAGTCTTTGCCGCCGTTGTTCGATAGTGGCAACGCTCCTACTATGCGTGAATCACAGCCGCAGATTCCGCACGATACGATGGCGTCGATCCCCGTACAGCCAGCACCGCAGCGACAGTACATCCCTCATCAGAGTCCGGTCTATGAACCGAAAGGCTTGCGGTCAGTTAATGGTTCATCTGGCAGCATCTTCGGCTGGATTTCTCGCCATCAACTGCCGGTGGCAATCGGCATGATCTCGCTCATGCTGCTGGTTTGTTGTTGGGGCGCTTATGCGCTGATCTTCTCGCCGCGCATCAACTACGACACGCCAACCGCGGCAGCCACTGACGATCAAGCGGCGTTGATCACAGCGACGGCGCTGCCTGCCACCGCAGCATTACCTACGCTGCTGCCAACCCCGACAACATTTACGCAACCGACTGCCTTTGTCTTTCCCACCTTCACGCCGTTCGTCCCACCGACAGTACCACCGCTGCCCACCACGATCCGCCTCCCGCCATCAGATCGCAGTTTCGTGCCAGCGGGCAGTGCGCGGCTCGGTGAGTTTGCCGTCGAATGGTACTGCAATGAGCGTGGATTAGGCGTCAGCGTGATCAATAACGACAGCGATTGGGCGTGCAACAACAATGACGGCACGATCAATTTCGTCTTACAAGCCGCCGACTTTGATCGCATCTGTCAGCGCACCTATAATGATCAGGGGGCTTTTGCCATCCTCGATCAGCAAAAACCAACACGAGCGTACAACTGGTCGTGCTATCGCTACCTCTAGTCTAAGGCTCTGAACGTACCATTCGTTGATCCCGCAGTTACCAAACGACTCCGGGGTCAGCGAATGTGGCAGCAGCACTAAAATCCATCCACCATCCGTATCTTCCACGCTTCACACCGGGAATTGAGAATTTACAGAGATGCACACTAAAACCGAGCACGATTTGCCGCGCAGCACGCCCGAAATTCAGGGGATCGCCTCCGCCGCCATCCTTCGCTTTGCCGAAGCAGTAGAGAGTAAGCTTCACGAAATGCACAGCTTCGTACTGCTGCGGCATGGCAGCGTCGTCGCGGAAGGCTGGTGGTCACCCTATGGGCGCGAACATCCGCATCTGTTGTTTTCGGTCAGCAAAAGCGTAACCGCCACTGCGGTTGGGCTGGCGTTAGCAGAAGGACATTTCTCCATTGATGATCCAGTGCTGCCCTTCTTTCCCGATGCAGCGCCTGCTGAAGTCAATGATCACTTGAAGGCGCTGCGCGTACGGCACTTGCTCTCCATGTCCACCGGACACGCCGATGACACATGGGCAAATATGCTGTCTCAATCAGACGGCAACTGGCTTAAAGGTTTCTTTGAAGTACCAATCAGTTATGCACCGGGCAGTCACTTCCTCTATAACACTGGCGCGAGTTACGTTCTTGCGGCAATCGTGCAGAAGACAACTGGCATGAAGCTTCTGGATTATTTGCAGCCTCGGCTTTTCGAGCCGTTAGGGATCGGAACCGCCACATGGGAAGAATCGCCTCAGGGGATCGCCATGGGTGGCATCGGTCTGAGCCTTAAAACAGAAGACCTTGCGCGCTTCGGTCAACTATATTTGCAGAAGGGGCGCTGGCAAGATCGCCAGATTTTATCTGAAGCGTGGGTTGCCGAGGCGACAGCGACGCAGATTGCTAACGGTGACGACCCACAAAGCGATTGGGCGCAGGGGTACGGCTATCAGTTCTGGCGCTGTCGTCACAATGCCTATCGCGGCGATGGGGTATTCGGTCAGTTCTGCATCGTCATGCCAGAACAAGATGCCGTTCTTGCCATGACCGGCGGTATTGATATCTTTGAGGCGCAGCAGCCGCTGAACCTTGTCTGGGACATCTTGCTTCCGGCAATGGAAGCCGAGCCATTGGTTGATGATCCGGTATCCCAGCAGCGCCTGACCGAGAAGTTACACAGGTTATCTCTACCTTCGCTGCAGAAGGGATCGGGATCAGCGCTTGCGTCGGAGGTTACTGGTCGAACCTACAAAGTTGATGCCAACGAACTACAGGTCGAAACGATCACACTGAACTTCTCGGAGTCTGACTGCACACTGAGCATTACTAGATCGAAGGGAGAGGAGACGATTCCGTGCGGTTATGCTACATGGCTGCACGGTCAGACCTCGCTGTTCAATGAGGAATCGGTCACTAATCCACAACTAGCCGCCGCCTGCGCTAGCTGGCTGGCAGCCGATAGTCTAAAGCTGATCGTTCGACTGTATGAGACTCCCTTCTACTATACGCTTGTGTTCCATTTCGTCGGCACTGAATTGATGCTGGAAACGCAGGTCAATGTATCGCTTGGATCGACGAGACCACTCTTGTTGACCGCACATACTCTGTGACAGCGCAATCGGAGAAAGCTCGTACTGGTAAGGGGCGTTCTATGCTACACTTCGCGCTTTCCTATCAAGATGATGGACAACTGCCGTGAAAATCGACGATATAAAGCTGCTGTACGAATACAATTACTGGGCGCACAAGCGCATTCTGAACACTGCCACTAAAGTCAGCGAGGTGCAGTATTTCGCGCCTACCGTCGAGGGATATCGCAGTTTGCACGTAACGCTCGTCCATGCGCTGGATGCCGAATGGTCGTGGCGCTTGTGTTTCGAGGAGCGCGTCAGCGAACCAACGGAACCAGCGACGATGTGGGACTACCCCGAAATTACTGAAACGGATCTGCCGAGTCTCGCTGCGGTGACGGGAAAATTTGGTGAACAAGAACTGAAGATGCGGGCATATCTGAACCGCCTCACCGATGCCGATCTGAACCGCCTTGTGCGCTACATGATCCCCGGCGGGATTGTGCGTGAACGGGTGTTATGGCACTGCCTAGTTCATGTGATGAATCACGGCACGCAGCACCGCAGCGAAGCCGCCTATCTACTGACCAGCTACGGAGAGTCACCCGGTGAGCTGGATATGACGGTCTTTATGAACGAATACTTCAACTTACAGCGCGAGGAATAACTGGGGCGTAGACGTTAAAGTGAACTGCGGCAGCCAGTCAAGAAGTGACAAGGGTTGACTTCCGGCAGCATAAGCAGCGAGCCAAATCCTGCCAGTGTGTTGTCCCGAAGCATGGGTGCCTGCTGAGATCGCGATCCTGACGCTGGTAATGTCCTAACGCTTTGTGGAAGCGACAGTGAACCAGCGTTCGCATCGTTAACCGTTCGATATAGTCTAAAATCCACATCGCAACGATCACCGTGCCCCAACGGATTTACCTGTTCCCGACGCTGCACATAGCACCTCTGCACCCTAAGAGCGACGCCTTGATCACGGTGAATTCTCCGCTCCGTTAAGGGCGTAGAGTTGCGGTGAGGTAAAGTAGCGTCAGGCAGCAGTCACGCAACGTCTGTCACTTGCAACTTTGTAGGAGGATGGTCATGACTTCGACCTTTGTCGGCAAGCCTATGCCTTTGCTTGATGGTAGTGTGAAAGTATCTGGTAAGCTTCGATTCACCGCAGACATTACGCTTCCCGGTATGCTTCACGCCCGTTTTCTGACCAGCATCTACGCTCATGCTAACATTCGCGGAATCGATGTTTCGGCGGCGCAAGCGCTGCCCGGTGTTGAGGCGGTGCTCACCGCCCGCGATCTTCCGCCGATCGCACCGAGCAGCCGCGTCAGCCTACTGCTGGCACGGGATCGCGTGATCTTCGTTGGACAGCCTGTAGTGTTGGTTCTGGCAACCAGCGAGGCAATCGCTGAAGATGCGCTGGAGCACATCATAGTCGATTACGATCCGCTGTCCGCCGCGATTACGATGGATCAGGCGTTAGCGCCCGATGCGCCATTGGTCTGGCCCACCGGCATTCCCACTGGTACGGACGATTCTTCAATACATGGTGCGTCGTCTGGAGGGGCAGCCAGTACCGAGCAGTTCACCAACATCGTGCGCAAGTTCAGCCGCAAGCGCGGCAGCATTGAGCAGGGCTTCGGGGAAGCGGACGCTATTGTCGAGCGTACCTTCAGCACGCCGGTGATCCACCAGAGTTATCTAGAGCCGCAGTCAATGCTGGTACAAATTGATCCGGTGAACGACGGTGTGACCGTCTGGTCGAGCACGCAAGGACAGTTCCAAGTTCGGCAAGATGTGGCGGAATTGCTGCATATCTCTGAATTTGATGTGCGCGTGGTGGGTATGCCCGTAGGCGGCGGATTTGGCGGCAAAATCGTGCTCTACGAACCATTGATCGCCTTGGCGGCGCGCATTGTCAAACGTCCGGTGCGCTTGGTGCTAACGCGTATGGAGGAAATGATTGCCGCGAACCCTGCGCCTGCTGCCCGCATCTGGCTGCGACTGGGAGCGAAGCGTGATGGTACCCTGACCGCGCTACATGCCAGCATCACTGTCGATTCCGGCTGCTATTCCAGCGGACTCGGCGGTACGATCTCGTTCCTAATGGGCAGTATGTACCGACTGCCACATTTTCTGATGGAATCGACGGAAGTACTGACCTTCAAAGTCTCCACCAGCGCCTATCGCGCACCGGGTGCACCATCGGGGGCGTTTGCACTGGAATCATTAGTCGATGAACTGGCGACAACGCTCAACCTTGATCCGCTGGAGATGCGCTTGAAGAACGCCGTGCGCACAGGCGATTTACGCAGCGATGATAAGCCGTGGAACAATATCGGGATGGTCAATGTACTGGAGGCGCTGCAACAACATCCAGCGTGGCGGGAGAGAGAAACTGCCCGCGCTGCTGGTCGTGGCGTCGGGATCGCAGTTGCTGGTTGGACGGGCGGTGTCGAGCCAACCGCTGCTGCCTGTATGGTGGATCGGGAAGGCTTGGTCAATATCCACGTCGGATCGGCTGATCTTTCCGGCACAAGCACCAGTTTCGCGTTGATGGCGGCAGAAGTGTTTGGCGTGTCGCTGGAACAGATACGCATCGTCAGCGATGATACCGCCAGCGCACCCTATGCTGGAGTCGCCGGAGGTAGTAAAACGACCTTCACCGTTGGTCCGGCAGTGGTGCAGGCGGCACAGGAAGCACGAAAGCAGCTACTGGAGATCGCGGCTGATGTAATGGAAGCTGACAGCGCCGATCTGGAGATCGTGGATGGCAAGATTCAGGTGCGCGGCGCTCCAAGTAGCAGCATTCCCATCGCGGAGATCGCCTCCAAGACGTTTCAATGGAGCAGCAAGTACAGCCCCGTAATTGCGCACGGACGCCACGCTGATCCCGAAACTGCCCCCGGATTTTGCGCACAGTTGGCGGAAGTGGAAGTCGATCCCGATACGGGCGAAGTCGAGGTGCATCGCTTGGTGCTGGCGCAAGATGTGGGTAGGGCGATCAATCCGGCGGCGGTGGAAGGGCAAATGCTCGGTGGGGCGACACAGGGACTCGGTTGGGCGCTGTACGAACGGATTGCCTACAGCGACGACGGGCAAGTTCTCTCCGGCTCGTGGATGGATTACGCTGTGCCGCACAGCACCCAAGCAGCGCGCAAGTATGAGACCATCATCGTCGAAGTCCCCTCCAATCATGGACCTTTCGGCGCACGAGGAGTCGGAGAGCCGCCTGTGATCGCTACCGCTGCTGCCGTCGCCAATGCGATCAAGGATGCGGTGAACGCCCGTCCGGTAGATTTGCCGATGACCGCGCCCGTCGTGCTGGCAGCGATTCAGGATGGCAAAAACGGGAAGTGAACGGGAAAGCAATTCAAAAGGAAAGGTTTAGAAACCTGCCCCTACATCAACGAACTATAATGAACCAACAATTATGTAGGGGAGGGTTTGTAACCCACCCACGA
>JAHBVK010000034.1 GCA_019637555.1 Anaerolineae bacterium
ATCGACCAGCATTTGCATCGGATCGAAGCCGTTGCGCGCGTGATCGACACGCCCGACCAGCATTTCGGTGCCGTGTCCACCGTGCATGCCACCATCGCCGTATGGTCCTTCTTGCGGCTTTGGACCATTGCCATCGGTGGGCATCTGCATCTGACCGTGAGGCGAACTGGCATCACCTACAGCCGCACTCTGTGCGCTAGTGACGCGCTGAAACAATCCGGCACTCGCTACGGTTGCTGCTGCGCCTAGCCCTAAGCCGATGAATTTGCGACGACTGACGTTTGCTTCGTCAGGATTCGCATGTTGGTCAGCATCGCTCATGATGTTCTCTTTCTTTGCTTTCAATGAAAATACTGTCGTTGTTTAACAATAATTCCTATTTCAATATCTGAAAAATCATTTTTAAAATGGGGTAGCAAGTATTTTAGATTGACCTAATTTTTCTGTCAAGAGGCTTGACATTGCAATTATCGAGAGTAATATATGAATAGTTGAACAATTGTTCAATTAATGATACGTTGTATCAATCCTGAACCACGTATTTGATAACAACACGAAGTTAGGCAGCAGATTGGCTGTTATCACGCGCAAGGAACGCAGTATGAACCCGACAATTCAATTGGATTTGTCTATCTTGCTTCCCAAGATGGACGACCACGATGAATGTGTGGAATTCTTGACGGCGCGATTAGCGACTCTCAAGGGAATTGAGCAAGCACACATCGTTGAGGAAGGCGGCAAGACCCGTTTGTGCTTGCACTACGATCCGAATCTACTCTCGTTGGCGACAGTACAGCGTTTAGCTCAAGAAGCGGGCGTGGAAATCAGCCAGCGTTATCGGCACGAGCAAATTGCTTTCGCTCCCCTCAATGCGGCTGACGCTGCGATCATCTTGGAGCGGCAACTTCAACAATTGAAGGGCATGTTACACGCCAGCGTTAATTACGCCGCCGGCTTGATCTTTGTCGCCTATGACAGTGAGGTGTTGCAACGCGACACCATCGAGCAAACTGTCCAGAATATGGGCACAAAACTGATCGCGCCCGTAGGGGGTTCGCCTCGGCATGAAGCGCGCGGTACGGAGGAACATACTCATGAACATGATCACGATCATGGTAGCGCGCCCACATTCCTACCCCACTGGATGCAGGAACGTTGGACGCTGATTCTGGTGGGGTTAGCCGCACTATTTTTCCTAACGGGCTGGTTAGGCGACACTTTTTTTGGCTTGCCAACTTCGGTTGCCAATGTCTTTTTCGTACTTGCCTATATTGCGGGCGGGTACGACGTAGCAACTCACGCCATTCCCGCCTTGTTTAAGGGCAAACTGGATACCGACATATTGATGTTGGCGGCGGCGGCGGGAGCGGCAGTTTTGGGTGAACTTGGTGAGGGTGCATTCTTGTTGCTGCTCTTTGCTATCGGACATGCAGGCGAACACTATGCGCTAGATCGGGCGCGGAACGCGATCAATGCTTTGGGATCGCTGATGCCGAAAACAGCACAGGTCAAGCGGGACGGCAAGCTCATTGAGCAACCAGTTGAACAAATTGAGATCGATGATGTTGTTGTAGTTAGACCGGGTGATCGCATCCCTGTTGATGGCAAAGTAGCTCAAGGCAGCAGCACCGTAGATCAGAGTCCGATCACTGGGGAAAGCGTACCTGTAACCAAAATTGTTGGTGACGAGGTGTTTGCTGGAACCGTTAACAAGGATAACTCCCTTGAACTTCAGGTCAAGCGCTTATCAGCCGACAACACGCTGAGTCGCGTGATGAAGTTGGTCGCTGAAGCGCAAAGCCAGCAAAGCCCGACGCAGCAATTCGCGGATCGCTTCACCTCGCGCTTTGTGCCAGCCGTTTTCATCGCCACTTTGCTGGTGATCCTTGTTCCCCCGCTGCTTAATCTGCTGCCGTTGCAAGACAGCTTTTATCGTGGATTGCTTTTGTTAGTCGCCGCGTCGCCTTGTGCGCTGGCAATAGGCACTCCCGCCGCAGTGTTGGCTGGTATCGCTCAGGCTGCGCGTAACGGCATCCTGATTAAAGGTGGTGTGCATCTGGAAAATCTGGGCGGGTTAAAAGCAATCGCCTTTGACAAGACAGGCACAATCACCAGCGGAACCTTTAGCGTGACCGATGTTATCCCGCTGAACGGCACACCCGCCGATGATCTGCTGCGGATCGCGGGTGCAGTCGAGCAGCAATCCAATCATCCGCTGGCACAAGCGGTGGTGCGGGCGGCACAGCAGAAGAATCTGCAATTCACAAAGGTCGATAGCTTGGAGAATGTTCCCGGACGCGGTGTCCGGAGTGCCATCGATGGCAAGCAAGTGCTTATCGGATCAGCAAAGCTGTTTCAGGAGTCATCTGCGCCAACGCCTGATCCAAAGCTGCTTCAGCAAGTCGATGCGCTAGAGAAATCCGGACGTTCGACTATGCTGGTGAGTCGGGGAGATGAATTCCTCGGCATTCTCGGTTTGTCCGATACTCCCCGTCCCAACGTCCCTGAAGTGATGAGCGACTTGCGTAAACTAGGCATTGAACATCTGGTAATGCTCACGGGTGATAACCGTGAAGTGGCGAAGAATATCGCGGCTCAGGTCGGTTTGACTGATGTTGAAGCGGAATTGATGCCAGAAGATAAGCTCAGAACGATCAAGAAATTGGAAACGAAGTACCACGCGATTGCTATGATCGGTGATGGTGTCAATGACGCGCCCGCGCTGGCAACGGCAACCGTCGGGATTGCGATGGGCGGCGCTGGCACGGCGGTAGCTCTAGAAACGGCAGACGTCGCTTTGATGGCTGATGATTTAGGACGATTGCCATTTGCCATCGCTCTCAGCCGCGCCAGCAAGGAGATCATCCGACAAAATCTCATTATCTCAATGGGCGTAATCGGTTTGCTCATTCTCACTTCGGTGCTTGGGCTGGTTCAATTGGGCTTTGCGGTGGTGCTGCATGAAGGCAGCACTATCGTCGTGGCATTAAATGCGCTGCGGCTGTTGACAATTCGGAGTTTAGACATAACATCTGAATAGTTGTTCAGGTATACAGCAAGAGATAGAGATGTGGATCACTCATGGATACAACGGTGAACGTCACAATGGAATTGGCAGAGCGCATGGCAGAGATGTTCGCTACCTTGAGCGATCCGAATCGCATCCGAATCATCGCGGTGTTGTCACATCATGAACTCAGTGTAGGACAAATCGTCGAACTAGTGGGACTAAGCGAATCGGCAACCTCACATCAACTCCGTTTGCTGCGAAATCAACGCTTGGTGCGGGTGCGTAAAGAGGGACGACAAGTATTTTATAGGCTGGATGATGATCACATCCATGATCTACTAGATCGCGCTATCGAGCACCTAAGTCACGAATAAGCGTAGTATCTATGGCTGAAGCGACACCAGATGCACTAGAACAGCGCAACCGCGAACTTTCCATTTTGAATGTGATCGCGCAGGCGCTTAACCGCCAGACTGAATTGGTCGAGGCGTTGCAAACGACGCTGCATCAAGTGGTCGAGCTATTTAATCTGCATACAGCATGGATATGGTTGGTCGAAGAAAACAACGACCAGTTCTATCTAGCAGCATCGCTTCATCTACCTCCTGCACTCGCTGAATCACCGCGCCGGATGCAAGGTTGGTGTTACTGCCAAGAACTTTATGACGCAGGCGATTTGGATGAGGCGTCCAACGTCAGCGTCATCCAATGTACGCGGCTAAAGGGACTCTCTAAGGGTACAGATGGCTTGCTTAATCATGCTTCAGTGCCATTGTACGCACATGGGAAGCGGCTGGGCATCCTCAATGTCGTCAGCAGCGACTGGCGTGAATTGACACTTGATGAGCTACGATTGCTGTACACCGTTGGCGATATGCTGAGTATTGCTATCGAACGTGCCCGCTTATTCGCTAATAGCACACGGCTCGGTGCTTTGGAGGAACGCAACCGCCTCGCCCGTGAAATTCATGATACGCTGGCGCAAGGCTTGGCGGCAACATCTATGCAACTGGAGACGGCGGAAGTCCTGCTCGAATCAGGTGGCGATTCCGAAAAACTGCGCCGCGCAGTCGAACGTGCCCTACAGCTTACGCGCCAGAATCTGGAAGAAGCACGGCGTTCTGTACTCGACCTACGGGCAGAACCATTAGAGGGCAAAACATTAGCCGAAGCACTGTCGACATTAGCGCAGGAAGTGACCGAAAATGCAGGTCTAAAGCTCAGGTATGCCAGCGAAGGGAATGTGCATTCCATACCACTACGAATTGAGATCGGGTTGTATCGTATAGCGCAGGAGGCGCTCACCAATGTGGTGCGTCATGCACGAGCGTCCAAGGTTACGATTAAATTGAATGCCGAGAATGACACAGTTGCCCTGATAATCGAGGACGACGGGCAAGGTTTTGATCCAGATCAGGTGTCAGCAGGGCGTTTTGGACTGATCGGCATCAACGAGCGCGCCCGACTACTTGGTGGTTCGGCTAACTTATGCAGCGAACCCGGCGAGGGGACGGCACTGGAGGTTAACATTCCTCTTGAAGATGAGCCAATTAGACGATCATGACAGCTAATGAGCAAACGCCCATCCGGATCCTCATCGCTGACGATCATCCAGTGGTACGGGATGGACTTGCTGCTATTTTAGGGACGCAGCCCGATTTCGTGATCGTGGGCGAAGCAGCGACGGGTACCGAATTGGTGGCGAAAGCTGAAGCGTTACGACCACAAATCATCCTCACCGACTTAGAAATGCCCGCGATGGACGGCATTGAGGCAATACAGCGACTCCGCGAACGATTACCGGAAATACGAGTGATCGTGCTAACGGCTTTTGATACGGATGATCGTATTGTTGGCGCAATACAGGCTGGCGCGTCCGGCTATCTACTCAAAGGAGCTCCTCGCAACGAGATATTCGAGGCAATCCGAGTCGTCAGCGGCGGCGGTACGTTGATCCAATCGGTGGTCGTTTCCCATTTAGTGCGCCACATTCAAGCGCCAAGTGCGTCTACCACTGAACCTCTAACTGAACGCGAACTAGAGGTATTGCGGCTGATGGCACATGGACAACTCAACAAGGAAATTGCCGCTCAACTCGACATCACTGAACGCACTGTGAAGTTCCACGTTAGCGCGATCCTGAGTAAACTCAACGCCAGTAACCGCACTGAAGCTGTTCACATTGCGCTGCAACAGAATGTAATCTCCCTCGATTCCTCGCGCTAGAAGCAGTTCATCCCTTTGATCCCACTGTACCATCGTACAGTATCACCCTGATCCAATCCCCGACGATATTTCATCTCTAACCTCATATACTGATCTGCAAGTAGTGTAGGCAAACTTAGCCCAAGGACAAACAATGACTAAAAATGTCGCCCTAATCACAGGATCGTCGCGTGGGCTTGGCTTGGCATTAGCGCGCGAACTGGCGCAAGATGGCTGGTCGCTGATCCTTGATGCGCGGGGAAGTGCGGCGCTGCAAGCAGTTGAACGCGAATTAACTGCCATAACTCAGGTGATTGCTATTGCTGGCGACATTACCGACTCGGCTCACCGGGTACAGCTGGCTGATACGGCGCATAAGTTAGGCGGAGTCGACGTATTGATCAACAACGCTAGTACTCTTGGGATCAGCCCTCGCCCTAATCTGCTCGAATATCCGCTAGAAGGACTTGAAACCGTATTCCGCACCAATGTGATCGCGCCACTGGCTTTGATTCAAGCATTGAACGCAGTTTCAGCACTCAAATCAGCAGCGCGTATCATCAACGTGACCAGCGACGCAGGGGTTGAACCTTATGCAGGCTGGGGCGGATATGGTGCAAGTAAAGCCGCCTTTGAGCATCTTTCCGCGATCCTCGCCGCTGAACGCCCCGATTGGCGTATTTACTGGATCGATCCGGGAGATATGCAAACACAAATGCATCAAGAGGCGTTTCCCGGCGAAGATATCAGTGATCGCGCTTTACCAGAGGAGAGTGTGCCCGGTTTTCTACGGCTGATTAACGGTGATCTACCAAGCGGGCGTTATCAGGCAAGCAAGTTGAGCAAGCCTAACCAGGAAGTGCAATCTCAAGTGCGTGGGATGCGCCTCACCTTAACAGTTGCAGATTTTGAGCGTGCTGCTGCCTTGTATCGTGATGGGCTAGGCTTACCTGTCATTGATCAGTGGATCGATGAGACGAGCAAGGGCGTCTTGCTCGGTGCTGGAACCGCTACGCTGGAACTCGTGAACAAAGCGCAAGCCGCAGAAGTTGATGCCATCGAGGGAAGCAAAATCGAGGCTGGTCAGGCACGTCTTGCCTTTGATGTCAGCAGCGAACAACTTGCTGCTGCCGCACTGATCGAGCATGGTGCAACTGCGCTTTCAAATGCGGTCTTGACCTCATGGCATCACCTCAATCAGCGGTTTCAAGCACCGCATGGAGTCCATGAAGATATTCAATTGACGCTTTCTGAAGTCGTCACGCCAACAACGAAAGTTGAGTAACGTTACTATGAGCACAATCCTAGCCGACTTCAATACAATGGATTTCGTGCTTCCCACCGAACTAGAAGCCAGTACACCGCCAGAAGCACGCGGACTTACGCGCGATCAAGTGCGCTTGATGGTGTCGCATTACGAGACTGATCAAATCATTCACGCGCAGTTCTACAATCTGCCACAGTTTCTCCGCGCCGGTGATGTGCTTGCTATCAATACCAGTGGGACGCTCAATGCTGCCTTGCGTGTTCAGCGTGAGGATATGACACCTCTCGAACTGCACATCTCCACCCACCTACCTGCCGATTTGTGGTTGGTGGAAGCCCGTGCCATTGACGGAAAAAGCACGCAGCCATTCTATGACATCAGAGATGGCGAAGTATTGATACTTCCCGATGGCGGACGCGCGATCCTGCATACGCCTTATGCGCGGCAGCGTGTAGCAGGTACACCGCCACGGCTGTGGGTAGCATCGTTGCAGCTACCGTTGCCACTGAACCAGTATCTAGATCGCTACGGCTTTCCCATCCGTTACAACTATGTGCGAGAGAGTTATCCAGCGACGTACTATCAAACGATCTACGTCACCGAAATGGGCAGCGCGGAGATGCCTTCCGCTGGTCGCGCCTTTACGCCGGAACTGCTGGCAGGACTAGTCGCTAATGGCGTACAGATCGCGCCTTTGATTTTGCATACAGGGGTATCAAGCCTAGAAAGTCACGAGCCGCCGTACGAGGAGTATTACCGTGTGCCATCTACCACCGCCCAAGTGATCAATGCTGCGTCTCAGGCAGGCAGGCGGATCATCGCCGTCGGTACAACGGTTGTACGTGCACTCGAAACAGTAGCAACTGGCGATGGACTTGTGCATCCTGGTGAAGGATGGACTGAATTGGTAATCACACCTGAACGCGGCATATCCATTGTCAATGGGCTGCTGACCGGCTTTCATGAGCCACGAGCCAGTCACCTTGCCATGTTAGAATCACTAACGGGCAAGGCACATCTGCAAATAACCTACAGGGCGGCATTGCGCGAGCGTTATCTATGGCATGAGTTCGGTGACTTACATTTGATCCTGCCGTAGGCAGTTACGACATTTTTGCACTCTCGACCTCTGTCATTGACGCAAGAACATCTTGCAACGATGCTTCCGCCAACGCAATCACCTGATCGCACGCGCCGTAGTAGATTTGCAGCCTGTCATCTTTGAGTATCGCCCCACAAGAAAAGACGACGTTGCGGAAAAATCCTTCAGTCTCGTAGATCGCCGTTGGCGCGAGGATTGGTCGCTGGCTGCGCTTGATCACGCGCCAAGGTTCGTCCAACGGAGTGAGGAACGCACCGAGGCAGTAGCAATCATTGCGATCTGCCGCATGGTAGATGGACAGCCAGCCTTCCGCAGTCTTGATCGGTGGGGCGCCACCGCCCACACGACCCGCTTCCCAACCATCCGTTTGTGATTGCAACACAACGCGATGCCCGCCCCAATGTCGTAAATCTGGCGACGAGGCAAACCACATGTTGAGATTACCCACAATGCTAGGCATCGGACGGTGATAGCAGAGAAATTCACCGTTTATCTGCTCCGGAAAAATGACCACATCACGATTGGCTGGGGGAAAGATCACCCCATGTCGCATACTCTGCTGGAAATCTGAAGTAGCCACTAACCCTGTGCTGATGCCCAGCGAACTAACTGCGCTATAGTTCACATAATAAGTGTCGTCAATCAAAGTGATACGAGCATCTTCAACGCCAAAATTTTCATAGGGAGGTTGAGCATGCAGCCAGGGGCTGCGATCAACCGTAAAATTGATCCCATCACTGCTGCGCGCAAGTCGAAGATGGCTGATACTGCTGAGGTAGGTTTCTCCCGTTTTTAGATGCTTGATCAAACGAGGATCACTGGTGTCGTAATCGTTGTCATGCCGCGAGACGCTGTGAATAGTTAAGTTTCCATCTTCCTGCAAAACGGGATAGTGAACTGAATCAGCGCCATTCCGAAGGGGACGTTCAGCAACTCGTAGCAGCAGCAGCACTTCGTTCTGATGTATTGCTACTCCCGCATTGAATGCACCGATCACCTCAAAATCAGGGCGCGATGGTGATACATCAGCGGGCGTGATTAGTGGATTACGCGGATGGCGCTGAAACATAGTGATCTATCCCTCAATCGCTGCGGTCAATGGAAACAAGCCGGTTTTCTGAAGGCGCAAGTAACACAGTTAGACGAACAGGCTTAGGGAAATTTGCCGTTACGCTGACTTCCTTCTCGCTATCCGTTGGATTGTACAGCAGAAATTGACGACGTGCTGATGGGGGAAATGCACACAACTCCACACATGGAACATCCAGACTCAAACACAACACACTAGAATCGTCGACTTGTCCCAGCATATCGAATAGCAGTGCGCTCCAGAAAACCTCGCCTGCGCCGTACAATTCCTTGCCGAGTGTCGCTGTATGAGGAAACTCAGCAGTTGCTAAATCTTCGTAAGGAATGTGCACACATGGACCCACACGCAATTCAGACGGCAGAAACGGATCAAAGAACGACAAATTGTGGTGACGTTGCAGGTTTACAAATGTCGCTAACAAACGCTTCAAACTGCTGTTGCCACGCAGCAACTCCGGAAAAGCGATCAAGCACTCAACATTCTCTTTGAATGCTGGATAGCACAACGAGGCACAGGCTTGAAACATTCCACGAGGATCGTAGTAGGGAACACTAGGATCGGTATTCCAGTAGCCCATGCGTAACAGTAGCGTAATTAGGTCATCAGCAATCTCACTATAATGGTCAGCGCCCGTCACCTTCGCCAGATATCCTGCCGCCGCAGCACCGTAGGAGAGTTGTTGCGGCTCATGGGTAAGCTGTGCTGGCGATAGCTGCGCGATCACACGGAGCGCTTGTGCTGCTTCCTCCAGATGTCCCTGCTCGCCAGATAATTGATAGGCGATCAGTTGTCCCGCGGCGTACATACCGCCCGTTGAAACATTTAGTAGACTTCCGCGTGGCAGCCAATCACCGGCATCAGCGAACAGAGGAAATAAATAGCCGACGTTGTGTGCTAACTTTCTGGCACCTTTCAGCACATCAAAGAAAATGTCGTGTAGGTTCGCATCGTTGCTGAGGTAAGCTACCCACGGCAACTTGATCAGCGCATTCTCGAAGAAATACCAAGTATCCATGAAGGTATCACGAGAGCGCACAGGAAAGTGGTTGGCGAAGAAGTTCACATCGGGGCGATGGAATCTTTCGAGCGTTGCTCGCAAGCGCGCAATCAACTCATCTGCGCTATCTCTGAGGTCATGATTCTCCGGTAATGTTTGACGCCATAACAGCAGCGGTAGAAGGACATCTAGCTGCGTCATCAGTTCAAACCCTTGCTGTTGATCTCTACCGACACGCGAACTGCCCGCTACATAAGCGCGCAATCCTTGTACACTGTCCGCTTCTATCCAGCAGGCTGGATTTTTCAAATCGATAAGCGTGCCTTCCGCCATCCGCTGCCACGTTGTATTTGCCAACCCAGAGACAATTGGTTGAGGGTCTAGTAGTGGTCCCACCGCTTCGATTAGACGGCGCTGCGCTTGCCACAGTGTTGGTGTGCGATCGTATCTGCGCTGTGTGAACCACCAGCGGAGTTTATGCTCTCCGGAAGGAAACTCGATTTTGCTATAGGCATCAACAGGTAACAGTCCAAATCCATAGCGATTGCCACCATCTATTGTGTAACTGAATACCTCACGCACCGTAAATTGACATAGGCGATATGGCAACCAAGTTAAGTTATCTGCTGGGAAATAGCAGATCGTCTCCAGCTTGGAAGCATCATCGTAGAGATAGCCAGCAGGTAGATCGTTGCCAGACAATCCCTGTTGATTTGTCGTTGGTGCCCGGAGGATCGTCTGTCGCCATGTATGCGCCTGCCGATCATCTAGTCGATCTAAGGTGCCGAGCCACAGCAGAGGCACAGGATTCAGAGTAATCGGTTTGTCCACGGTCAATTCGGTAGTTACCCAGAAACCACCCGTCTGCGGTGTCAATCGCGTTTGCCAATGACATTCATTAGTGGCGCCGCTAAGTATCAATTCTTCAGCGGTGGAGGTATGGGCTGAATCAATCAACCCTTGTATTGGAGTGGCTGTGTTGAGAGCATCACTGCCGCGTTGCCATGCATTGTTGGCGTAGACTTCAGTGGTGAACCGATAGCCTGTTTCACCACCGTAACTCAACACGACTTTCAAAGCGTTGCTAGTTATCGAAGCATTATCTGCTAAAAAGTCCGGCAAAGGCATATTGGAGTTACCTCAACCGAGTATGAGGAGTTGTTCTAATCCCGCTTCCTAACCCCGCCTCTAGCTTTACTACGAAGATGGTAGTACGACGAAATCTAGGGTTGTAGATCGATGTGCTCCCCGATATGAAAGCAGAGACGAGGTCAGGAAGCGAGATTAAGCAACTCTCTTGACAGTAATTTTGAAACACTTTATCATGGACGTAACATTTACGCAAGCGGTTACGTAACGGTTTCGTAGTATATCCAAGTCCGCGCTGCGTCGTTTCGTTCAATAAATCATTAAGCACTTTTTGTGAAATATGCCTTCTATTGCCAAGCTAATTGCCGAATCTCTTGATACCTCCGTTGCTTCAGTCTCCCGTGCACTCAACGATCAGCCGGGGGTGAGCGAGGAATTGCGTAAGCGCATCCTCGAAAAAGCGCGTGAGTTCAACTGGGCACCCAACAATGCCGCGCGTGGGCTAGCCACGGCGCAATCATTCGGCATTGGCTTCTTTGTCGCAGATAAGCCTGGACTTTCTGCCACCACAGATCCTTTCTATGGTGAAATCATGCATGGCGTTGAGCAGGCATTGGCGCGAACCAACTACCATCTCACGGTAGCTAGTCTGACGCCGGACATCGTGAACAAACCCGCGAATTTCCGCTTTGCGCGGGAACGCCGCATTGACGCGATGGTGCTGGCTGGACCGGACATTCCCTCTGATTTCATCCTAGCGATGATTCAAACCGAGTTGCCCGTTGTACTAGTCGATAACCAACTGGAACACTTTCCAACCCACAGCATCGACAGTGATGACGAGGGCGGTGCTTATCGTGCAGCGCGTTATCTGCTGGAGCACGGACACCGACACATCGGCATCTTGTCAGGTCCGGCGACCTGGGCGAGTAACCGTTTGCGCGTGGAGGGCTATCAAAGAGCATTCCAAGAAGCTGGACTAGAAACACCTGTCGCACACGTTGAGCGCACTACAATCGACTCCGGACAGGAAGCATTCCGACAACTGATTGCCGCTGCGCCAGAAGTCACCGCGATTTGTGCTGTTAATGACTCGATGGCGCTAGGCGCTATTCGTGGTGCCCGGAGCATTGGCTGGCAAGTTCCGCGCGATCTTTCCGTCATCGGTTTCGACAATATCCAGTGGGCAGAGATGAGTGATCCCCCACTAACAACGTTGGATGTGCCTAAGCGGCAGTTGGGAGTTGAGGCGGCGCGACGCATCCTCGACTTGCTAGAAACACCAGACTTAGCGCCCACCCATTTGATCGTCTCAGTGCGACTTATCGAGCGCGGCAGTGTCGGCAGTCCGCGTCTAGGCAACAACCAATGAGGGAGGTGATGCACATCAACTTCGCTATAAGTTGATCAAGCTTCGTGAACCATAGTAGCGGCGGATGGCACCCATGCCGCCGGATTGAATATTCTTAGTTGGAGGAAAATCATGAAGACTCGCCGTTTACTTGTTCTGCTTGCTGTGACGCTCCTGCTGATCCCAGCACTCTCTGCGCTCACAGTCGCGCACGCGCAAAAAGTGCAAATTCGCATGTCTACTTGGGCGGGCGTGAATGAAGCTGCCGAACTGCAAACGATTCTGGACAAGATCAATGCAGAGAATTCGGACTTCGAGATCATCCACGAGCCAATCCCCAGTGACTATATGACGCAGGTCAAGACACAGCTTGCTGGTAACACCGCCGCCGATCTGTACTGGATTGGTAACGAAGACTTGGCACTGGCGGCTGAGGGTGTATTCCTGCCGTTGACTGAATGCCTCGCCAATGCGCCAGAGAAGAGTGCGGGCGATGTCAATGACTATTATCCTGACATCATCTCTACGGCGACTCAAGATGGTGTTGTTTATGGTCTACCATGGATTGCTCAGCCTGTGGTTGTGTACTACAACCGCGCGCTATTCGATGCTGCTGGTATTGAGTACCCGAAGGCTGGTTGGACATGGGACGATTTCATGTCTAACGCCAAGGCACTGACCAAAGACCTTGACGGTGATGGTAAGACTGATCAGTGGGGTTTTACTGCCAATGGCTGGCCCCCACCGCAGATGTTCGTATGGCAGGCAGGTGGTGAAGTCATCAGTGAGGATCACCTGTCCTCCCCAATCGACAGTCCCGAGGCGATTGAAGCGATCAAGTTCTATCTATCGCTGGCTTATAACCCCGAAGTTTCACCATCCCTAGATATCATTAACGAGCAAGGCTTTGATGCCATGTTCCGTGCAGGCAAAGTTGCCATGTTTATGGGTGGCGCTGCCGATGGTCTGGACTTTGAAGTCGAGAACGTCAGCGTCGTGAGCGTACCTGTGAACCCCAACACCAAAGATGGCACTACCTTCGCGTGGACTGCCAGCACGGTGATCTCCGCTAACACACAGAATCCAGAGCTGGCTTGCAAGGCGCTGCTTGCCGTAACTGAAGGTATTCAGAGCTGGAAGATTGTGTCACCGCGCATTTCTCAAAGCACAGTTGAGCATCTAGTTGCTTCAGCGCCCAAGAAGGAAGCGAGCGCCGAAGCGATCATCGCGGCTGTTCCGAGTATGCGCGCGTTTGCCATCATCCCCAAGTTGGGAGCATGGAACGACGTCTTCTGGAATAAGTTTATGACCCCACTGCTGAATAAGGAAACTGATAAGACCGTAGAAGAGCTGGCGGCTGAAGTCCGTCCGCTGTTGGATGCGGCACTGAATAACTAACCATAGCTAGTAGTAGAGGGATGGATGCATATTCGTCCCTCTACCATTTCCCCGCTACTGATACGCTGATCCGCGCTGCATGAATGCAGAAGGGAAAAGCTCATGGATCCCGGTGTTATTGGTTCTTACGTTCCCACATTTATCCGCTATATTCTGGTGGCGGTAGGACTTCTCATCGTCATTTACGGTATCTATAAACTGCAAGTGATGTTGGGTGTCAAAAGGGAAGCGGCTACGGGCAGAGCCTTAGTTATGCCGTGGGTGATCGGCTTCTTGATCTTCCAGCTATTCCCCATTGGCGCATCGCTGTATCTAAGTTTTACGCAATACAACTTATTCAAGGCGCCAGAATGGATTGGTACTAAGAATTTTCAAGACCTTTTTGCCATACAAGCCGCTGGACTCTCTTCCAGAGATCAGCGCACTTCTGACGCCATACAAGTAGGCTACGAAGAGGTTGTACGCATCGAAATTGGTGACGGTGGCTTCGTCATCGGTGCCAAGCAAGCCCGGTTCTGGCGCTCGATCCGGCTGACGCTGCTGTATGCCTTCATCTCTGTTCCGTTGGGCTTGGCAGGCGCACTGGGCGTGGCATTGCTGCTCAATCAGAATGTGCGCGGTTTAGGAATCTGGCGTGTACTCTACTATATGCCCGCCATCTTGCCTGCAGTAGCGACGGCGTTGCTGTGGCGCTGGATCTTCTCGACATCGGGATTACTCAACGGCGTGTTATCGCCTTTTTATACGTTGTTTAACATCGAGACTCCGCGCTGGTTCACCGACCCGCAGTTAGCGCTGCCTGCCTTCATCATCATTGGCTTGTGGGGTGTGTTTGGTGCGAATTCGGTGGTGCTGCTGGCGGGGTTGAAGGGCATTCCAAAAGAGTTGTACGAATCAGCTTCTATTGATGGCGCTGGGGAATGGGCAAAATTCCGCCATGTCACACTGCCCATGCTAAGTCCGTCATTGTTTTACAACCTCGTTGTCTCCACAATCGCCGCGATCCAGTTGTTCGAGATCGCCGCCTTCATTCCGCTGCCAGAAAGTGCGGGAACTTTCCTCAACTGGTTGATCTACCGCGAGGCATTTGAGTTCCGCCGTATGGGACTTGCCTCTGCGATGGGCTGGATCATGTTGTTGATCATCCTAGCGCTGACCATGTTGATCTTCCGTTCGTCTGAAGCGTGGGTGTTCTATCAGGACAGTCGAGAGGAGGCAACCTGATCATGTCCGCACAAAATGTTGCTCGTGCCAGCTTGTTAGCCGATCCTTCTCCGGGTATTCAGCGACGGTTCGCCATTCGCCAAGCGATCATCTATGCGCTGCTGCTGTTCGGCGCGGCATTGGTACTGTTACCCTTTGCATGGATGATCTCGACCTCGCTCAAGACACCGGATCAGTTGTTCACAACGACAATCGAGCTGATACCTAGACCAGCAGCGCCTGCGAACTACATTGACGTGTGGACGAAAATGTCTTCCATCGCGCCGGGAATGACCTTCTGGCGCATCATTGGCAATACCCTATTCATTACCGTACTGGCGATGTTCGGCGAAATCATGAGCGCATCGCTAGTAGCATATGGATTCGCGCGCTTCCGGTGGAGAGGACGGAATACACTATTCGCGATTATGCTGGCGACAGTGATGATCCCCGGCATTATTACGCGTATTCCGGCATTTCTGTTGTGGAAGCAAATTGGATTGTTGAACTCATATGATCCGCTGACTTGGCCCTCGTTATTCGCGTGGGGTCCGTTGTACGTCTTCCTAATGCGCCAGTTCTTCCTCTCAATCCCACGTGAGATTGAAGAAGCAGCGTTGATCGATGGGGCAAGTACCCCGCAGATCTATTGGCACATCATGCTGCCGCTGATCCGCCCGATTATGCTGGCAATCGGCGTGCTGTCGTTTCAAGGTAACTGGAACAACTTTCAAGGTCCGTTGCTTTACCTGACGACCACACAAACCTTCCCACTGGCGCTGGTGGTGCGTTTCTTCGATCAGTCACTGTCAAAGGAAGCCCCGCAGTGGCATTACATGATGGCGCTGACGACGATGATGGCGATCCCGATTTTAATCATCTATTTCCTCGCGCAGAAGCAGTTCTTAGAGGGGATCAATGTGGGCGCAGTGAAGGGATAAAACCATTCGAGTAATCCTTTTTAGAGGTATTGAGTCCATGATTGCTGGAAATAGATTTCGAGTTGTATTGTGTTTCGCACTCATTTGCGGGTTATTGATGCCGATGATGGCGAGTGAATCGGTAAAGGCACAGAGTACGACCTCGCTGGTGAATGTCGATCACCTGCGCTTTCTGACTGAGCCAGTAACGGTAGATGGGCGAGAGATGGCAATCGTGCATATCTACTCGGAAGTGCCGGACTACCAATGGGTTGATGCGGCAGGTGAGGGGATCAGCGCAATAGACGACGTGGCACGTGCTGCCGTCGTCTACCTGACCGAATACGAGCGCACCAAAGATGCGGCGATGCTCGATCTGGCGCGGCAGTGTCTCGAATTCGTGCGCTACATGCAAGCACCTGATGGTGAGTTCTACAACTTCGTGTTCACTCGTGAAGGTGAAATCAACAAGACGGGCAACACCAGCTACAAGAGCCTGACGTGGTGGGCGATGCGAGCGTTGTGGTCGCTTGGTGAAGGCGTGCGGGTACTCGACCCGGTAGATAAGGCTTTTGCCGATGAACTGGCGGAGGCGTATCTGCTGACCGAAACCGCAATCGGCAAGGTGATGGGTAACTACGGCGAGTACAAGGAACTGCATGGCTACAAAATTCCAGCGTGGCTACCCAACGAAGCGGCGGATTCCTCCAGCATCGGGCTACTAGGCATGGCGGCGTACTATCAAGCGCGTCCGAACGAGGTGACGGCAGAAGTGATGACCAAGATAGCGGATGGCGTAGCGGCGTATCGCTTGGGCAATCATTACGCTTATCCATTTGGGATGCACCCGGTTTCCGCTAGTGCGCCGGGAAATTGGCATGACTGGGGTGCACACATGGTAGACGGCTTGGCGAAGGCGGGTATGGCGCTAGATCGGCAGGACTGGATCGCTTCCGCCGCCGCGGAGGCAGATTCTTTCTTCCTGCGACAGTTAGTGCTGGAACGCTTCCGCGATATGGGCGTCGTGCCAGATCGGTTGGGGCAAATCGCTTACGGCACGAACATGATCGTGCAAGGATATATGTCTCTATATAAGGCGACGGGTGAGGAACGCTACGCCAAGTATGCCGGATTAGCAGCAAGCTGGTACTTCGGCAACAACATGGCGGGCGTGCAGATGTACGATCCGGCGACAGGGCGCGTATTCGACGGCATTAGTGGTCCGGTGGAATGGCGGGTGAACCGCAATTCTGGTGCGGAATCGACCATTGAGGGCTTGATGTCGCTGCAAGCGGTGGCGGACGTGCCACCGGCGGTTGAGTACATGAATGCCAAGACGACTACTGGATCGCAGTGGCTCATCAAGCAGGCGGAAGAAGGCAGACGCGCCAGCGGCGAGCCGATCTACTTTCGTGGGACATGGACAGGCGAGGCAAACATCAGCGGCGGACGCTATGTAGGCTTAGGCGCTGGTGATGTGATGGAACTCGATGTCGACATCACTGCGCCGGGTGACTATCTGGTGTACGCCGCGAACATGCGGCAGCCGGGACAAAACGCACAGGAGACGGCACGCGCCTTACAGACCAACAGCGCACCAACGATTGACGCCAAGCTGGACGAGTGGGCGACGGTGCCGATGTTGAGCGCCAATACGCGAAAGCAGTTCTTGCGCGGGGTCAATTTCTGGCAAGGTGCGGATGTAGATAGCCACGATGTGCAGCTATTGTGGGATGCCGACAAACTGTACATGGCGGTGCAGGTGCGCGACCCTGAGCATGTGCAGAACTACACTACCAGCAACGTATGGCACGATGATGCGCTGTGGGTCTATGTGAGCGAAGGTCCGAACGCGCAAAGTCTGGCAACCAAGTTCACGCTGGCGCAGACTCCAGATGGTACGCAGGTGTGGAACTGGACGAACAGCGGATTCGTTCGCGGCGCGGAAGCGGCATGGCAAGCCACTGATAACGGCTACATCTTCGAGGTGTCGCTACCGTGGAAATCTATCGGATTCGATGCCGCACCAAGCGATCAGACGATTGGCTTGGAGGTGGGGCGCAGCGTAGGCGGCAACTCGTTCATGGACTTGACCGGACGCGATCCTGACATCGCCAGCAATCTGCTGCCCGTAGAGATTAGCGAGGGAGAGCAGGCGGATGCGGGTGAAGGCAGCGCTCCGCAGATCGGCTTCCGCGTAGAGATGACCGACACAGACGCCGCACCAGTGGTGGTAGAGCAGAGTGTATCGCCCGATTACGAGTACCTGTGGCTCGATCTGGTGTGGAAGAGTCCCGTATTCCTGAGCAAGGGCAGCCATGTGCTGCGCTACAGCTTTGCTGGCGCTGGTAATGCCGGAGATAACGCCGTAAGCAAGATCGACGCCTTCTACTTGCAGCCCGCTATCCTGCGACGCGAGTTCACGCTGGCAGATGGCAAGACCGTCACGCTGACCTACAACACACTATCGGGGAGCAGCGGACTGACGGAGTAGCTCGACAGAATTTTCCGCCTGATATTATCAGGAATAACAGGAGGCGTATCAGGAATTTGGTTAGCTTGATGTCAGCTAGTGTTTGAGGATGGTTTGCCCGCAATTGAGGAATCACGATGACAGTCAAATTGAAACGGCATCCCCGCAGTCCGCTGATGTACCCTAATCCGCTGCATGAGTGGGAATGCAAGAATGTATTCAATCCGTCGGTGACATATCACAATGGCTTGTATCACATGCTCTACCGCGCACAGGGCAACGACTACATTTCGCGGATCGGTTACGCGTTGAGCACAGACGGCTTCGAGTGGAATCGGCTGGAGAATCCGGTGCTGACGCCGCACAATGGTTCAGAGGATTATCGCGGTGTGGAAGACCCCCGCGTGACGCCGCTAGATGATCAGTTTTACGTGACCTACACCGCGTATGGCGCGAACAGCTATTTCCCGATGATCGCGCGATCCACGAACCTGATCTCGTGGGAGGATGTTGCCCCGCTGGAACGGCAGGAGAATAAGGATCACATCCTGTTCCCTGAGAAGATCGGCGGCAAATATGTGATCTTGCATCGAAGGCGCAAGAATATCTGGATCGGCTTCAGCGAGGATTTGATCAATTGGACGAATCACCAGATTCTGATGCCGCCGCGTCCCGATAACGACTGGGATGCAGTCAGCATCGGCGGCAATGGGCTTCCGATCAAGACCGAGCATGGCTGGCTGATCTTCTATCACGGTTACGGCAATCCGATTGTGTATCGCCATTCCGTTGCACTGCTCGATCTGGATGATCCAACGAAGGTGATCAATCGCCCAAAGGGGATTATCATGGAGCCGGAGGAAACGTGGGAATTCAGAGGCGATGTGCCCAACGCGCTGTTTAGCTGCACGAATCTGGTTGTTGGCGATGAGGTGTATTTCTATTACGCTGGTGGAGATCGGGTAATTGGCTTGGCGACGATCCCGCTGGAAGAGGTATTGGAGTATGCACGACATGGCTGATCTGAAGCCACTTGGGTTGGCGCTAGTTGGCGCTGGCGCATTCGGAGATTTTTGCCTCGCCGCCTTCGCAGAGATGCCAGAGGTAAAGATCGCCGCGATAGTCGATGTCGATCTGGAGCGGGCGCAGCAGTTCGCGGATCGTTATCAGGCGGTGCCTTATCAGTTGTTAAGCGAGGCATTGAAGAATAATGAAATCAGCATCGTGGCGCTGAATACACCGCCGTTTCTGCACGCCGCGCAAGGACTAGAAGTACTGAATGCAAAACGCCATCTGTTCTGCGAGAAGCCGCTGGCGCTGACCGTCGAGGATGGCGAAGCAATGATCGCAGCGGCAACAGAGAACGGAGTGCTGATCACTGTGGACTATGTGATGCGGCAAAATCCATACTGGCAGACAGCGGCTGCTCTGGCACAGTCGGGCATATTGGGCAAACTGCGACACATGGATCTAGCGAATCATGCAGCAGGGTTATCGCTGCCGATGGATCACTGGTTCTGGAATGCCAGCAAAAGTGGCGGAATCTGGATTGAGCATGGCGTCCACTTCTTCGACGCTTTTTCGTGGGTGGCGGATCAGCGTGGGCATGTAGTTGGCTCGCAAGCGTTTCACAGAAGTGACGGTGCGGTAGATCGGGTAGAGGCGATTTTGCAGTACGGTGATGTGGCGGCGCATTGCTATCACGCCTTCGATCAAAGCGGCAGCACCGAGCAAACGACGGTACGCCTGACGCTGGAACATGGATATATCACGCTGAATGAGTGGGTACCAACCGCGCTGGAACTAAGCACGACAGTAATGCCGGAGTTGTGGAAACCCTACCTGCCCGGAACGGTGGAAATCAGCGAACGAGAGGTGCTAGCCGCAACGATCTATGAAGTGCGTGCATTCTCACCGGAAGGAAAATCGGCGGTATACAAGCGATCCATACAGGATGGAATGCTGAATCTGGTCAAAGCGATCCGCGATCCGCGCTGGAAGCTGATGGTGACTGGCGAGTACGGATTGGAATCGCTGCGAACGGCGGCAGCGGCAACAGCACTTGCTTGATAAGGGGCTAACAATCTGGCAGACAAACTGGCTGTCACTTCACAAGATACAGCCTTGACAATCAGGCATCCCATTGATACCATTCTCAAGGCAATTCTGGATATTCCCGAATAGCTCAACGGCAGAGCGGCCGGCTGTTAACCGGTAGGTTGTAGGTTCGAATCCTACTTCGGGAGCCTAAACGATCAATGTCGAATTAGTGGAACTACTTATCGTAGTTCCACTTTTTTTGCGTCGAGCTTGCTGGAGAAAAGTAGCGGCGAGGCATAAAGTCAAAATCTAGTCCTAGGTGTCGCCTGATCTGACTGCTTTTTCACCTGTCAACGTCGGCTAAGTCAAGGGCGGGCTTGCGCTCAATAAGATCGAATTTGTCGCTCTCGCTTCGACCATCGGGAACAGGTATGCCTACCGTCCGTATAATAGGATTAGTTAGTGGCTCTTCCTGACACATATCGCCAGCGACGGAACTGGTAAAGAAAGTTTCAGAAGCTAGATTTCGATTTTGATCGACAGTTAGTACAGAGAGTAGCGGACAGCTAAAAGCTTGCGGGCTGCAAAGGATGATGGTTGCTTAGTATTTTATTGAATACATTAATCTCTACTCTGTGGTACATGAGACTCTGAGTTGTTGTTGATCGATACAAAAACACTGAGGTCAAGCTACCTCGACCTCAGTGTGCAAAAACTCATGATTGCAAGCGGACTTACGTTACCCTATTCCGAACGCTACTGCTTTCAGGCGGAAGTGTACGAAATCCCCCTACTTAGTTACCTCTCCAGACCTCCAGACCGCTGATATTGGCAATACCGCCGCTGGTAGTGATGTTGATGGTGCCATCGCTGATGGTCACGTTGAAGGGACCGAGCTTGTCCCAACGTCCGGCGACACCGGGCGTGTAGCTGGCAAGCACCGTCGCGCCTTCGATGGCGACACTGAACGCGCCGGGGTTCGGATCAGCCCAATCCTGCCAGACGTACAGCGAGACTTGATACTGTCCGTTCGGCACGCTGCTCATCACGATGTTGTGTGCCCAGTGCTGTCGCGAGCAACTGATCATCGTCGCGCGGTTGCTATCCGTGCTCGGTGTCACTGGTACCCACGGATTGCACAACACCGATCCATTGGTGGTCAAGTTCGTCGTTGTGCCAGAGTTTGCATCCCAATTGTTGCCATCGATCA
This sequence comes from Anaerolineae bacterium, assembly GCA_019637555.1. GTDB lineage: Bacteria > Chloroflexota > Anaerolineae > Aggregatilineales > UBA2796 > JAHBVK01. Next base: position 21,356 of record JAHBVK010000034.1, read on the forward strand.
CCAGCGCCGGACCACCGAGATTGATGCCGCGATAGAACACCAGCGTTGGCACGGGTGTGTTTGTTCGTGTTGCGGTACTGGATGAAGTTGCGGTTGGTGGCACAGCAGTATTGGTGCTAGTCAACGTTGCAGTCAGAGTCGCTGTAGCAGTTGCTGTATAAGTAGCCGTTGGTAGTACTGGCGTATTGGTTGGTGTTTCCGTGGCTGTTGGCGGCACTTCAGTATTGGTGCTGGTCAATGTCGCGGTTGCCGTAGCTGTTGCCGTGTCGGTAGCCGTTGGTGGCACTGGCGTATTGGTTGGTGTATCCGTCGCTGTTGGCGGCACCTCAGTGTTGGTGCTGGTCAAAGTCGGAGTCAATGTCGCGGTTGCCGTAGCGGTTGCCGTGTCGGTGGCAGTCGGCGGCACTGGTGTATTGGTTGGCGTATCCGTGGCTGTTGGCGGCACCTCAGTGTTGGTGCTGGTCAAAGTCGGAGTCAATGTCGCGGTTGCCGTCGACGTGTCAGTAGCCGTTGGTGGCACTGGCGTATTGGTTGGTGTATCCGTCGCTGTTGGCGGCACCTCAGTGTTGGTGCTGGTTAGCGTTGGGGTCAGGGTTGCCGTAGCAGTTGCCGTGTCAGTAGCCGTTGGTGGTACTGGCGTATTGGTCGGTGTTTCCGTCGCTGTTGGCGGCACCTCAGTGTTGGTGCTGGTTTGCGTCGGCGTTAAGGTTGCCGTAGCAGTTGCCGTGTCAGTAGCCGTTGGCGGCACTGGTGTATTGGTTGGTATATCCGTTGCTGTGGCTGGCACCTCAGTGTTGGTGCTGGTCGCCGTCGGAGTTAGGGTTGCCGTAGCAGTCGCGGTCGCGCTTGGTGTGAATGTCGCCGTTGCTGTGTTGGTTGGTGTGTTGGTCGCTGCCGTGCTAGTCGGTGTCAGCGTCGCCATGCTAGCAGTTGGATCGAGGACGCAGCTTTGCGCGCCGTACTGAACCGTCAGCTTGGTGCCGCGGAAGTCATAAGTGCTGTACTGAGGTGCTAAGGGGACTGGTCCGCTACTGAAGGTAACCGTCCATTGAACAACCGCTGGATGTTCCAGATTACCGCCCACGATTACCGCGTTGGCGCTGTTCCAACCATCGGAGCTGCTGTTGATGAGCTTGACACCAGTCGTGGCAGGTGATTCCGCTACTGGCTTGATCCACAACGCGCCTGCTGCTGAACTGAGGTTCGATTGAGACGGGTACATTGAACCGTTGGAAGTCCAGTGAATTTCCGCGCTGGTGATCGTGCCGCTGGTGGAACTGACGTTATTGATCCTGAAGCCGAACGTCTGATCACCCAGCGATGAGATAGTCGCCGTCAAATTGGCGCACACATTCGGTGTCGGTGAAGGCGTGCGGGTAAACGTCGCTGTCGGCGTTCGAGTGCTTGTCGGCGTGATCGTTGCAGTAGAGGTTGCCGTCGGCGTCAGCGTGTTGGTGGCGGTAGCTGTTGGCGTGTTGGTTGGCAGCGGAACGATGCTGAACACTTCTAGACCACTGATGTTGGCAACGCCACCGTTCGTCGTAATGTTGATAGTACCGTCTGTCATGTTGACAGTGAACGGTCCGAGCTTGCTCCAGCTACCAGCACCCGGTCCGGGCGTGTAGGTGGGCAGAACTGTGGTACCTTCGATAGCAAGGCTAAAAGCGGCAGGATTCGGATCGTTCCAGTCGAGCCACACGTATAGTGAAACTTGATACTGTCCGTTCGGCACGCTGCTCATCGCCATGCTATGCGCCCAATGCTGGCGGGAGCACTGGATCATGGTGGTGCGGTTTGCATCTGTCGTCGGTGTCAGCGTTACCCACGGATTGCAGGAAACGCTGCCGTTGGTGGTGAAGTTAGTGGTTGTACCGGAATTCGCTTCCCAGTTATTGCCATCGATAACCAGCGCTGGACCACCGAGATTGATGGCGCGATAGAAGGCAGCCTGACCGGAAGCAAGGGTTGCAGTCGCCGTCGGCGTATTGCTAGCCGGGACGGTATTGGATGGCGTAAAGGTCTGCGACGGCGTAAGGGTGATCGTCGGTGTCAGCGTAGAGGTCGGCGTATTGCTTGGCGATGGTGTGAACGTTGCTTCAGGTGTGCACGTCGGTTCGGCGATCATGCGCCCCAGAATATTCTGCGTCATCTTCTGAACGCGACTATCGACGGGCCAAATCCAGTTGCCCGTCAACATATATTGCCAGTAATTGACGCTGGCATCGAAAACCCACGCGCAACTTGCAGCTTGCCAGATTACCGCTTCGTGTAGGAAGGGATAACCGGAAATCGTCACCGTTGTACGCGAAACAACAGTGACATTTGGCGGGGTATAGCCATTGTTGTAGGTCTTGTCGAACTCGTAACCACCTAACTTGTCGATGGTGTCGCCATCGTTCAAGCCTGTGCCAGCGTACATCCAGTGGCTGGCGTTCTGCACCGTCCACGGGAAATATTCACCGTAGCCGACGAGATTATTGAACATGACGCCGAGAATCTGGTTCTCCGGCTTGTTCACAGGCGGATCGCGGAACAGCACCGTCGTCAGTTCAGGTGTGGCGCTGTTGTACATGGGGTCGGTTGTCGTTGAGGGATCGTCCGACTCTTTCTTGTAACAAACGATCACACGGTTTGCCGCGCCAGTAGATGAACTTTCGTAGCGAATTTGCCAGTAGATGTTGTTAGAGGTGAAATACGCGAGATGCTTGCCCGCATCCCTCATTACTTTTACGTTGTTGAACATCTGCATGGAGTAATATTCGTCGTGGTAGACGCTCATTAACACCTTGCGCCCGTTCATCAGATTGGGATTGCTGTGCAAGTCTTCGCTGGTAGCATAGGTGACGTTGTAACCCATCTGCTCCAGCCAGCCGATCATGTTGTAATCGCCGCTGTAAAAATGCCCCGCGCCATCAGCCTGCGCATAGGGGCGATCATAGGAGACCTTCTTGGCACGTCCGGTAGGCGAATTGTACTCGTAGAGGCTCTTACCACCCCACTCATTATAAGCCTGCCATGTCGAAGTGGCGACCAGATACAAGATGTCTGCTTGCTGACTGTCGTTGCGAACGATGAAGGGGATGTAATAAACGTTGCTGCCACCAATTGCCTGCAGCCAGACCAGATAGATACCACTAGTCCAGTTACTAGGAACATTCAGCGTATAGGCGACGGGCCAGTTTGCTTCGATCAGACCAGTTTCAGGATCAGGGATGGGTACGCCGTAGTCCGCACCAGAGAGAGTTACCGGTGCTTGCACCTGAGTCGCGCCATTGCCGTTATACCAGCCCATGCGAAAGATCGACATATTGTATTGGGCAAACTTGGAACTGATGTGGAAATTGATGCCAGAGCCAACATTGACACTGGTCTTGCTAGCATAACCCGTGACTTCCCGATCATTCGTCCAGCCCGTCTGCATCGAGCTGCCACCACCTAAATCAGCCGCGCTTAAGCCCAATTCGTCGGCATGTTCTAGTCGCTCAGCGACGTTCATCTCTTGGAAGTAGTAGTCGAAGCGCGCGGACTTCCATGCCTGAGTTCCGGGCTTCTGGTTTTCCGCGATGATTGGATTAGTGGGCAGCCCTGAACTCACTACGGCTAGGCTATCGTGAGGCTCGACGCTAGATATTATCAAATGCGCGGCGAAAACGATAAGCAACAAAACTGGGAGTAGGACAACGAACAATTGTCTGGACTTCGACATGCGCTGCTCTTTTGACTCAAGCACGGGAAATCGGTCAGGGATATGTTATATGTAAGGTTATGACTGCGGCTTTGCCCTCGCCTAAAAATATTCACGCAGGGGCGTAAGGTATGTTTGAATAAGATTCAGTTTCGATATGAATTTAGATAGAATCAGGCAGGATCAACTGAATCCGGCTGCAAGGTTTATGTAGAACGTAAATATGCAGCGGGTTATTTATTTTTGTGTACGTATCTGAGTGTTGATTGCTAAGAAGACTTCAGAGTCTTCCCAGCAACCAACACATAGGTGGCTAGTTGCGTGTACCCGTTTGACAATGGAACGTGTTATTAACTATCCAATTCGCCACACCTCAAGTCCGCTGAGATTGGCGATGCCGCCACTAGTGGTGATATTGATCGTGCCATCACTGATGGTTACATTGAAAGGTCCAAGTTTGCTCCATTTTCCGGCAGGACCCGGTACATAACTGGGGACTACGGTTGTGCCTTCGATCTGGATACTGTACGCAGTCGGGTTCGGATCTGCCCAGTCCAGCCACACATACAACGAAATCTGATAGTTGCCATTCGGTACGTTGCTCATCACCATACTATGCGCCCAATGTTGCCGTGAACACTGGATCATCGTCGTGCGGTTGGCATCGGTGGTAGGATTCAAGGTCACCCACTGGTTGCACATCGCTGTACCATTAGTGGTCAGATTCGTTGTTGTTCCCGTATTCGCTTCCCAGTTATTGCCATCGACTGCTATCGCCGCACCGCCGAGGTTGATACCGCGATAGAATGTCACGCCGCCCGACGAGGTCGGTGTGCGGGTTGGAGTTGCGCTGGCAGGGAGCGGTGTGTTCGTGCGGGTCGACGTGCGAGTCGCCGTTGCGGTTGGTCCGCCCGGTGTATTGGTGCGTGTTGGTGTCCGTGTCGCCGTAGCCGTTACGTTTGGTGTGTTAGTCGGCGTCGAAGTACGCGTCATCGTTGCAGTCGCAGTAGCTGAGGCAGCAACTGCGGTATTGGTCGCTGTTGTGCCGCCGCCGCTGCCACTCCATACTTCGATACCGCTCAGGTTGGCAACACCACCGCTAGTGGTGATATTGATCGTGCTGTCGCTGATGGTGACGTTGAACGGTCCGAGCTTGTCCCACTTACCAGCAGGACCGGGTACGTAATTGGAGACGACCGTCGCCCCTTCGATCTGGATGCTAAACGCCGTCGGATTAGGATCAGCCCAGTCTAGCCACACATACAGCGAAACCTGATAGCTGCCGTTTGGAACACTGCTCATCACGACGCTGTGTGCCCAATGTTGACGCGAACAACTAATCATCGTCGCGCGATTGGTATCAGTGGTTGGTGTAAGCGGCACCCACGGATTGCAAACAACGGCACCATTGGTGGTGAGATTTGTAGTAGTACCGCTGTTATCTTGCCAGTTGTTACCGTCAACCACGATTGCCGGACCACCGAGATTGATACCACGGTAGAAGGTCTGTCCTCCAGTTGAGGTGGTAGCAGTGGACGTTGCCGTTGAGGTACGGGTAGCCGTCCACGTCGCGGTAGGTCCAACTGCCGTGTTCGTACTAGTTGGCGTACGAGTGGCAGTGCTTGATGCCCCAGCCGTTGCCGTTCGGGTAGCAGTAACCGTCGGCAGCGCCGCCGTCGGATCAAGTACGCAGGTCTGAGCGCCGATCTGTACGTTGATCTTCGTGCCTTTGAAGTCGTAGATCGAGTACTGGGGCGCTAGCGGGATTGGTCCACTGGCAAAAGTTACTGACCAGTTGGTGCTGCCGCTAGCGGGAACGCCCGCGAAAGAACTATTCCAGCCGCTGTTGCTGCTTGTGATCGAGTAACTGCCTGAAGTAACTGGTGATTCTGCTACTGGTTTGACCCAGAATGATTGTGCGGCAGAACTCAAACTCATGGTGTCGGGATACATCGACGCGGGAGAGTTTGGACGCCACACCAGATCAGCCTGCGTGATGGTACCTGCTGTCGCATTGCCGTTCTGAATTGTGTAGCTGAAGGTCTGATCGCCAAGGAAGGTATTGGTGACAGTCAGCAGCGCACAAACATTAGTCGGCGTGTTGGTACGAGTCGCGGTTGGAGTCACGGTCGATGTGCGCGTGGCGGTGCCGGTGGCGGTACGGGTTGCCGTTGCCGTAGCGGTACGTGTAGGTGTATTTGTGACATTGGGCACAGGGGTAAAGGTCGCCTGTGAACCGCAGGTAGGCTCAGAGATCATGCGGGCAAGGATGTTCTGGGTCATGCGGCGGACGCGCGTATCGACGGGCCAGATCCAGTTGCCATCCAGCATGTACTGCCAGTAGTTGGAACTGGCAGCGAAGACCCACGCGCAGCTCGGATGCTGCCAGATGACGGCTTGGTGCAGGAAGCTTCCCTCCGAATTGTTGATCGCCGTCTGGCTGACGACGGTCATGCCTGCTGGTGAAACACCATTGTTGTAGATCTTATCCCACTCATAACCGCCGAGTTTGGGGATCGTCGAGCCGTTGCTCAAGCCAGTGCCAGCGTACATCCAGTGGCTGGAGTTCTGCACCGTCCAGTTGAAGTAATCTCCGTAAGCAACTAAGGACTCGAACATCACGCCGAGCACCTGATTTTCCGGCTTGTTCACTGGCGGATCGCGGAACAGCACGGTGGTTAGTTCCGGCGTGGCGCTGTTCTTCATCGGGTCGGTGGTGGTGTTGGGATCGTCAGACTCTTTCTTGTAACAGACGATCACGCGATTCGCTGCACCGCTAGCAGAGTTCTCGTAGCGTATTTGCCAATGGAAATGTTATTGGAAGTAAAGGCGAGGTGCTTACCCGCATGCGCATCGCTGGGATTTGTTGTACATGGGCATGGGTAGTATTCGTCGTGGAATACACTCATCACCACTTTGCGCCTGTTCATCAGGTTCGGGTTGCTGTGTAAATCCTCGCTGGTGGCATAGGTGACGTTGTAAGCCATTCTGCTCCAGCCAGTTGACCATGTTGAAGTCGCCGCTGTAAGTGTCCCGCGCCGTCATTCTGGTTGTAGGGACGGTCATAGGAGACCTTCTTGGCGCGTCCACCGGGTGAGTTGTACTCGTAGAGGCTCTTGCCGCCCGTCATTGTACGCTTGCCATGTCGAGGTGGCGACCAGATACAAGATATCCGCCTGCTGGCTGTCGTTACGCACGATGAATGGAATGTAGCCAGGAGGTGTTGTTGCGTCCGACAGCACAACCACACCAGATAGAACCCGCTGGTCAGTTGCTGGGAATATTGAGCGTGTAAAAGCAGCGGGGCCAGTTGGCAGCGACCATACCCAACGAGGTCCGGTGCTGGCACCGGATAGTTCGTGCCGGGAAGAACTTGCTGTGCTACCACTTCCGTACCGCCGTTGCCGTTGTACCAGCCATGCGGTGGATGGTCTCTCATACTGCGAATACTTGGAGGTGATGAAGCGATCTGTCCACCGACGTTGACGCTGGTCTTGTTAGCGTAGCCAGTCACATCACGGCTGTTCGTCCAAGCGCCCTGCATCATGCCACCGCCAGCATCCGACGCGGAGGTAGGCAGCCCCAATTCCTGCGCGTGTTCAAGCTGCTCGGCAATGGTTAGTTCTTTGAAATAGGAATCGAAGCGGGCAGACTTCCATGCCTCCGTGCCGGGTTTCTGGTTTTCCTCAATGATAGGATTGACCGGCAACGCCGAACTGGCGACGGCTGCGCCACTGTGTTGCATCGCACTGCTACGGAGCAGCAATATCGCGACTACAGCAAAGAACAATACGGGGATGAAAGCACTTACAAACTTTCTTTGCTTAAACATGGCACTTGCCTCTTCCAGTTATCCATACAGACACACCATCTGCAGACTGTATGAATCAGGGTAAGTTCGGTTCTTTGCTAATACCTAAAATTTTCCTAAATTGTTTGCAAGGTAGGTTAAGGTATGCCGAATTAAAAGTAATGATCGGTGTGAGAGTCGTAAAAATCTCACGACTTCCACAATGAAATGGAGGTGAATTACCGTATATGCGATATAGTTTGAAGTGTTTAAGACTGAACTAGTTCGCTCGATGCATCAGCGGAGCGCCACGCAAGCCCGCAGCGAGATTGGCAACAGCCAGACGGGTCATCTCGCGGCGAGTCTGGATGGTGGCACTACCTAAATGAGGCACAATCACGCAATTAGGCAACGTTAGCAGTGGATGATCAGGTGGCAGCGGTTCTGGCTCGGTCACATCAAGAGCGGCGAAACCGGGACGCCCTTGCTTTAATGCCGCGAACAACGCGCCGGGATCAACAATTTCTCCGCGCGCTGTATTGATCAAAGTGGCGGTAGGCTTCATCAGCGCCAACTCGCGCGCACCTATCAGATGGTGAGTCTGTTTGGTTAATGGTGTATGCAATGAGACAAAATCCGCTTCACGCAAAATGGTTTCCATCGACGCCAATTCCGCGCCATCTTTGGCTGCATCCTCGGCGGTTAAGGTGCGAGAACTCGCCAGAATACGCATATTAAAGCCTTTGCCTCGCAACGCCATTGCTTTACCGATTCTGCCGTAGCCAATGACGCCCAGTGTTGCTCCCCAAACCTGTTGTCCCAACAACAGCAGGGGATCCCATGTCTGCCAATTCCCTGACTTGACATACTCGTAACCGGGTACGATGTGTCTGGCAGCACTCAATAATAAGGCGAAGGCAATATCCGCCGTCGCTTCAGTGAGCACACCCGGCGTATTGCCTACGGGGATCCCTAGCTCCGTCGCTGCTTTGAGATCGATATTGTTGACGCCTACAGCACACTGGCTGATGACTTTGAGTTTAGGCACAGAGTCCATATAAGCAGCGTCGATTTTGTCCGTGAGCATCGTCAGCACGCCGTCGCAATCCCTAGAACGCAGCACCAATTCCTCGTAAGGGGGTGGCATCGTGCCCTCCCACACATCGATCCGAGCGTGGCTGAGGTTATATTGGGCAATGTAATCCTCTAGCCCAACGATCCGGCGGGTGACGAACACTTTGATGCCTAGATTTCCGGTCATTGTTGAATCACTCCTTCACGCTGCGGATTCTTCAGCAACATACTGACTGACGGATGTCATAGATGCTAGAAGCCAGCATATATGAAATCGTGAAATCGGCTGTGGCAATTAGTGCTAAACTGTCAGTTCTCACTAGACTTGTAAGCGAGATAGCAATAATGGCTCAGATTTTCCCCAATAAGTTGAATTTGGAAGAAACACCGAGTCGGGCGGAACGCCGCTTATTTGATTTATTCCGCAACTGCTTAGACGATCAGTATAGCGTTTTCCATAGTCGTGCGCTGCAAGCCAAAAACCCCGATATTGGTATCGCTGACCGCGAGATTGACTTTATCATCGCACATCCCAATCGTGGTTTACTGGTGATCGAAGTAAAAGGTGGTCAGATCACCGCTGACGAACGCAGTGGTACATGGCTGCAAAACGGTAAGCCTATGAAGAAAACACCTGTGAGGCAGGTGCGCAGCGCCATGTACGATCTGCAGAAAAAATTAAAAGAGATCACTGCGACACGTAATTTCGATTACTCGATGTCGTACGTGCTCGCCTTACCTGATATTCACCTTGCTCACGATCTGACTACCGATGCACCACGAGCAATTGTGCTAGATAAAGCCGATTGTACTGAAAAGACTATTGCAAGTGCTATTGAAAATATCCACCGCTACTACAACCGTCGATCTTTCCCCGGTGGTGCCGCAATCAGAGCACTGACAAGTGTCCTCGCGCCACTGCATGTCCTTACTTCCAGATTGGCGCAGGACTTCGAAGAAGAAGAAGGCACTATCAAGGTGCTGACGGAAGAGCAGTTTGATGTGCTACTTGATCTGCAAAAGTCACCACGCTATTTGATCACGGGCTGTGCCGGATCGGGCAAAACTATGCTGGCGTTCGAGAAAGCACGTCGGTTAAAAGAACAGGGAAAGCGTGTTTTGCTCGTCTATTACACCTCGGCACTGGCACGCTGGATGACCGAGAACGCCCCCGAAGGCGTAGAAGTGATGTATTTCCATGAGTTGTGCCGCAAACTGGGTAATCTTCCCGGCAGACCGCTACCTGATTTCAATGCCGCAACGCAAGATGCAGGAGATTATTATGATGGGATTCTGCCGAATCGGTTGTTAGCGGCTGCTGAGTTACTGGGAAATGAGCAGCGTTACGACGCAATCATCGTGGATGAAGGTCAAGACTTCCGGCGATCTTACTGGTCACCATTGATGGCGCTGCTCCGCGATCCTGACAACAGCATTTTCTACATTTTTTGCGACGAGAGTCAGCGTATTTTCACGCGCGATGTACTGCCATTTCGGGAGCCGCACCGCCATTTGCGGCGCAATTTGCGTAATATCCGCAGTATTGGCAAGCTGGTGGGCAAGTATCATGCAACGGGTAAACCTGAGGATTATCAGGCAGCCGGACCCGAAGTGCAGCGCGACCCCAAAGTGATCGAAATAGCAGCAAGTGATGATTGGTTAAAACTGTTGTTAGACACACTCAACGATCTGCACCTGAAGCAGGGAGTGCCGCTAACTCACATTGCGATCTTGACTCCATTTGGCGAGGAAAAAAGCCGCCTGAAAGAAGGCATGAAGTTAGGAACGTTCGCCCTAACACGCAGGCTGAATCCTTCTGCCAAATCCAATGAAGTGACCATTGCTACCGTGCAATCGTTCAAAGGGATGGAACGCCCAGCAATAATACTTACCGAATTTGCGCGCTTTGATCACGGTAAAGATGGGTTGGACTCCAAGTTGGATGTCAATGCATTACTCTATGTCGCAGCGTCGCGGGCAAAGAATCATTTAGTGGTGATTGGCAGACTACCAGCGCCTAAGGTGAAAACCTAAGGTTGATGGTTTACTCCATCGGACCATAAAACCATGTCGTGGCGACGAAGTGATAACCCATCTCTTCGTAGAGTGCTTTACCCATAGGTGAAGCCATTAATACGCTGTGATCGCAGCCATCTTGAGCCGCCTCCACCAGTGCGCGCATCAGGATCGCAGAGGCGATTCCTTGCCGCCTGAACTGTCTCAATGTGCCTACATTCCATACGCTGGCTAGGCGATCATGCAGCAAGATTGAAGCACAGGCAGCAGCTTCATCATTCACATAAGCAATATAGTGACGTACAGTCGGATCGTTGAAGTGCTCCTGTCGCACTACACAGCGTCCGGCTTCGGGCGTCATGAAGAACGTTTTATGTAAGATCTCGAGGATGACTTCCTGATCCTCACTACGCGCACGGCAGATACGTACGTCGCGATGCATATTGAGAGGACGGGGCAACCCACTCAGTGCATACATCGGCGTGTTGGCGCGTTCGATGTACAGTCGATCTGCTAACCAGAATAATAAGCGTGGACGCTCAACTGCCGTAAAGACAATGCTGTACTCTGCATTGAAGCGGCGGAAGAATTGGACTGCCAGCTTCAATAATACATCATCTAAGGCGTCGATGTCGTGCAACCATAGATGATTGACGCTGTGCATCCACGGCAAGCCGCTGAAAGAGAGGGTAAAGCCATCGCCCTCCACCGTCGTCGCTTCATCGGAGTACCAGTACACGCGGCGATAAAAATCCTCAACGCTGGAGAGGGCAGTTCGTAAATTCATGGAGGTGTTGGAGTTCAGCACCATTTTTAGCTACAGTATACACTGAAGCCCGCCAAGTAATGTGTAATGGAAGATGAGCGAATCGCGTCATATCCTCCGCATTACTCAATCATCAGGCTACTATGCACGTCCTTCTGATCTTCCTTGATGGCATCGGACTTGGTACGGACGATCCGCAAGTCAACCCGTTTGCCATCGCAGACACTCCTACTTTACACAAATTAGCAGGCGATCAACGCTGGCTGCGTGGACTCCAGCGCATCGAGACGGAACGCGCAATATTTCTGCCTACGGATCCGCGACTTGGTGTTGCGGGCAGACCCCAGAGCGCCAGCGGGCAGGCTGCAATTATGACCGGGCGCAATGTGCCAGCGGAAATCGGGGAACATTATGGTCCGCGCCCCAATGCGCCAATCCGCGCCATATTGGATCAAGGCAATCTCTATAAGTCGCTGGTTGCCAGCGGGCAATCCGGCGCTTTACTGGATGCATATCCGCCCGGATTTTTCGCGGCAGTAGATCGGGGCAAGCGATTGTTGTCCTCGTTACAACATGCGGTCAGATCAGCAGGGGTGCCGATCCGCACCCACGAGGATTATCTTGCTGGTCGGGCGCTCAGTCCTGATTTTATAGGTACGGGCTGGCGTGAATTTTTGGGTTTTCCTGATGCTCCGTTATACACAGCAGAGCAATCCGCAGGGTTAATGGCGGAGTTAGCCCGTGAGCATAATTTCTCTATGTTCACCACCTGGATTACTGACGAGATCGGTCACCGCGGACCTTTTGAAGATGGCGTGAAATATCTGGAACTGTTTGATCGCGTGATGACGGCACTGCTCGATTGCTGGGACCTCGATAACGATTTGATCATCATCACCAGTGATCATGGCAACATGGAAGATTTGTCAATCCGTCAGCACACGGAAAGCGACATCCCAACGGTTGCAATTGGCGCGAAACGACACGAATTTGCTGAGAACTTCAGCAACTTGACCGACATCACGCCGGGAGTGCTGCGCGTTTTAACCTCCTAACGGGTAAGGGTTCTTAGAATGACGCATCTGTATCTCATCCGTCATGCCGACTACATCTACGACGTAGTAGATGGTCAGTATCCGCGCCGCGACCAAGGACTATCGAAGGAAGGGATAAGGCAAGCGGAACTGTTGCGAGATCGCTTATCACAAACGCGCGAGATCAAACCGAATGTGTTTATTTCGAGCACCCAGAGAGGCGCGCACGAAACCGCACAAATCATCGCGTCAGCAATCGGACTGCCCATCATTCTCGACCACGACGTGGAAGAATGGCGCAGTGATGATGGCAGCCTTAGTGACGACGAATTTTTCTCCCGCTGGCAGCAAACTCCCGATGCTCAAAAGCCCTACTATCGCTGGTACGAAGGTGGCGAGAATCGCATGGAGTTCACGCTGCGCGTGCATCAGGCGCTGAATAGGATTCTGGATCACTATGAAGGCAAAACGATCCTTGTGCTATCACATGGCGCTGTCATTCAAACGTCGTTCGTCTATTTCTTTGGATTCGGGGAAGCCAGCATCGAACGAGCAATCCCTGAAATAGCCCGAACCTCGATCACGCACTGGTATAAAACGGCGGAAAGCAAGCGTTGGATTCTCGAACGTTCCAACGATCATCATCATTTGCAGGCATAACCTAAGACTTGACTTAGAGTGCACTCTAAACGATAGACTGCTGTCGGGAAAGTTGATGGAGAGTATTCCAACGATGAATGAGATGAATGGCAAAATCTGCTTGGTCACAGGCGCTACAGACGGCATTGGCAAAGTGACGGCGAAGGTATTGGCAGAACAAGGGGCTACGGTGATCGGCGTAGGGCGTGATCCTGCCAAGCTTCAGGCGACGATCAAAGAAGTCGGCAGCACGGCGGGATCGTTGGAAATGATGACCGCTGACCTCTCCTCTTTAGCACAAATTCGAGCGTTAGCAGAGCAGTTCAAGCGTAAATATGATCATTTGCATGTGCTGATCAATAACGCAGGTGCGCTGTTCAGCAAATATCGTGAGACGGTGGACGGTTTCGAGATGACCTTCGCGCTGAACCACCTCGCCTACTTCCTGCTCACCAACCTGCTTCTCGACACGATCATCGCTAGCGCACCAGCACGGATCATCAATGTGGCTTCCGATGCTCACAGTGGCGGCAGCATCGCCTTCGACGATCTCAACAATCAGCAGCGCTACAGCGGTTGGGATTCCTACAACGACTCTAAGTTGGCGAACATTCTTTTCACCTATGAATTGGCTCGGCGCTTGCAAGGGACAGGAGTGACGGTCAATGCCGTGCATCCGGGTTGGGTCAACTCCAATTTTCAGGTTGCGGCGGGCTTAAGTGCGCGGGGTCCCCTGACCAACGAGCAGGGCGCAGATACGCAGCTATGGCTGGCGACATCTCCTGATCTCGAAGGGGTTACAGGTAAATATTTCGTGCGCCGCCAAGATACCCGATCATCAGATATCTCCTATGATCAGGGAGTACAACGACGGTTGTGGGAAGCAAGCGCCAGACTGGTTGGTTTGCCAGACTAACGCTATTTGTAGCCGCACATCTTCCACGAGCCAGTTTCCTGGATCGTTTTGAACTGTCGTGCCGCTAGATCAACGGCGCGTGTTTCGCCTGCGTAATTGGCAAGGATTTTGCCCGTGCACTTGACCAGCGTGTACTCGCCGTCCTTGCCATTTTCGCTGCATTGCAAACCGTCAAGTTTGGCATCACGCGCCCGGAATGAATCTGCCTCAATGGTGGCGTTACTTTCCCATGCCCCACACGATAGCTTGATCAGCGCCTGCGTATCGGCAGCGATCCGTGTATTCAGGTAACGTTCGACGGTGGCAACGGGGGTATCAGTCGAGGCGCTGTTGCAGCCAGCAAACACGCCGATGATGAAAAACAAGAACAGTAGTCGCCTCATCGCAGATTCACCACAGAGTAAATTAGCGCCGCGACCATACCGACTAGATAAAGTGCAGAAACCCGCCAAGTCATCCGTTGGGGGCTGGCGTCGACTACGCGCAGTTTATCAGCCGTCATGCCTTCCTGCCGCAACTGATATTGTGGACCGATGAACCATGCCAGCACTATTCCAGCGAAGAAGCCACCCACATGTCCCCAGTTATCAATGGCTACAGCACCCGGTGTCGCCGCCGCCGCAATACCAATGAATAGATTCAAGCCGATGACCACAATTGTCTGCTGAAGCCAGGCACGCCCCTGTGTGCCGAGGATGTGCCGATTCTGATATAAGAACACTAACTGTGCGCCCACGATGGCGAAGATCGCGCCGGAAGCACCCGCCGAACTGCCGCGAGAGAACATGAAGCTCGCCAAACTGCCGCTAAGACCGCCGAGAAAATAGATGATCCCGAAACGTATCCTGCCAAAAAATGCTTCCATGCCACGCCCAATCAGATATAGGCTGAGGGCATTGGAAAAGAAATGGATTTCGCTGAGATGAATAAACATCGCGGTGAACAGGCGGTAATATTCGCTGTTATCCAGAATACGCGTGAAGTTCATCGCACCCCACTTAGTGATCGGATCGATCACGTTGGGATTATTCTGGTAAAAATACAGTTGCACGAAGAACACCACGCTAATTGCCGCGATTATGATATAAGTCAGTAGTGGGCGCTCGATAGGTAAAGTCAACATCACAGTGCGAGGTTCGCGCGGAGATGATGACGAAGGGGGTTGATTCTGCATAGCTGCTCGCCTTTCGTTCTTTCTATTATACGTTGGCGCGGCGAATCCGGCTCGTTATAATCCGGCTCTGAGTAGAGAAAATAATGAGAGTTGAGGAGCAAGCCACGTGCCCTCTTATGATTATCGTTGCCAGTCTTGTAAGCGCCGTGTAGTGTTAACTTATAAGACCTACAAAGAATATGACGCCGCGATCCCCATTTGCCCCTACTGCCAGAGTACCCAACTCACCCGCTTAATCGGGCGGATTGCGATTGCGAAATCCGAGGGCAGCCGTTTGGATGCAGCAGTAGATGATCCGGCGCTTGATTCCATGGCAGATGCTGATCCGGCGACGTTAGGACGCTACCTTCGCCAAATGAGCAGCGAAACTGGCGAGGATTTAGGCGAGGAATTTCATGAGGTCGTGGGACGCTTGGAGCGAGGGGAATCGCCGGAGTCAATTGAAGCATCAATGCCCGATTTAGGGGCGGCTGATGACGGCGGTGGCTTCAGCGGTTTAGGCGGGGCAAGCGATTCGGGCGCGGATATGAGCATTGACTAACCAATCACTCACACAACAGGACCGCTTTCCTGGTGTTAGATTAAATGAGACGATGATCAACTTTAGAACCGCCGCATAAGATTCAGGTGTTCTCATTAGTTGCTAATCATGTTTTATTACAGTTGCGTTGATTCAGACGCGCCTTTGTGTACCGAAAAGTCCTGAACCGAGTATCCCGTCGATGACCATCCGCACCCGCCTGACGCTGTGGTATTCCAGCCTGCTGGCGTCCGTCATAATTGTCTTTTCCGTCTCCCTGTTCAGTTTGCTCAACTGGACGTGGCGTGAGCAGTTATTGGACACCATGCGAACAGCAGCGAAAGCGGTGTTGACTGACATCAAGTTCGATCACGATACTGGCAGCATCACGACTCGTTATTTGCCTACCAAACTCTCCTCGCTGATCTATTCGCCTTTAGCAATCCAGGTGTGGCGCTTGGATGGTACATTGGCAGCCACTAACGTGCCGGAATTCCCCGCCGCCTTTGATCAGCAGAGCATGAATGTTGCCGATGCACAGTGGCGCGAGATCGACTATGACGGCGTGCGTATGATCGCCTACACACAGCCTGTGTTGAACTGGTCAAATGAAATCGTCGGCGTAGTGCAGGTATTGGGATCGCTAGAGTCACTTAACGAGACGCTCTCACGATTGGTACGGCTGATGATCGCGGTCAGTGTGGTGGCGCTAGTGTTATCCTTCATGGTCGGCTCGGTGATTGCAGCGCAGGCGTTACAACCCATCGACTTGATCAGCAACGCAGCGCGGGAGATCGCCGCTGCTGACGATCTGAGCAAACGCATTCCCTATGAAGGTCCGCCTGACGAGCTTGGTCAGCTCACCAATACATTTAACGCGACGCTGGAACGTTTGGAACGATTGTTTCTAGTGCAACGGCGATTCGTTGCGGATGTGTCTCATGAACTGCGGACACCACTGACTACGATACAGGGTAATCTCGACCTGATGCGGCGAATGGGCGACGATCCCATCTCCCGCGCCGCAATCGAAGGTGAGGTCAAGCGGATGACGCGGTTGGTCGGCGATCTGCTGCTGTTAGCACAAGCCGACAGTGGACGGATGCCACTGCGAGAAACCGTTGTCGATCTTGACTCCTTGGTGCTGGAAGTCTACAACGAGACGAAGCTGATCGCCGAAGGTGTCGATCTCAAGATCGATATGCTGGAACCGGTACGCGTGCGCGGCGATGGCGACAGATTAAAGCAGCTATTACTCAATCTGGTGACCAACGCGCTCAAATATACACCTGTTGATGGTAAAGTGAGCTTAAATCTGAAGAAGACAGAGGGTTATGCCTACCTTTCCGTCACTGATACGGGCATTGGTATCCCCAAAGAAGATCTACCTCATATTTTTGATCGCTTTTACCGTGTCGATAAGGCGCGTGACCGCAAGATGGGTGGCTTCGGGTTAGGGCTTTCCATCGCCAGTTGGATCGTAGAAGCGCATCGCGGACGCATCTGGGCGGAAAGTGAAGTGGGCAAGGGCAGTACCTTCATTGTGCAGCTTCCTGCCTATGCGGAAGACATACCTGACTCCGCCAAGGAGACGCGCATTCGCATTCCCACGATTCGCCGCACTCCGGTACACAATCCGCCTGCCGTACAACCGCCGGGCAGTTCTACGATACCGTCCGCATCATCACGCGGCGATTCGGGTCGATCTCCTGATCAACCAAGCTGATCAACACAAAATCATCTCAACTTCCCACAACTTGCGGCGAATCCACAGCTTGTGCATATAATTGGTGCGAGGTTACCCGCTGGTGAGGAAATTATGATGATGCGCCAATTGATTCGGAACGCTGCGATGATCGCGCTGGCACTAGCGTTTGTGCTGTCGTTCTCCAGCAGTCAGAGCGTCCAAGCGCAGGGTACATATACTGTGCAACCGGGCGATACTTTGTTCGGCATCGCCGCCAGATTCAACGTCAGCGTCAGCGAACTAGCCACGATTAACGGTATTTATGATGTCAATCAGGTGTACGTCGGTCAGGTGCTGATACTACCCGCGCCGTTAGGCGGCGGTGGCGGTACGACTGGCGGTGGTAATTCCGGCGGTAACTATGGCGGTGGCTATACGCCTGTGATCACCACCTATCCCCCCGGAACGACAATCACGATCACCACAACTACGACCAAGTATGTGGTCAAGAGAGGTGACACTCTGGGCAGCATCGCGCAGAAATTCCGCGTCACGCCAGATGCCATCATGGTAGCAAACGGCATCACCAACGGTAATCTAATCTACGTTGGGCAACTGCTGCTGATTCCCAAGCAATCAACGACGGTAAAGCCGCCAGCCAGAGGATCGACAGGCGGACCTGTGGGGCGTGTCTACATCGTACAGCCGGGTGATACGCTGGATAGCATCGCCGCGAAGTTCAAGCGGGATCGCTACGCCATCGCCAAAGCAAATGGTCTGCTGAACTTGAATTTCATCTATGCTGGGCAGGCACTGATCATTCCTTAACTACTGCCTCCTCAATAACATCTGATCGGGCGCATGGAAACACTGTCCATGCGCCTTTTCTTTGCTGTGAACGCTGTCGCTGGCTGATAACTTCCACATGGCGCAGATTAGATATACTTAGTGCGACTCGGTAGCCCTCGTCAACGAGTGTTACAACATTGTGGAGCATCATGAAGCGTTTACTGTATCGTCTGATCTCAGTTTCCAGTGCACTAATCCTATTAGCCGCATGTCAACCGCAGGGACTGAACTCAACTGGTGCGCAATCGACGAATTCCCCAATTGCGATCACACCCGTAGTGGCAACCTTACCGCCGTTATCACCTACTGCTGTCGATCCGGGTCTGCTAATCGTCGCCACTGAAAGTCCGCAGATCGATGCCATTAAGTATCCCAAGCTCTACGCCTACGTACAGCAGATACAGCAAGCGCTCCAACAGCCGAATCCTATCCTGCTGCTCAGCGGCGATCTCAGCGATGAACAGAAGCAAGCACAGAACATAGCCATCAGCGATCCTCGACTCCAGCAGATCACGCACGAGAGCAAGAGCCAGGCATCGTTTCGTATGGAAGTATTTGGTATCTATCCTCTGCGCGAGAGCGACATCACTGAAGCGACGATTGTGTGCCGTCAAGCTACTTGCTATCGCGTAGAGATGTATAACTATGCGCTTAATCTCTATCTCGGCGCAGTAGTCAATTTGAACCCGTCGGGCGTCTTGAGCATCAGCGAACTACCTGATACACAGCCCGATGTCCCACAGCAACTGGTCGATGTGGCGCTAGAGATCGTTCGCAACGCACCAGAAGTAGAGCAGGCTCTGGGCTACATTCCCGACTCCGAGCAAGCGTTGATGGCGAATACTAAGACGGCGCTTAACCGCACGCGCTGCGAACGTTCGCAGCATCTCTGCCTTGCGCCAACCTTCGTCGTGGGCGAACGTGCTCTGTGGACAATTGTCGATCTGACGGACTTCCGGCTTGTCGGCTTGCGTTGGACAACTGTTGGCAACGCCGGACCACCGCTGACCGAGAAGCAGTTGATCGAAGATTCGATCACAAGACTTTACTGTGATCGCAGCACGACGCTGGAACGCGCTGGCTGGCAGATGGATTACATCCTGACGGGTTCGGATGGCTTACGCATTTCCAACGTCCTATATCGCGGTACGCCGATCTTAGAAAGTGCCAAACTAGTCGATTGGCACGTCAGTTACTCTCAGACGGATGGTTTCGGCTACAGTGATGCCGTCGGGTGCCCGATCTTCAGTCAAGCCGCTGTGATCGCCGTCCTGCCGCCTCAGATCAAAGACATCTTTGATGGCGACCAAGTGATCGGCTTTGCGCTGGAGCAGGAATATTGGAGTGAGTTGTGGCCCCTTCCCTGCAACTATTTCTATGTGCAGCGTTACGAGTTCTACCTCGATGGTCGCTTCCGTCCGGTGGTGGCGAGCGTTGGACGTGGTTGCGGCAATGACGGTACCTATCGTCCGGTGACGCGGCTCGCTTTAGCGCGTGAAGCTACCTTTGCCGAATGGACTGGCAGTGACTGGAAAGATTGGGCGAACGAAGGTTGGAAACTGCAATCAGAGGTCTCTGTCGCCGCTGATGGATCACAATACCGCGTAATCGATGCGGCGGGGCAGGGCTTCACCATCGAGCCGGGGCGCGGTCAGTTTGGCGATGGCGGACGTGGCGACAACAGCTATATATTTGTCACGCTGCACCACTGGGATCGTGATGAGGGCGACTCGGATATGCCTACCATCGGACCGTGCTGCAATACGGATTATCAACAAGGACCGGAGAAATTCATCGATTCTACGCCGGAACCGATCAGCAACAGTGCATTGGTGATCTGGTATGTGGCACAGATGAAAAACGATGATACTCCGGGCAGTCAGTATTGCTGGGCGGAAGCAGTGGTCAGTAACGGTGTCTTCACCAACAAGGAATATCCCTGCTACTCTGGTCCGATGTTTCATCCCTTGAAGTCAGCAGCCAGCGGCGCTAACCAGCCCTGAGAAATAGGTTGAGAATCCGTCCATGAGCAAGCGCCGTCAGAAGAACAATAAGAGTGCAGCGCAGTCGCAGCCGCCACAATCAACAAAGCGCAGCACCACGACAACTGTCACATCGTCAGCTTCTGCTAAATCAGTACGCAAGAGCAGCAAATCGCCATATCCCTCACCTGCGGTGCTGATCGGCGGCGTGATCGTAGCGCTGGTATCGGGGTTAGCTCTTGTTTTTTGGCGTGCAGGCAGCATTAATACCAATTCGGGAGGCAGTTCCAGCGCTAACATTACCGCTACTGCCATCGCGGCTTTTGCTACTCCTGTCGCCTACACCGAGGGTGATGTCCGCTACTGCACGGGCGTGATGCCCCCTTTCGCGAAGGCATTGGGATTCAATGCCAATGTCCTTGTAGATACTCGTGCGCGTGTAGTTAAGGGCGTGCAATTGATCGAAGTGGATCAAAGTGGCAAGACTACCCGCAGCTATCAACATCCCTCATGGACAATGGCAGGCTATCTTGGACCACAGGTCACGGATCGCTTTGGCAACATCTACCTAACGCCCGTGCCTTTCATCAACCTACTGGATAATCCAGTGGAGAAGGCAAACATTATCTATCGCATTGATGCTAATACGGGGGAAATGTCGCCGCTGGTCGATCTTCCAGCGGTTGCCGCTCCTTCTCTCGATAACGTTTACGGTTTGCTCGGTCTGGCTTATGACTGTGACACCAACAGTCTTTACGCCTCCTCCGTACTTGGCTCCACGCGCGATCAGCAGCTTGGGCGGCTCTTTCGTATCGATCTGAAAACGGGGCAGGTGGCATCTATCCTTGAAGGCGTCGATGCTTTCGGCTTGAATGTATTTAACAGCGCGAGGGGTAAACGATTGTATTTTGGTCGCGCTCGTGTGGCTGAAATTAACTCGGTGTCGCTGGACGCGAACGGGGATTTCAGTGGTGAACTGCGTACAGAATTTTCCATAGCTGATCTTGGCGTTTCGGGCGATGAACGAGCACGTGTACTCAATTTCAGCGGCAGGGATCAGCTTGTGATTCAGATCAAGCAGTTTGCCTTTAACCTCGTCGCACCCACCGAATCACTGCAAACCGCGCTGGAATATCGCTACGACTCTGCCGCCGATACGTGGCATCTCGTCAACGCCTACCCAGTGGATTCGTGACAGCGTTCCCGACACTAGATGTCGGGAACACACATTCAACAGCTTATTCGGTTTCGCTCGTTAGCACCATGCCATTCTGCGCTGGATCGCGCACCAGCATACCGTCAGCGGTTTGCTCAACGGCGATTCCAGCTTCCTTGGTGCGCTCGATCAGGCGATCTAGTTCTGTCTTGTTCGGCACGACTATAGTGAAATAGCGCAGCCCCGTCGCATCGGCTGGTGGCGGTGGTGCGCCAACGCCCTGCCACACATTGGTACCAATATGATGGTGATAGCTGCCCGCTGCAAAGAAGATCGCCGACTCGGTGAATTGCTGCGCCATGCGACTCGTTGGTGCGACTCCTTTAGTATCGAAAGGCAGTTCAAAGCCTAAGATGTCGTAGTAGAAGCGCTTGGTTGGCGGCAGTTGTGAGACGTGCAGATGGACGTGTCCGACTTTCGTCGCGGGATCAAGCCCCTCCCATTCAGCGCTTCGATCATCGAGGGAGCTGAACACTTCCTCCGGCGCTAACCCACGATTGTTCTGCAACATTTCCTCAAACGATTTGGGCCACTGATCCTGCGGGAAATCCCAAGCCAACTCGATGCCATTGCCCTCGGCATCTGGCAGGTAGATCGCATGATGCGTGCCGTGATTGCTCATGCCCTGAATGCGCGTCCGCGTCTCCGCAATACGCTTCAGTAGCTGCGCCAAGTCCCAGCGTGTTGGTACCAAGAATGCGGTGTGATACAAGCCCGTCGTGCCGCGCGTTCGTCTTGCATTTGCTAGTTCCGTAAATCGCAGCAAATCCTCTTTACCACCAGCTCCTAATCCTGCTGACGCATCGTTGCGCCAGTGCAGCTTGAAGCCAAGAATATCCCGGTAAAAGGCGATCTGGCGATCCAGATTGGCTACAGTGTAGTGAACATGCCCTAGTCGCGTTGTACAGTTGATTGCCACATGTTCTAGCGTATTCAAGTTAGGTTCTACGTTCATGATGTTCCACACTTATCCTGTCATCATTGCGAATTGATTAGCTTGCTAAGTGACTATTCAAAAAAACTTAAGCGCGCACGCTCATGTTCTGGATCATTTGCCCCAGTAGGCGACGTAAGCCAGCACGTTCTTCTTCACTCATTCCAGTGAACAGCATTTCCTGCATAGTTTGAAACTGCCGATTGATCGCCAGTTCCTTCTCTCGTCCTTCTGGCGTGATATAAACGCGCACCAAGCGGTTATCATCCGGATCGCGTCGGCGGATAACCAAGCCAGCCTCCTCCATACGCTGCAACATATTTGTTACGGTTGCTCCCTGTATGGAAAGTTCTGTCGCGATTTCAGATTGCGTCATACCATCTCGCTTAACCACGGTGCACAACACAATTGCCTGCCCGCGATGCACGTCCACTTCGTCGCTGAACCCATCAGAGACGCCGCGAAACAACTGGCTGAACTGCGCCAGAAGCTGCCAGTCTTTCAGATCGGTGTCGTTAGACATTGCTGCTTCGCTCGCTAATCCTTAGCATCCTAATCAAGATACGCCAGCACCGTTCTCAGAGTCAAGGTGCTTCGTGAACTTTTGATGGATTTCTTACAGTATCGCGCCGCTACTAGACCTTGATCTGTACATCGTCACCTTCAAGGCGTGTTTCATACCATGGCACGGGGGCAGGCGCAGGCATCGACAGATTTTTGCCCGAAGTTAAATCGAAGCGTGCGCCGTGACGCGGGCACTCGATCACTGTACCGTCAAGTTCGCCCTCAGCCAACGGACCGTCATCGTGCGTACACAAATCTTCAATGGCATAATACTGAGTGCCCACCCTGAATACCGCGATGTAATGTCCCTTCACCTCGATGACGATGCGATCCCCTGATTGTGGAAAGTCGCTCGCCGTGGCGACGGTGATAAATTCTGCTGTCGATGCCATTCAATCGTTATCCGTTCTGTTGATTCTGCTCTTGCTGCTGTTGGAAGCGATAGCGCTTCTCTGCTGCTTTCATAGCGCTGACGCCAAGCGTAATGCATTTCGGGCGGGTTGCCGCTACCGAATGACCGCCGATCTCGTCCACGAATTCCTGCGAATCCAGCGCCGCGATTTCTTCCAGTGTCTTGCCGATCACCATCTCGGTGAGGATCGAGGTCGCGCCTCGACTGACCGAGCAGCTTTGGTTAGGGTTATCGTGTGTGGGGTTTTCATCCACAAATGAAACGTCCGTAACGCGCTCGTTCTCGTCCAACTTCAAAAACACCGTGATCAGATCGCCGCAGCCGGGGTTACCATACGTCATCGAAACGGTCGCGTCTGCCATGCGCCCATAATGGCGCGGACTTTCCACATGATCGGTGATCAACTCAATAAATGCTTGCCGATCAAACATACTACACCTTCCCTGCCAGCACTTCCGCGAAGTGAACCACCCGTTTCTTGGATTTGCTGCGGCTCAAGCCACCATTCATTTGCGTCAGGCAGCTCGCGTCTCCCGTCACGATCAAGTCAGCTTCGACGCTCTCGATGTTCTGCACTTTGTCCTTGAGCATCGCGCCACTAACGTCGGGCATTTTGACCGCGAACAAACCGCCGAACCCACAGCATTGATCCGCGCCGGAGAGTTCTACCACTTCGAGGTTCTTCACGTTACTTAACAATAGACGCGGTTGATCCTTCAGATTCGACATTCGTAATCCGTGGCAGGCGTCGTGAATGCTGACTTTGGTTGGCTTTTTCAGCGTTGTGCCGACATCAGTGACGCCCAACCCATCGACCAGATATTCACCTAACTCCCACGTAATGCTGACGATGCGCTCCATCTCGGCTTTTAACGCCGCGTCGTCCGCGAATAACTGCGGATAAAAGTGCCGCACCATTGAGGTACACGAGCCGGACGGTGAAACGATCACTTCTGAATCTTTGAACGCTTTCAGGAATTGCTTAGCGACATTGCGCGCTTCATCACGATAACCTGCATTGAACCCCATCTGCCCGCAGCAGGTTTGTCCCATCGGAAAATCGACTTGGACGCCCAAGCGCTCCAGCAGTTCAACGGTCGCCATCCCGGTATTCGGATAGATCATATCAACAATGCAGGTGACGAAGAGCGAGACAGGCTTATTTTTGGGGTCAGGGCGGGTGCCGTGTGGATGTATTTGGGTCATGTCTGATGCGATCTTTGTGGTAAGCCGGGAGCAATGTTTAATACTCCCGGCTGTAAGATTCGATTGAAATGGAGCTACAGCACCAAAAAACGATCAGGTGCCGCGACCACGCGGCGCAATGGGGACGCGCGTTAACACGTCACCATCAACATATGGTGCTTGATCTTCAATCGCCAGAACTTCTTCTTCGGTGACCTTTTGCGCGCCCTTGTGATAGAGCACATCGTTAAACGCATCGTAACGGAAGCGTTCTCTGATCATGCCATCGTGTGGATGCGCATAGATCAACTCGAACACGAGCGCCTGCTCGCCCTCGTTGTAGGTGTCGTTAGTCAGCCAGATCGGTGCGAATTCCGCCATCGAATCTTGAATCTTGATCTGGCGTCTTAGCTGGGCTTGTTCAAGGGTCAAAGCCATCGGTGTTTCCCCCTGCGATGTATTTGTGTTGAGATGTTGATCGAGGTTCAACAAATATTGGCGTATATTATTCGCGGAATAGGCATAAAATGCAACGAAATTTCACATCTCCCTAACCCATGACCGTAAAGCAAGTCAACATCCAAACTTCACCTGCCCGCTGGATTGGCGCGATTCTTGTTCTCGCGCTGATCTTCCGCTTGATTGTACTGGCAAGTGGCGTGGTCACCTTTCACAGTGATGAAGCGGTTGTTGGTTTGATGGCGCGGCACATCAATCGGGGAGCAATACCCATCTTTTTCTACGGTCAGCCGTATATGGGATCACTGGATGCACTAATCGTAGCCATGTCGTTTCACCTCTTTGGTGAAACGGTGAACGCGATCCGCATCCCACAAATCGCACTTTATCTCGGCTTCCTCACCACTTCCATGCTGCTGGCTTATCGTTTAGCTGGACAGCGCACCATGATGCTGAGTGGCTTGCTGCAGGCATTCGGCAGCGCGGTGCTGACGCTCTATACCACCATTTCACTTGGCGGCTACGGCGAATTACTGCTGCTCGGCAACATCGCGCTGCTGGTCGGTTGGGAGATCGGGCGCGGACGTGGTAACTACCAGCGTTGGGCACTGCTCGGTACAGTGATCGGTCTTGGTTGGTGGACGCACGGCTTGATCCTTACCTACGCGCTTGCTGTTGGCGGGTGGCTGCTGTTCAAGCGCCAGCTTGCCCTTCGTGACTTGGTTATCGCCGCGATCTGCTTCTTTGTCTTCAGTTCCCCTTGGTGGCTTTATCAGTTCAGCAACGACTGGGCATCAATTCGCTTTCTGCTCAGTGGCTTTTCAGGCGATACCGTTACCGTCGTCAGCATCCCCGACAAACTGATCGGATTACTTCTCATCGGACTGCCGGGGATTGTCGGTGCGCGGTTGGCAGCAGCAAGCACCTTATGGACGCCCCTTGGTTGGCTCGTAGTTGTGCTCTGGATTGCGCTGCTGGTGCTTGCGTTGCGATTAACAAGCAAAGAGGACGGAAAAAAGTTTCTGTGGCTGATGGTCGCTGCCTTCACGCTCATTTTTGTGTTTTCCAGCTTTGGTGTCGATGCGACGGGGCGTTATCTGCTGCCGCTGTTCCTGCCGCTGACCCTCTTGCTCACGATGACACTGCGCGGCAAGGTAGGGACAGTGGTAATCACTGCACTGCTGATCTTCCAGACAGTCGGCGTGATCATGGCGATCAGAACGCAGCCACCGGGCTTGACCCCGCAGTTTGATCCCGAAACCGATCTGCCTAACAGCGATGATGCGCGGTTAATTGACTTCCTGCAAACTCACAATTTGTATCGAGGCTATTCAACATACTGGATCAGCTATAGGATCGCTTTCCTCAGCCGAGAAAGTATTGATCTCGTGCCTAACCTTCCCTACGACTCCAAGCTGAAGCGCGTTGGCACGGATCGCTACGCCGACTACCGATCCCATCTGCAACGCCTCTTGATGGCGGTAGGAGTTCCGTCAGACACGGCATTAGTAACTGCTAATAACCCGATGTTGGATCAGGCACTCACGTCGGCACTCGGTCAGTCGGGTCAATGGAAAGTGGAACAGATCGGTGTTTACCGCGTCTACTACGATCTACCGCCTGATTTCACGATACCAACGTTCAGTCCTGAAGGGCGCTAACGCCATCTTGAGCAGATACTCGAATGAATCCTGCCGCGTGATCAAGCCATCGGTGAACGTGCCAATTGCACCTTCGCGGTGGCTCAAATCCTGCGTCTTGAACAACTGATCCATCGCCTCGCCAAGTTCCAATCCGCCGCGCACCAGATCGGCGACCGCGTTCGGCAGCAGCATGTTATTACCACCACCCACACCGATCCTGTCATCCTTTGCCGCGATTGCCGCCCACGCGCAGACGAACATGCCCATATCTAACTCTACGATCCCGCCCTCGAAGCCAATCCCGAATTCGGCATCTGTTGCTTGTTGCGCTGCCACCGCGCGATTGATCGCACCTGTGCGCGTTTCCAGATCGCCGCGCGGCTGTACTGCAACACCTGAGGCTACTTCAACGCTGCTGAACCGCGCATCGGGATATAAGGCGCTCATTACGCGCTCTGCCGCGCCTATCTTGATGGGATTCGTTGATCCGATGGCAATGTGCATGGACTCGTCCTAATGAGTTGAGTATGATTGGGAAATCTAGGAACAAAAGAGTCTACCTCGATGCTTCAAATCCGCCTCGCCACGCTTGACGATGCCGCAGCAGTCGCCCGTATTCAAGTTGACAACTGGAACGAGCATTACACGGGTGTCTTTCCCGACGCCTACCTCGCGCAATTCAACTATGAGGAACGTACACAAGATTGGCAAGATTGGTTTTCAGGGGGATCAGCGGCAGACCCTATTTGTAGCGGAGGAGGACGGCGAGGTCGTCGGCATCGCGCTCGGTGATCCTGAGCAGCATTTGTTGCCCGACTCCGATTACGAGGCGGAACTAGCAATACTGCATGTTCGCACCGCGCATCACAGTCGCGGCATCGGACGCCAATTGTTACAGGCGCTGGCACGGTATTATCTTGAGCGTGGCATCAAGTCAATGATCTTGATCACACTGGAGAAGAACACCCGCGCACGTCGATTCTACGAAAAGCACGGCGCTCAACTGTTGGCTACCAGAGACTGGGACCAGAACGCAGAATATGGCTCGAATGTTATGGATGTAGTCTACGGCTGGTTAGACATCAGTCTGTTGTGTGAGTGATCTAATCAAACGGATAGTGCGCTGACTCAACCAATGAGTGTTGTGTCAGCACTAGTTGGCGTGGCAAGATCAACTGATTCTGCACGCGCTTGGGAGTTGGGGCTACATGCACATGTTTCGTGGTGGTGGTTGGGGTTCCTACATCTACTTTGATGAGAAAACGGACAAACCGAAGAATGTCAGTTGGGCGTTGATCAAGCGCGTGCTGACATACGCTAAACCGTACCGCTTCCGCATCATTGCGGTATTGGTGTTGATCGTCATTTCGCAGTTACTGGGCTTACTCAACCCATTCTTATTCGGCTTACTCATTGATAGTGCTATCCTTCAAGGCAACGTCGATCTGCTTAATCGCATCGCATTGGTGATCGTCTGCTTGCCAATCCTCAATGGTGTGATCGCCATCACGCAGCGATGGCTGAACAGCAGTATCGGTGAAGGGGTGATCTACGAACTGCGATCCAATCTCTATGAGCATCTGCAAAAGATGTCACTGCGATTTTTCACCAATACGCGCACGGGCGAGTTAATGAGCCGCCTCAATGATGATGTGATCGGAGCGCAAAGTGCCATCAACAGCACACTGATCAGCATCTTCACCACCATCACCTCGGTGATCTTCACACTTACGGTAATGCTGTTACTAGAATGGCGTCTGACACTGCTGGGTTTGCTGGTCTTGCCATTATTCGTGTTGCCTGCTCGCCGTGTCGGTAAGACGCTGCGCACGCTGGTACGTCAGCAGATGGAAGTCAACGCCAGCATGAATGCGATGATGAATGAAACGCTCAATGTTAGCGGTGCACTGCTGGTCAAGCTGTTCGGGCGCACGCACACCGAAGTACAGCGCTTTGAGAGTCGCGCACGCGAAGTTGCTGATAAAGGCGTCCGTCGCGCTGTGATCGGCAGCGGTTTGTTCGCCGTTCTTGGTTTGATCTCTGCAATGGGTATGGCGATCACCTACTGGGTTGGTGGTCAGCTAGTTATTGAAGGGGTTTTCAAAGTCGGTCTGATCGTCACTTTCGCTATGTATCTCGGTCAGATTTATGGACCGCTGCAAGCGCTGGCGAACATGCCAGTCGAATTTGCCACTTCAATGGTCAGCTTTGAGCGCGTCTTTGAAGTACTGGATATGCCGCTGGACATCGACGAAAAACCCGATGCCATTGCGTTACAGGATTTGCGCGGCGAAGTCGTGTTCGATCAGGTGTCCTTCAATTACAGCGCGGGCGGCACAACCGGACTGCGCCACATTGATCGCGGCGATTACGAGGATTTACCCGCCTTCAGCCGTCTAAACGGCAGTGACAATGGCAAAGCCAATGGTGGCGAACCTACTAGCGATCCACTGACGCTTCCAGAAGTGCAAACAGCGAATTCACAGGCGCGCGAAGTGGCTCTGCAAAACATCTCCTTTACCATCAAACCCGGACAGCTTGCTGCGTTAGTTGGTCCAAGCGGCGCAGGCAAAACTACGATCACCTATCTGCTGCCACGTCTTTACGATCCGAGCAGTGGGCGCATCTACATAGATGGTCATGACCTACGCGATGTGCAGCTTGACTCACTGGCGCATAACATCGGCATGGTCACGCAGGAGACGTATCTGTTTCACGACACTGTTCGCATGAATCTGCTTTACGCCAAGCCGGATGCCACTCAGGCAGAAATTGAAGCGGCGGCGCGGGCGGCGAATATCCACGATTTCATCATGGGGTTGAAGGATGGCTACGACACCATCGTCGGCGAGCGTGGCTATCGCCTCAGCGGCGGCGAGAAGCAGCGTATCGCCATCGCCCGCGTGATCCTCAAAGACCCGCGCATCCTTGTGCTAGATGAAGCTACTTCACATCTCGATTCGCAGTCGGAAGCCTTGATTCAAGCAGCCTTGGAGCGCGTGATGAGTGGGCGCACCAGTCTGGTAATCGCGCACCGACTCAGCACCATTCTCAAGGCGAACATTATCTTGGTGCTGGATCGTGGTCAGATCGTGGAACAGGGAACGCACAGTGAACTGCTGGCACATGGCGGGCTGTACGCCACGCTCTACGAGACGCAGTTCAACCGCGAACGCGAAATTGCTATCTGATCGGAAACAAGCTAGCGGAGGGAGCCAAGCGTTAGGAACTTCCTCCGCAGCTTCCTTAGTGGGGCAAAAATACTGTCACCGTCGTTCCTTGATCGATCCCCGCGCTGTCGATGGAGATGCGCCCCTTATAAGCATCTACAATCGACTTGACCAGCGCTAAACCCAAGCCAGTACCGGGCGTCTCACGGGAACGGGATTTGTCCACACGGTAGAAGCGTTCAAATACATGCTCTAGATCAGCTTTACTAATGCCCCGCCCGGTATCCCGAATCACACTACTTACGCCGCTGTCAGTTGCCTCGATCTTCCACTCAATTTGCCGCCCGGCAGATGAATACTTCATCGCGTTATCCAGCAAGTTGCGGAACAATACCATGATGTGATTCAGACTGCCTTTGATCAAAACAGGTGTAGGCGGTAATTCTAAGGATAGCTTGATCTTTTTTTCGTCTGCTTGCCGGGCGAACTGATGCTGCAAACTCAGCGCCAAACGCGAGAGATCGACCTGTTCCTGACCTAGCTCCGCACGCCCGGCGTCAAAACGCGAAAGCAGCGTCAAATCTTGTACCAGATTGCCTAAGCGCGTAACTTCGTCATCGATCTCTTCGATATACTGACGGCTCACCTGCTGATCCAGCGTGTTGTCATAACGCAGTGCCTCTGTGCGCAGCCGTATGGTGGTCAGTGGCGTTCGCAGCTCGTGCGAGGTGTTGCTGGCGAAGGCTCGTTGTTCTTCCAACATGCTCTCTACCTGATGCGCCATCTCGTTGAAAGCGTTCGCAACTTCTCCAATTTCATCCTTGCCATCGTAAGTCACGCGATGCGCGAAATTCCCCTGCGACAGACGGTTTGCTGATTCGCGTAATTTGTACAACGGCTGGATGATCGAACGCGCTAACCAGAACGCCGCCATGATTGCCGCTAACGCGATCAAGGCAAAGATCGCACCGAGTCCGAGCCAGCGTTGAGCAATGTTTTCTAGCAGATTGCGCGTCGGCACTTTCAACTGGAGTAAACCCAGTATCTCTCCTTTATCAATAACAGGCGCGGCAGTATAGAAATAGGTATTGCCATCACTGCCTGTCCGTTCCACCGCCACTACCTGTCCACGCAGCGCCGTTTCCAGCTCTACCGAATCACGAAACGACTCACGTGGATAGCCCTGAGAACTACCATTATCGTGATCGCCAAGTAAGTAGAAAGTCAGCTTACCGTTGACTTGATTCTCATATTCAGCGAAGGTGCTTGCCAGCGCCGTATCATCGATCTTCTGACCCTCCATGCCGTGCATGACTGGTGCCACACCCTGAGCGATCAAGGTAATTGTATTCTGCAACTGCTGGGCATAATCCGCACGGGCAGCGCCCGCGATCTGGCCGCCAGCGATCACTGTGATCGCCGCAAAGCCGATCAGGATAATCCCGGCATACAGCACTAGAAGACGGGTTCGGATGCTAAAGGCTTTGAGAAACTTTCTCATGTCCCATCACCATCTGTGTCTTTATCTTTCGCCACAAAACGGTAACCAACGCTGCGCACGGTCTGGATGTAGCGAGGGTTACTAGGATCATCTTCCAGCTTCTCACGCAGCCAGCGAATGTGAACATCCAGTGTCCGCATATCCCCCAGCCAATCTGTGCCCCATACTTTGTCGAAAATCTCCGCTCTGGTAACGATCTCACCTGCATGCGTGACTAGCAAGCTAAGGAGTTCAAATTCTTTGAAGCGAAGTTGTAGTTCCTGCTGTCCCTTCAAGACTGATCGGCGATCCAGATCGATTTTGATGTCATCGAAGGTGATTAGTGTGCTCTGCTGAGAACTGCGCGCTGCATCGAACTCTACACGTCGCAGCAGCGCCTTAACCCGCGCGATCAGTTCGCGGGTGCTGAAGGGCTTGGTCAGGTAATCATCTGCACCAAGTTCCAAACCGAGGATGCGATCTACTTCCTCCCCTAGGGCAGTCAGCATCAAGATGGGCACATAACTTTTCTGGCGAATCGCCTTACACACTTCCCACCCATCCATCTCCGGCAGCAAGATGTCCAAGATCACCAGATCACAGGGTTGGGAAAGTACAGTCTTCAACCCCACTGCGCCAGTTGCCGCTGAAGACACTGTATACCCTAACCCTCGCAGCGACCGCGCCACTGGTTCGGAGATCAAGCTGTCATCTTCGATCAGGACGATAGTAGACACAACTGCCTCTTCTCATGAATAACTTACCTTTTCAGTATCGTCTCATTTATGCCTTCAGATCAACCCATTTAAGATGGATTTAAGGATATTTGAGACGCTAATAACCATAGCGGCTACCCTTTCTATTAAAGTGTCAAATGTCAAGCGGAAGGAGCTAGGTAGTTTGTATGGTTAGCAAAGTAACACAGGTCGAACAAAGCAAACCTAGGATCAACATCAATCGAGTCAACCTCTATCTCGATATTGCACTGGTTATTGCCTTTGCGGTGGAGATGGAAGAGCACTTCACCGGACTGCACAATCACGAGCTGTTAGGTCTGGCATTTGGCACGGCACTGCTTATTCACATCGTTCTGCACTGGTCCTGGATCGTAAGCGTGACGAAATCGTTCTTCGCGCATCTATTCCATGAATCGCGTTTGAACTACGTCCTCAATCTGGCACTGCTGATTGATATGGGTGTGGTTGTGATCACAGGCATCATCATCTCGCGCACTTTAGGCTTGAATTTGGGCGGCTCCGATAACGGGGTGATCCAGCCACTACACCTCTTAGCCAGTCACCTCAGCCTCATCCTGATCGGCTTGCATGTGGCGCTGCACTGGAAGTGGATTGTCACGCATGTCCAGAAGTATCTGCTGCGGCTGCCTCAACTGCTACGTCGCGGCGTGACACCAGTACCATCTGAGGCGGCGATCCAGTTCTCGTCCTCATCTACGGACACTAATGCTTAACCATCGCCGCCCCGCAGCTAGAAAGGAAGTTTTTATGTCTATAGCGAAACGCCAACGTGGAGGCAAGCGCAGCAATCCACTACGCAGCTTCATCGCCATCACTATTTTCATCCTATTCGTTTCCGTCACGGGTTATGCGTTGGCAGCCAGCGAGCACGCGGATAATCCCATTGATCAGATCGCCTACCTCAGCAACTGGATCAACGATGGCGAACAGTTGCAACTGGGCATGTCGCAAGACAGTGCAGGTACGCCACCACGAGCATTCAAAGTTGTAGGCAGCGTAGGTGCGGCGGATACGCAGCTCGCACAGGCAGATGAATCCGATACGGACATCGAAACTGACTACGATGATGGAGCGGTTGAAAACACAACCAGCGCTGACACTACCACCACCTTCACAGGATTCCGTGCTGATGGCGGTGATGATGCGCAGCCACTGGCATGGGATCAAATTGGCGACGTGCTCTATGACTGGTGGTTCATCTGTGCGGTGACGGCTGGCTTCATCGTCGTCCAATCCATCTATAAGTTCTCTTCGAAGCACCTCAAGAATCGGCTGTCCGCAGCGGCAGCAACCAAGTAACAGCTCAAGTAGCAACTAGCGGCAAACAGGAGTATCGAATCATGTCCACCAACAATCACTATCCACCGCGCCCGAACACGCTTTCCAGGCGGGCACGATACATCGGAATGACAGCAGTCGCAGCCGCCGCCATCGCCGGGATCGCCATCTCTCAGAATGCGCTGGGCAATGCCAATGTAGTTACTGCCGCAGCGCTCACGCCAACCAAGCGCGGCGCGATCACCGCTGCAACCGCAACACCATCAGGTTTGTACGTCGATGGCAAGTATGACGGTGATGTTGTCCGTGCTAGCCGCTGGGGCAACCTACAAGTGAGAGCAGTGATCGAAAATGGCAAGCTGGTCGATGTCGAAATCATCGACTATCCGCACAGCCGATCTACCTCCCAGCGCATCAATTCGCAGGCGATCCCGTGGCTGATCGAGGAAGCGGTGCAGGCACAGGATGCCAACATCGACATCATTACTGGCGCAACACCTACTAGCGAAGCCTTCATTATGTCGCTCGAAGCGGCGCTGAACGATGCCAGCGTTAGCAGCGCGAATGCTAATACCAATAACAGCAGCAGCACGAATAGCAGCGGTAGTGTAGGCGCTCCTAGTCTATGAACCAGACCCGCTTGATGATGGGCATGCCCATCAGTGTCGAAGTGGTCGATGCTGGGGTTGACACCTCAGCATTTGACCGCGTTTTCGACTACTTCCGATATGTCGATGAAACCTTCAGTACCTATAAAGACAGTAGCGAGATTATGCGGATCAATCGAGGCGAATTGACGATTGAAAACGCCAGCGCCGATGTGCAGTTGATCTTTAAGTTGGCTGAGCAAACGCGGATTGAGACAGATGGTTACTTCGACATCGTACACGACGATCACATTGATCCCTCCGGTATCGTCAAGGGATGGGCAGTCTTTGAAGCGGCGGAACTGCTGCGCGGAATGGGCTACCACCATTACTTTGTCGATGCTGGCGGCGACATTCAGACGCGCGGCAAAAACAGTCAGGGCAAAGACTGGCGCGTCGGCGTCCGCAATCCGTTCAATCCACAGCAGATCGTCAAATCGTTGATCGTCCCCGATTGCGGAGTCGCCACCTCCGGCACCTATCTGCGCGGTGACCACATCTACAATCCCAAGGGTGATCACCAGCTCCAGACCGAAGTCGTCAGCCTCACTGTCATCGGACCAAACGTCTACGAGGCGGATCGCTTTGCCACAGCCGCCTTTGCAATGGGCAAACAGGGCATCCACTTCATTGAGGAATTGGATGACTTCGAAGGCTATATGATCGATAGGAATGGCAAAGCCACCTTAACCAGCGGGCTTTCCCAGTATTTGCCATCTCCAGTTAATCATTGATGCTAAACCTCAAAGAGAAGGGTAACTAATCTATGTCGTGGCACAGATCTTTACCCTTCTTGTTCATTACCCACATTTCCAATATACTCTTTCCAACATAGTATTTAGCAGTCGGACTGCTGGTTGAGACGCGCAGGTATATCAAGCAGCTTTCGTTCGACATCTTGATACGTTGTAAACCATTTATCGCTTTGGCACTTATTGACGGCTTTTATCAAGCACTTGTATTGGCTGGTTATGGACGACCCTATCGCCATTAAAGGCATCCGTGAGGGCTTGCTGGTCACGCTTAAAGACCCGTTCAGCGAATGGGCGGAGGCGACGGCGCGGCTGGCGCAGCGGATCGACGAGCGACGTGCCTTCTTCAAAGGCGCACGTTTGGCACTGGACGTTGGTGATCGTCCGGTGCGGCAGCATGAACTGGACAATCTGAAAGCGATCCTCACCCGCCGCGAGATCACCCTCTGGGCAGTCATCAGCAGCAGCGCGACCACACAAGGAGCTGCACATAATTTAGGGCTAGAGACTCAATTAGTTACAGGGACAGAGCAGCTCGAAACTCCTGCACTCAATTCCGACGCCGAAGGCGATCACGGTATTTTCATCAATCGAACATTGCGCGGCGGCTTAAAGGTTCACGCCAACGGGCACGTCACCGTCATGGGTGATGTCAATCCGGGTGCAGAGATCGTGGCGGGGGGTAACATCCTCGTCTGGGGAAAACTGCGCGGTAACGTCCATGCTGGCGCGAACGGCGACGAAGCAGCGGTTGTAGCCGCGCTCGATCTTGCGCCGACGCAGCTTCGAATCGCTGGCTATATCACCGTCTCACCGAACGATAAACGCCGCAAAGTGCAGCCAGAGATTGCCTCTGTTCAACAGGGGCGAATTGTGGCGGAAGTGTGGAAAGGTTAAAGAGGGGTCAGGGGCTTAGTGACCACTAAAACGCAGGTAGTTACCATCACTTCCGGTAAGGGTGGAGTCGGCAAGACCACCACTACTGGCAATCTGTCGGCGGCGTTGGCGCAGCTCGGCAAGAAGATCGTCTGTATCGACGCCGATATTGGACTGCGCAACCTCGACTTGATCATGGGCATGGAAGCGCGTATTCGCTACGACATTGTGGATGTGGTAGAAGGTCGGGCGAAAGTCAAGCAGGCGCTCATTCAACACAAGCTGATGCCCAATCTGTACCTTATTCCGGCGGCGCAAACACGAGATAAGAGTGCCGTCAGTCCGTCTCAGATGATCAATATTGTGCGCGAGCTGAAGCAGGAAGAATTTGATTTCATCTTGATCGACAGTCCGGCAGGCATCGAGCGCGGCTTTCAAAATGCCGTTGCCCCCGCCGATGAAGTGTTGATCGTCACCAATCCCGAAGTCTCCGCTGTACGTGACGCAGATCGCATCATCGGGCTGCTTGAAGCGAACACACGCAACAATAAGAAGCTGCCGATGCGTCTGATCATCAACCGCGTCAAGCCGGACATGGTACGGCGTGGCGAAATGCTCTCCGCCGATGATGTGGTAGACATCCTCAACATCGCGTTGATCGGTATTGTGCCGGATGACGAAAGTGTACTCATCGCTGGTAACAAAGGGACGCCCGATCCGGCAAGTAAGGCGGGCATGGCGTTCCGCAACATCGCGCGGCGCTTGTTGGGAGAAGAAGTTCCGTTCATGAATTTGGATGGACGCGGTAGTATCTTACAGCGCATCGTGCGCTTATTTGGTGGTTCCTAGTTCGGTTTGGTTCGGTTAGCTCGGCATGGTAATTCGGGGTAGGAGTGAGGTGAGTCATGCATAAATTCCTGCAACATCTTTTGCAACGACGGCAAACTGGCAGCAGCAGCATCGCCAAAGAACGCCTGCAGCTCGTCTTGGTCACGGATCGCAGCGAACTGACGCCGGAAAAGATGCAGCAGATGAAAGATGAGATCATTGATGTGATCTGCAAGTACGTCAATGTCATGCGCGAGAAGGTGGAGATCAATTTCGAGCAGCGTCAGCGCGATAACTGGCTGGTTGCCGATATTCCTCTGCTGCGCTCGGAAATGTCTCCGGTAGCTGCTGATGGTGGCGAAGCCTAAGCTGAACGCCTTACTGTTCGCTCCGGTTGTACGCTAACTGATGTGGGGACTGTAGTCCTCTTTTGTGCTAAGACGTACTGCTGTCTTCCTTTTAACTTGAGAGCAGTCCCACACGCTCATAGTCGAGTCAGTCACGCCGCGATCCCGATTTTCCTCGCTGCCGAGGTCTACACTTCTTTAGGTTCTGCACCTACTTCTACACAATCCTCAACACAACTGCAATAACATTTTTACACGACATTAGGCTACACTGCGGACGCATTATCTATCACTGACAACTTGGAGTCTGTTGTGGAAACTCAAGCTAAGCCTTCTAGTGGCTTATTCGCCGCACTTATTCTGCTGCTGCCTCTCACCTTCGCCGCTGCCGTTGGTGCAGGATTGCTCTTGTGGGCAGTCGAACACTACGCCGATACGTATCTGGTGGTTGCCTTCCCGATCATTGCGGGTGCACTCGTCGGGGTGATCGCTGCTGCCGTCGTTCGCCTGTTCAAGATTCGGGCAAAGTTGTTCATCACTGTCATCTGCTTGCTCGCCGGTGTGATCCTGATGGGCACGTATCATTTCGCCACCTACTATCTGACCTTTCGTCAGCAGGCTCGTGAGCTGATCGTAGATCGCACGGGCGAGGAACCCACCGACGCCGAACTAGACTCCTTCATTGATGATCTCTTGGAGAGCGAAGGCAAACAAAAGGGCTTCGTGGGCTTTATGCAGTTGAACGCCGAAGAAGGCTTCACGATTTCGCGTGCTACCAGCAGTAGTAGCAGCAGCGGGATCGAGTTGAAAGACACACTGGCGTGGGTGTATTGGGGTGTCGAAATTTTGCTGGCGGGCGCTATCGCCGCGAGCATGGCACGCAAACGCGCAGAAGCGCTGACACCTGCTCCCGCAGTCGCCGCCTAACCTAGCCTGACAACTTGAGTGACGGGTATGAATTTACTCGTCACTCATCGCCATCACACTGTTCCCGACTGGCGTACCCCGCCGCGCCATGATCCTCGCCGCCACATACGTCGCAAATTCATGCTGCGCTGCCTTCGTTGCTTCGATCACCATCTGCGTAGCTGTCCGTGCTGCCTCATAACTGGCTGGTTCAAGCGCGGGAATTTCAAACGTCCACCAGTATGAGTACAGCCGTCCCGACATGCTGGTGATCTTCAGTTGCGCGACGTGGATGCCCGCCTCCAGCGCAACGCTATAGCATGTTTGCAATGGACCACCAACCACGTAGAGTTCGCCCTGCTCGTCGTATCTGGTGTAATACGTCTCCCAGTCATACTGCACGGCTGGCAAGGAGTCCACGATCACGCCGTCAACCGACAGTGTTGAGTTCTCAAACAGATACTTTCCCGTGTTCACTTTCGAGGTCAGCGGAATGCCATCGAACAGGCTGAAGCACAGTTTGTCCTCGGAGAGGATCACTGATTCAGGTGGCGGATAAAGGTCGGCAATATACACAGGTGTGGGCAGCGGATTTCTGATCGGCGTGAGGGGGCGGCGCGGTGTGTTTTGCAGTACGAAGATCACCGTCACCGCAAAGAACAGCAGAACTACGAAACTAGCAGTCCATAGCCGTCGAAAAAACATATTTCTTTTCCAAAACAAAATAACTTTGAAGCCAATTGTACGGCAAAAATACTCTTAAGTACTCACAGATTTCAAACAGCAATCACTATTTATTTTGCCGAAACATCAAGCAAGCATAAACGAAACGAGCTGTACCTTTTCGGTACAACTCATTTCAGCAAGTATGATCTAAACAGCCTGTTGATTGAGTCCCGCAGGGACTTCGTTCGTTCAGCACGGCAATTTATTGCCGTGAATATAGACCTATCGCGGTGGTTCGCCGTCGTATTCGTGATCGCTAGGATGAATCTGACGCATCGGGCGTTCGCGGGTTTTCTCCTCATGCACCTGCGCTACCAAGCCCGGTACACGCGCGATCATGAAGAAGGTGTTGCCCAACTCCACGGGGATATTCAGGTCGAGCAGCAGCGCCGCCATCGCGCCGTCCACGTTGATCGGCAGCGGGGAACTGCCTTGCTGTGCTAATGCCGCCTCTAGCGCCCTCACCGCCGCCACACCCGATCCCGCCAGCTTGGATTGATCCGCCATTTCCAGCAGCCGCTTGGTGCGCGGATCATTAGTGTGGACGCGATGACCGAATCCCGGCAGGCGTTTCTTCTGCTGCTTGTAGGCTGCCACTAACGCCGCTGCGGATGCCTCCATCGATCCGGCGTGTTCGGAGTCGGCGCGGCGGACAACCTCTTGGATCATCTCCATACATGCCTGAATCGCGCCGCCATGATGCTGATTAATGCTCAACAAGCCGACGGCAAGCGCCGCGTTGAAAGGAGCGCCTGTACTTGCTGCCGTGCGTGCCGCTAATGTCGAGGGCGGAGTCGCACCGTGATCGATGCTGGCGACGAACATCGCGTCGAGCAGTTGTCCCACTTCTGGCGATGGTTTTTGCCCCGTCAGCGCCAGATAGATTGTCTGGCTGAAGGTGAGACGGCCCATCAGTTCATCGATCCGATAGCCGCGCAGCCGAATCTCGTTCGGATGCACTTCGGAGACGGCAGTTTTCCAATGCAGCTTATCGGCTTCTGGTTCGTGTTTGCCATTAGTCGCTGGTGCTGCTGGTGCTTCGGGCTTCACATTCGTAACTACTTTGGGTCGCGCTTCGAGCTTGCTCAGGACTTCCGCCGTCACGCGGGGGATGTCAGCGAACGAATCGACCAGCGTTGCGCCGACCTCTTGCAGCCGCTTGACCTTGCCCTCATACGTACCGCGATCCCCTTCGATGATCGCTCCGGCGTGACTGAAGCGTGTGCCCCGTTTAGCCGCCTTGCCACCGATGCACGCCACTAACGGCTTGGTGAAGCCGCCTTGCTCGATCAGCGCCGCCGCGTCTTCTTCCTGCGAAGTGCCGATCTCGCCGTACATGACGACTAGGCGCGTATCCTCGTCTTGCTCGAAGCGACGCAGCATGTCGGCGTGTGGCAAACCGATCACCGCATCGCCGCCGACGTGCGCCACCGTCGTGCAGCCAATTCCCTGCTTCGCCAGATAGTACGCCATGCTGGTGGTGATCCCACCGCTGCGGCTGGTGATGCCCACCGGACCGGGGATGAACCATTCTTTGGCGCTGGCAGCCTGACCGCCCATCATGCCCAAGACGCCGCGATTCGGACTGAGGACGCCGAGCGTATTCGGTCCCAGAAAGTTCGCACCGTGCTGCTCTGCCGCTGCTGCGATCTCCAGCACGTCATAGATGGGGACACGATCCGGCACGATCACCAACAGCTTGATCCCCGCTTCTATGGCTTCCAGCGCGGCGGGCTTGACCAATGGCGCCGGTACGAAGATCACGCTCACGTCGATCTGACCGACGCTGCGGGCAGCTTCGCGCACGGTATCGAACACCGGCACCCCTTCCGCCTGACTGCCACCGCGTCCGGGCGTCACGCCAGCGACCACTTGTGTGCCGTAGCCCTTCATCAGTCGCGTGCGCGTCATGCCCTCGCGTCCGGTGATGCCTTGCACCAGCACGCGCTTGGTCTCGTCAATCAGGATCGCCATCTGTGCGCCCTCCCAAAGTTAGAATCGAAAGCCGCCAAAGCGGGGAATATTTGCCATTTTTTTAATGGGGAAAATGGCAAAAAAATGGCACTTGGTAGGCAAAATTTGGAAATCGGTTACAAACCCACCAACAATCGCGGTTTTGCCCATCATGACGGCGAATACTGGACAAATACAAAACCTACTTACCCTTTTTCAACCGTTTTCCAAAACTTCGCCAACAAATTGCCTGAAACCGCCCTGTATTCCCTGCGAACTTCAGGGACTTTTCCATCACACTAATCCCGTGATTGGCAGTGTGATCCTACCCCCGCGATTACCCCTGAAGTGGCACTCCACCTCACAAGCGAGGCACTCCGTACATCCGCCTCGCTTCGCCTCCTCCCGTGTGATGTTCAGCTTAGGCACATCCCCATCCAGCGACAGTATCTTGGGATCGCAGGAGTCGATGCACGCTTTCGTCTCACATGTACGGCAGACAGCGTAGTCGTAGGTGATCGTGCCGCCGGTGATCGTCTCGAAGGTGTACGGCTCGGCGGCTGGCTGCGCTGGTCGCGGCTTGATCTCGTCCACTGACTGATAGCTGCTGACCAGCGACTCAAGCCGTCCCACGCAGCTATCGGAGGTGGTATCGCGTCCGTATGCCTCAACTGGCGCGGGGAATTCGCCGTTGGCACGCTGCAAGATGGCAATTGCTTGATCCTCGCCATTGCCGCCGATGCGGATCACTGCTGGAACGTTCAACTGCGCGTCCATGAACGCCTTGACCAGTCCGCGTGCCGAATTGAACTGCTCCTGACTGGCGACA
The DNA here is from genome assembly GCA_019637555.1 of Anaerolineae bacterium. Taxonomy (GTDB): domain Bacteria; phylum Chloroflexota; class Anaerolineae; order Aggregatilineales; family UBA2796; genus JAHBVK01. The sequence continues at coordinate 62,451 of JAHBVK010000034.1, forward strand.
CCGCTGCCGCCCATGAAGTAGCCATCGATCCCCTGCTGGCTGAGGATCAGCCGCGCCGCGCGGTAGACTTTGCTAGCGGGCGGATTGCCGCTAGTATCCACGAAGTCAGCGATGCGAAAGCCATGCCGCAGCAGCGCATCCATGTTGATCATCGCGCCGCCGCCACCATTGCCATGAAAGCCGATAACTTTCTCGCCCCTGTGGAAGTCGGTATCCATCTGTGCGAAGTAGAACGTACCGCGATAGTCGCCCTTCTCGATGTTCCACGCAACGCGCTCTAGCTGAGTCGGAGCGCGGTCAAACTCGCGGGCAATGTCGATGCCCAATTCGGGGTGACGGAATACCGCGTAATCGTCAATGGTGAAGCGACCATCCAGCGCCAGCAGATCGCCCTTCGTCGTCAGCGCTAGCGGATTGATCTCCGCCGAGCGTGCTTCTGCGCCGCGTGCTGCCTCGTAGAATTGCAGCATTAACGCGCTAAGCGAGAGCATCAGCTTGCCGTTGATCCCCGCCTGAGCGCAAATATCCCGCGCCTCGAACTCCCGCAGACCGGTGCGAATGTCGATGGTGTGCCGCACCACCTGATCGGGATGCTGGTGGGCGATCTCCTCAATGCCGCTGCCACCGACGCCGCTGAAGATCAACACGGGAGCGCGGGCATGATCGTCGATGATCAGCCCGATATAGAACTCACGCTCGATACCGACCTTTTCCTCGACCAAGACGCGATTCACTAAGCCCGATGTTGCGGTTTCAGCCAACAATGCAGCGGCATGATCGGCGGCTTCGTCGGACGTGTCAGCAAAGCGGATCAAGCCCTTCGCCGCGCGGCTGGTCGTCCACACCTGCGCCTTGACTACCACCGCACCGCCGATCCCCGTCGCCATCGCACGGGCTTCGCCAGCGGTTTCTACCGCGCCGCCTTTAGGTGTGGCAATTCCTGCTTTGCGTAGTATCTGCTTACTCTGGTACTCGAATAGTTTTGCCATCAGGACAACCCGATTTTGTTATGAGAACCGCCCGGCGCAACAGCACCGAACTCAATGGGATAGTAGTACACTCGTGAGCTTGCTCTCTATTGCTGTTGCCATTGCTATAGCTGTTTCCACCAGATGCTCGACTACTGCACACATTAAGTTCGGTGCTGTTGCGCCGAAATCGTCTCCTGTCGATGCCGCGCCCGTAACCGATCTACGTATTCGGTGATAGTGATTCCTGCCATGAAGGGCAAGCACAGCCCTCGCAGCGTATTCAGTGCTTCGCGCCACAACAAAGTGACCGCTTGATCCCCTTGATGGCAACCGCAGATCGCACCAACCAGCGCGGGCAGCGAATCCGCCGATTTAGCGATCTGGTTGGCAAAAGCACAGGCAAGCTTCAAATCGCCAGCACATTTCTCCGCTAGGACGAAGGCGGCGGGGATCGTCTCCGGTGCGGCGTTACCGTAGGAGTAGACGGTATTGATCACCCGACGCGATAGTAGTAACACCAGATCCGCGGGCATGGACACTTCCGCCGCACATTGTTGAGCGACGCTATCGACCTGCGTAATCCACGATCCCTTCGGGAATTCCTGCCGTCCACGCGCAATCGCTTCAGTCACTGGTTTGCCAGCCGCTAACACCGAGATAGTCGCCGCCATCGCCTTTGCCGCATAAATGCCATCTTCCGCCTGCGAAATCTGCGCGTCCCACTCCGCGATCTCCACTGCGCGATCTGGATCGCCAGCCGCATACAAGCCAATGGACACGGCACGGATCGCAGCGCAGTCCTCATAGTGCAGCGGATTATCGTTACCCGTTGCAGGCGGCAGTAAGCCGCGCTTCAAGTTTTCAATCGCCGCACGTTCGGAAAAACTGCTGCGCACTTGGGCAGCGTTGGGCACAACTTCGCGCTGCCAGATGGAGAGGAACGTCCGTGGCGAGACTGCTCCTGTTTCCTCGATCAACGCCTTCAGCGTAAGCATGGCAAATTCGGTGTTGTAAGTGGGGCACGGTTCTAAGAGGTCTGCTGACAGGCGATGAGTGAAAGGCAGCATCAGCCGCGCAATATTGGTGGAGTCATGTGTTTGGTTGGTCTGCCACAGCGTGTTGTGCCGTTTACGCGGGATCGCAGGCGCTTGGAAGCGATGAAACAACGCCGGAAAGCTGATCGCATCGCCGTAAGCCAGACCGAACAGTGCGCCATAGAAGCGGTCTGTCATGATACAACGCTCCGCGCCGCCAGCTGATCCACTAACCGATCCGCTACTTCAGCGATCACTTGCCCTCCTACAAAGCCGATGCATTTCCCTGTCGATGCCTGTACGCGGCGCTGCCACGCTTCAGGAATAGCGTCTACTCCACCGTAGACGCCGCACAAGCTGCCCACAATCGCGGCAATGGTATCGGCATCTCGCCCGATGCGTACACCCATTGGCACCGCTCTGGCAAAACCGCCAGCACTCGCTAGGAAGACAGCAAAAGCGACGGGGACGGCTTCGGTCACCAGATCAGCCCAATACCACCACGATACGACGAGATTTTCCTCAATCCGCTGAAGCGCGATATCGGTGTCACAGTTGGTCAAGTCTAGTAGTGCGATGCGCTGCATTGCTCGCCTCGTCCAGCAATCGGTTGGTGCGGCATGTAGTGCAGCCTGAAACATCTCGGTGACGGATGCGCCAACCATGCCAACGCTAATGGCGGCGGCGACAGCCTGCGCAGCGTAGATACCATCGCGTCCGTTGGAGATACCGCCGAGCACACTGGCAATACGTGCAGCTTGCTGTGGATCACCTGCACTAGCAATGCCCGCCGCACTGATTGCCATTGCCACGCCATCACTCCACATTTGATGGTTGAACGATCCTGACTGCGGTGTGTGCAGTCCCGCCGCCAGATTGCGCGTGGAGATCACATCGCTGAAACCGCCGGGGCGATAGTAGTACTTGCCACTGAGCAGCTTGTCGTGCCATTCGTTTTCCACCTGTTCCGGCGTCACGCTGACACCGTGCGTGAGCAGAATGTGGGCGTTGAACAGCGTGAAATCGGTATCGTCCGTACCTACTGCGTCCTGACTGAGAAAGTCGGTGATCACGCCATACTTTTCACGAATCGCCTGTGAAGTCATGCCTTCGCATGGCGCACCCATCGCGTCGCCAATCGCCACACCAAGCAGCGATCCGCGCGCACGCTGTTTGAGATCGGCAGTCATCGCAGTCATTAGCCTTTCACCGCCACCGCAGACAGTCCACCAATCAGATGGCGCTGCGCGAAGAAGTAGAGGATCAGCACTGGTGCGATGCTAACCAACGTTGCCGCCATGAACAGATTCCACTCGACGCCGTAGCGTCCCTGAAAGAATGCCAAGCCCACCGATACCGGATACGACTCAAAGCGGCTGAGGTAAATGATTGGATGCAGGAAGTCATTCCACGTCCACAGGAAGGTAAACACGCACATAACGGTCAACGGCGGACGGCATAATGGCAGCAGCACACGGTAGAGGATTGTCCATGTGCCTGCGCCGTCAATACGCGCCGCTTCATCCAGATCGCGCGGGATGGTGCGCATATACTGGATCATCAGGAAGATGAAGAACGCTTCACCGAAGAACGACGGCAGAATCAGTGGATAGTAGGTATTGATCATGCCCAAGCGCGAGTACAGTTGATACAGTGGGATTAGCTTGATCTGACCGGGGATCATCAACGTGCTGAGCATCAGCAAGAATAGAATCGACTTGCCGGGGAAGCGTAAGCGCGCAAAACCGTAGGCAATGATCGGCACGGAGATCAGGTAACCGACGGTGTTGCCGATGACCAGAAACAAACTGTTGAGCATAAACTGCAACAACGGGTATTTTGAGAAGGCATCGGCATAATTCGACCATAGGGGCTGATGCGGGATGATCACGAGAGGCCACGCAAAGATCTCTTGTCGTGACTTGAGCGAGGTGGAGAACATCCACAACAGCGGGATCATGAATACGAGTGCTGTAACAGTCAGCAGCGCGTAGATAAGGGCATAGCCGATAATGCGCCCTACAGTGTATTTGCGCGGCGCTGACGATCTGGTGTGCTTCTCCAAATTGTCGCCAGTCAACCTTGTCGCCAGTTCAGCCTGCATCAGCTTGCTCCGTCATTAACTTAATCAGTTTCGTAGTAAACCCAACGCTTGCTGGTGTAATTAACGAACGCTGTCGTAACCAAGATGATCAGCGTCAGGACTAATGCCAGCGCCGAGGCATAACCGCGATTGGCATTCCTGAAGGCTTCGTCGTAGAAGTACAGTAAGTAGAAGTAAGTAGCATGCAGCGGTCCACCGTTGGTGATCACGAAAGCTTCGGTGAACACTTTGAAAGAATCAATCAGTTCAATAATCAGTTGAAAGAAAATAGTTGGTGTTAGCAGTGGGATGGTGATGCGCCAGAAACGTCGCCATGCGCTAGCGCCGTCAATAGATGCCGCTTCATACAATTGGACAGGGATATTTTGCAGCCCAGCAAGATAAATAATCGCCGCGCCACCGACGCGCCAGACACTCATCAGTGCCACAGAGGGCAGCGCCCAGTGGCGATCCCAGAACCATTTGGGTCCTTGAATGCCGATGTAGCCGAGCAGTGTATTGACAAGTCCAGTATCCGGCTGCAGCAGCCAGATCCACATCAGTGATACCGCCACACCGGAGATCACCGCAGGGATATAAAAGACCGTACGGTAGAAATTCATGCCGGGGATTTTGAGGTTAAGCAGCAGTGCCAAGCCGAGTCCCAAAACCAATTTGAGAGGCAGCGACAGCACCACGAAGCCCAATGTCGCCCGCAGCGAATCATAGAACAGCGGATCACGGGTAAACATGCGCACGTAATTATCGAGTCCGATGAACTTGGGGGCAGTTGTGCCCGTCCACTGCGTTAGGCTGGCGATGATGGAATAGATGATCGGCAGCGCAGTGAAGGCGGCGAAGCCGATCACCCAAGGAATTAGACTGACATAGCCTTCCACCGCTTCCCGACGCGCCATCGGGGTCATTCTGCGCCACGTTGCGAACATTGCTGTTCCTTCCCACTACTTGCGACTAGATCAAGCGCAGAGCAGTATTACTGCTCTGCGCTTGATTATTCGGAAACTAAGGATCAGCCACCGAGACGAGCAACGCACTCATCCAGTGCGGCTTGCGCGGGAGCAACCAAGCTATCCAGCTTTGCCTTGATCTCGTCGCGTCCGATCTCACCGAGGTTGATCAAGTCCCAGACCTCGACAGCGGCGCGCAACACGGTACTCTTGCAAGGATGCTCGATATCCCATGAGGCAACCTGCTTCAACTTGAGCGTCTCAAAGAATGCCTGTGCATAGTCCTTATCAGCATCCTTGAAGCTCTCCAGCACCGAGGGGATCGACGGAATTAAGTTGGCGTTGTCCATCAGGAACTTCTGACCACCCGGTCCTGCCCAGTAGCTGAGGAACTTCCACGCTTCATCGGGATGCTTGGAGCCTTGCCAGATGGAGACCGTCAGCGACCATGCATTGACATAGCGATCTGCACCCGGACCTTTGGGTTCGGGCACGATACCGAAGTTGATGCCAGCCTTGATCGCGTTGAGCATGTGACCCTGATTCAGTGTCGCCATCGCCAAACGACCAGCGAGGAACAGATCGATTGGACCAGTGCCTTCCTTGCTAAGGACTTCCAGATCAGCAGGGGTCGGGGTAGCGCCGGAGTTGACCAGATCCCACAGCCATGTGTAGGCGGCAACGGAGGCTTCACCATTCAGGTAACCTTCTACTGTCTTGCTATCTTCGCTGTAGGGGAAAGCGCCGTAGTTATTGAAGATGGCGCGGAACGGACCACGCGGACGATCACCGCCCCAACGCTTCTGATCAGGTGCGTTCAGTTTGGTCGCCAGCTCGATGTACTCATCAGCAGTCCAATCCGCCGTCGGGTAGGCGATGCCTGCCGCGTCGAACAGATCTTTGTTGTACATCACGAAGTTCGCGCCGACGCCCAGCGGCAGACCAACGACCTTACCCTGCCAAACAGCGCGGGTATCGAAGAATCCGGGTAGATAGGTGTCACGCTTGACATTGGGATCATTTTCCAGATAGGAGGTCAGATCAAGCGCCTGCGGGAACCAGTTGTTGTCCCAGAAGAAGGCGACATCGGGAGCGCCTTCGCCAGCGCCGAGCGTGGTCGTCATCTTATCAGTGAAGCCGCTTTCCGGCAGGACGGTAACATTCACCTTGATACCGGGGTTTTCAGCCTCGAACTGCGCTGCCATCGCCCGCTGTGCCGCTTCCGAGTATTCTTCTGAGTCGACTGTCCACCACTCGAGGACAACATCATCCGCTTTTGCGGGCATGCTCAAACCTGCTGTGCCCAGCAGCATCAGGGCGACCAACAGCGTGATGAGCAGTTTCTTTCTCCGTAACATAATGGCTACTCCTTAATCAACCTTGTATTTGCAACCAAAACGATCAGATCAATGTTGCCAGCTTGCGCGCCTGCTCAGGAATGTCGATTTCTGCGGCAAACTTGAGACAAACCCCGGCTGGGCGTCTGACCTTTTCCTGCCACGTGGCAGGGATGATGCGTTCGCCGTGCAGCGCACCGCAAAGCGCACCGACGATGGCGCTAATGGTATCAGCATCGCGCCCGAAGTTAGCAGCCCAGAACATCCCTTTGCGAAAATCACCTCCTGTTAGTTGGAATATGGCGTAAGCCTGTGGTAATGCCTCGGCAACCGATGAGTGCGAAGCTGTCCACAAGGAATTGTGCAGTTCTTCCCAAGCCGCTTCTATCGTGCCAGCACGGTGGCAAGTATCCAGCGTGCGCTCCATCGCCCGCCCAAGCCAACTATCGGCGGGAACGTGGGCAACGCCTGCAGCGACGATAGCACTGGCGATACCTGATCCGGTGGGTTCACTGACCATAGCGACGGCAACGCTGGCAGCAACAGCCTGTGCACCCCAGATGCCATCGCGAGCGTGGCTGATGCAGGATTCGATCTCAGCGAGCTGCGCGGCGCGCTGCGGATTGCCAGCGCAGAGGATGCCGATGGGCGCGATGCGCATCGCCGCACCATCATCATCGTTAGCAACGTTATCAATGCCTGAGAGCGGCGGCAGCATTCCGCGTTCCAGATTGGCGACAGCGCCATATAGCGGTTTACCCCCGCGTGTGCCCATTCCGCCCTGTCCGAGGATGTATTTGCGCCACGACTCCACCAATCGATCCAGTGTAAGCTCACCGCCATTGTCAATCAGGGTCTGCGCGGTCAGTACGGCAAATTCGGTGTCATCGGTGCTCTTCGCGCCCTCATATAGTTCGGTGATGATGCCATAGCGCTGTCGGTAGAGATCGCTGCGCCCTAGATCCCCGATAGCGTCCCCGACTGCCAGCCCCACCATACAGCCTACGGCACGCTCGGCCACGTGAACACGCGCTGGCGAGGCGGCTTCCGTCTCGTGGATAGGTGGGTTGCTACCCTGCGCAATAGTGGTTTGTACAGCGTGATCGGACACAGACTACTCCTGTTTATAGGATAATGAGAACGTTCTCATTAAGTACATAGCAAATGAACGAATGCTTTCTCCGTTCATTCGTTAAGTTAGGTCGAAATAGTACGGCAGTTGTAGTGGAAGATTTCAGTTAGGACGCGGGAAGGGTTCATTGCAAAATCCTCAAATAATTAGTAAATGGGAACGTTCTCATTTTCTGCATAACAAAACTTCTTTGATGAAGATGATAGTGAGATTCTGGAAGTTGTCAAGAATTTGGTAGAATGCCTGCTTAGCACATCCGTTCGCGATTATGGAGTAGCAAAATGATAGGCAACGTGAAAGGCTATGTGTTGAAGGATGGAGAAGGTGTTCCGGGGTTTGGCTCGGACGTGAAAGCTGCCAAGCAATCCACTAATGGTATGTTGACGCTGATCGAGTCGAAGACAACGGGCGGTGCGCCGTTACATGTTCACACTCGCGAAGATGAGTACTTCTATGTTGTTGAGGGTATTATCACTGTGCGGTGTGGTGAGGATCAGTTTGAGGCTGGCGCACGATCTTTCGTTTTCCTGCCGCGAGGCGTACCGCATTCATGGGATGTTGTGGGTGACGAAGCAACAGTGCTAATGATCACTACACCAGCAATGCTGGAGGAGTTCCTAGCAGAGTATCACACGGTAACGCAAGAGCAACGCGGTCTGATTGCCGAGAGGTACGGCATCACCTTTTTGCCTGAAAGCAAGTAGGCGTAGACAGGTAGTCAAGGCAAGTTTATCTGGTTTTGCGCTATGATTTGTGTTCAATGCGCAGTTCACATTGAAACGGCGTCAAAGTAGTTGATGGATAAAACAGCTAACATCAAAAGTGTTTCCCCTGATCCTCAAACTCATACCTTACTCGCGAAGATTACGGGAAAACTCCGCTTTCTGATTGAATATTATCTGATCTGCCGTTCAGACCCGGTTCGTTACTTGAGGCGGCAAGGGATGCGTATCGGTAAGGGCTGCGCCATCCTGAATACGATCTACGATTTTGGGCGTGAGCCGTGGCTAATCCAGATCGGCAACCGCGTGACGATCACCAAAGGCGTGATGCTGCTCACTCACGACGGTGCGAGTCGACTGTTCCGGGATCAGCTAAGCGGTTCTTCACGTTACGGCAATCGCTTTGCTCCCATCATCATTCACGATGAATGCTTCATTGGTGTAAACAGCATTATTATGCCGGGAGTAACCATCGGACCAAACAGTATTGTTGGCGTCGGTTCGGTAGTTAATCAGGATGTGCCGCCCTCTACGGTGGTGGCAGGTGTACCAGCGCGCCACATCTGTTCGCTTGAGGAATATATCGAGCGTTATCAAGAAAAGATGATCCCTATCGAGTCTGACAATCGAGCAGATCTACGTCGTGAATTAACAAAGCGCTTCTGGGGTGAAGAACGTTAACCGATGGTACATAACTGGCAGCGACGATTTTTGCGTTTGTATCGGCTTGTCCTTTCCGATCCGCTGGCAATTGCTCAAGTGTGGCGCAATTTAGGTGTATCCGTAGGCGAGGGAACAAGTATCTACCGCAACGTACAGTTAGGGCGCGGTGGCGCGGATCCAATCGTGATCGGCAAAAACTGTGTGCTGACGGGTTGCACGATCTTAGGACATGATGCCTCTACAAATCGGCAGTTAGGCTTGAAATCATCACTCAAGCAAATGGTTACGATAGAAGATGATTGCTTTATCGGACACGGCGCGATTATCTTGATGGGTGTGCGGGTGGGACGTGGTTCTATCGTAGGTGCGGGTGCGGTGGTAACGCGGGACGTGCCAGCGGGATCAGTAGTAGCTGGTAATCCAGCACAGGTGATCATGATGGTAGAGGATCTGGTCAATAAGCGCCGCGTACTAGTGGAACAATCACTAAAAGACATCGTTGGGGAACGCGAATGAGCAGCCTCAAACTGCTGTATATCATCGGGCAACTACGGCGCGGCGGTGCGGAACAACAACTCTATTACCTGTTACAACAATTGCCTGATCCAGCTATCGTGGTATCGCTGGAAAAAGATCATCCTGATACCTATTGGACAGAGCCAATGCGTGCGCTCGGTCATCAGGTAGTGGAAATCCCACGGCGAGGCAGCTTCGACTTTGGGCGCATCAGGATATTAACGGCATTAATCCGCCGCGAAAAGCCGAGCATTGTGCATTTGTTCACCGATACGCCTTCGGGAATCTATGGGCGGATCGCCTGCATTCTAGCAGGTCAGAAGTACGTAGTAATTGGTGAGCGGCGTCATCCTCAAGCTGATCCGCGCTGGTATCGCTTGCTAAAGCGCTACATTCTCAACTCGCGCGTTTCCGCCGTGATCGCCAATGCGGAAGCGTCACGTCAATTTCTGATCGAGCAAGAAAACTTAGCGCCAAGCAGAGTCCATTACATCCCCAACGGCATCGATCTGAGTCGCTTTCAGCCTGCCGCCAATAGGACACAACCGCGCGGTATGCTGCCCGAATCATGGCGTGACAAAAAGATTGTGATCAATGTCGGTAGTCTACTTCCTAAGAAAGCGCCAGAAGTTTACGTCGCTGTCGCCAAAGCGGTGATGGATCAGTACCCAGAGGCACGTTTCTTACACGTCGGTAGAGGGCGTTTGCTGCAAGAAGTACGGGCATTGAGCGAACAACTTGGCTTGGCGGATCGGCTCATTTTCATGGGCGAACGCACCGACATACCCGACATCCTACATGCCTGCGATCTGTTCGTGATGACCAGTCGCAACGAAGGCACTCCCAACGCTGCGATGGAAGCGATGGCTACCGGTTTACCCTGTGTGCTAACTGATACGGGAGATTGCCGCACCTTGATCAAGGATGGCAGTACAGGTTATGTCGTGCCGCTGGATCCCACTCTGCTCACAGATCGGATTGTGCAGTTGTTGCGTGATGATCCGGCACGGCAGGCGATGGGAGTGCAGGCGTTGCAAGCTATCCAACAGTACAGCATCCCGCGCATGGCGGAGCAGTACCTCAATATATATAAGAGTCTAGCTTCGTAGGTTCAGCAATCTTTCAGAAAGTTTTCTACGCTTCTCCATTATAATCGGACAAACCCGTTGGCGCTGGTACTGATGGGGAGCGTTGATATGACGGCTATCACCACTTGGATGGCACGTTTGCGAGGATACAACCCCGTATTCTGGCAAGAGGCTAACTACTTCCGCCGCACCGCAAATCTATGGAAACGTTGGGAACTGCCTTGCGCTGCCGTGTTGGCGGCAGGTACAGTGCTGTTCACCCTCTATTTGATGAACTCCGGCATCACAGCCTCGTCTTATCGCGGTGCGCGCGGATCGGTGACTTTATTCACCTTGCTCGGTGCGTGGATCGTTCATGCGGTGGTTGCTGTGCGCTCGATCATCGCTGGCGTCACTGTGATCAGCCGTGAACACGTCGGGCAGACGTGGGAAACACTAGTGCTAACAGGCATCAGCAGTCAGCAAATCTTGGCTGGCAAGCTGTTCGCGGCACTGCGTACTGTTATGCCGTGGATGCTCCTATTAGCGACGCTGCGTGCGATGATGCTGCCACTACTCTCGTACTTTTATGTTCAGCGATTCGCTCAACGATGTGCCACCTATGCGGTCAGCAATTCGATGTCTTATGGTGGCAGCTATTCTTGCGGCGCGGTTGACTGGCTGCCGTGGGCGTGGCTCATCGCGCCTGCCCTGACCATTGCGCTGACGGTGATCGAGGTTATCGCTTGTGTCTCTCTTGGTCTAGCCGCTAGCGCAGTCACGCGCCGTCCCATAAGCGCCGCCATTTTGGCAATTAGCGCCCGTTTTATCCCAATCGCCATTTTCATCGGTTTCGCGATCTACGAGGTGGGCGATTCATGGTTCGGTCGGTATTTGCGCTTCAGCCCGTTCACTATTGCTGATGGCGGCATGGCGGGACTAGTGCAGCTCATTAATCCACTGCACTACCGCACGCAAGGCGTCCACCTGAATGCACTGCCGGGTATTACGGGTATCTCACTGCTGCTTAGCGCGATCATGATCGGCTCGTGGTTGGTGTCTCTGTGGGCGATCCGACGGGACGGCGGATTGACGAATGCGCAGATTGAGGATTCAGTTAGCAACACCAATTACGGCGTTTTTCGCGTAAGCTGAATCACACTTTACCACAGGAGAATGACGACTAATTGACGCTTTGCCGTCGTGACGTTTCATTTTCTACAGCATCGCTATAATCTGCGTGCCCTCGATAAGATGGAGTATTGTAAGTCGCGCCATGTCTCTAGCTCAACGCAGCCTCAGATTAGCCTTTGTCACCATCTTTATATTCATTTTCAGCACGATGTTCATCGCCGTCGGGCAGGAAGCAGTTACGGCGGAAGCGGTAATACAAGCGAATGTCCGTACTGGTCCAAGTCTGGACTATCCGGTGATTGCAGAGATCACGGCAGGCACGGCATATCCCGTGACTGGACGCAGTGCTCTATATCCATGGATCGTGATCGCTTTATCCTCGTCGCAGCAAGGTTGGGTATT
>JAHBVK010000035.1 GCA_019637555.1 Anaerolineae bacterium
TCGCCTTGATCATCCTGCTGCCAACGCCTGTTGGGGCGTGCCAAGCTATGCAACCAACTATTTACATCACCTGCGGCGGCTGGTCAGTGTATGTACCAACTGATCGCTTTGTCAGTCCAAGTCAAAATGTAGATCAAGAATTACAGGTAGCCTCAAAAAAACTTGACGAGCTAACTCCATATTGTGGGGTAGCGAATGTTACAGCGTTGAAAACTATCTTTGAGCCTTATTACCGTCGTTGGCTCAATGGTGAAGTGAAAAGGGTAAATCAACGGATCGAGTTGTATTCCACACAACGCGAAGCAGAATTAGTCGAACGTCAGAACAACATTACCGAATGTAGTTATCAAGATTTCGCCAGAGAAGGTAATTGGCTGTTCCTTACTTATCAGCAACGTGACTACTGCAACTCTGGCTATTGTTTGACCACATTCATTTCGCCGAGCAAATTTCTAGGATATGTGATCACGAATCCTAGTTGGAGAACTTTACCTTACCTAGTTGGATTCGCTATTGCCGCTGATATCGTTGTCATCGGATGGATGGCATTTCTCCGGCAACACATTAGCCGCCTACGTAAGCTCATTCAACTGCTTCTGATCTGGATCGTTTTAGCGGTTATTGGCTTCACAGCGATCTTATTTGACGGATCGTTCACTCTAGGGCTAGAAATAGTCAGTTGGTCGCTCGTAGCCTTAGTCATTGCCGTTATCCTCACCTTAAGACAGCGATCAAAGGCGACGGTGGAAGTACAGCCAAACTCAACCTGATCGGATCAGATAACTAACCCGACGTGGCGGAAGCGAGTACAATTTCTGCGTTGTTGCTTTCACGAATGCACAATGCGGAGTGTTGAGGTATGCCCACTTCTGTCTCCCTGATCGTTGATGAGATCGGTCAGCTTTGCACCATTCCCACACAAGATGGCGGACCACAGCGCGGATCGCAGCTTGGCGAACTCGGCATCATCACTAATGCGGCGGTGGCGATCAGCGAAGGCAAGATCGTCAATGCCGGAACGCGGGAAGAAATCCTCGACAACTATCACGCGGATCGGGTGATCTCTGCGCGCGGGCGTTTGGTCACGCCGGGGCTGATCGATCCGCACACTCATGCGGTGTGGATGGGAGATCGCGCCGACGAGTTCGAGCAGCGTTTACAGGGCGTCAGCTATCAGGAGATCATGGCGGCTGGCGGCGGGATCAATCGCACGGTGCAGCTTACTCGCGCCGCCAGCGTCGCTGATCTAGTGGAAGCGGCGAAACTCCGCCTGACCAGAGCGATGCAGCACGGCACGACCACGATGGAGATCAAAACAGGCTACGGCTTAAACGTGGAAACGGAGATGGCGCTGCTCAACGCTATCGCGCTGTTGGATGTGGAGCATCCACTGGATATCGTGCCGACGTTCCTAGGCGCACACGCGATCCCGCCGGAATTCGCCGATGATCCTGACGGCTACGTGGCGCTGGTGACGGATCAGATGATCCCGCTGGTGGCGTCGTGGAAGGAAGAACACTGGCCCGACGCGGTTTATTGCGATGTTTTCTGTGAGGAAGGCGCGTTCTCGCTGGAGCAGACGCGGCGCATTTTTGAGGTGGCACGTCGAGCCGGATTATCGCTGCGCTTGCACGCGGATGAATTTGCCTCACTCGGCGGCGTAGAACTGGCGATTGAGATGGGTGCGCGATCCGTCGATCATCTGCTGGCGACGACACCGGAAGATGCCGAACGTTTGGGCATGTCGGATACCATCGCCGTGCTGATGCCCGCTACGCCGTTCGGCTTGGGGATCGCCAACACCGCGCCGCTGCCCTTGTTGTTGCAGACTAATGCTATCGTCGCGCTCGGATCGGATTGCAATCCGGGTACGGCGTGGTGCGAGAATATGCAGTTCACGCTGGCGCTGGCGTGCCGTCAACTGCGGATGACTCCTGCACAGGCGTTGTGTGCAGCGACGATCAACGCGGCATTTGCAGTGGATCAGGGATTCGTGGCGGGCAGCATCGAAGCAGATCGCCGCGCGGATCTAGTGATCTGGGACGTGCCAGATTACCGCCATCTGCCGTATCGATTTGGAACCAATATGGCGGGCGTGGTGATCAAGAGTGGCGCAATCGTCTACGATTCCATTCCCGGTGTGTGAGTTTGCTAAGTAGCGACTAAGAGAATAGTATGAATCAAACCTGAGACTTGTGATAGCTTATTTCTGCGTCATAATTGCACAGGTTAATTGATGAGATTCACGATATGGTTAGCATGGAACTTACTAGCATCCGCGTACTCGCCGCCGTTCGCCCCACCGCGACAACCCGCTTTCAGGATGGGTTGTCTACCGAGGCGCATCTGAAGGCAACGGTGGTCAGTTCGCTGGAAGCAGCAACGTCATATCTAAACGATCATGACGACACGACAGATGTGTTCGTGGTCGATAGCGGGTTGGGCGATGTCTATAACTTGATCAAGGAAGTGCGGCAGCAGTACCCCGCGCTGCTGATCATTCTGGTCGATGAGGAGTCGGACTTCGCCATGCCGGGGCGTGCCGATGATGTTACGACGGAGCCATTCAAAGAAGGCGATCTGATTAAGAAGATCAAGCGTGTGGCGGAAGAACGACGGTTAGCCACACTGCCCGCTGGCGCGCTGCCGGAAGTGCGGAATTTCGCCAAAGCGCTGCGCAAGGCGACTAAAGCGCCCGCCAAGCAGCAAGCAGCCATCGCCGCGATCAAAGATCTCGGTTTCGATTACGTCGCCTACTTCAGCATCAACCCCGGCGATCCGCCGACGCTCTCGCTGGGCGCACAAGCTGGACCGCCCAACATTACCTCGTTGATGCCGCCGCGTGCGGATACGACGACGATCATCGGTTCGGTAGCGCAGGCAGGAAAATCGCGCGTCATCGTGGCGGGCGATCAACCGAGCCATTTCCTGATCGATAAGGGCAAATTCGGCACGGCGGTCTGTGTACCTGTCGGCAGCACCATGCGCCTCGGTGTGATGTTCGCCTGCCGCCAAGAGCCGGGATCGATCAAGCAGGACAGCGCTCTGATGGTCGAATTGATCTGTGCACAGCTAGCCGCAGCGCTGGCGAAAGATATGCGCATCTAAGTGCTGATCGCTGAGTGAAACAACCCGGCTAATTAGATAAACTTTGGTCAGAATAATTCCAGACCTATTGACAGTCAGGCAGAATTTCTGCTACCGTCATCTGGACTGTTGTGGAGCCAGTTACCCTGCTGCCTGCTACGGTCCAACGCAAACCGATAGTAGAAGTCGGGATTAACACAGCACATGGTTGCGCTGAATTCGAATACCCCAACCGCTTTCCCATCTTTTTCCGATCCGAATAATGTTGAACGCGCCACCACCGGACTGCTAGATGCGTCCACCGCCGAGGAACTGGCGCATCACTTCCGAGTGATGGCTGATCCAACGCGGGTACGTTTGCTCTCGGCGTTGGCGTATACGGAGCTATGCGTTAACGATCTGCGCTTGATGCTGGAGATGGAGCAGTCCGCCGTGTCGCATCAACTGCGGGCGCTGCGGGCATGGGGCATGGTTAAGGCGCGCAAGGCTGGGCGGCAGGTCTACTATTCGCTCGACTCCGAGCATACGCCTGATTACTTCTTACGCAGTTTGCATCGCGCTACGCGTTTGGATCAAGAATAACAACCCTGTTGATCAGCTAGTGCATCGGCAGCACGACGGTGAAGGTCGAACCTTTGCCAACTTCGCTTTTCACCCAGATTTGCCCGCGATGCATTTCCACAAGCTGCCGCGTGATCGAAAGCCCTAAGCCTGTGCCTTGATACTCGCGCATGGTCGAGCCATCCACTTGCCTGAAGGCATCGAAGATCACTTCGAAATTCTCCGGCTCAATGCCGATCCCCGTATCTTGCACCGCGACTGCCAGATATTCACCATCCGCCATCTCAGCAGCGGCGGGCATTTCCGGCGGGCGCTGCGATCCCTGTTTGCGGATGGTGTTGATGCTTATGGTGATGCCGCCTTCGCGGGTGAATTTGACCGCGTTACTAAGCAGATTGAGCATAATCTGACGGAAGCGCATAGGATCGGCGGGAATAAACATTGCCCCTTCAGGTATCTCAATGGAGATACGGAGTTTCTTCGCCTCAGCGATTGGCGCGATGTTGCCGATAGCCGCGATCACCAGCGGTACGATGTCGGTCTGCTCAACGTCCATGCGCATATGACCGGACTCGATCTTAGAGAGATCGAGCACATCGTTGATCAGGTCGAGCAGGGTTTTGCCGTTGGTGTAGACCCGCTGCAAGCGATCTCGCTGCTTATCCGTAAGCGAGCCGTACAGTCCGGTGAGTACCATTTCGGTGTAGCCGATGATCGCGTTCATTGGTGTGCGGAGTTCATGGCTCATAGTGGCGAGGAATTGACTTTTCAAATCGTTCGCTGCCAGTGCCTTGCTGTAAAGGTCGGCGTTTTCCACCGCCAACGCCACTTGAGTCACGATGATGCGGAAAATATCGAGGTCTTCTTCGGTGAATTCGCGGCGGTGCTCCATCATGTCCAGCCCGATAGAGCCAAGCAGCCTGTCCTTACCCATCATGCGCATGACCAGCATGGCATGGACGCCCTGACTGATCAAGATGTCGCGCAATTGCCCCGTTTCCACCGAGGTATCGTAGAGCACCACATCTTGCGCCTTGTGCATCTCATAAATTGGATTGCCCTTAAAGGGGATTTGTGTGCCCAAGGTGTTATGCGCGGGTGATTCTGCCACTACTACACCGTAATCGCTGCTTGGATGCAGGATCACAATACCACAATGATCGACATCCATCATGGCGACGATCTGCTCGGCGGCTTTGGTCAGGATCACATTGCGATCCAGCGACGACGAGAGCAGCGTGCCCAAGCGTGAGAGTTCTTCCAAGCGGCGGGTGCGCTGTTCTAGTTTGGACGCGGTATAGCTAAGACGGACAAATAACCGCGTGTTTTCCAGCGCCAGCGAGATTTGCGCGGCAACGGTGCTGAGTAGGCGCTCATCGCTTTCCTTGAACATCGCTGGTTCGTAGCTCTGGATGCTGATCAGACCGAGGATCGAGTCATCGCGGGCGCGCAGCGGCACGCCAAGCCATGAGCGCGTATAGCCTTGATCGTTGTTGAAGCGCAGCGGCGCGACACCCATTTCCGAGAGCTTGCCCTGCTGCGTATATAAATCGTCAATGCGGGCGGGCTTGCCTGTGCGGATCACCATCGCGCTCAAGCCAGTAACCGGGATCGACTGGTTGAAGGAGATTTCTTTACCCATGTCCACCAGATAGCGGAAGCGCAAACTGTCAGTGGCAGTGTCATAGAGCATCACGTAGAAGGTAGAGACATTGAACAGTGATCTGATTTGCTCGTAGATTTGCGCCCACAATGGTTCGATGTCGTAAGACGAGGCGACCAATAAGCGGCTGATCTCGTTGACTACGCTCAATTCTTGAACGCGCCGCCGTTCGGCAGAGAGCAGGCGCATGTTTTCTATCGCCACCGCCAATTGATCAGCGATGCCCTGAAAGGTCTCTACATCGCCTCCAGTGAAGGCGTGCTTCTGCGCCGAACCGAGGTTCATCGCACCGATCACACGCCCACCGATCCGCAGCGGGATCACCACCGATGAGCCGATGCTGGGAATTTCCGGAACGGGACGAAAGCGGGGTTCTAGAGAAATGTCATCAATTAACAGAGGTTCACCGTGCCGTGCTACCCAACCCGCAAGACTGCTATCGTCAATGGGGAAATCGCGGCGGGGATGCCCGGACATGTTGCCGCCCGTGCGTGTAAACAATGCTTTTAAGACAAGCCGATCCCCTTCGATCAGCGAGAGCGTGACCACTTCATAGCCGAACAAATTCAGCGTCAGCGATCCCACCATTTTGAGCATCGAGTCGGTCTCTTGATGGGTGATCGCCAAACGACTGACTTCGGCTGCTGCATGCAAACGCCGCGCTTGTTGTTCTAGCGAATCGAGCAGCGCGTACTGCTCCTGCAAATTCAGCTTGACTGCGCCGCGATGTGTGATTTCCCCTGTGTTGGGATTGCGTAAGGCAAACACAAACAGATGCAGCGGCATTTCCTGCCCGTTGGCATCAACCTGCGTGAAGTCGCGGCTGAAACGGTCAGTCGCATCAAATTCTTGATCGAGTGAGAGCTGTTCGGTGTCACCGATATTCTTATGGAAAAGCTGACGGATCGGCTTACCGAGGAGTGTATCGAGGCGAGAGTAGTTGTAGAGTTGTAAACCCGCTTCGTTCATATAAACGAGTTTGTCATCATTGTCGACCACATCGATAGCAACGTTGGCGTTATCTACGATCTGTCGATACAAGAAAGGCGGCAGTGCCCAATTCATATAGCTAAGACGATTTGCTGCCATCCCTCCCGCCGTGATGAGCAAGGCAACTTCTTGTATAGTGAAGGCGGCGGCTTGGCTGGCAGTCAGCAGCGCACGGGGGATATCTTCGGCAACGGCAAGCAGTGGCACAATAAGGTGGCAGCCATCTTCACTTTGCTGCGGCTGTCCACTGCGATATGCCGTTTGCTGAAGTGTAGACCAGCCAGAAATTTCTGTGTCGTTGATGGGGAGAATCAAATCAATGGATGCCGCTGGAAGTAGCAATTGCAAGCTACTATACAGCGAGTCCATAACTTCAGTGGGTGTTTGCGCGGTCTGCGTCCGGTGCAGGTTAGCCGCCAATTCTGCGAACTGACCTTGCATGATAGCGATTTACAGAGCCTATCACTCATCTGCCTATCCTGTAATTGTATCAAACATTTCTCGATGCCACCTCGCAGTGTAATCACATCGCGCCGATACAAATCATATAGTTATACAATAACTAGTTACTTTACAACTATTTATTCATAACCCCGTATTACCTAGAGAGTGCCAGTTATCAATTACCACTCATTAGCGATCCATACGTACGTAGCAGTTGTGGGGGACGAACATATGTCAGTCAAATTCAGTCGCAGCGGATTGCGTGTTGATCTACAGGCGGGACTGCCTTTTAATCACAATGTCGCAGTACAGTTCCAAGTAGCAACCGGGCTGGAGGATGCCTCCGCCGCTTTCCAGATCGAACGCAATACACATTTGTGGCTAGTGCGTGCGGCGGCATCCCTGATCCAAGATCAGGGCACGATGGGTCGGCAGCTTCATCACTTGATCAAGCCGGAAGATGCCGAACAATACAAGCAGTTTCATGACGCATTGGTACGAGCGTTGTGGGATGCTGACAAGCGTGCGCCATACAATGATCCAGTGCTAGAAGTGGTTCCTGTCCCGACGTGGCGAAGTCACTTTTATGATCCGGATACCCGCACGAATTATGCTGGTCAGCGCAACCTGACCGCCGTAAGTCAGGGGAGTCGTTACTACCGCGACTCGCTGCGAGCGTATCGACGTGGAGAGATGTTGGCGGCGGGGTACTGCTTAGGCTTATCGCTGCATTACCTCTCTGATCTGACACAGCCAATGCACGCTGCAAACTTCACGTGGCTAGATTCGCAACCATTCGGTTTTCACACTGATTTTGAGAAGCATGTGAAGAGCATCTTGCCGCGCATCGAAGCACCGCAGACTTACAAGCCGCCGATCCAGCAAGGTTCAACGACAGAATCGCATTTCCATATGGTGGCACGTTACACCAAAGACAGCTACTTCGCGCTGATCTGCAAGCCAGCATGGACGCAGCATTACAGCGAGGAGATGCGCACCACTGCCGTGTGGGAACGACGAGTCGGTAAGTTGATCCCGATAATCTTGGGCGACGCCGTACAGAATGTGGCACAGTTTTTGATGCAGTGGGCTGCTGAGGCAGGCGTAGCCAGTCGGTTAGTCCGCATTGAGCGCTTGGTCAGGCAGATGAGCGGGCGCTAACAGGTCAATCCGGTGCTGTCGTCACTCGATCACTTTGACCTTAACGCCTTCAATGGAAGGACGGGTGATCCGTGTGACGGCATTCAAGCCCATGCGCGCATAAATTAATGCCACACCATCGATCACACGTTGTGCAGTAGCCACCGAGTCGCAGATCGAGCACAGCGTTGGTCCCGCGCCGCTTATCGTCGTGCCGAACGCGCCGCGCGCCCTTGCTGCCTCACGCACCTCTAGTAACCCCGGCATCAGATGGCGACGTGCTGGCTCAATGATGCAGTCGGCTTCTACCGCCTGACCGAGTGCTTCAAGATCGTTGCGGTACAACGCCGAGATTAATTTAGCGACGGCAGCCGTTTGCTTGACCATCTCGCTGAGTGGAACTTGCTTGGGCAGCACGGCGCGTGCTTCGACAGTGGGAACGGCGACATCAGGGGTGACTAGCGCCAGCACCAGTCCGTTGGGCGTAGGCAGTGGCGCCAGTTTATCCGCCGTCAAACCACCGACAAAAACAATGCCACCAAGCAGAGCGGGGGCAACGTTATCCGCGTGCCGTCCGCTGACGGAAGCTTCCCCTTCGAGGGCAGCGTCCAGCAACTGAACGCGCCGCAGCGGACTATTAAACAGTGCATTCACCGCCGCCGCGCCACCCGCCGCACTCGCCGCGCTGCTACCTAATCCGCTGGCGAGCGGCAAGCCTTTGTGCAGCGTCAACTTCACGCCTGCGTTCGTGATGCCGAGCTGATTGAGCGCGTAACTGGCTGCAACGCCTGCCGTATTCTTCACTGGATCAAGCGAGAGTTTGCCGCCATCGCCCGTGATCGCCTCGATGACTACTCCCGCCGATTCGGTAAGTTCGGCGTGGATAGTATCGAAAGGTTCTTCAAGGCACATCCCCACAATATCGAAACCGGGACCGAGATTAGCGATAGTGGCAGGGGCAATGATCTCTACTCGTCGTGGCATGATCGAACTAATCCTGTTGGGTGGCAAGGGCATCGAATTGTAATCAATTGACAATCTTGCCCAAATTGGCATATAGTACAAAATACGTGATTGGCGCGCACCATCACACCATTCATTGTACCTTCTTCGCCATTTACGTGCGTTCGAAGTTGCCCAACTGTTTGTCGGCAATTCGCATCATCTGCTTAAAGCAAAGGGGGTTCCTGCTATCATGAAGAAACGTCTCGTTTTTGTGTCGTTGGCTCTGCTGCTGATAGCCACACTCGCGCTAAACACAGCACCGGTCAGTGCGAGCGTAGACTCGCTTACCAGCGTTTATTGGTCATGCAGTGGAGCATCGGTAACAGGTACGTTCAGCGGTGCGGTAACGAAGTACGTCAAGTTGTTTGTCTTCGTATATGATCCCACCACAGGTATTACTCCCCTCTCGCCGATTGGCGAAGCCGTTGTCGGTACTGGAACCTCCGGCAATTACGGCGGAGGCGTCTCGTTCGCGGCAGTTCCCGATGGTACGCAGTTGTACATTGATATTTCGACCTACAACAGTGCCGGTGCGACGTGGCTCCAGTGGGATGGTGAACAATATTTCTCCGGCGTCGTGACCTGCAACCAAAGTCCACAGTTCCGTGGTCCTTCTATTCCACCGGGTGCAGAGCAAAAGCATATTGTCTGTGACGTGGCGGTATTTGATGCCCCCGGCGGCAACCCTGTGGGTAGTAACAGACTGCTGAACGGTCAGACGTGGTATGTGCTACCGGACATCGTTAAGGCTGCGGACGGCTCGGATTGGCAGCAAGTGTATGTCAGCGGTGCTTCGCTGGTTTACATCCCCGCCCGCTGCGTGGAAGGTTATAAGCCCGGTGCTAAGGTTTCTGGTCCTGCTACAACCACTACAGTTGCAGTGCCATCAGTACCCGGCTTCGGTCAGATAAAGCCACCTACCAGCTAATCTGACCTAAACCCACAGCTAGAAAACAAAAGTGGCTGCATCTGAGTAGATGCAACCACTTTTTGATTCACGTTGGCGAGTAACTAGCTTAATCCAGCGAGTAAACCGTAATCGAATAATTGGTCACGGCACCAGCTTTCTGCCCACCATCAAAGTGACCGATGCCAGCCTGCACAGTGCCAGCGTTGGTCAATGCCGAAACATCAAACTTGCCGCTGAAGTGATCGTTGATGAACAAGTAGGCGTCGTCGTCATTGACCACCAGCACAACCTGATTGCTCTCAGCGGGCGTAATACTGTAGTTCTGCGCTTCGCCAAAGCCGACTAGATCACCGAACTGCCCATTGCGGAATGGCAAGATACCCCACTGCTTCAGCGAATTAAAGACCAGACGCCACTCTGCGCTTTGACCGACCACACGGAAGCGAATCATGAAATCCCAATTGCCATCAAATGGTGGGGTGAACTCCACCTCACAGACAAAGTTTTTGACGCTGCGCGACGCTGTGCCCAGTACGGGGCGTCCGGGCGTATGGCGCAACGGCACACCTGATAGCGACAGAAGCGGCGTTGTACTGGTCGCCTGTGCGATCAGTTGTTCGGCTTCGCTTTGCGCGTTCGCCAGCGCCACCGCTGTGCGATCCACGGTCGGCGTGCGGGTAGGGATAAGCGTCCGCGTCGGACGCGGTGTGCGGGTGGGGATAGGTGTGCGTGAAGGTACAGGGGTACGAGTGGGTGTGTCCGTCGGCGGCACAACGCGACTATCGGGGGCGGTTGCCTCCTCGGTTGGCGTATCGGTTGGAAGCGGCGTAAAAGTAGCAGTGAACGTCCGCGTTGGTGTAAAGGTACGGGTATAGGACGGCGTGAATGTTAGAGTAAACGTTTTGGTGGCGGTATCCGTGGCGGTGAAGGTGGGTGTAAAGGTCGCCGTCAGTGTCTTTGTTTCGGTTGCCGTTGCCGTATCCGTAAACGTAGCTGTATAGGTCAGTGTGAATGTCCGCGTCGCTGTTTTGGTGAAAGTCGCCGTATCCGACGCAAGGATAAGCGGAGCGGTAGCGGGTAATTCCGTTTCGGTGATCGTTGCTGTCGGTGGTTCGATGGTGGCAGTATCAGTAGTAGTGGCGGTAGGTGGCTCGGTAGTTGTCGCCGTTGGACTTTCAATCTGGGCTACAGCCAGCGGCGTGTCACTTGCTGCTACTTGAACCGATCCTGTTGTCGAGCTGGGTAGGATGACAACATCGGAGTTCGTCGCTGTTGCCGTGCCGCTAGTACCCGTATCACCAGCCGCACCGCGATTACCGATCAGCGCAATGACGATGCCGCCGACCACGATCAGCGCGATCAAGCCCACTGCCCAATAAGTGGCAGTACGCAGCGTAGGGACGGGAATGACGATAGAGCGACTCTTGCTGAAAGAACCGGAAGAACTAGTCGCTCCCGTTCCCGTCGCCAAGCCAGTACCAGCGGTGGATTCCAGCCCAACGTAGGTGTTATCAGTGGGTTTGGCGATGTCCCCCGGTTTAGGCGTCGGCGTTGGCGCATTGACAACTGGCGCTTGCGGACCGGGCGTACGCGCGACTTTGGGTAGCAGCGCAGTGGGCATATCCGGTTTCTCCGCCACTGCTTCCTCAAAGGCTTGCGCAAAATCGTTGGTTTTGGCATAGCGATCCGCAGGCTGCTTGCCCATCGCGCGGTTGAGCACTGGAGCGAGTGTAGCAGGCAAACCGGGGCGAATCAGGTGTGGCGGTGCGCTGGTCTCGTAGAGCGTTTTGTACATCAAGGTCGGCGCGGAAGGGGCATCGAAGGGCAGCCGACCCGTCACCATTAGATACACCAACACGCCGAGCGCGTATTGATCTGTAGCTCCTGTAATCGCTTCGCCGCGCCACTGCTCCGGTGACATGTAACTCAGTGTGCCGAGCGTGATTCCGGTGCGCGTATGCCCACTGGAGGTATCGTCCACCAGCAGTTTGGCGATGCCAAAATCGACGAGCAACGGCTTACCGTGCTCGTCAAAGAGGATATTGCTCGCTTTAATGTCGCGGTGGACGACGTTTTTGCTGTGAGCATAATCCAGCGCGTCAGCAATCGCCTTGAGTAGTTGCCCTACTTCTTTGAGTGAGGGCAATGTCCCTTCGCGTTCCATCCGATCCGCCAGCGTACCGCCTGAAAGATAGGGCATGACGATGTAGCGGATGTCATCGGCAGTCGATCCAGCGTCGTAGATAGGGACGATATTGGGGTGATGGAGCTGCGCGATGGTGCGCGCCTCGCGGTTGAAACGCTTGACGAAATCGGCATCCATCGCCAGACCAGCGGGCAGCACTTTGATGGCTACATGACGTTCGAGATCAGGTTGAAAGGCACGGTAAACAGCACCCATGCCACCCTGACCGATCAATTTCTCGATCTGGTATTTGTTGTTAAAAAACAAGCCAACGAGCGAGTTGCCTTGCGTGTTGCCCTGCATATTCATAGCAGGTTGCCCCCTAAGGTAAGGTTAAGTGTATCCTGTTATGCTGGCACGTTGTATCATCACCTATCTTACAGCCATTTTCAGGATACGCTAGCAACCTTGCAGCAACTTTGCGTTTATTTTGTCAAAACCTTCAACGCCTGCTCCAGATCACTGATCAGATCGTCCGTATCTTCTACGCCGATAGCGAAGCGCACCAAATTGCCCTTAATGCCCAATTCCAAGCGTTCTTCTTCGGTCTTTTCAAAGAAGGACATCAGTGCAGGCTGCTCGATCAGGCTATCGACGCCGCCCAGACTCGGCGCGATGTAGGGAATTTCCAGCGCGTCGATGAAATTGCTGGTTTCTTCCAGCGTGCCACGCACTTCAAAGCTGACCACACCGCCGAACCCGATCATCTGCTTGACCGCCACCTCATGATCGGGATGCGAAGCCAAACCGGGATACCAGACACGCTCAATCTGCGGATGCGTTTCCAGATACTCCGCCACGCGCTGCGCCGATTGGTTCTGCTGCTTAACCCTCAAACCCAATGTTTTCAAGCCACGCTCTAACAGATAGGCGTTCTGCGGATCGACGATCCCGCCGAGTACACCACGTGCATCACGCAGCGCGGCGATGCGATCTTTGCGTCCGGCAACCACGCCCGCCAGCAAGTCATGATGCCCGCCAAGATACTTGGTGGCGCTATGGGTTACATAATCAATGCCATAGTCCAGCGGCAGTTGATTGATCGAAGTGCCGAACGTACTGTCGATGATCGTCTGCACGCGGTGACGTTTGGCAATCTCCGCGATGCGCTCTAGATCGACGCAGCGAAGGTAGGGATTGGTAGGGCTTTCAGACATAATAAAGCGCGTCCGCTTGGGCTGGATCGCCGCTTCTAGCGCTTCGTAATCGCCTGTCTCTACGATGGTCGTTTCGATTCCCAGCCGCTTGAGAAAGGTGATACAAAACTGGCGGGTGCGGCGGTAGCAATCGCCCGTCATCACGATATGTGTGCCAGTCGGTAGGCTCGCCAGCAATAGGGACGTAATTGCCGCCATGCCGCTGGAGAACAGCACGGCATCGCCTGCGCCCTCTAGCGCCGCCACTTTACTCTCCACCGCTTGCACCGTAGGATTGCCGTAGCGTCCGTATTCCTCGCGCCCGACGACGCCATCTCCCCAACTCTTGTGCTGCATGAAGTTGATTAGATCGGCAGTATCCGCAAAAGCGTAGGTCGCTGTCTGAATGATCGGCATGGGAATCGATTGGTGGGCGCGGGCGCGGTTATCGCCACCGTGGACGGACAGCGTGTTCGAGCCATATTTGCCCTTACGCGGTAATTTCGATTTGGGCTTGCTGCCATTCGTATTAATTTGCTCGTCGGCGGATTTGGCGGTCACTGTCGGCTTGCCTTTCTCTGTTAGCTCTGTTTTATCAATGTCGATCTGGCAACAAAAAACCCGCAGCTCTAACGTACATAACATCAAGAGCGCGGGTTCTATCGCTTGTTCATCGCGGACTGTTGTTGTCTTGTATTTCAGTCAAGACCGCATCCCCGCCATAACGGCGGGCAGCACCTTGGGAGTCCACCCAGGTTGCCGTGATCGACAAATGAGTCGATCACTCTTGATGTGTTGGGGAGAGGATAACACAAGTTGCAACGGCGTCAAGTGGAGACGGTTAGCGTAGGTAGCTTCCCTTTCAAACGAAGTATAATCAATCTAAATAGGAGGCATGATCAACATGGATCAACCAACCTTGAAATCACAGCTATTGGAAACGCTGGAACAGATACCTGCAGATAAGCAGGAGAAAGCACTGGAATTACTTCGAGAGTTGGCGCGTCCACGCGGAAAGCCTGCGCGTTCGCTACTGAAGTTTACGGGTAGAATCGCCGCTGATGATTTGGCGCAGATGGAAAAGGCTATCGAGGAAATGGAAGTAGTTGATCCCGATGGCTGGTAAATTATTAGACACAAACGCCGTAATTGCGCTGCAAAAACAAGATAAGGATTTCCTTGCTCTTCTCGACTCCGATGAAGAGATTTTCATTCCTGCCATTGTGATCGGAGAACTTTATTACGGTGCCTATAATTCAGGACGACCACAAGAAAACGAGCGAATAGTCGATGAGTTGGTAGCCGATCAGACAATACTCAATTGCGACTCTTTTACTGGGAAATATTACGGGAAAGTCAGGCATAGGTTGAAAGTTAAGGGAACTCCTATCCCAGAGAATGATATGTGGATCGCTGCTCTCGCTATACAATTCAATCTAGCACTCCTCACCAATGATGATCATTTCTCAAATGTCGAACTATTGACGATGCAATCATGGTCAAAACCTTAAACTTATGACGGACAATAGCGCCAATTCACAACGCACCCTCCTCTATGGTCTTCTCGGCGATCTGCCGCCGCGTGATGGCAAGATCGGTGCAACGACGCTCGGCACGACACAACGCGATGGCTATCAGTTAGAAACACTGCTACTAGAACTCAACGGGATCGAACCTGTGTCCGCCTATTTCGTGCGACCACTCGCGCCGGGGCGCTATCCCTGCATAGTCTACAATCACGCGCACGGAGGCAACTACGAGATCGGCAAGGAAGAACTGCTCAGCGGGCGCGGGATGCTGCAATCACCACCGTATGCTCGTGCGCTGACAGAGAATGGTTACGCGGCACTGTGCATCGATCACTGGTGTTTCGGCGAACGGCGCGGACGCACGGAGTCGGCAACCTTCAAACAGATGTTGTGGGAAGGGCGCGTGCTCTGGGGCATGATGATCTACGATTCGCTGCGAGCGGTGGATTATCTGAACACGCGAGGCGATGTCAATGCGGATCGGTTGGCGACGCTCGGCGCATCCTTCGGCAGCACGATGGCATGGTGGTTGGCAGCGCTCGATCCACGCATCAAAGTGTGCATAGACATTTGCTGCCTGAGCGATTATCAGGCGTTGATCGATCAGCGCACGCTGGACGGACACAGCGTTTACTATTTCGTCCCTTCGCTGCTCAAACATTTCACGGCGGGGCAGATCAACGCGCTGATCGCACCGCGTCCGCATCTGGGACTCGCGGGAATCTACGATCCACTGACTCCGGTTGCGGGCTTAGATCGGATCGACGCGGAACTCAAACGGGTCTACGCCGAGACGGGCAATCCGGCTGGCTGGCTGCTGCGCCGCTATGCAACGGGACACATCGAAACAGCACACATGCGCGTCACGATATTGGAGTGGTTGCGCCAGTGGCTGTGATATACTGATCGTAGCCATTTGAGGAATGTGAGATGACAGCAGCAGTAAGCGGAACCTTGCTAGAAGAAATAGTAGATTTTCTTGCTGCCTCTCCCAGCGCAGAGGAGATAGTTGCCTTTCGTCCCTCAGAAACGCTTCAAGGTAGAGCCAGTTATTTACTGGAACAAAATCGCAATCAGCTACTATCACCAGAGGAACGTGCTGAACTGGACGAGTTTTCCCGCATGAATCAGTTCATGAGTTTGCTTAAGGTTCGTGCTCGAAGCCGAATTTCAAAAGCATGAGTTACATTCCCGAGGGCTTGAGACAATTGGTGCATGATCGCGCTGGCGGTTGTTGCGAATATTGTTTATTACACGAAGATGATAATTTGTTCGCGCACGAAATCGACCACATTAGGGCAGTGAAGCATCGAGGAACGACAGAAGCAAATAATCTTGCTTTTAGTTGTTTTGATTGCAATCGAAATAAAGGTAGCGATCTCGGTTCTATTGACGATGTTACAGATGCTCTTGTTCCATTATTTAATCCCCGTCAACAACAATGGGCAGATCATTTTCAATTAAGTGGCGTGATGATTGAGCCATTGACGCCAGAAGGTCGAATCACAGTGTTGCTGCTGGATTTGAACAACATGAATCAGGTCAAAAAACGGCTTGCTCTAGTGAGCCAAGATCGTTATCCCTGCATTTTCCCCGAGAATGATTAAAACATTCACCTCCATCTTGCGTATTGATTAGCATGGAGGCAATCATGAGCTTTTTGGGCAATCTCGTCTGGATCATCTTCGGTGGATTTATCGCGGCTGTCGGTTACTTCATCGGCGGCTTGCTGCTATGCCTGACCATCGTTGGCATCCCCTTCGGCGTGAAAGCGATTGAATTGTCGGGGCAAATCCTCGCGCCGTTCGGACGCCAGATCGTTACGCTGCCACGCGGATCGGGCTGCTTCGCGCTGCTATTCAACATCGTCTGGCTGTTCGTATTCGGTTGGGAGATCGCGCTGGTTCATCTGGTATCCGGTTTCGTGCTGACGATCACGATCATCGGTATCCCCTTCGCCAATCAGCACTTCAAGCTGATCCCCGTCGCGCTGTTCCCCTTCACCTACAAACTGCAATAAAGTCGAGAACGAAATGTCCCGAAAGGGTTCAAATTCGGGACATCAAACACTTATAGTGTGGGCAGGACCTCTAGCAGCTTATCCACTTCTCGCTGTGTGTTGTAGTGTACTGCGCCAATACGCACCAATCCGCCCTTTTCTTCCAAGCCCAGTGTAGTGGTCACTTCCAGCGCATAGAAATTACCATTCCACACGAAAATATCATGTTCGTTCAACTTCTGCGCGATCTCTGCGGGCGTTTTATTTTCGATGGTGCAGGATACCGTTGCTACGCGCTCACTCATACGCGCTTGATCAGTGATACCGTAAACTTTAACTCCGGGCATGGCACCTAAGCCTTCGCACAGCCGACAAGACAGCTCCTGCTCATACTGGCTGATCGCGTTCATGGCGGCGACGTAGCGTTCGCGCAACGGGACTAGCGACGCACGGTTGCCCAACACTTGCGAGCCGAGCCATTCAAAGTATTCCAGCGCCCCAAGGGTTCCGGCAATCGTCTCGAAACTGCCTGTACCTGTCTCCCATTTTTCTGGCGGCAGTGAACTAGAAGTACGCACTTTGTAGGCGGTCAAGCGATCCAACAGTTCGTATTTGCCGTACATCACACCGATGTGAGGACCGAAGTATTTATAAGCGGAGCAAACAAGAAAATCGCAATCAAGGTCTTGCACGTCAGTAACACCGTG
Source organism: Anaerolineae bacterium (assembly GCA_019637555.1). Lineage (GTDB taxonomy): Bacteria > Chloroflexota > Anaerolineae > Aggregatilineales > UBA2796 > JAHBVK01. The sequence continues at coordinate 17,357 of JAHBVK010000035.1, forward strand.
CGCCACATACTGCACGGCATCGACGTAGCATAAGGCATCCACGCTGTGGGCGATCTCTGCCGCGCGCTTGACGTTATTGATCGTGCCGACGGCGTTGGAGGCGTAGCCTAGCGCGACGATCTTGGTTTTCTCGTTGACAGCGCGTTCCAACGACTCCAGATCGAGGGTGCAATCTTCGGGATGAATATCCACCCAACGCACCGTACATCCGCGATCCTGCGCGATCAGCAGCCAAGGGGCGACGTTGGCATCGTGATCTAGATGCGTTAGCACGATCTCATCACCGGGGTTGAGCAGATGCGCCAGACTACGGCTCATGTGCAGCGTCAGCGTGGTCATATTCTGACCAAAGACGATCTCGTCGGAGGACGCCGCGTTTAGCCATGTCGCCATTGATTTGCGCGTCTGATCGATGATGGCATCCGATTGCTCGGAGGTACGGAATAAGCCGCCATGATTAGCGTTGCAAGTCAAGTAATAATCTTGCACACGGTTGATCACCTGCTGTGCAACCTGAGTGCCGCCGGGGTTATCGAAGTGGATGGCGCGGGTTTGTGCTAATGAGGGGAATTGCTGACGAAGAGAATCAATTGGAAGCATAGATAAGTCCCTTATGGAAAGGAAGATCAAAATTCACAGTAAGCGAAAGTATATAACGTCTCGACGTTGAACTGGTCTGTTACCGTCATAATCGCAGCGTAAAGCCGGTGACATTCAAGATCGGACCATAGCAGCAAATCTGCGTGCATGTAATCCATCTTTTCCGTGTAATGATCGTTTTGAGATAGGCAGGTAGCTCGTTAATGCCTTCACGTTTCCTTAGCAGGATGTAGGGTAATTCTAGCGCAGGAACTGTCCTAACTGATCACTGTTGTTCGTCGCTAGACCGCTTGTAGAGTTCATCCACAATCTGCCGGATCGCCGCGATCTCAGTATTTTGGATCTCGTTACTGGCGATCACGTTCTGTGTGTTCGCCTGATGCATGTCTTGAAACGTGGTGATGCGGTCCATCAGCAAACTCTGGATGCGTTTGAGCGATTCCTCTACTTCTAGCTTTAACTGCGAGCGAACCTCATCTAGATGCTGATGTATTTCCTCAATCAACTCGTGATCTTGCTGTGCGCGCTGCTCGACCTCTGCCTGATGGCGCTTGGCGATCTCCTCGCGGCGGGCTGCGGCAGCGCGATCTCTGGCTTCGGAGAGCGTGGAATAGAGCAATACCGTGCTGCTGACGACTACTGACATCACGTTGAGATAACTATTAGCGGCGAGTACAAAGACCGTGACGTTAGCGAACACGATCAGCGGGAGCAGCAACCCCAGCGTAGCCAGAATGGTCACGCGATTGGTCAGATATTTGACGGGATAGGGCAGCACGTACTTATCGAGGAATTCGTTGACACGCTGCAGTGGACCTTCGCTCGTTTGCTCCATCAGCGGTACAGAAGGCATTTCAGACATGGCGGCACTCCTTGCTACGAATCGGTAAGACTGGTGACAGCTTACCACTACTGCCAGTAAGGGGGATCTAAGGAAGATAGGCACACGCCACATGAGCGTGACATTTATCATCTGTGAACGGGACATACGATACTGCATGTTAGCGCTCCTGCCGTACACAATTGAGGGTTGAAGTAACACTCGAACGGAGGCTGATCATGACCAAGCAAGCGCGACCACTTCTCTTATGGCTGTTAGCATTCTGTCTGCTGATCCTTGGTATTGGTGGATTCTACGGAGGGATCAATTTCCTCAGCGATCCCACTGGCGCATCGATTGGAATGGCTGGTGACTATCTGGCGAAACTACCTGTCCCTAACTACCAGTTACCCGGACTATTTCTGTTGACGGTATTTGGCGTACTTCCCCTTTTTCTGCTGTATTCCCTATTTGCGCGTCCGAAATCAGAGTTCTTAAAGCCACTTACCCGGAGCTTTCACGAACACTGGGCATGGGTGGCTACGCTGCTGCTTGGCTTGTTGGTGCTCGGTTGGATGGTAGTGCAGGTAGCATATATCGGCATGAGCGCGCCCATTCAGTATGTCATTTTAATACTCGGTGTGCTGATCGTGGGCTTGGACCTACTGCCTTCACTGCGGCGCTATTTTGAAGAGTCGAGCAGTTGAAGTTGACGGTATGAATGGGTCGGGACTACAATCGCGGCATGAAAACACCCGAAACGTACAATAACATTACTGTCCCGACCCTGATACTTGACGAAGCTAAGTGTAGACGAAACATCGCACGAATGGCAGCAAAAGCGAGAGCCAATGGTGTGCGTTTCCGCCCGCATTTCAAGACGCATCAATCAGCAGATGTGGGCGCGTGGTTCCGTGATGAGGGCGTGAGCGCGATCACTGCCTCGTCGCTGCGGATGGCGTCTTACTTCGCTGATCACGGCTGGTCGGACATCACCGTAGGTGTGCCGGTGAACATCCGCGAAATCGACCTGATTAATGCGTTGGCAGCGCGCATCGAGTTGGGTGTACTGGTCGATTCGCTGGAGAGCGTCGACTTTCTATCCGCACATGTGCGAGCGCCGATCAGCGTGTGGATCGAGGTCGAAGCGGGCTATCCGCGCACAGGCGTGATGTGGGAACATCCCGAAGATGCCATTGCCATTGCTGAGCGACTGCAAGGATCAGAACGGCTGCGGCTGCGTGGTTTGCTCACGCACGCGGGTCATCTCTATGCAGCCCATGGTGCCGCGGAAGTTGAGCGCGGTTATCGACTGGTGGTCGAGCGCATGACAAGCGTCCAAACGGCGCTGGCAGCGGCTGGCTTCAATGGCTTGGAAATCTCCATTGGAGATACGCCTTCCACAAGCATTGTCTCCGATCTCGGTACTGTCGATGAAATTCGACCCGGCAATTTTGTTTACTACGATGTGATGCAGTCAACCATCGGCTCATGTACGACTGATGATATTGCCGTGGCTGTTGCCTGTCCGGTGATCTCCAAGAATCGTTATCGTCAGCAAGTCGCCATTTATGCGGGCAGCGTGCATCTTTCTAGAGATTTTCTAACGGATCAGGAAGGAACCAGATCCTTTGGTCTGGTGGCACTGCCAACGGATCACGGCTGGAGTGAACCACTCTCAGGTGCTTATGTCGTCTCCGTTGCTCAGGAACAAAGCGTAGTAGCGCTAGATGCAGAGACGTGGCAGCAGTTAGCTATCGGCGATGTGCTGATGGTTTTGCCCGTACATTCCTGCCTGACCGCTGATCTGCTAAAAGAGATAGTTACTCTCGAAGGTAAGTCACTGCCGATGCTGCAACTATCGGCGCTGTAGATTAGCAAGTTGCCCGAATAATTTAGACAAGATTATTGAGGATAAAAATGACTTTTGACGGCTTAGGCATGAATCTGGGCAATCTTGCCCGTCTTTCCAATGCGGAAACTCGCTCGATCAGTGCCGAGAATCCGCGCGGCGAACGGGGCAAAGGTGGCATGGCGACCGAAGGGGCTGCAGTTCATGCCGCCCGCTTTCTGGGACAAGGCTGGAAAGTCTCGCCGTGCATCCATCTGCCCGCTGGCACAACGATCACGCTGGCTGAAATCGACGGTCCCGGTGCAATCCAGCATTTTTGGATGACGGTTGATCGACGGATGTGGCGCGTACTGGTTCTGCGCGTCTATTGGGATCATGAGAGTCAGCCTTCTATCGAAGTGCCGCTGGGCGACTTCTTTTGTAACGGCTGGTGCCAACCGTGTAATGTGAATTCGTTGCCCATTGCGGCGAATCCGCTTGGTGGCTTCAATAGTTACTGGGAAATGCCTTTCCGCAAGCACGCCCGCATCACCATCGAGAACCTGCACGAGAACGAAATCCAGAATTTCTTTTACCAGATCAACTACACGCTAACTGATATTCCAGAAGATCGCGCCTATCTACACGCGCAGTGGCGACGTAGTAATCCGGTGCCGCGCAAGGGCGTTCATACGCTGCTTGATGGCGTACAGGGACAGGGTCACTACGTTGGTACGTATATGGCATGGAACCCCCACACCAATGGCTGGTGGGGCGAAGGCGAGATCAAGTTTTACCTTGATGATGATACAGACTATCCGACTATTTGCGGCACTGGTACGGAAGATTATTTCGGCGGTGCGTGGGGCTTTCCCAATCCCGACGGCTCGAAAAGTTATGGCACTTACTCTACACCGTTCTTGGGAATGCCGCAGGTCACCACCTCGGACAACTTCCAACGTCCGCAGCAGCGTCTCGGCTTGTACCGCTGGCACATCATGGACCCGATCCGCTTTCAACGCGATTTGCGGGTGACGATCCAAGACCTCGGTATCGCTGTTGATGAAAAAGGTGTGGCGCGGTTCGTGCCGCTGCAAGACGACATCGCGTCCACCAGCCTGTGGTATCAGGTTGAACCACACCAACCATATGCGCAGGTGCTAGACCGTGAGACGCTGGAAGTCCTGTAATTTAAATTTAGTGTGCTCGGCAGTTTGGTCAGCCACTCACCGAAACGCCGAGCAATCTCCCGATCCCATACGTCACGCCAGCGGCGATCAAGCCGAATACTGCCTGGCGCGTACCGGAATACCAGATGCTGCGCCCCGTCATCAGCGTGATCGCGGAGCCGATCAAGAACAACCCTAAGGCACTGGCAACAGCACTGACGATCACAGCGGTTATGCCCTGAAAGAAGACGAACGGCAGCAGTGGCACAATCGCGCCGATGGAAAACAGGAAGAAGGAAACTGCCGCTGCTTCCCAAGCCGAACCGCCCAGTTCCTCAGGATCAAGCCCTAACTCCTCCCGCGAGAGGGTATCTAGCGCAGTTTCGCGGTTCGACATCAAGCGCGTCGCTAATGCCTGTGCCTGCTCTTTGGGCAAACCTTTCGCCTCGTAAATGAGTGCCAGTTCTTGTTGTTCCTCGTCGGGGATATGCTCTATCTCTGATGCTTCAATGCCCAACTGACGCTGATATAACTCGCGCGAACTCTGCACCGAGATCCATTCACCGAGCGCCATCGAGATTGCACCGGCTAATAATCCCGCAAAACCTGTAATCAAGATCGTCTGATTGCTGAGTTCTGCTCCCGCTACGCCCATGATCAGGCTGAGGTTAGAGACTAATCCATCGTTTGCGCCAAGCACCGCAGCACGCAGCGCATTGCCGCCTAAACTGCGATGTCGCCCTTCCAGCCGCGCCAGTGCATTCCCTTCAATGCCCGCACTGCCACTCCCACCGCTGATGCTCTCCAACAAGCGCCGATGGGAACGTTCCTGCGCTGCCAGACCTGTGCCCGCGGTCTCAGGCTGCTTCTGATAGGTATGTTCGCCTGCCTGTTCCAAGGTAGCGATTGTCGGGATTACGAAGCCTGTACCAAAGCGTTGCGCCAACCAGATCAAGGTGCGGGTGCGCCAGCCGACACGAGGAGATGGTACAGCAGCGCCAGCAGCACGAATCTTTTCTTCCCAGAAGCCAACATGGCTTTGCTCCGTCACCGCCAAGCGTCGATATACTTCTTTCAGGGGCGGCTGTTTCTCGATTTCAGCAATAGCGCTGTAGAGCGCTGCACTGTCGATTTCATCTTGCCAATTAGCACGATATTGAGTGAGGTTTGAGGTAGTCATTATTCTGTTTCCTTTGGAAGCAGGCTAGATGCCGCGCAACAGCTTTATCCCCACCAGCTATTGTTATAATGCACTTGTCGAGCAATAGCGACTATTGCTTAAGTGACGGCAAGGTTGTGCAGTGAGCGACACCGAGTAGTCATGTCTCAGCAACCATGAATATGGATGATCAATACAATTGTTCCGACGTAAGCAACCTACCTATACAGCACCAGTTGATGAGCGTGGACGCAAAGCAGTCATCGACATCCGCGAGATCAGCAAGGTATACACCATGGGCGACATCGAAGTTCATGCGCTGCGCGGCGTCTCGCTGCGGGTGTACGAAGGCGAGTTCATCAGCATCATGGGACCATCGGGCAGCGGCAAGAGCACCATGATGCACATTCTCGGCGCCTTAGATCAGCCAACCAGCGGCGAATACTATCTCGATGGTGTCAACGTGGCAGACTTGAAAGATAACGAACTAGCACGCATTCGCAATCGTAAGATCGGATTCGTGTTCCAGAGCTTCAATTTGCTTAAGCGTACGCCTGCACTGCGACAGGTGGAACTGCCGATGATCTACGGCGGCGGCGGTGAACGCCGTAAACGGGCGAAAGCTGCATTAGACGCAGTGGGATTAGGCAACCGCTTGGATCACTTGCCGAGCGAACTTTCCGGCGGACAGCAGCAGCGCGTCGCTATTGCCCGCGCCATCGTCAACAATCCGGCGATTTTGCTTGCTGACGAACCAACAGGCAATCTCGACTCGCGCAGTGGCACAGAAGTGCTCAAGATTTTCCAAGAGCTTAACCGTGAACAAGGCAAAACCACGATCTTCGTGACGCACGACGCTTTCATCGCCCGCCACACGGATCGCGTAATCATGCTGCGCGATGGCGTGGTTGTGGCAGATGCAAAAGTGCCGCAGCCGTTGATTGCAGGTGAGGCGGAGCGTCCTTCCGAAGCAGCGGAACTAGAGGAGATATTCAAATCTACGTATTACGGTGGCGAGAAGAAAGAATACAACTAGCCACAGCTAGGATCGCAGCACCTCTGCCGCGACACGTAATGCGCCAGCCGTGACTCCCGCCGTGCTTTGACCGGGGAAGACGCTATCGCCTACCATCCACAAATTGGGAATAGCTGTATGAGGACTGCGCGCCGTGAATAAACTGGTCATCGGGAATCCGCCAACCATACCAGCGGGACGACGGGTGAATCGCTGGAAGGCGGCGGGTGTACCCGGCAGGATCAGCTTGGCACGCTGACGCACGTTAGGCATGACAGTCTCTAGCGCATCGAGTAGCCGATCTCGATATTGGGCGATCCGCGCCTGATAACCATCAGGATCTGTCTCGCGCAGTTGCCACCAGCGGTCAATCTGTGTGTGTGTGGAGAGCGTAACCGCGACATAGCCAGCAGGTGCGCGGTCTTGATCCGCTGGATCGGAGATCGATACGAATACAGAATTGCCCTCGCCCAATGGTTGATCATAACTGCGTACGATCTGAAAGTGGCTGGCACTGTCCGGTAACATATCCAGTGGAATGCCAAGATATAAGGTGAACGCGCCCCACGTACTACGCCGCCGCTGTACTTCGCGCTGCAAACCAGTAGGCGATTGATCACCAAGCAAGCTGTCCAGCGCCCACGGAGTCAGATTTGCCAGTACGATGTCTGCGGCAAAAGTGTGCCCCTTGTTAGTTTCGAGGCAGAACGTGCCATCTGGCTGTACAGCGATCTGCGTGACAGCATGACGATAGATCACCTGTCCGCCGTTGGCGAGCAGCGATTCTGCCAGCGTTTTAGCGATCCCACCCATACCACCTTTCACATGGTAAGTACCCGTGCGGGGTAGATCGATGGCGATAGCGCCATAGAGCGCGTTGGCGCGATCTGCTGTAGTCTGGGCACTGATCAGCAGTTGGGCGTCGATAAAGGTACGCGCCGCCCAATTCCGTCGATCCACGCCCACCACATCTAGTAGCTGTCCCATTGTCAGTAGCGCCAACGGAGCGATAGGGATCATGTCGGGGCGAATTTTGCCGATCAAGCGTGCCACGTCACCTAAAGAGCGCGGCGGAAACTCCGGAATTCTGGCGGCGAACTTCCACGCAATCTCTGCGGCGTGCTGCTGGATGCCCCAGAAACGATGCAATTCAGGAAGGGTGCGTTGGTGTTCTTCCTGACGGCGCTGATCGTCGCTCCAAGCCGTGATCGTGCGATCAGGCAGGTGAACGATCCACGAGGGATCGGTGCGTTCGATATCCCACTGTAATCCGAGCATTTCGCCGACGATGTGGTGAGGTCCACCGGGTTGAAAGCCGCCTGCGACAGTAGCGCCTGCATCGAAACGGAAACCTTTATGAAAGAATGTTCCCGCGCAGCCACCCGCATAGACATGCGCCTCCAGTACCGTAACTTCGTATCCGCTTTTTGCCAGCAGCGCGGCGGCAGTCAAACCGCCGACTCCCGCGCCGATCACCACGACCCGTCGTTGTTTCTTCATTGATGCTGCGATTGTTTACTCTTCGACTACGAATTCAGATGTTAGCAAAAGAATTTGAGCGCGGGTAATCCACATATTCGCCATTCTCTGCCTCTCTGTGTATCCTTGTCTGACCACGAACCAGAACCGCAGTTTCATCATTTCAACTTAGTAGAGGATCAAGCACATCATGCAGTATCGCACTTACGGACGTACTGGCTGGCAAGTCAGCGAGATCGGCTATGGCATGTGGGGCATGGGCGGCTGGACTGAATCCGATGATCTGGAGTCTGCCAAGTCGCTAGATCGCAGCGTCGAACTCGGCTGCAACTTCTTCGATACCGCGCTGGCATACGGCAATGGGCACAGTGAGGAATTATTAGGCGCGTTATTGAAGCGTCATCCGACTAAAACACTGTACACTGCCAGTAAAGTGCCGCCCAAGAATCGCCGTTGGCCCGGCAAGCCAGAATATCGGATTGAGGATGTCTTTCCTTATGAGTATGTGGTCGAGTCCACACGCACATCGATCCGCAATCTGGGTAGCGATCATGTTGATCTGATCCAGCTCCACGTTTGGGATGACAGTTGGACGGCAGATGAAGGTTGGCAGCGTGCCGCCCGCGACCTAAAGGAACAAGGCTTGATCCGCTCGTTTGGCATCAGCGTCAATCGCTGGCAGCCCGCCAACGTGATCAAGGCACTGCGAACAGGTTTAGTCGATGCCGTGCAGGTGATCTACAACATCTTTGATCAGAATCCTGAAGATGAGTTGTTCCCCGTCTGCGACGAACTCGATGTCGCCGTGATCGCGCGGGTTCCCTTCGACGAAGGCAGCTTGATCGGCAACCTGACAAAAGATACAAAGTTCCCGCAAGGGGATTGGCGAAATACTTATTTCGTGCCGGAGAACCTGATCCCCACCGTCGATCACGTTGAGGCGTTACGCCCACTGGTACCCGCTGGCATGTCGATGGCGGAGCTAGCGCTGCGCTTTATCTTGGTCAACAAGACAGTCACAACGATTATTCCGGGGATGCGCAAACTGGCGAATGTGGAACAGAATATCGGCACCAGCGACGGCAAAACACTGCCTGCCGATCTGGTGGAGAAGCTGCGCGAGCATCGATGGGATCGTGAGCCAACGAAGTGGTCGCAGTAAGCCACATTGCTCAAAATCTAGCTATGCACTGCGTTCACGCATATTGACATGCAAGATGCTGCGATCCAAAACGCCAGCGAAACCCAATGGTGGTGTCTCGGTATTGGCAAACCACGCAATCACGTTGAATGATGGCGTCAGATTTCCGAATTCATCTTCCAGTGAAAGCGTAACTGCTGCCTGAACACCGTCGAAGGCTTGTTTAGCAATACCCGCTTAACCCAATCAAAATCGCTGAAAGTATTCGGCGGCGTTTGACCATACGGATGTGTCATACGGATTCTTGAGCTGCTCATCACATTGAACACTCCATCGACTCACCTTACACTGTAGGATTACACGACTTCAATGACAACACTCCACCTCATCGGTGACATACACGGGCAGTATGACAAACTGCATGATTTGCTCTTAGCAGCCAAGTTGATCAATAACGGGAGCAGTTGGATTGGCGGCGATGCCAAGCTCTGCTTCCTTGGCGATTATATGGATCGCGGACCCGACGGTATCGACTGCATTGATCTGATTATGGCGCTGCAAGAGGACGCTCCCAACGCGGGCGGGGAAGTGTTAGCACTGCTGGGAAATCATGATGTGATGATTCTCGCTGCTCATCTCTTGGGTGGTGATTTCCACGCGAAGTGGGAACGCGTTGGAGGTATGCGTCAGGATATGCGACGGCTAAACCGTGTGCATGTCGAGTGGCTGCGCCGCCGTCCGGCAATGGTCTTACTCGATGAGGTGCTGATCTGTCACGCGGACTCGCTACTGTACTACGATTATGGCGTCACCATCGAGCAAGTCAACGAAGAGATTGAAGCTCTGCTGTATTCCAAAGACCCCGACGAATGGGATTGGTTGCTTGACCAGTTCGCGGATCGTTTCGCTTTCTGGGACGCCGAGGATGATGTACTGGGAGTAGCGGCAGCCAAATCATTCCTGGATTCCTTTGGCGGCAGCCAGATCGTTCATGGTCACACGCCGATCTCCAAGATGATCGATGCGCCACCACGCATGATCAATCGTGCGCTGATTTACGACCAAGATCGTTGTGTTAATGTAGATGCGGGGATGTATCTTGGCGCGCCGGGGTTTGTCCACAGCATTACGCTGGCAGAACGACAGTGAAGGTGCTGCCTTTGCCGATCTGACTCTGCACTTCGATGCGCCCTTGATGCAGCTCAGTGATCAACTTGGCGATGACCAATCCTAAGCCGGTGCCTGTCTGATCGCGGTGGGCGACGGAGCGCACACGGTAGAACTTCTCGAAAAGGTGAGGCAAATCATCTTCGGCAATGCCCGGTCCCGTATCGCGCACGCTGATATGCACCCCGTCGCGTTCCAGTACGGCAACCAACTCCACCATACCCTGTGGATCGGTATATTTGATGGCATTAGAGAGTAAGTTTTCTAGCACTTGCGCGAAGCGATCCGGCGCGATGGCAACTTGAAAATCGTAAGGCGGTGGCGTGAACTTCAGCGTGATCTGCTTCTCCGCCGCCATGTGGTTGAAGTCGTTCAGGCGTTTCTCAAGATAGGGGATCAGCCATGTCAATTCGCGGTTGAGTGTCAGTGTGCCCTCAACCAGCACCAGATCGAGCAGATCATGGATCATCCCGCGCATTTTGTCCGCACTGCTGCCTATCAATTGAAAGCCACTAAGTGCCTTATCATCGGATTGGATAGCGTTCCACAGAGTCAGTTTGAGAATGCCCAGCCCACTGATGATCGCACTTAGAGGATTTTTGAGATCGTGCGAGACCACTTGCAGCATGTTGTCTTTGACGGTGTTCATCCGCCTATAGTGCTCGACCTCGTTGCGGTGTAATGCCTCGATCTCGCGCTGCTTACGGCGCAAATCAACATGCGTGCGGATTCGTGCTACCAGTTCGATGCGGTGGAATGGCTTGGTAATGTAATCAACGCCGCCGACCTGAAAGCCATTCATTTTCACAGTCACATCGTCAATGGCGCTGACGAACATCACGGGGATTTCCTTCAGCTTATCATCTGCCTTCATGCGTGAGCACATCTGATAGCCGTCCATGCCCGGCATGTTCACGTCTAGCAGCACCAGATCAACGACGGCGGCAATGTCCTGAAGCAGTTTTAATGCCGATTCGCCACTGTACGCCTTAAAGACTTTGAATCCTTCGGCGGCGAGCGCGATGTTCAGTAGATCAGCGTTGCTCGGTTGGTCATCAACCACAAGGATACCGGCACGCGAATCGCTTTTGTTAACTTCCGATCCCACGCTGACTTTTCCTGAATGATTAGGCGGCGTCACAGAGGATGGCGTCTAATTGTAATTCAACCAATCTCAAACGCAAAATAAACTTTAGCTCATTATTCTGTAGATTTCTACAAACTTCGTAAATTTTTCTAGACGCTTTTTTTTCGTTACAATCAGTAGACACAAACGTTCTATGATCTGCTGGTTAACTGACGATGGCGTTAGCACCTTTTACCCCGTCCGAGCATATTGCGTCGATCCTCAGAAATTTGCCGCATAAACCCGGCTGCTACCTGATGAGGGATGCCGAGAAAACCATCATTTACGTTGGTAAGGCGATTGATCTGCGTAACCGCGTACGCAGCTATTTTGATAATAGCGTATATGATCCAAAAACGCTTCGTCTTCGTGAACATGTCGTCGATATTGAGTTCATTGTGCTGCCTACAGAGATTGAGGCGCTGCACACCGAATATCAACTGATTCAGAAGCACAAGCCGCGCTTTAACATCCGGCTCAAAGACGACAAGCAGTATCCCTACATCGCCGTCCGCTGGGCGCAAGATTTCCCCCGCGTGGAATTAACACGGCGAATGGAACAGGATGGTACGCGCTACTTCGGTCCGTACACCTCGGCATGGGCGGTGCGGGAAACACTGGATGCACTGCGGCGGGCATTCCCGTATCTCACCTGTGATCGCGTGATCACAGGCAAAGACCCGCGCGCCTGCCTCTATTACGACATTAAGCTGTGCAACGGTCCTTGTATTGGCGCGGTCAATCGAGATGAGTATCGCACCGGAATCAAGAATCTGATGGATTTTCTGGATGGGCGGAGCACGGGCATCATTGATCAGACCCGCTCAAAGATGGAAGCTGCCGCCGAAGACCTAAACTTCGAACGGGCGGCGGCGCTGCGCGACCAGTTACAGGCGATGGAGCGCATCGTCCAGCGGCAGCGCGTTGTCTTTCCAGTCAATGTTGATCAGGATGTGATCGCCTTCGCGCAGGATAAAAACGATGCCTGCGTACAGGTGATGTTCATTCGCGGCGGTAGATTGGTCGGACGCGAGTATTTCCTACTGGAAGGCAGCGAGGATGCCAGCGACGCCGAAGTATTGAGCAGTTTCGTGCGCGAATTCTACGAAGATGCGGCGATGGTGCCGCCGGAACTGCTGCTGCCCAGCGAAGTTGAAGAAGCCAAACTGATCGAGCAGTGGTTGAAGGATAAGCGCGGCGGCAAGAAGGTGCAGATCACGGTGCCGAACAAAGGCAACAAACGTGAACTTGTCCGCATCGCCAGCGACAACGCGCAGGAAACGCTGACCATGCTCAAGGCGCAGTGGGCGAGCGATACTAATAAGCAGACAGAGGCGATGGATGAACTGCAAAAGGCGCTCAACCTGCCGCAACCTCCCAACCGCATCGAGTGCTTCGACATCAGCACGTTGCAGGGCACGCATACCGTTGCCAGCCGCGTTGTCTTTGTTAAAGGCGTGGCTCGTAAAAATGAGTATCGCAAATTCAATATCCGATCAGTGACCGAGGTGCTGGAACCGAACGACTTTGCCTCGATGCGCGAAGCGCTGACCCGTCGTTTTCGCAATTACGCCGAAGCTATCCAGAACCCTGATGTAACTGTAGGCAAGAAAGATCAGGATGAGACATGGCGTTTGCTGCCTGATCTGCTGATTATTGATGGTGGCAAGGGTCAGCTTGGCATTGCTGTCGAGGTGCTGCAGCAGTTCTATCTGCTAGATAAAGTGCCGGTCGTTGGCTTGGCAAAGCAGTTTGAGGAATTGTTTGTGCCGGGGCAAGCGACCTCGATCATGCTGCCACGTCGTTCTCAAGCACTCTACCTGATCCAGCGCGTGCGCGATGAGGCACACCGTTTCGCAATTACCGCTAATCGTTCGCTGCGGAATAAAGCCGGACTGTCCAGCCGCCTTGAACAGATCAAGGGCGTGGGACCCGCCAAACGCAAGGCGCTGCTGAAGCACTTTGATCGAGACATTGACGCGATTAAAGCCGCTAGTATTGACGATCTGATGAAAGTGCCGGGCATTAGTCGACAGATTGCCGAGATCATCAAGGCACAACTATAATCGCTTGTCCTAAATCCGCATTACCATCGGATTCCCGCTGCTCATTGCCATCTCAAACCTGATCGATTCCTAGACTTTCCCTATCTGCCCAATTAGACTGTCGTCAGACAAAAAAACTCCCATAACGTTTATTTTTAGATATTTTAACGTTACGACGTTACCGGTCACGCGAGGACGGATTCTTGTTCGCAGAATCGTGGCAAATCGCGCTATTGGTTATCGGCACGACGATCTGCGCCATTCTCAGTCGCTTTACATGGTTGAACCAATCCGAGAATGAGCCAGCCGTACGCTATTTCTCCCTCTACATGGGGGTAGTAGCACTCCGATCCTTTTGCTTCCTGATGGCAACGGTTGCACCAGACGAGCTAACCGCATTGCGCTGGCTGCAAGTTCGCTACCTTGTGGTCGCGCTGACGCCGGGGCTGTGGCTGCTGTTTGTGCTGTCGCTGCTACGCTTGCCTCAAGCAAACTCCCGCTGGTTGACCACCTTTTTGGTCCTAGTTGTGCCAATCCTGCGCACCGCGTTAGCGTTAACCAATGACCTGCACGGCTTGTTGTGGTCACTTGATATACCGAACAACGGTCTGCTCTCCCTGTTGAACCAGACACGGATCGTTTACGAACCGATTGGCAATCTTTTCAGCCTGTACAGTCCGGTGATCTTTGCGATCTCGCTGCTGCTGCTGGTGCAAGCTGCTATGCATTTGAACGGTATACAGCGTATCCGCTTGATCATCGTCATCCTCTCAACGCTGCCTTTGATTGCCGCAGAAGGACTCGGATCGCTTTCAGGCTGGGCAACCAACCTAGTGAGCATCGCCTTTCCCATCAATGGAATCATTCTCGGTTACGGGATTATGCGTCTGCACCTTTTGGGTATCCTTCCACTAGCACGCAACATCTATTTGCAGAATGCGCTGGACGCGGTGATCGTCACGGATCATTCGGCACGAATCATTGATGTCAATCGCGCTGGCTGCGAACTTGCGAAACAGGAATCGCATCAGTTATTGGGGCAAAAGGTTGATCAAGCGTTCCCTCTGCTGCCGTCGAGTGTGAGACGCATGCTTTCGCGCAAGGGAGAACAGCAGCAGCTTCAAACGGAAATACATCTCGCTGATGGCGGCAAAGATGAATTCTACGAGGTGCAGACTTATCCGCTTACCGGGCGTGGCAATAAACCACAAGCAACCGTAATCAAACTACACAACATTACAGAACAGCGCCAGATTGAGATGCAGTTGAGGCGGCAGAATGAAAGTCTCCGCAGCATGAACGATGAACTAACGCTGGCGTGGCGCCTAGCTGAAGAAGCAGATCGCACCAAAGGGCAATTTCTGGCAACCATCAGCCACGAATTACGCACGCCACTGCATATTATGCTGGGTTTCACCGAGTTATTGGTGCAGGAAAATGCCGCCGAAGTAAGCGCCAATCCCATTGATCACAACACGCGGCGTCAGGACTATCTGGAACGTGTGCTGCTGAGTGGCAAGCACCTGCTGACCATGATCAACGGGTTGCTCGACTTGTCACAGTCGCGCAATGGCGAAGTGTTGGTGACCAACGCTCCTTTTGATATGATGCAATGGTTCAATATGGTGGCGCAAGAAGGAGAGAAACAAGCGCGAGAAAAAGGGTTGGGATTTGAACGACGTCTCGATACTAATCTGGGTACAACCATTTACGGTGATCGTAAACGCCTGACCGAGATCGTAGACCACTTGCTCTCTAACGCCATCAAATTTACCGAGCATGGTACCGTCACATTGGAGGCACGTCAGGTGATGCCCGGCACCTGGATCATTCAGGTCATCGATACCGGCATTGGCATTCCCAAAGATCAACAAGAGCTGATCTTTCAGACCTTCCGGCAGGTCGATGGCAGCAGCACACGTCGGTACGGTGGCTTAGGTGTGGGTCTTTCGCTTGTGCGCCGACTTGCGCTGCTGATGGGCGGGCAGATCAACCTCCAGAGCGAGGAGGGGCGTGGCAGTACCTTCACCATCATCCTGCCGCTGATCACGCCGGAAAATCTTCGGCACGAGCCAACAGCTTCTTCCTCTAGCAAGACGACGACCTCCACTACAGCGGCGGTTATCGTTGAGTCGGATATAAAGCCAAAGGTAGAGGACACGCAATCGCCATCAGTTAGTGTTACTGCCTCACGGCAGAGATGAAAATACTGCCGTAACACGGTAGCATCATCGCGCTTACACTACACTCCCACCGCTACTTCACTGATAATTGAGAGGATTCGTGCCTTGAAGAAGCTAGACAGCGCGCATCCAACATGGCGCGCGATTGCTGCCGACGATGATGAGAGTAGTTTGCTGTTAGTTTGTGCTGCGCTAGATCTGTTCGCGGTTGCTGTTTATGAAGCCAGAAACGGATTGGAAGTCTTAGAACTGCTGACCAAAATTGTGCCGCCAACTTTCATTCTGCTTGACATCTCCATGCCCAAACTGGATGGCTGGGAGACGTTGGAACAGATCAAAGCCACGCCCGCATGGTCGAACATTCCCGTCATTGCACTGACCGCCTATGCCCTCGATTCAGAACGAGAACGCGCACACACTAGTGGCTTTAGCGCCTACTTGATCAAACCGCTGTCTCCATCAGCTCTGATCGCAGAGATTGAACGAATCGTGCGGGAGTGATTTCACTGTTCACTCGCCGTTGCCTGATACACCCATAAGTCGTTGAGATCGCCTGTCTCGCCCAGACCACCGAATAACACGATCTGTTGCCGGACAGAATCCCATGCGGCATCGTGGCTGCTGCGCGGTCTGGGCGCGGAGTCACTTGCGGACTCGGAAAGCTGCCAACTACCCGTCAGCGGATCGAGCCGCCACAAATCTCCGTAGAATATGCCGCCAGCACCGCGACCACCGTACAGCCACACCCTGCCTGCTGAATCCGCCATCAACGCCGGATTGGAACGGGCAGCGGGGCTATCGCCTTGCGTTTGCAATTCTGTCCATACGCCAGAATCTAGGTCGAACGACCATGTATCACCTTGCGGGCAGGGACCAAAACCAGATGAACAGCCACCGAACAAGATCATTGTGCCTGTTGAGGTAGCATAGGCGGCTTCGTGCAGACATCGCTTCAGGGGGCGTATCGTCGGCGAAATATCTGACCACAGCGATGTTTTGAGGTCGAGCGCGAAGGTATCATCGAAGCGTCCAGCGGCGAAACCGTGCGAAATGATCAGTCGATCCAACTGAGGATCAAACACTGCCGAGGTGCCGTAGCGAGCAATTGGCGCTGTCCCCTGTGTCTCTAATCTCGTCCAAGTTTCCGTCGCCAGATCAAATGACCACACATCATTGAATAAGCCGCTGGCTTGCCCGGCAAATAACAAAATGCGTTCGCGTGTAGTATCCCAAGCGGCCGCTGCGCCAAATCTCGCTTGTGGTGCTACTGCGGTCATTATCTCACGCCACGCATTGACATTGACATCAAACAACCACGTATCATCGTAGATTGTGCCGTTGTTCGTCCTGCCTCCGAAAAGCATTAGTTTGCCGGATTCGCCCGCTGCTATGAGCACATGATCATGACGCGGTGCAGGTGCATTCTCGGTGACGATCTGCTGCCATCTAGATGACGGCGCTGCTTGTGCATGAACAGTGATAAGCGCCGTCGCTTGCCAGCTTGCTGTGACCAGCAACATGATCAAGCCTAGCCTCAGGTGGCGTCTGAGCGAAGCGGGGATACTCACAGTACATCCTCCTCGTTGGGCGAACTAACACGTTCTTACGACCAAAGCTTAAGCATCGTAACATCCTCATCTCACCGCTGCTCCGCCAAACTTGCATTGTGGAGCAGTGTGGGGATGAGGATGTTGCAGTGAACCCTGTGAACGAAATTACTTCATCATGCCTGTGAAACTAGTGTACAAGAAGGCTTCGATCTCGGCACGCAGGGCTGTACAGGCGGCATTCTCACCCTGAACTACACCCGGCGAGAGCTGCATCATGTCGCCGCCCATCATAGCATCGGGGGTAGCCATCATCGCATCTGGCGTGCCCGCCATCATGCTATCAGGTGTGCTTTCCATCATACCGCCGTCCATTGACGCCATCATTGCATCGAACAGCGGCTTGTACTGACCTTTCTCGATAGTAGATACATCGGTCATGGAGTGGAAACCGTAATCATGTTCTGCAACATAAAGGAGCGTGATCAGCGTCGAGTCGCAAACGATTGCGCTGTCCATTGATTGTGCTTGCGTGGTCTGCGGCAGGGCGACCACCCCGATCAAAGCAACCAGCGCCAGAATCATACACATAGTAGCCAAACGGATTCGCATAGTATTAACTCCCTTGCTTCGCGCAACAACTAGAAAAAATGACGATGATCTGAGCGTAGCGGGGAGTTCTAACGAAACTATGAACGCTTTATTACGGCAAAATTACGAGTTTATTACGCAGGGGATGCTTTGAGGCTGTTACCAATCGCAGCACGTTGTGGCAGCGTGAAAGTGAACGTCGTGCCTTGATCGGGTAAGCTGCGGACGCTGATCTGTCCGCCGTGGGCTTCCACGAATCCGCGCGCAATCGCCAAGCCCAATCCGGTACCGCGCTTGCCGTTGAGGCTCTGTTGGCGTGCCTTGCCCGCTGTCCCCTGATAAAAACTCTCAAAGATATGCGGCAAATCATCGGCAGCAATTGCTGTACCGGTATTATGGACGCTCACCACTACCACATCGCCATCACGCTTGGCTAGTAGGGTGACCGCACCGTTTGGCGGTGTATGTTCCAGCGCGTTATCCAGCAGATTTGAGAGTACGCGCTGGATTTTGTCCGGTGCGACATTGACCATATTGACCGCAGCATCGACCTGCCCGCGCAGTTGCACGCTGCCCAGCTCAGCCCGCACCCGTAAGCCACTCAGCGTATCGGAAATCAGATCGCGTAGTGAGATCGGCTCAATGGTCAGTTGTAGATGTCCCGTCTCCATGCGGGACAGTTCGAACAGGTCATCGATCAGGCGGCTGAGGTTGTGAATCTCGTACTGCATGTCGCGCATATAGCGTTCAACATCCTGTGGATCAGCGGCGACACCATCAAGGATTGCTTCGTTCATCACACGGATAGCGGCGAGTGGCGTCCGTAAATCGTGAGAAACCCACGCGATCAGATCGCGGCGACCTTCTTCCAGCCGACTCTTGAACTCGTCCATCTGCTGCAACGCTTGTGCCATCAGATTGAAGGAATGGGAAAGCTGCGCCAATTCGTCGCTGCCTTGAACATCCAAGCGCACCTGCAAATCGCCACGAGCCAGACGATCCGACGCTGCTGCCAGTGCCTTGATCCGCCGGATCAGCGTGTCAGCGATTAGATAAACGGAGACACCGGCGATCAGTCCGGCAAAGACGAGCAAGGCGGTGGTCAGTGCGAGGTCATGGGTGCTGATAAACATGAGCTGCGCCACGCGCAAGACATTGACGAAGATCAGCGCCACTGTCAGTGCGATTAAGGCGAGGAGTGTGACGCGCAGACTGCCGAACCACCAGATTGCGCCACGCCGATAGAGTACGTAAGCAACCAGCGCAGTTAAGCCACCTGAACTGCCCATCAACCAGAATAGTTCTTCAATGTCGCGCTGCGGTGGATTGACAGTAGGCACAATGATCAGGAATGCCAGCGCGAAGCCCAGCAGCACGGCTGACAGCAGCAAAGGCAATGGGCGGATCAGCAAACGGCGCATCGAATCGACTCTACTCGCTTGCCTCAAATTTGTAGCCGACTCCCCAGATGGTCTGGATGTAAGTGGGTGCGGCGGGATCAGGTTCGATCTTCTCGCGTAAGCGGCGGATATGGACTGTCACCGTGCTATCGTCGCCGTAGAACTCGAATCCCCACACCAGATCAAGAAGTTGTTCGCGGGCGAATACTTGCCCCGGATGCCGCGCAAGGAAATAAAGGAGATCGAACTCCTTAGCGGTCAGCGCGATAGATTTGCCAGCGGCGATCACCGCATGACCACGCGGATCGATCCGCAGTTGAGGCAAGATAATCGGCTTATCGTCCTCCGCGCCGCCGAGTCCAGCGTTACGGCGCAGTACTGCTTTGACTCGTGCCACTACTTCACGCGGACTAAACGGTTTGACCACGTAATCATCAACACCAATATCGAACCCGCTCAGACGGTCATTCTCCTCGCCACGTGAGGACAGCACGATGATCGGGATGTCGGCATCGCTGCGAACTTTGCGGGCTACTGTGAAGCCATCTAGTTCGGGCAGCATAATATCGAGCAGGATCAGATCGATCTCTTGCCCGCGTTCGCTTTGCGCTTGCAGCACGCTCAGCGCCTCAGTACCGGTGGCGGCTTCCAGCACAGCGAAGCCATCCAACTCTAGATACTTGCGCACCACTTCGCGCAATGTGCGCTCATCTTCCACAATCAGGATAGTACGTGATCTTGGCATGATGTTGATCTTACCCTGTGTCGATTACGAATTCCTTACCAACTGGATTCGACTCCGCAGGCATTCGCGACGCGGGCAATATGTTACCTGCCGTCGACCGTATAACGATGTCATTCTATACAAACCCTAAATGAATCCTTACAGTTTTTAGACGCTGAACCGGAGATAGGCGTCTGTTAGGTCTGCTCCCTATACTCACCGCAATCATGGTGGAGCGTTGTCAGCACATTCTAGCTGTGTTTCCTGCATCTGGGTCATCAATCTCTACAGTTCAGCCACAACACCCGCTTTAGTGATACCACCACAAAACTAAGACATCGCTTGCCGCCCTACAGATCGATATATAGGTAGATATTTTGTGCCGTTATTGAAGTCGAACCGTCGGCGTAGTGTGATGGAATCGAGGGCTGTTCTTATGTATCCGCTGGTTACGGTGATCGTGCCCGTGCGTAACTCGCAGCAGCACATTCAAGGCTTGCTTCAGTCACTGTTCGCCCAAGACTATCCCTGTATGGAGATCGTCCTCGTCGGCAACATGGGCGATCAGACATGGCAGCCGATATGCGACTGGATCGAGGCGGGTAAGGTCACAACCGTAGAAGTGCAGCGCTCACGCAACTGGACGGGGCGCGATAGCAACCTCAAACGCAATGCCGGGGCAAGGCACGCACACGGTGAAATTTTCGTCTTTACCGACCAAAAAATCCGTCACGAACCGGATTGGATCACGCGCGGTGTCGCCTTGATGCGAGGGCATAAAGTGGAGGCGCTAGCAGGCACAATGAACTCCACACCCGAAGAGGCTGACAAATTCTGGTCGCGATTTACTGACGGGGCGCTGGTCAAACGTAATCCGCATTTTCCGCAAGGGCGCTATCTCAACGAACGCAACTTCGGTAAGTCCGAAAGCCTACCCATTACTGCCAATTGGTTTATGACCAGATCTGCCTTTCACAAGATGGGTGGCTTTCCTGAAGACTTCCGCGACAGTTACGAAGATTACGCAGGAGCGTGGAAGGCGGTGCGCAGCGGGATCACTTTCTACTGTACTAGTGAACTCCCGGTTTATCACAAGCATCGGCTAGAACCAATGCAGATTCAGCGCGAGTACATCCGATCCGCACGCGGTGCGGCGCAGTTATTCCTTACCTTTAGCAATTGCCCCTTCGCGCAGCGACGGGCGGTGCAGGTGTTGGGTGTACTCGGAGTGGTAGCGGGGGGGACAGCGACGTTGAGCAGCCTGATGATCGTAGCGGAGTGGTTCTACCTGCTACTGCTGACACAGGTAGGCGGTCTGCTGCTCTTGAGCGCCGCTATCCTCAACGGGCTTAAAGTGCGCCACTGGCATGGCTTACTGTTTCCGCCGATCACGCTCTACTTCGTGGTGCTATTCAGCCTACACTTTGTGCGGCGGGTGATGGAAGGCGAAAGCATCATCACGAGCGAGAAATACTTGCAGACGTAGCGCCGACCGTAGCAAGCGCTCCTAGCCGCTTTTGCCAAAAGCGGTTAGGAGTGCGTGGATTGACTGTTACTTACCCGGAATTAACAACTGCATGCCCGGGTAAATTAGGTTGGCGTTACCGATCTTGTTGGCAGCTTGCAGTGCTCCGATGGTAACCCCGAAACGCAGCGAGATGCGGTACAGACGATCACCAGCAGCTACGACATAAATCAATTGTCCGGCAGAATTTCTGAAGGTCGTGCCGCGTGCGCCATCGCCCGGACTGCCGACATTAACAGGCGTGCCCCCTGTATTGCCGCCGCTTCCACTACTGCCACTGTTGCCGCCACTGGTCACGCCTGATCCGCTGTTACCCTGTGCAGCGGGTGCGAGATTTTCCTGTCCGGCGACACACTCAGCTGGGATATAGCCAATACCACTTACCCAGATCGCCGTCCAGCGCCTGCCATTGCGATCAGCGGTGGTCGGCGTCGGGCTGACGTACCAGCGCTGTCCTTTCTGG
The DNA here is from genome assembly GCA_019637555.1 of Anaerolineae bacterium. GTDB lineage: Bacteria > Chloroflexota > Anaerolineae > Aggregatilineales > UBA2796 > JAHBVK01. The sequence continues at coordinate 39,342 of JAHBVK010000035.1, forward strand.
ATCACCGCGCCGGGGACGGGGAAGCCACCCGCCTCACGAAATACGTTGGTGGTGCAAACGATAGTGCGCTGAACATAATTTCCGGGGCGTGTTTGTGCTTGTGCGGGTGTCACGCCTAGCCCCATTGCCATCATCGCGATTAACAACGCCAGCGGCACCGCAACTTTGATCGACCTATACATGATCGTCCCCCTGTAGCGTAAGGTAAGTCTATATATTATAAAGCGCCAAAACATCACAAATCTGTTTGGATGACGCTCATACTAAGGCTGAATCGACCTAGCGTTTGCTTGAATCTGGATGGAACTTGATTGGAAGTTGGTTGGGAATACCGATCTCGATGAGGAAATCGTATCGAGATCGGTTCAGCAGTCTACCGAATCCGTGATATACCTAGAGGTCCTCGTTGAGCCACGCCTGAACACGCGTGTCAATCTCATTACGGACACGCCGAAATTCTCGCAGTTTCAGCTCATCTGATCCCTCAACAGCAGCAGGATCATCGAACGCCCAATGCTGCCGCTTGCCAACGCCGGGAAAGACCGTTGGACAGCGTTCTTCCGCCCGCGCACATACTGTGACCAAGTAGGCGAAGTGCAGTTTTCCCAGATAAACCTCCACCCCTTTGGAGTATTGCTCGGAAGTATTGATCCCAATTTCTTCCAACACCTGTCTGGTAAAGGGATTGAATACACCCGGCTCGATGCCAGCGCTATAGACATTGAAACGATCTCCCGCATATTTGCGCAGCAACGCCTCTGCCATCTGCGATCGCGCGGTGTTGCCTGTGCATAAAAACAGGACGTTGAGCTTATTCATCATTTCATCTCCTTCTGCTTACCCGCTTTGGAAACCTCGATTGCTGAGATGGGATTTCGCAGTAACTGGTAGCAACCCGCACCCAAGCATGCGCCAAGGCAGGGGGCGATGAGGTACACCCATTGCGAATCCCAAAGACCAGCGACCAACGCGGGCGCTAACGATCGCGCTGGATTCATGGATGCACCACTCACTGCACCACCCCACAACGCATCCAAGGCAACAGTCGCGCCTATTGCAACAGCAGCAAGTTGCCCTTGTGTTCCGCTATCGGTGGCGACTGCACTAATTACGAACATGAGCACAGCGGTGAGTAACACTTCCACCCCGAAGGCTTGAGCTATATCGCCTCGTGGCAGTGTCACTGCGGCGGAAGCAGACGAGCCAAACAATAGGTGTAGGGTTACTGCTCCGGCTAGCGCGCCCAGAAATTGAGCAAGGATATAGCCGGGAACACTGCGCCATGAGAAGTGTCCCTGCACAGCAAATGCCAGTGTGACCGCTGGATTCAAGTGTGCGCCGGAGATGTGTCCTGTTGCCGTGACCATCACCATGACAATCAAGCCAAAGGTGGCAGCAACGCCTATGTGAGTTAATGTACCCGTTGCCGCATTGACTATGATTGCACCACAGCCCGCTGTCACTAGCGCAAATACGCCGATCCCCTCGGCGCAAGCACGACGGAGCAATGAAGTGTTCATAAGGCAGGCTGTGCTATGGTAAGCAGAAAATGGTCAATGCGTGTAGACAAGTCATCCGCAGTTCGCTCGAAGCGCTCGTATCTATCCTTCTCCTGCGCGTCAACAGGATCGGGTAGACTCCAATGGATAGTGTCGGGTGCATCAGGAAATGTGGGGCAAACTTCCCGTATACGGTCACATACCGTAATGATGTAATCAAAGTGCTGCTCTACAAAATCTGTTACATGCTTGGAGCGTTGTGCGGCAATATCTATCCCGCGTTTTGCCAGCACCTCAACCGCGTAAGGATGAACTGCCGTAATATGCGTGCCTGCGCTTACTACCTGTAATATGCCCTGTGTTCTATGCCTTAATATGCCCTCTGCCATTTGTGATCTGGCACTATTGTGTGTGCAAAGCACTAGTATCTTAAGCGCAGGATAGTCGCTCGCTGCGCTGATTTTCTTGCCTCCTAACAGAGGATGTAGAGCTTGTCCTGTTCGCACATAGAGACCTTCAAGCTGAGTTAGATTGAGGCTGTAGTACACATCGCGCCGATCCGCACTACTGCGGTGTTCACTGACTAAATTCGCGTCTTTCAGTTGCCGAAGATGGTAAGACACAAGATTCTGTGGCTGCCCTACCCGCTGGACAAGTTCCTGCGCGCGCAAATCCGTTTGCGCCAATGCAGTTAGCATTGACCAGCGAAGTTCGTGGGCGATCAGGCTAAGAAATTGTGGATAAGGTGTAACGCTCATATATCAACTTGAATTGGTTCAAATGTAATTGAAGTATATTAAGCATTTAAGTATGTTGCAAGATTCAATCTCTTGACATATCGACATTTATCAATATAATGAACATTATGAGTGTAGATAAAATCACCTTTGCAAAGGCACTTGCCGACGAGACAAGGCAGGAGATCATGGGACATCTGTGCTGTGTATGGCTCAGTGTCAATGATGTCGTGGACAAACTTGGCGGCAAGGTTAATCAGCCGACGGTTAGCCATCATCTGAAGAAGCTGGAAGAAGCAAATCTTGTCCTAGTCAGGCAAGAGGGAAGGCAGCGTTTCTATTCACTCAATCAGGAACAGTTGACGATCTGCTGTGGCACACTTGTGCAGACATTTGCGCCGGATTACGCCGATCAAGTGATCCGGATAGCCGACATTAAATAGGCGTTTTTTTTGCCATAATTCATCGATAAGTATCAATATGAGCCATATGGAGGCTGCCATGACCGATCAAACGATCCACGAGGTTGTACGTTCTCATTATGGTGCAATTGCACGTAATAGTGACTCTGAATTAACACTGACGGCTAGTTGCTGTGGCGGGACTAGCGCAACTGCGGGTGCCTGCTGTGGCATCAGCGCTGACTCGGGCACCGACGGTTGCGGCAGCAGTCTCTACAAAGTAGAGATGTTGGAAGGGCTGCCCATCGATGTGACCGGATTATCACTTGGCTGTGGCGATCCGGTGACGATTGCCACGCTGCATGAAGGGGAGAGGGTGCTCGATCTGGGCAGTGGCGGCGGCATTGATTGCTTTTTAGCCGCTAAGCGCGTAGGCATCTTGGGGCACGTTATCGGCGTCGATATGACCCCTGAAATGATCGCCAAAGCAAACGCCAACAAGGCAAAGACGGGCTTTCGCAACGTTGAGTTTCGTCTGGGTCAAATCGAAGCACTACCAGTTTCTGCTGATAGCGTTGATGTGATCATGTCCAACTGCGTGATCAACCTGTCGCCCGATAAACAGTCTGTATTTAAGGAATCATTCCGCGTCCTTAAATCCGGCGGGCGCGTAGCGATCAGCGACATTGTGACGGAGGGCGAGTTTAGCCCTGACCTGCGTGCACAAACCGATCAGTGGGCAGCCTGCGTCACCGGCGCGATTGATGTGCAGGCATATACTGACATGATGGCGCGAGTCGGGTTTGTGGATATTACGGTGGTTGATAAAGTAACTGCCGATGTAGTTACGCCGCAACAGGGAATGCCACGTATTTATAGCGCTCGGATCACTGCACGGAAGCCATAGAGAAAACCATAGGAAAGGCTCTATCTGATGACAACTTCTAGCCCGCCCAGAATACGCGAAGCAGTTCATAGTGACTTAGATCACATCTACGCCTTACTGACTGCTAACCATCTGCCGCTAGATGGCTTGGCGGAGCATATCAACACGACGTTGGTGCTGGAAACAGAGGATCAAATCATCGGCAGTGCGGCGCTTGAACTGTACGCGGACTCAGCGCTGCTACGCTCTGTATGTGTGGCACCTGAATATCAAGGTCAGGGACTAGGGCATCAGTTGATCGCCGCTTCACTCCAATGCGCGGAGCATTACGACGCAAGCACCGTTTACTTGTTGACGGAAACCGCAGCCGAGTTCTTCCCACGCTTTGGCTTTCAGGTAATCGCACGGACAGAAGTTCCTGACGCGGTACGCGGCTCGGTAGAATTCGTCTCGGCATGTCCCGATAGCGCCGTGGCGATGGCATGGAAACAGCACTGAGGCTAATTTGGCAAGGTGTACGATGCTAACTATACTTTATCGGCATCATAAGATGCCTAGTGACGATAGGAGTTTCCGATGCCCATCGAAGGACCAATCCCACCAATCCCGCCGATTTCGGAACCACAGGATGACGATGCCGAATAGTCGGCAGCCATTACAGTGATCTAAAATCAACAAATGACAGCAGCACGAAATAAAAGTTTGGTGCTGCTGTTGTTTTATGGGCTGCAAGCAATGTTTCGAGATGAGCATTTGACAGCAAGGCGCGACGATCTCCTGAACACATCGCTGCTACCCCAGTCTAGACCTGTCACCGCGAACCCGATGCTGATGCAACTCAAGTTCCAATAACCAAGACACAAACTACAGTTGTCTCCTCCGAGGCAATGTGTTATATGAACTACGTAGCGCGTGCCGAACAAAGCAATTCTGTTCAGCACACACATTGACCTAGCCATGCGGCAGTACCCCCAAAACATACTTAAGCTGACAGGGTGCTTTTACGGTTTCAGGGAGAAGTAATGACAAAATCGATTGTGATGGCTGTAGATGAAAATGCGCAGGACATAGCGATCCTTGAGCAAGAACTGCTCAAACGCTATGGCGCTGATTACGACATCGTTTGTGAACATACTCCGGAGCAATCGCTTCGGCGCTTGGAAAGTTTGCAGGCAGCAGGTACTCCCGTCTTAATATTGCTTGCAGCTCGCGATATGGCATCCATGACCGGATCCGAATTTCTTGCTCAGGCACACAAGTTATACCCATACGCCAAACGGGTGCTGCTTATTCCGTGGAGTAATCGCTCCGAATCCAAACCCATTTTGCGGGAAATCACTCTTGGCACGCTAGATCGCTACATAACCAAACCCAACCACTCGCCGGACGAACGGTTTCATGAATTAATAACCGAACTTCTAGCAGACGCGCAGCGTGAAAACTCACAGCAGCGGACGATTGTTACGATCATCGGGGATCGTTGGAACGCTCGATCTGCCGAACTCCGCGATCTACTTGAACGCAGTGGACTGCCATTTGAGTTTCATGACCGTGAGTCCGAACGCGGAAATGAACTATTGCACCGCGTTGACCGCGTTAAGGGACCCTTTCCCATGTTGATCCGTTTCGATGGTCGGATCCTTGCTAACCCATCCAATGAAGAGGCGGCAATTGCTCTAGGTGCTCGTCATAGTCTAGAGGAGGGAGTTTTCGATCTGGCTGTCGTTGGTAGTGGACCGTCAGGACTATCAGCAGCAGTCTACGGCGCATCCGAAGGGTTGCGGACAATTGTGGTCGAACGCGAAACTATTGGCGGGCAGGCTGGCACAAGCTCGCTGATCCGCAACTACTTGGGATTTCCGTTCGGCATCAGCGGTGCAGAATTGACCAATCGCGCTCTCGATCAGGCTTGGTCTTTCGGCGCGGAGACATCAGTGATGCGGGAAGCCATCGCGCTGCGAACCGACGGCAAAAACAGGATTCTGTTGTTCTCCAATGGCACAGAAATCGTGAGTAAGACAATCGTCTTGGCGATGGGCGCAAGCTATGAACGATTGGGCGTACCTAACTTAGAAGCACTTGTAGGTAGAGGTGTATTCTACGGCGGTGGTGTTACCGAAGCGCCAGCACTTGTCGGGCAGAAGGTCTTTGTCGCGGGTGCGGGCAACTCCGCCGGACAAGCGGCTGTTTACTTGGCGAAGTATGCTAAACAAGTGACGGTGGTGGTACGGGGTAATAACCTCGCCTCCAGCATGTCCGATTATCTGGTGCAAGAAATTCAGACCGCCGACAACATTGACGTGCGCCTACACACCAGAGTTAGTGATGGGCGCGGCACTGATCGGCTGGAGGCGCTCACCTTACAAGATACCTTGTCTGGAGCAACCGAGATCGTTACGACGACGGCATTATTTGTCCTCATCGGCGCACGACCAAGAACAGAATGGCTGCCAGATGAAATTCGCCGCGACTCACGCGGCTTCATTCTCACTGGAGACGAGCTTACTAGAGTGCCTGACTTACGCCTAGAACGTCCTCCGTTACTACTGGAAACCAGTTTAGCTGGTGTATTTGCGGCAGGTGATGTTCGGAGTGGCTCAGTCAAACGGGTAGCGGCAGCAGTTGGCGAAGGTGGGATTGCTATCCAATCCGTTCACCGCTATCTTGCGCAATATCGCTGATAAGCATCCTCAATTTGGCATAAATACTAAGCGCGGTGATGACGATGCTTTGAGATCGTCATCACCGCGCTCCTTGCGGTTGTGTTTGATTCCCCTCTAGCTGCTTGCGAGAGAGGGATTAGTTTTTAGCGTCCCTTGATCGCCTCGTACACAGGACGGGCATTGCCTTGCGCATCCAGCAGCGAGTAGTAGCAAGCGACGTAATCAGATGCTGAAACGTCCGGCGCAACGGTCTGGCAGGCATTCAGGTTGTTGATGAACATTGGACCGACATAACCTAGCGCCGCACCGATCTCCAATGCACGCACGGTGTACTGCGCCTGTTCCTCTTGGCTGGTAAATTCCACGAAGCCCCAACGCGTATCGACGCTACTGGCATCGCTGGTGATACCTTCACTGGCACCCCAACCGAAGTCAGTCGCCCACATGAAGGTGCTGCCGTCGCCGCTTTCCAGCATGATCTGGCGGTAGTCGTTGAGCGTATCGCGGAAGTAGAAGCTGCGATCATTGAACCAGCCGCTAACACCGGGCGCTGCCGAGCAGCAGGTCGAGTCAGGCGGATTCGCCCAACCATTGGGCTGCACGCCAACCGCATCGGCATAATCGGCTAATCCAGCGTTGTATGCCTGACGCAGGAAGGTACGGTCATTGATGGCGTTGATACCGTCATCGAAGCCAGTGGGAGCGAGTCCAGCACTGACCACCACCGCCTCCGAGTCAACCTGCTTGATTGCGTCGTATGCTACCCGCAGTAGTTCGACGTATCCCGCCGCGCTGATCGGCTTGCCGTTCCATTCGCGGCGCACGTTGGGACGTTCCCAAATTTCATACGCCTGTACCTTGCCTTTGTAGCGTTCAGCCAGCGCCTGCACAAACACTGCGAAGTCAAGATTATCGGCAGCGGGACCATCTTCGACATTGGTGCCGCGTGCCCATTCGGGAGCGCGAGAAACGGTCAGCAGTACCTTGAACCCGCCTGCCACCAGCGCATCAATCTGCGGGTCAAGCGTCGAGAGGTCGATCTGACCCTTCACTTGCTCGAAGTTCTTCCAGTAGACGCGCTGCTTTGCCCATTGCACGCCCAGATCGCTCAACCGCGCTACGATTCCCGGCGCATCGACACCTGACAATTCGACATCCATCCCCAGCGCGAACCCTACATTACTGGCGGGTACTGGCGTCGGCGCGACGGTTGCCTCGGCGGTAGCTTCCGCAGTGGCTTCGGCAGGAACTTCAGTCGGAGCTTCTGTTGGTGCTTCCGGCAAAGAGAGAGTCGCCGTCGGCTCGATGGCGGTGGCTTCACCCGGCGGTACTTCGGTGGAGGCTTCTACCGTTGCGCCTTCGGTGGTCGGTGTGGCAGGCTCTAGCGTGGGCAAGCTCAATGTTTCTGTTGGTGCGAGATCGGGAGCGCTAACCTCACCTTCAGCGGTGGGTGTCGCTTCGATTACGGGCGCAACTGTTGGCGCTTCAGTAGGAACTGCCGTTTCCGTCGGAACTTCGGTAGGCACTTCCGTCGGTGCGGCAGCAACAGCGACTTCCGTTGTACTCTCAGAGGTTGCCTCTGCCACGGCAGCAGCAGCGCTCACATCCGGCGGGCGCAGGCGCAGCACCTGACCAACATAGATCAGGTTGGGATTAGTCAACCCGTTCAGCGTGATCAGCGTTTGCAGCAGCACGTTGAACTTGATCGAGACGCGGTACAAATTATCGCCCGGCTGTACCGTATAGAATTCGGGGATTGGTCCCGGTACTAGTGTTGGTCCGGGCACTACGGTCACAGTGGGAGGAACTGTGACCACAATCGTTGCAGTGGCTGGCGCTGAGGTACCAGTTGGCGTTGGTGCCCCCGGTGTAACCCCCGGCGCTAAGGTCAACTCGGATTGCTTTGCTTGAGCGAATACTTCGTCTTTGCTGACGACGGTGTAAATCCATTCGCCTGTATACTGTGCACTGCTGATTCGCACTGGCGTATTTGCGGGAATCGCGCCGACCTGTACGTTGGTGATGGCTACATACTGCCCCATACCAATCGACCAGCCGAAAAATGCAGTCGGCGTTGGTACGATAGTGGGCGTGGTACCGGGGATGGTTAACTGCTGCCCCACGAAGATGATGTTGGGATTGACGATGCCATTGGCGCGGGCGATGTCATACGCGCTCACACCAAACTTTAGCCCGATCCGGTAGAGGTTATCGCCGGGCTGCACCACGTAGATCGTATCGCCCCCTTGCGCCCGAACATAACCCGTCTGACCACCGATGGTCAGCATTATTACGGCGCATAGCAGCGCGACAACGGCTGCGATCTTCCTCATACGTCAACACCTTCCTGAACGACTGAAGGATTAAGCTAAGATCAAAATTAGCTCAACCCATACTTTCGGCGCTGACCCAATAATAATGGAGATTGTCGGGACGTGCCACATCGCCTTATGGGCGAATCATTGGGGGATGTTCAAGGCGGTCAAGATGCCGGGCAACATAAGCTGCATGAATTGATCCGCCATATACTCCGGCGGGTGCGGCATTCCGGCTTTCAGCCACCAGCGGATCATGCCCATATAGGCACCCGCCACCGCACTGATAATAATCTCCTGTCCGTTGAGGCTGAGGCGGACGACATCATCGCGCGCCGTTCGCGCCAACCACTTGATCCCGATTTGCTCTACGTACTCCTGAATCTTGACTGCAAACGTCGCCAAGCTGCCATCGGTCAACATAATGTCGTAGAAAGCGGCGTGCTGTTCCACATGCCGGAATATCTCCACGAAAAATGCTTGGAGGCGCTGCGGTTCCATCTGCTGCGGGTTGGTATATGACAGCGGTGTTGGCAGCAAGGTTAATTCATCCAGAATGTCTTGCATTGCCTGAGTCAGCAGATCGTGCTTATCCGCGTAGTGCAGATAGAAAGTTGCGCGGTTGATGGTCGCCCGATCCGCGATCTGTTGAACGGTGATGGTGTCAAAACTCTGTTCATGGAGCAGGCTCATCAAGGCATCGCGCAGCAGTTTCCGCGTGCGGAGAACGCGCGGATCGGTAGCTTTTTTCGACATTTCCCCATCTTTTGTCGCTTAGACGACAGCTTCAGCAAACGTACACGTTTTTCATCGCGGCATTCTGCTACAGTGTTCACTTGTGATAGATAGCAACAACTTTGCCCATCAACACCCAACGTTCCTATCTATCACCTGTACTGTAATTGGCACACTGAGGCGCTGAATTTTAGCAGTGCACAGATGAGCTAACCAAGTAACTGTAATGAGAGCGAGATGAGGTACTAGCGCATGACTGTGACATCAACGGCTGCATCGCTCAAACCGACGCCGCCACAAATGAATGGCTTGCCCGTGATCGGCAACGTCATGGAATTCATGAAGGATCGCACGGCGCTGCTGCAGCGCGGCTACCGTCAGTTTGGCTCAATCTTCTCGATCAAGTTGGGACCCAAGCCTGTTGCGGTGCTGTTCGGCGAAGAAGCACAAGAGGCATTCTTTGCCCACACCGATAAAGAACTGCGTATGGATAAAGCCTACGGACTGCTGCGTGCTTCCTTCGGTGACATCGCTTTCGCCGCGCCGCCGGAAACCTACTTCGCGCAGCGCCACATCTTGCATGCTCCTTTCAAGGGTCAGATGATGGCGGGCTACATCAGCATTATGAATGAAGAAGTGCAGAAGTGGCTTGATGGTTTGGGCGACTCCGGTGAGATCGACATCACTAACAGACTGATCCCGCTGATCCAGAACGTGGCAGGTCATGCCATCATGGGCAAGGAATTCCACGACAGAATGGGGCAAGAATTCTGGGCGCTGTACGCCGACATCGGCAAGGCACTTGATCCGGTACTACCGCCGAACTTGCCTCTGCCTAAATTCCAGCGTCGAGATCGCGCTAAGGCGAAGATGCACGAAATCCTCAAGCCACTCATCGCAGAACGTCGTGCCTCGCCGGATCAGCACGATGACATGTTGCAAGTCTATGCCACCGCAACTTACAAAGATGGGCGTCCCGTCGAGGACGAAGTGATCATCGGTATCATCACGGCGCTCATGTTTGCCGGACACGAGACGACAGTCGGGCAAACCGCGTGGACGATCCTCGAACTGCTGCGTCATCCGGCATATCTGGCGCACCTCTACAGCGAGGTCGCGCAGGTGATGCCCTACGCCGGAAAACCTGTGGATGCCAGCACATTGATGCAGTTGAACTATGTGCGTTGGGCTGTTGATGAAACGACGCGACTGCACCCCTCCGCCGATATGATCATGCGCGAAGCAGATTCCGAGATCGAAATCGGGAACTATCGTATTCCGGCTGGCTGGTTGGTGCTGCTTAGTTCAACGCTGGCGCAGCAGTTGCCAGAGACATTCCGCGATCCTGAACGCTTTGATCCCCTGCGGTTTGCGCCGGATCGTGCGGAGGATAAGCAGCACCGATTTACTATCACGGGATTTGGCGGTGGTGTGCACAAATGCGCGGGCATGAACTTCGCCAACAATGAAATGGCGATCATCACTGCCAAACTGTTCCAACAATACGAACTGGAACTGCTGTCCAACGACGTTCAAATCACCTACACGGAAGGGGCAAGCCGACCGAAGAATGCGATAGTGCGCTATCGCCGCAAGCCACGTGCTGCTATCCCCGTCGATGTGATGGCGCAAGCAGTGGCGGCGGGCTGCCCTCACATCAGCGGTCAAGCGGATCAAGCGGCGGCAACATCACATAACTAGCTTAATTCTGGACATAGTTACCTCCATCCTTGTCTAGCAAATAGCTGTAGCATAGTAGTACTGATCTACCATGCTGCGGCTATTTGCGCGTTTACGGACAAGTCAAATGCCTCTCGATCCTTACCGTCTCGACTCTAACTGTTCCCTCAATCGTCTGCGGATCATCGATCTGCCTGATTACGCGCTGCCCGACGACATCAAAGGCAAATCCGGCTTTGATCTGCTGGCGTCGGTAGTCGTCAAAGGATTAACGCCGCAGGAACATGGACGCCGGATCGCCTATCTGCTGCTCACACTTAAACGCGGCGATGCGATCAACCGCGCTGCCCGCCCGCAGTGGGATGACAGCTATTGGGATTACTGGTCACAGATCGATACCTTCTGGATCGGCGGTGGGCAAGTTAGCGGCGCTCACGGTGCGGCGATCTGCGTGACAGCGGAGCAGACAATGCAGCAGGCGGGATTTCCGGCGATTCGCGTTCGATGTGCCGATCATCCCCGCCTACTACCAGTAATGGGTGCGGCGCGTTATCTGCCGCCAGAAATCAAGGCAACTGCCGCCGTTGTGCTGGATTTTGGCGGTACAGCGGTGAAGCGTGCTTGCGCCCTATACACAGGTGAGCAGTTAGAACGGCTGCATGTATTCCCAAGCTCACCCGTATCCTGTGAGGCGAGGTTAGCGGATCATGTGGAGACGATGCTCAGTTGCATCACTGAGACCGTTGCAGATGCTCAGCGCAGCGGTTATGCGCCAGCCGATACGGTAATGAGCAGCCTTGCCAGTTACACACCCGACGGTCAGCCCGTGCGCGGCGTCGGTTGCTATGATCGGTTGCGCGATCTGGCGGATGATGTACGCGGCTATCTATCGGATCGGCTGAGTCAGCGATTGGATCGTGCGTTGACAGTACAACTAATTCATGATGGCACGGCAGCAGCAGCGGCATATGCGGGCACACCGAACAGCGCCGTGATCATGCTCGGCACGGCAATTGGCTACGGCTTCCCACCGCCTGAGGATCGGGTGCGCGGCGTGGCAGCGAATGTTGCAATTCTGGGACAAGCTCATGGTTGACTCGGTTTTGTGGCGGTGCTATAGTGGCAAACGCCTCCATTTAATTAGGGGTAATAAAAGGAAACGATGGACGACTATCCTAGTTCCCAACGCTGCCCCACCTATCTAATGAAGAACAGCCTCACAACGCTCCTCTAACCCACTGAAGCGATCCATACATCGCTGAGGGTTGTCCTGTGTCGTGAGCCTGCTCTCGCCAGATAGAGTGGGCAGCGTCACGGGGACAACAACAACCCGAAAGGCGGTGTTTCTATGAACTCACTGCGCCGTCGCATTGTGTTCGCCACCGGACAGACGAGCCGCATTGGATTAAATGCGTCTGACCTGCTGATCATCTTAGCTATCGCGGTGATCCTGTATATCGGCGTGCGTCTAGCGATCTCTGCACCGGAGATGCTAACCGGACCGACGATTGATCTCTCGCCGCGCCTGCTGCCCTATTACGCGCTGCTCTCGATTGGGCGGATGCTGGCAGCATATCTACTCTCGATTGTCTTTTCGCTGACCTTCGGTTACTTCGCGGCGACCAAGCCAGCAGCGGAGCGCATCATGCTGCCGCTGCTCGACGTGCTGCAATCGGTGCCGATCTTATCGTTCTTGCCTGTCGTGCTGCTCGGCTTAACGGCGATCCTACCCGATGGTTTTGCCGTCGAGTTTGCCGCCGTCGTACTGATCTTCACCAGTCAGGCTTGGAATATCACCTACAGCTTCTACCAATCGCTGAAAACGCTGCCCAAAGAACTGCGCGAAGCCTCAGCAGTTTTCAAGTTCAACTGGTGGTGGCGCTTCCGCCGCATGGAGCTGCCGTTCTCCGCAATTGGACTGCTGTGGAACAGCATCATGAGTTGGGCGGGCGGTTGGTTTTTTCTGATGGCGGCGGAAACCTTCACCGTCGGGGATCGGGACTTCCGCTTAGCAGGCTTGGGATCGTATTTGCAGCAGGCAGCGCACAACAATAACACCAGTGCCATCCTGTGGGGACTTGGCACTCTGATCGTGGTAGTCGTGCTGCTGGATCAACTGGTCTGGCGTCCGCTGCTCAAATGGGCGGATAAATTCAAGGTGGAAATGGTCGAGAACGACAATCCACCGACTTCGTGGTTTTTCGATCTGCTCAGTCATTCACGGCTTGCTAACGCTTTCACCAGTAATGTGTTGGTCGCGGGCTTACGTCGATTAGATCGGCGGTTTGGCAAGGCATCGCTATCGGGCGGTGAGGCAAGCGCACCACTCGAAAGTGCGCCCTCAAAACGAATCCGCTTCAGCCAAATTGTGCTGGCGATCCTGATCCTCGGCATCGGCTATGGCGTACTGCAACTGTTAGGCTTGCTGTTGACCGTGCCACTGGCTGACTACGGACGCATCGTGATCGGTACTCTCAGTACAGCATTGCGCGTGTTCATCTCGCTGATCGTGGCGCTGTTGTGGACGATTCCGTTGGGAGTTGCCATCGGCTCGAACGCGCGACTGGCGACGTTCCTGCAACCAGTGGTGCAAGTGGTCGCTTCGATCCCGGCGACTGCACTGTTTCCGGTGCTGCTGCTGGCACTGATCAATTTGCCCGGAGGCTTAAACCTCGCGGCTGTATTGTTGATGCTGTTGGGTACGCAGTGGTACATCTTGTTTAACGTGATCGCGGGTGCGGCGTCGATCCCGCAGGATTTGCGCTACACCACTGATCTGCTGCGTTTCAAAGGCTGGAATCGCTGGCGCAAGTTGATCCTGCCAGCGCTGTTCCCTTATCTGGTGACGGGGTTGATCACGGCGGGCGGTGGGGCGTGGAATGCCAGCATCGTAGCGGAGTACACCACCTTTGGCGACAAAAGCTACAGCGTGACCGGACTCGGCGCGCTAATTAGCGAGGCGACGGCAAATGGCAACTTCGCTTTGCTGGCGGCTTCCACCTTAACCATGATCATTGTCGTCGTTTGTCTCAATCGCTATTTCTGGCGGCGCTTGTATCGGCTGGCTGAAGAACAATACCGGATGGAGTGAACATCATGGCAGGACTGAATCTAAACCTCAAGAACAACAATGATCGCGCGTTAGGCGCTGAACTGGTCAATCTGCAAAATGTGGGCAAGAGCTACGGTCAAGGCGCGAAGCGGATCACCGCGCTGCATGGCATCAATCTGACCGTGCGCGAAGGCGAGTTTGTGGCGCTGCTGGGACCTTCCGGCTGCGGTAAATCCACTCTGCTGCGGATCGTGGCGGGGCTGAACATCGCAACGGAAGGACAGATGCTCTATCGTGGGCAACCATTATCGGGAGTCAATCCGCACACCACTATCGTCTTTCAGGCATTCGCGCTTTATCCTTGGTTGACGGTGCAAGAGAACGTTGAGGCGGCTCTAGAACCACTGGGCGTACAAAAATTAGAACGCACCAAGCGCGCCCTCCGACTGCTGGATAAGGTCGGCTTGGACGGGTTCGAGAGTGCCTATCCGCGTGAACTCTCCGGCGGGATGCGGCAGAAAGTCGGCTTCGCCCGCGCGATGGCGGTGGAGCCGGAACTGCTCTGCCTTGATGAGCCGTTCTCGGCGCTGGATGTCCTCTCCGCTGAGTCGCTGCGCGGTGAACTGATGGAGTTATGGCTTGGCGGCAGCGTGCCGACCAAAGCAATCCTGATGGTCAGCCACAACATTGAGGAAGCGGTATTCATGGCGGATCGTTTGGTGGTGATGGACAAAAATCCGGGTCATATCATCGCGGATATTCCGGTGAATCTGACGCATCCGCGCCACCGCAAGGAGCGCACCTTCCTGCAACTGGTGGATCAGGTGTACGGGCTGATCATGGGCAAGACTCAGACCGATGCGGAAGAACTGGGCACACCACCCGGTCAGCCCGGTCAGACTCGCGCGCTGCCTCACGCGCCCATCAGCCGGATTACGGGTCTGCTGGAGCGCCTGCGAGAAGCGCCGCATGAACGTGTAGATATTTACATGATCGCGGGTGAACTGCGCGACTCGTATAAAGAGATCGAACCCGTGATCGAGGCGACGGAATTGCTTGGCTTCGCGGCGGTGGAAGCTGGCGATGTGGTGCTGACTCCCTTGGGACAAGCATTTGTAGACGCCAGCATCCTCGGACGCAAAGAGCTGTTCGCTGGACGCATTCGCCGCATCCCACTAATTCAGTGGATCAGCGGCATGTTGAGCGCCGACAACGATCATCGCATAGAGTGGGATGTGTTTGAGGCGGCGCTGGTGCTGGAATTCTCCCGCGAGGAAGCGACGCGGCAGCTTGATACCGCGCTGGATTGGGGTCGCTATGCCGAGCTGTTCAGCTACGACAAAGACACCGAATCGCTGGTGATCGATGAAGAACCATCACTCGAAGGAGTTAATTAAGATCACCCCCAAAAAACGCGGCGCTTAAGCTAGCTGACTGGTCAGTCCCATCAACTTAGCCTGAGTAGTTGGTGAGGCTGACATCCCTGTTCGCTGGTCGACGCTTCTTCACGCCCCTTTATGAGCCAAAGATGATCATTGGCACTCTGCCTATATTATTTCTATCATACTTGACTCCTAGTACGATTCTGATAAGATTACCCGCAAAGGCTGCTCGTGGGGAACCAAACGAGTAGCCTTAATTTCTATGATTGCGCTGCTGCGGGGTTATCCTCGACACTCAAAAGAGATTGATCGCCACAATTAATCGCTGGCGGTCAGTTCTTTTTTTTCCAGTGGTCACGGAAACGAAAAAGCGTTGACGGGAGGCGGTGCGTAACGGAAAGTGGAGTAACTATGACTGATCAAGCTCAATATCTTACAGCGCAAGGGTTACAAGAATTAGAAGCGCGGTTAGAGTATCTACGCAGCGTCCGCCGCGCGGAAGTAGCGGATCGCTTGCATCAAGCGCTGGAAGAGGGCGGCGAATTGGTCGAAAACGCCGAGTACGAAGATGCCAAGAACGAGCAGGCGTTCGTCGAAGGCGAGATCATGCGCCTTGAAAGCATCCTCAGCAACGCGCAGATCATCGAGGAAGGCAAGGGCAAGAAAGATACCGTCATCCTCGGTTCTAAGGTGAAAGTGCAAGAGAAGGGTCAAAAGACCACCGAAGTCTTTCACATCGTCGGTTCTGCCGAGGCGAATCCGCGCGAAGGCAAAATCTCCAATGAGAGTCCCTTGGGTCGCGCCTTGATGGGCAAGAAGAACAACGACAAAGTGACGGTCAAAACGCCGGACGGCGAGACACTGTTCACCATCAAGGGCATCAGCTAACCCGATTCCGACTTGACAGCGAGCACTTAACTCCTGTACAGTACAAAGTAGATACACCTCTGCCGGAGAAATCCAGCCGCAGGGGTGTATTTTTTGTTAGCGAAACCACAGTTCAATTCGGACTGTGGTTTTTATTTTGCGGAGGGTATCGCTCATGACCGATCAGGAGTTCGTTCACGCCTTTGAACAGGACAAGTTGGGGGCTTTCCGCCACCGCGATCATATCCGTTTGGCGTGGTGCTATCTCAAAGATCACGGCTGGGAACAGGGCTTGCTGCGGATTCGGCAGGGCATCCAGCATTTCGCGCTGGCACACGGTGCAGCTACCAAGTATCACGAGACAATGACCGTGTTCTGGGCGCAAGTAGTTCAGATGCACATGGCGATGGATGAAAATGGCGATTTTGAGTCGCTGGTTGCGCGTTATCCCGAACTGCTGGATAAGACGCTGGTGGAGAAGCACTACAGTCGAGATCGCTTGTTTAGTGAGCAAGCGCGGCAGGTCTGGATCGAGCCTGATCTCGTGCCGCTGCCAGTAGTGGGTTGACTCGACTTAGCGGTGTGAGCAAAGTGGATCGCCTTGGCGAGGCGCTCCACGACAGCCGTGATTGTCACTGCGTTGGCATCTATGATGTTCTCCGAGTCGGAAATCAGTGTGATCACCAACGATGTGAATGCTGATCCGCTGACGTGGAGGCGTATACGGCGGAGATGGTGAGTTTGCGGGTATGATATTAAGATAACCTTTAGCGAGCAGGGGGTAGCAATGCGTATCGTGATTGTTGCCGCTGGTACGTGGGGCGATGTGCGCCCCAATATCGTGTTGGGGCAAGCACTTCAAGGCGCTGGTTATGAGGTGCTGTTGATGGCAAGTGAGGAGTTTCGCTCGTGGGTACAACAGCGCAGCCTCGCATTTTCCGCTATCAACGTCAACATTCAGAAACTACTGGATTCCTTTTCGAGCAGCACAAATCTCCGTAGTACGCTGCAAACAATACGCGCTCTCGCTCCAGCGACTTTACAGATGGGTAAGGACATCACAGCAGCATTGCGAAAAGGTGATGTGCTTCTCATCAACGAGTCAGGATTGGGGTTAATAAACGGCGTGGTCGAAAAGTACCAACTCCGCGTGATCCTGATTAACTTCCAGCCTTTTGTCCCAACCCATGAATTTCCGACAATGCTCCCGAAGCTGCCCGCATGGATGCCAGCGCAGAGGGCATACAACCGAAATGCTGGCTGGTTTATTCGCCGTACCAACTGGTCGATGATGGGTGGTCACGGCAATAAAATCCGGCGGGAACAATTCGGATTGCCGAAGCAAACATGGCATAAGCATCGTGAAATGTTGGAAGGAATTCCCTCACTTCTGCTGGTGAGTCGGCATGTCCTCCCGCCACCCGTTGATTGGCAGCCGACGCAACGGGTCACAGGCTATCTATTCGATGAAGATAGTAAGTGGGAAGCGCCTGCTGATCTGCTGAAGTTTCTAGATCGTGGCGAGCCGCCGATCTATATCGGCTTCGGCAGTATGCGCGATAAAAATCCAGAGGATTTGACGGCGTTGGTCTTAGAGGCGGTCAAGCGGACAGGTAAACGGGCGATTGTACTAAGTGGTTGGGCGGGAATCGGCACGATGGCGCTGCCTGATCAAGTATTCCCGCTGAAATATGCGCCCCACCACTGGCTGTTTCCACGCATGGCGGCGGTGGTTCATCACGGCGGTTCCGGCACGACGGGGGCAGCGATAGCCGCAGGCGTACCCGCTGTAGTCGTCCCGTTCATCGCCGATCAGCCGTTCTGGGCACGTCGAGTCTATGAGTTAGGAGTGGGTGCAGCGCCGATCCCGCGCAGTAAACTGACCACCGATAGTTTGGCGGCGGCAATCATGGCGGCAACTAGCGATCACGCTATGCGAGACAAAGTAATGACGTTAAGTAGGCAGATCGCCGTAGAAGATGGGATTGGAGAAGCCGTGAAAACTATACGGGAGTTTTTAGCCTGACGAGCTGTAAAAAGTGGGGACGGAGGGAGTTGAACCCACACCCATTACTGGACATGATCCTAAGTCATGCGCGTCTGCCAGTTCCGCCACGTCCCCAGATTGGGGTGAATTATACGGGATGTAGCAGCAGGTTTCAATTCCCAACCTGTGCAAGGTAAAAACCATATCGCTCAATGCCGTTCAAGCCGCTAATATTGGCTGACTCTAGCTGAGACTTCAGGATTAGGAAGGCAGGGCTACAACAACGATGCACAACCAACTGACGCGCGACAATCTACATGGCGTGTGGGTTGCCATTGCTACACCATTTGACGAGAACAATCGCTTTGATGAGGGAGTATTTCGGGAGAACATCCGGCGGCTGCACGCATCGGGTGTTCATGGCATTTACACCACCGACAGCGACGGCGAATTTTACGCTATTGAGCTGGACGAGTTCAAACAGATCGTCAAGGTGTTTGCCGATGAAACGCAGCGGCTCAACTTCCCGACGATGGTCGGCGTGACGTGGAGCAACACGCAGGGGATGGTGGATCGGCTGGAATACACGGCGGCACAGGGGATTCTTGGGGCGCACGTTGGTCATCCCTTCTTCATGCCCATGACGCCGGAGTCCTACCGCGCCTTTTGGGATGACATCCAACATGCTGTACCTGAGTGGTTCGGACTGATCCACTACAACACGCCGCGCGTTCATAACTATCAGCGCGGTCCAGATTACGTGAAGTTACTGGATATTCCCAACCTGATCGGGACGAAACATGTCGGCTCAGATTTCCCCGAATTTCTGACCTTGATGGCATCCGTGCCACAACTGAGCCATTTCACGGGTGAACATGCGATGACGCCCTACATGATGTTCGGCGCACGCGGCGTGTATTCGTGGTTCGCCAACTTCAATCCGAATTACATGGTCGATTGGTACAACGACATCACCAATGGACGCTGGGAGCAAGCCAAGCACCGCCAAGAACGGCTGCACGCCTTCATCAAGGCGAAAGCGATCCTTGACGGATCGGGCAACCTGCATGGCATCGTCGGTAAGGCGGTGTCAGCGGCATCGCCGTTCCTCATCGGCGCGAATCGCACTCGCCGTCCTTATCTGGCAGTTCCCGACGAGCATGTGGCGCAGTTTAAGCGGATCGTCGAGGAACAATTCTCCGATATGATGTGGAAGGGCTGATCCCCATCTGCTCTAAGCGTAGCCGTTGATGGAGAGGTAGCGGAACTCACCACTACTGACCTGATAAACGACCTGAAAGAAGCAGTTGCCGCCATCCATGACGTACAACCAGTCGTGCAGCCAGCGATCATCATCGAAGGCGTCGCAGAAGTAGTTGGCGTAGAGCATTTTCTCGCCACCAGCGATAAAGCCGATGTATTGGCGCTTGTAGTCGGGTAGTTTGGCTGCTACCCCTTCAACATCTCTGCCCGCCGCCGCTTGTTGATCGAGGTAAGCAGGCAAAGCTGATTCCAGCGCCAATACGTCGGCGGTGTCGGGCATCCAGTAGCCGTCGAAGGTGGTGTCGAGAATCTGCTTACTGATCGATTCGACATCGGATATGTAGGTTGCGCTGGGATCGAAGATCACGCCTGCGATGCCATCCTGATCGATATAGATGTTGCTGCTCGTCAACGTTGTCAGCCAATCGAGTGCGCTGCAACCGGAGAGCAGGAGTAGGAGCGCAAGTCCAGCCAATCGTTGTTTCATTTGTAACAAAATCCTCATTGTTTGCCATCTGTGCAATCCACTAGCGGTAAGACGACGTATATATTGGTAGAGTTCCACGCTTCACTTGGACAGCTCCAACATTTTGCTGAAACTTTTCTAACATCAGTGTCGTACAATGTTGCAGGCAGCAAAGTTGAAGAACGGAGCAAGCGCCTTGACTGAATCTTTACCAAACGAACGCCAGTTGGTGACACGGGCGCTCGGCGGCGACCAACAGGCTTTTGCTGAATTGGTCCGCGCACATCAAAATGCAGTCTATAACCTCGCCTACCGGATGTTAAATGATCGCACCGAGGCAGAGGATGCCGCACAGGAAACATTTTTGCGGGCTTATTCAAGTCTAGATCGTTATGACCCGGAGCGTCCGTTTCGTACGTGGTTACTGTCGATTACCTCGAATCACTGCATCGACAAACTGCGTAAGCGACGCTTAACATGGCTGTCGTTAGAGGAACCACTGCCGCCACATCCGGCGCTGACCAGCGACGAAGTTGAGCCGGAAGAAGCAGTGATCCAGAAAGAACGCGATGCCATGATTCAGGCAATGCTGGCGGATCTGTCGCCAGAATATCGGGCTGCTGTCGTACTGCGCTACTGGTACGATCTGTCTTACGATGAGATCGCCACCACGCTGAACACGACGGAAAGCGCCATCAAGAGTAGATTGTTCCGCGCGCGTCAAACGCTGGCGGATAAACTGGGTGAAAAAAACGCGGACTCACGTCAGGCGACGCAGAACAATCCGAAGTTTAGGTTTGCGGAGGGAAGATGAGCGACAACACTTCACGTGCCAACCAACCACAGCGCTCTTCCGAACCGTGGGAGTTGCAGGAGATCACAGCGCTGGGCATCAGCGACGATCAATGGGAACGGATGCAGCAAGTCGAGCGTCTGTTCAAGGAAGCACCCATGGTCGATGCGCCGCCTCAGTTCCTTGATAAGGTGATGCTTGCCATCGCCACCAAGGATTTCGAGGAGCAGAACAAACCACCCTCCGATAAGGGCGGCAAATCAGGGACGGACAAGGATCAGCGACGCGGGACGGGTTTGCTCGGCGGCGTTAACCGCAAACTGCTGTTCTTCATGAGTGTAGTTGGCGCTACGTCACTGGTCGTGCTAACGACGGCTATCGCAGTGCAGATCGGCTTACTGGATGACTTGCTGCGCACGATCATTCGCGGCTACAACCAAGTCACCGCGCAGATCGCCGACTCGTGGAATGCACTCACGGTGATCGCGCCTTCATCGGTGCTGGTGCCGGGATTGCTGATTACGGGGTTGGTACTACTCGCTGCATGGGCGTGGATGCTCAATTACGTCAGCGCCCGTCGTCAGCGCGTGGTCTATCACATTCCGATTCGGGTGCATTAACGAATAAAACTTAAGTAACGAGTGATGAGTAACGAGTAACGAGTCCAAGCACACCAGCTTTCATTCGTTACTCGTTACTTTCTACTTCTCACTTGTCACTTTTTCTTGGTGCGTAGGGGTTGGGGCTTGTATCATCTTCGTCGGCATCCTGTCATCACTGCCATTCTCAGCTTCATCATCGGGATCCTTCTCTGCCGCGGTATTGGCGGATTGTTCGCATCAGCCGGATCGGTAGAGAGTCTGCTGCTGCGGGAAAATGAGCGTGTGCAGGGCGATCTGACAGCGGTGGCAAAGATCGTTGATGTGCGCGATGGCTCGGCGGTGGACGGCGATACTTTGATCGTGGCGGTGGAATCGGCACGGATTGGCGGGCACATCGCGGGCGATCTGACGGTGTTAGCTTCTGGCATTGACGTCTATCTATTGCCGGGTTTACAAGTGGCGGGTGATCTGAGCATTTGCGCGCGCAGCATCAATGGCTTGAACCGCGCGGCGATAGGTGGAGAAATAAATACGGGCTGCGATCAGTTGGGGGTCGCGCTGAGTAGATATGGAGCCGGAAACGTGTCTTTAGGAATACCGGGGTTTAACTTATCCATTTTTCTGCCCTTTTTTCGTGGCTATGAAAACATTTTCCAAGTGCTGATTAACGCGGTAGTGATCGCGGGGCTGGCGGGGCTGTTTGCTACGCTGCTGCCCGCGCAGTATCAGCGCATCGTCAACACCACCATGAAGGCGAGCGTGCCCGCTGGTGTGCTCGGCTTGCTGACGATGGGCGCGATGGTGGTGATCACGGTGATTTACGCCGTGTTCGGCATCGTCACCTTAGGACTGCTGCTGTGTCTGGGCTTGCCGATCATGGGTGTGTTCTGGTTGGTGATCAACATCGCCTTGATCGTCGGCTGGATTGGCGTTAGTTTTCCGGTTGGCGCGTGGCTGATGGCACGCTTGAATCTGGACTACTCGCGGATCAAAGCAGCAATGATTGGTGCAGGGGCGCTGACGTTGGTGCAGGGTATTTTGAGCTTACTGCCGTGCGTAGGTTTCATCGCATGGTTAGCGCTATTGCTCATCGGCAGCGTAGGACTCGGCTCGGTCATCCTGACGCGCGGCGGCTTGCGTCCGTATCCCGAAGTGATCCAGATCGAGTTGGAAGCGCGGCTGTAAACTACCGTCGCACGATCACTGCTCTGTTTCGTAGGCATCGACTAATGCCAAGATGATCTCGCGGGTGAAGGCGTAGATTTTGCGTACGGCGTCGGTGCGATCGCCGCTGACGCGGTGGACATCAGAAATCTGGCGGAAGGTATCAATCACAAAATCATTGAAGGTGAAGAAACCTTCAATTGCCTGCCCCAAGGTGAGATTCTGTCCGCGAATCAGTTTGCCGTAATCCAGACCGATCAAGCGTGCTTCAGAAAGCGCCTGATCGGATGGAGAACCGAGATAGCGTCCCAGGACTTCCATTAACCGCCTGCCGAGCGGACGCATCAGATGCAGCGCTTCTTGATCCAGCGTGCGATACCAATCGGCGTCACCAACTTGCCCTTCACCAACCTCGATCCGTGCACGTCCGACGGCGCTTTGTACCAGTAATTGTGCCTCGTTGGCTGGTGCGGCATTCTGTCCTTCGATCCAACCTTCAAGATCACTGCGCCGGAAACGGCGATGACCACCGGGCGTGCGCTGTGAAGGCAGCAGTCCGCGATCTGCCCAACTGCGTACCGTCGCCGGATGAACCCCCAGAATCCGCGCTGCTTCCGCCAAGCCCACCCAAATCACCGCATCTTTGGTACCAGCACTAGAATCAGTCATTGTTTACGCTCCCCACCTCAATAATAGCGTACAATTGTTCGTATCAAAATGAATGGAACCCCAGTTAACAATCCGGTGTCTATTGGATCAGAGTTATAAAGGGGAGGCTTCCATGAAAGCAACATTGCGTATCCTCGTTCTCGCCTTACTCGTAGCAGGATTATTGGGCACGTCTTCCAGCGCACAGGCGAGCGGCACACCTACACGGATCAGCTTTGCACGGGGGACGACTGGCACAACGGTGCAGGGTTGGGTCGGTGCAAACCAAGTTGCCGATTACGTGATCCGCGCTGGCGGTGGGCAGTATATGTCGGTGGCGCTGTTTGCTTCGCAAAACGACATCGCACCGAGCGGCTTATATCTCGTGATCACGGATCGCTACGGAAATGCACTGCTGCCGCTGGAGTGGTATCAGACCTCGTGGACGGGCACACTGCCACGCTCACAAGACTATCTGATCCGCGTATTCAGCGTCGGTGGTTCGGATAACTTCCGCCTGAAGGTGAGCATTCCCGCGCAGATCAGATTTGCGCCGGGTACGACAGGAACCTCGCTGCTCGGTTTCGCCAGTCCTTATCAGCCGGTTAACTATTTCTTCGATGCACGAGCGTATCAATACATTACGCTGACGGTGTACTCGCCCAACGATAATGTGCGTTTGACGCTAAGTGGTGCAGACGGACAACCGCTGGTGCGATCCGCCGTGATGGGATCGAATACGTGGTCAGGCACGCTGCCCGCTACCCAGCGCTACTACCTCTCGGTGGAGCAAATGAACGGCTCCGCAGGGACGAACTTCAGGTTGTTCATGACCATCGTCGGATAGCTTGAATCCGCAGTCAATATCAGATGTAGTTGTCCCGACTCTAGGCAATCGGGCTGAAACCAGATGTTAGCCATGTAATTGAGGCTGGCATTGGTTGCAGTCCGCACGTTAGCGTCGGAACAATTGCGGCTGAACACGCCTCTTTGTGTCATCGTTATCGTTTAGATTGTTGAGAATGGAATGTGGTTATGGTGGAGACATCGCCTATTATCGCTAGTGTTGAGGAGTTCGAGGCATTCGTCGCGCAGCTTGAGCATGTGGATCGGTTGTACGAGTATCTTGACGGAGAAATCGTTGAGGTGCTAGCAACTGATACTTCAGCAGCGCTCGGAGCAAGATTGGCGATTTTGATCGGTGGATATGCGCTGCGTCATGAACTTGGCTATGTGACGGGCGCGAATACTGGCTATCGCATCGGCAATGATGTCATGATCCCTGATTTTGCCTACATTGCTAAGGGCAAGCGCGGCAGAGCAACATCGACAGGTGAATTCTATAAACTCTACAGCAGCGTCGTACCCGATCTGGTGATTGAGGTGAAATCAGCACGTGACTCGCTGCAATCGCTGCGCCTGCAAGCTCAACGCTATCTAGCGCACGGCGTCAGGCTGGTCTGGTTAGTCTTCCCCGACGAGCAGGTCATCGAGAGCTATGATCAGAAGTCACTGGAAGCGCAGATGCTCAACGGTGACGCCGAATTAAGCGGCGAAGAGGTACTGCCGGGATTCAGCCTTGCCGTGAACCGTATTTTCGTGCGAACGGTGTAGTGCGAAACTCTTTCTAGCTTTACCATGCATTCATGACTTGCCGCAGGATGCCTAACTCACCAATGTGATAGGCGTTGTGATCACAGATCAGCAACGCCTCGCGCAGTATCGTATGACCACCGTATCCATG
The DNA here is from genome assembly GCA_019637555.1 of Anaerolineae bacterium. Taxonomy (GTDB): domain Bacteria; phylum Chloroflexota; class Anaerolineae; order Aggregatilineales; family UBA2796; genus JAHBVK01. Next base: position 64,226 of record JAHBVK010000035.1, read on the forward strand.
CGGGATCGGCGCAAGTAGATCGGTGTTGGGATCAGCAACGATTGCCTTCATCGCTTGCAGATCGGCGTGAAAGCGGCGGATCGTCTCATCCCAGCCAGCTTGATCGGTTTGTGCGTCGGGGTGCGCCCAGTGACCTTCGGGCCATGGCGGTGAGATGTGCTTCGGATCGCGGGTGTACTCCAAAATGTCCCATTGGGCGATGCGGATATGTTCGATCAGATGCCAGCAGGTGTAAGGCACATTTGGCGGTTTGACGTTCATCATGGCAACGGGGAAGTTGGCAACGGCGTCATCGAAGGTCATATGTGCTTCGCGCCCGTCGAGCAGCGCCAGCACATGATCACGCAGGGCTTTATCGGTATTCATCGCGGATTTGCTCCATCTAATCCAAGTGATCCGATTTGCTTGTTGATTGTAGCTTAGTGCCGCGCTGCCAGCGTAATTGACTCCGCTTCTGAGGTGGAGATGTCCAGCTCCCCATCGGAAGCTTCCGTTGAAGCAGACTGGCTTAGTAACGCTTGCTCTTGAGCGCCGTCGTTTTTGATGTCGCTGCTCGCTGGTAACTCGTGCAGCGCTTGTACGTGTGCCTGTAGTTCCTGCTGGATAAAGTGTGCGTGCTCGTGGTTAACGTAGGCGGCGATCCTGAGCTTGTCGCCATCTAATGTATGTACAAAGACATCGTAGAATCCCGCCTTGCCCTCAGGAAATGGCGCGTAACCCGGACGTTCTACCGTCACCGAGGCGATCTCAGCGACAGAGATCGTCTTTTTCTCGTAGCGCATGAAGGGCAGTGGCTCTGTGAACACGGTTAGCGTTGCGCCATCAGAAAGGTAATGCGTGCGGTTGATGCCGATGGCAAACAGTGTGTAGGACAAGAAGGTGGCAAGGAAAATTGGCAGTAATGTGAGCAAGAACGGCGCGCCATCCGCAATCATGGCAACGGTCAGCAGCAGCATGAAAATTAGGCATATCGGGATGATGATCATGGAGATCGGTGGTTCGGTGCGCCACGACCACTTGAAAAACATATCCAGTATTTTCGGATCATCATCCGTGACCTGAAACTGTGCTGGCTTTTTAATTTTGCGCCCTTGCCGGAAAGTTGCATCGAACTTGAATACATTGTCGCATTCAGGACAGATGGCAACCATCTGCTGGATGTTGATATCGGCGGCAGAGATCGCTGCACCGCAAGCCGGACATTTGAGTTTCATCGAATGACCTCCAACGCCTTTCGGAGCGATCAGACTATTCAATTCTAGAGTGAGCTGGCAGAATTGACCGCTGCTAATTGTCACCTATTAGGGATGAGGGTTCGCTGATTCCGCATTCGTGTGTTTACCAGCTCCCATAATCGTAAACATCGGAAACCGCTATAATCCGCTTATGCCTATTACCACACAACCCGGTATTCACGCGCGCGTTCGCCAGATTGCCATCGTCAAAGCAGGGTTAGCTACCGTTGTACTATTGATCATGTTGATCACCTTTCCGCGCCCGCTCCCTTTGCTCGTGGCGGCACTCGATCTGCTATTGGTTCCTGTTTACGTACTGATCGCACGGCGCTATCCGATCACAGCGACTTATCTGCTGCTAGCGCAGACAGCACTAGCACTGACACCGCGACAATTCGTGCAGGGATACGTCAATGGCATCAACTGGGTGCTCTACCTGCCGTTGCCGCTTGCCGCCAGTTACGTGATCGGTAGCCATCGCGCCCCGATCCGTGCGACAATCCTTGTCACCGTAATCGCGCTGCCAATCACCCTGATCGCCGCGCTGACGTTAGAGCCACGTCTCGAACGCAGCGAAGTCTTCACATTGATCGCTTATCTGATGGTGGTATTGTGGGCATTGGCATGGTTGGGCGTTGGGCAGCGGCGCGTCGACGGATCGTAAACGGACGTGGTAGCGCAGGATCAACATGGCACGCATCATCGGCTTGAGTACAGTAACACCTCAGAACAAATTCGCGCAGCCTTATCTTAAGCAATTAGCTGTCGAGTATTTCGGACGGTTTATCCCTCGCATCGAGCGTCTGGCAGCAGTCTTCGACCATGCCGAGATCGATACGCGCTATTTAGTAGTCAACGAGGAATGGTGGCAGCGTGAGGATCGCGGATTCAAAGAGCGCAACGACGTTTATATCAGCGAAGCAACAGTACTTCTACATCGGGCAGTTGAGAAGGCACTGGATCAAGCAGGCATCGCACCGCAGCAAGTCGATAACCTGATCGTGGTTAGCAGCAGCGGGATCGCTACGCCGAGTCTGGACGCGCGTGTGATCAACACTCTGAAGATGCGGAGCAACGTCCGTCGCACACCGATCTGGGGCTTGGGCTGCGCGGGCGGTGTGGCAGGGTTGGCACGGGCAGCGGAGATTGCAAGGGCACACCCGCATGAGATCACTGTACTGGCGGCGGTAGAAGCGAGCAGCGTCACTTTCCTGAGTGATGATGTTTCCAAGAAGAATTTCATTGCCACCGCCTTATTTGCTGATGGTGCGGCGGCAGTGGTATTAGCTGGCGATGAGAGGGCAGATGCAGAAGGACCAGAAATCCTAGATAGCATGAGCACGCTGTGGTCAGATTCGCTTGAAGTGATGGGCTGGAATGTCGTCGATAGCGGCTTAGAAGTACTGTTCGGCGTCGAGATCCCGCGCTATGCGGCTGACCTCTTTCGTCCTGAAGTGGACTGTTTTCTGGGCAAACAAGGCTTGCAGGTAAAAGACATCAGTGAGTTTGTTTTTCATCCCGGCGGTGCGAAAGTGCTAGAGGCATTTGAGTCATCACTGCAACTGCCTCCCGGACACTTGAAAGCCTCGCGCGAGGTGCTGCGCGGATACGGGAATATGAGTTCAGTCACTGTCCTTTTCGTGTTAGACTATATACTGTCTAACCGCCCGCGTCGTGGATCGCTGGGATTAGCGTCGGCGCTGGGTCCGGGGTTTAGCGCGGAACAACTGCTGATACGGTTTTGATTGAAAGGTCGGCATGATCCAACAACTGGATGCGGAGAAATTAAGGAAGCTGCGAACGGAAGCTGTCGAGGATTTCCTCAAGCAAGTCTATCTGCTTCAGCAGCAGGTCGATCCTGTACCGACGACATTAATTGCGCAGGCATTGGACATCGCCGCGCCCTCGGTGACGGATATGATCAAGCGGCTATCCGAAGCAAACGAAGGCATTCCCCCGTTGCTGGATTACACGCGCTATAAGGGCGTGACCCTTACACCCCTCGGCGAGAAGATCGCGCTGGAAGTGATTCGCCATCACCGCTTACTGGAATTGTACTTATCACAGGCGCTCGGTTACTCGTGGGATCAGGTTCACGCCGAAGCAGAAAAGCTGGAACATCACATCTCCGAGCAGTTCGAGTCGCGGATCGCGGACGCTCTAGGCAACCCTGAACTCGACCCACATGGCGATCCGATCCCTGCGCTGGACGGCACGGTAACTGACGTTGGCTTAACGCTTTTATCCGAGCTACCCATTGGACACAGTGCCACTATCAGCCGGATCACTGATCAATCACCGGAAGTGCTGCGTTATTTTTCTGATCTGGGACTGACGCCGGGCGTCAAGATCAAGCTGACGGAACGTGCGCCGCTAGGTGACACCGTAAGCGTATGCATCGATCCACAGGCGAAACGCAATCGGGACAAGACGATTAGCGCACAGGTGGCACGCAAAGTGCTGGTGACTTCGGAGTAACTGCTCATGGTCGCGCGAACAAGACTTACAGCGGCGGAATATCATGAACTGCCTGAGACAACACAGTCGATGCAACTCATCGATGGGGAAGTAATCTTGAGTCCATCGCCAGAAATTGTTCATCAGCGTACCTCTAGATCGGCGCTTCTATACCTTGAAACGCGCATTCCAAACGGCGAACTTTTGTATGCGCCAATGGATGTGGAATTTGATGAACACAACACACCGCAGCCGGATTTGTTCTGGATAAGCGAAGGCAGTCGCTGTGTACCCGCAGAAAACGGGAAATATTACGTCGGAGCACCGGATTTGATCGTTGAACTCCTCTCGCCGGGGACTGCGCTACAAGATCGTCGTGATAAGTTTCGGTTGTACGAACGTCATGGTGTCCGTGAATACTGGATCATCGATCCGCATGAACGACTGATTGAGTCGTGGTCGCTGGTAGATCAGAAGTACGTGCGGATCGGTGTATTCGGAGACGAAGATAAATTCACTTCTCCTCTGCTTGGTGAAATTGAGGTCGCCAAACTACTTCCACGCAAATGAAACCGAATGAGCAGATTCGGCGTAACTTGTGTAGTGTGGTTAAACAACGCATCGGGGTGGATCATGGCGACGATTTCCAATATCGGCAGCAATAAAGCCGCTAGTGCGCGTATAGATGGGCTACCAGCCAGCAGTCTGCGCTTCGATTGGATTTTCGCGCTGTTGTGCGTCTGGTTGGTTGGCGGCTTGTTCCTCGATGGTTGGGCGCACTCGCATGGCTACGTTGATAATACCTTCTTCACCCCTTGGCATGGCATTCTCTACAGCGGTGCGCTAGTCATCCTTCTGTTCTTGGCGATCAACTATGTGCGCTATCGCGTGCAAGGATATACGCTGCTGAAAGCGCTGCCCGCTGGCTATATGCTGTCGCTGGTTGGCGCGTTCTTGTTTCTGATGAGCGGCGGATTCGATCTGGTATGGCATTCGATTATTGGCTTTGAGGTCAATCTGGAAACGCTGCTCAGTCCGGCGCATTTGCTGTTGGCGACAACGGGCGTGCTAATGGTAACGGGTCCGATCCGATCCGTGTGGGCGCAGTACCGGGCGGGGGAAGCGCATGGCTGGCGCAAACTCGGACCCGCGATCATCGGCTTGCTGACACTGCTCTCGATCTTCACCTTCTTTACCGATTTCGCTAACGCTACCAGTCGCGTCGAATATGCCGCGATTAGTAAGGCGGGCGACAATACTCAGCTCAGCGACGAGTATGTGATGAACGCCGATGGATCAGGGCAGATGCGGTTGACCAACGTACCGAATGTATCTGGTTGGGGTGGTTCGTGGTCGCCGGATGGCAGCAAGATCATTTATTCGCAGCATCAGTCAAGAGGTGACGGCAGTGGCGATTTGTGGCTGATGAACGCCGATGGCAGCGAACAGACACAACTCACCAGTTTACCCGGATCGGAGTTTCTACCGTCGTGGTCGCCGGATGGTAGCAAGATCATCTTTATCTACGGCGTTGATGGTGCAAGCGACATTTACGTGATGAACGCCAATGGCAGCGATGCTCATGCGCTGGTGAAAACTGACTCGGCTGAGTATTTGCCGGTGTGGTCGCCCGATGGCACAAAGATTTTGTTCACCTCCAACCGCGATGGCGGCACGGATCACCTATTCGTAATGGATGCGGACGGCAGCAATGTGGTACAGGTGACGCATACTGGCGCTTACAATTACGGCGGTCACTGGTTCCCGTCAGCGGGCAGCAATAAGATCATTTTCCATAGCTCACAGAATGGCGAAAATCTGGACATCTATCTGATTGATGTCGATGGTAGTAACTTGACACGCCTGACTTATGACGCGGCGTGGGATGCTAATCCACAATTCTCGCCCGATGGCAGGAGCATCATCTTCGAGTCGTGGCGCAGCGGACGCAACGATATGTACGTAATGAATGCTGCGTGCGTCAGTGAGCCAACAAGCTGCGACGGCATGGCTCTCAACGTAAGCAATGCACCTGCACTGGACACTTCACTGCCCTGCTATTCGCCTGATGGCAAGAAAATCTTGTATACCGCATGGGGTTACTCATCGCAGCCGCCCACCTATTTGACCGAAGGCTTGGGCATTGCGGGCGCGTTGTTGCAGACAGTGCTGACGATGGGAGTGATCCTGTTCGCAGTACGGCGCTATCGGCTACCGTTCGGTGCGTTAACCTTGATCTTGACCGTTAATGCTGCTGCGATGTCGGTGTTGAGCGATGCCTACTCGTTGATCCCGTTCGCGTTCGCCGCTGGCTTGATCAGTGAAGTGCTGTTGTGGTGGCTAAAGCCGACGGCGGAACAGCGCGGACGATTCTATTGGTTCGCCTTTCTTGTGCCGATTGTCTATTTCGCCTTATATTTCACGGCGGTGACACTGACACGCGGCGGCATCGCGTGGAGCTTCACGCTGTGGCTCGGCACAATGATGATCTGCGGAATCGCGGGGCTGCTCGTAGCGTTCTTGATCAATTCACCGCTGGAGCGTGCAACTACAACGTAAAGCGATAGTTCCATTCTCGGAGCTAAAGCTCCGGGCTGAAATAGTAGTGCTGATCTTGACTTCTTGACCCGATAGAACAAATGGGCTAATTTTGTGATCAATTGAGTCATGAGGGAATAAGGTAAGCGCATGGGTAAAGTGATCGCTGGTTTGATGCATTCATTGGACGGCTTTGTGAGTGATGTGAATGGGGATGTGAGCCGCCTGTATCCCGATCTAGGCGACTTGGCGAACAGTGAAATGCTGCAAGAGGATATGAGGACTACGGGCGCGGTGGTGCTCGGTAGAAATTCCTACGATATGGGCGATCCCGATTCGTTCGCTGACAGTTACGAGTATCAGGTGCCGATTTTCGTGCTGACACATCACGTGCCGGAGAAAAAGCCCAAAGAGAATGATAAGTTGACCATCACTTTTGTGACCGATGGGATTGAGAGCGTGATCGCCAAAGCAAAAGCAGCAGCGGGCGGCAAAAACGTGATGGTGATCGGCGCAGTATGGCTCAGCAGTGCTTGAATGCCGGACTCTGTGACGAACTTCAGATCGGGATCATGCCCGTCTTGCTCGGCGATGGGCTACGTATGTTCGAGAACATTGATGTCAGCAAGGTCAAGCTGAAAAGAGCCGGGTTTTCGAGTTTGGACCGAGAACAGATATTTGGTTTCGAGTGGTAAAGTAAACGCGATTAGCTGACCCGCTTAGGATTCAGCTTGAACCACGGTTGCCACTGCGATCAAATCACTAACGCAGGCAGGCGTAATACCCGTTGAGGATCGCAGCTCGTTAACAACTGTCACTAAGGAGTCGTGGTCAAGTTGTGCCATGAGTTGAGCGCGGAACTCCTCATTGGTGATGCAATTTTGCGCGATGATCTTTAGGCGCTCCGTTGTAGGCGCGGGAACGACGATTTGCACGAGTGATTCTGCCAGCCAATAAGCAGGGCGTGGTGAGTCGCTGGGAATGTAGCCAACGAATGCCAATCTGCCGCCGAACGGACTCCACGAGGCGCTGTAAGTGCGTGTGCTGGCGTCCGTGCGCAGCCGGAAATAGCTATCAACTTGTTGACCAGATACCGCATCCCAAAAGGCGATCTTGGTGACGCTGATGCCAGCGATCAGGTTGCCGTCGGGACTCCACTGTACATTTTCAAAGTGGTAGCCGCGATCTTCGAGCGTCATCACCGTATCGCCAGTCTGAACATCAAGAATTTCGATCTGGGAATCATCTGCATCTTCATTAACCATCACCCAGCTAAACTTGCCTGCTACCGCCAATTGTTGGTCTCCGGGCTGCCACGAAGCGGCTAGTACTAATTGCGGATTCAGTTCACGAAATTCTGTGTTGAAAGG
>JAHBVK010000036.1 GCA_019637555.1 Anaerolineae bacterium
GCCCTGATTGCCACCGATCCCCACGCTACTGCCCCGCAGCGCCGATCTGCACCCAACCAAGCGGAATAATCCTATCAACATCACTTTTCAGCTTTACAGAAAAATCAAATTCGATAATGTTAGAAGATGCTAGATTAACAAAAGTAAGCGTAGCAATTCCATCTTCGCAGCGTTTGCTGACGTGTTCCGAATAAGCTACATAAGCCCCATCAGGTGACACAGACAAATTACAGGCAATTGCTCGGACTTCGCTACTCCCTAGCGATATTGCCTTATTTGCCGAGTCGAGTTTGACCATGCCAACGGAAGTCGGTAAGAAGGTATCTACACTTACGTTTGCAGTAGTACGAAAGAATAAACTTTTTGTCTGTGGATCGTTTGCCCATTCCGTAGCAGCAGCGTCGATTATCTTAATGGAATTGGTATTGGGGATCGTGAACTCCACTGTTTCGGTCAATAACTCACGATTACTCCCCACAATTGCACCGATTAGCAAGATTGTGTCATCAAGCCAGAAGGTCGAATATTGTCCAATAAGTGAAATTGCCCCTTCTGTCTTACGCGCCTCATCGGTGTAGTGCGTCAATTGAATGAGGTTTCCACTCTCTAGATCGAGATAAAACACCTCTTTTCGAGCTTCCAGAGCAGTAAGATCACAAACCGAAACTAAGCTCAAGTAGCGACCATCCGGTGACCACGCCATTGAACAAACTGTACTAGCAACTACGGAATTGCCTAAAAACAAACTGGACACATCAATACTTCGATCTATAGATAAACTGACTGGATCAAGTAGCTCGATAGAAAATGTGCATTTGCCGTCATCTGTGCAATTGCTACGTTCAAAGGCGAAAAGGCTTGAATCAGGTGACCACACCATCCGTGAATAATGCAGAAGGTTCTCTGCTATCGGAGTTAATTTGTTCTCCTGCAATGCATAGAGATAAAGCGTAATGCCATTATCGGTAAGGATATCGAAGGCAAGATAATGACCATCCAGTGACCACGCCACAACTTGACTTTGCCGACTCCGCATAGAGGAGTTTAGGGCAAATCGTCCAGCGACCAGATCACGAACTTCGCTAGTTAAGGTATTGAAAAGGCGTAGTCCGCCACCTGTAGGATTAGGTGTGTAAAATAAGGCAATCCAATCTCCATGAGGAGACAATAGGGCATCACTGAGTTTTCCCATTGAGGAGGGCAACTGTATAGTAGTTTCCTGCGAGATCGATTCATTTGAAATAACTAGGATCGCTATTTCTGGATTGCCTTCGGTGGGAATATAGAGATAGGTATATCCGTCTATAGGCTGTGCAAGTATTTGAACCGTACTACTCAAGCAGAAAAAGCAGAGCACACTAATTGCTAGGATTTTCTGCCACATTTTCATCTCGACCTCTCAAGCCACTAATCCAACTTATTCCGCCGCGCCGATCTGCACCCAACCAAGCGGTACGATGCGATTACCTGCTCCAACAGAGCCAAGTGGAATTGTGTATTGTGCTGCCCTTCCTTCGTCAACATTATAGAAAGCGAATCCCAGAATCGGATTCTGGCAGTTGTTCTCAGAATGAATGGAGTACGCCAACACCATTCCGTCAGGTGACCAATCCAAATTACATCCTGCTTCGAGAGATTGAATTTCAGAAACATTGTTGGCTTCTAAGTTTACTAGCTTGGTTGAAACTGACTCTGGACTTAGATCATTAGCGTTATAGGCTTCAACAAAGCGTAGCGCAACAGTGCTATCAATTGGGTTGAGTTCCCATTCTTCACTATTTCCCTCAAGTAACAAAGTTGGTTTGAGGTCAGCAAAGGTATACGAAAGTGTTTGTGAGAGCATAGACAGATTGCTGTAAACAAGCACACCTACAACTAACGTACCGTCCTTTTGCCAGTACATTCTGTAGTCTCCCGCTGCAATCATTGAGCCTTCCTGCTGTAACATTTCCCGCTTGAAGTTCGTTAAACGCTGCACTTTTTCAGTCTGCAAATCCAATAAGTAGATTTCCTTGATGATGTCAATTGAAGTTAGGTCGCAGTTGAAAATAAATCCGATGTACCTGCCATCCGGCGACCAAGTTAATTTGCAGAATCTCGCGCCAAAGGGAATTTCTAGAGCCGCCGTGAGATCGTAAGATTTTTCAAGTCTGTTGGTTGCGGCATCAACTACTGTGATCGTCTGATTGCACGTAGCTGCTTCACAGGATTCACTTACAACAGCGAGGCGCGAACTATCCGCTGACCAGACTATCGAGGCGGGAGAAGCAAGTTGTAATCCCATACTGCTGAGTTTTTGAGTAGTGGTATCAAAGATATGGACATCCCACAAATCTGTGACCGCTGAAGATACCGCAATAAATCGACCATCTGGCGACCAAGCCACTGTCTGATCGAGATCGTCATAGCTGTTTATCACAGTGGATAATTTGCCCTTTAGGAGATCGCGTGTCTCCAATGTGTCAATATTCACCAATTGGAGAAGGTCATTAGCACTCCCGCCAATTGGCGCAGCAAAAATTACCGCCAACCAATGACTCTCAACCCCAAGAATCACTCGCGCAAAAATATAACCTTCAGGAACAGGGAGAGACTTTACTATTGCCACAGATTCTCGATGAACTAAATGGATCGAAGTGCTCCCCGATTGCTCAATGTGTAAAAATGCGTAGGCTGCATTCGTGGGTTGAGCTTTGACAATGACACGATAGCGATCAAGCTGTGGGAGAGACAGCGCGAGGAAAAGCAAGATCAATAGCTTCGGTTTCATCTCGACCTCTCAAGCTGCTAATCCAACTTATCCCTTAGCCGATCCTTGTACTGCTGTTTGAACTGCTCGGCACGATCCACTGAATCAATCGCTTTGGTCAGCGGATGCGTCGAACGCACTAGCGTCTGATCACCGCTGGGCGCACCCGTGCCGCGCCGCGATCCGATCTCCCACGCGCCCGTGATCACGCCGATCAGCAGCGCCCAGCCCAAGACACTCCGCGCCGTCTCGTCCACTGGATCGACGTAGCCGGATACGGTCAGATAGCGCACCACGCCGCCGCCCGTCTCGTTGACTAGACGCTCGAACTCGGCATCGAAATTGGTGTTCACGCGCGTATATAACCACAACGGTTGCCCCATCGCCTTCGCCGCTAGTGCGTAATCGCGGATTTGCTCCAGATCGCGGGAGTCATAAAGCAAATTCTGCGCGTTCTTCACTTCAGCGATGAAATTAGTGCCAATGAAATCGGGACGGCGAAACGGCGATTGCATGGTCACGTTGGCGAGGCAAACGCTGCATTGGTTGGGATCAGGTTGCCCGCTGTTGCAAATGCACTTCAGTTGATCAGCGTCGTTGTTGTTGGGCAGGCGCAAATCTTGGGCGAGGACACGCTCTCCATCACTGCCGATCTCCTGTGCGCGTCCTTGTCCGGTGGTCAGCGGAATTTCGCTGGAGTAGCGCCGTCCCGTTGGATTGGGCGCGGTGAAGTTGAGCAGCAGCACAATGCTGATCAGGGCGCAGATCAGGCTGATGGCGAGAGCGAGGCGGCGTAGTTTCTTCATCTGACGGCACTCAATGTAGTTTAATCGCTATGATAATGATACTCCCTGTGCGTTCTCGGAGGCGGAAAAGTCGCCCGTTCGTTGATCAGGTTGTGATCTGATCCGTGCGGCAGTAGTGATAACGATCACCGGGGGCTAAAGCACTCCGGCTACAAATCTATCCAAGTAAAAGTCGGCTGAAGCCGACTCCCGCCTTGATCAGCCACAGAACCAACTGACCTCAGCTAGTTTCCCGTAAGCCGACTTCAGTCGGGTTTTAGGGTATTTACTTGTAGCCGGATTGCTTTAGCTTCCGGCGCACCATTGCCACTCTTGCGAAAATGAGGCTTCTGTTCCTACGACTGCTTATGCTATACTTCCCCACCCCCTACCCCTTGAAACATTTCTGCTGATCGCAGCCTTGACGTTGAGATCAGTTTGTAGCGACCATCCGTTGACCTGTTTGTTGAGCCAAGGAGAACGCCGATCATGAATCAGACACAAGTGGAAGCCTTTGTCAGTTCATTGGAGAACGTTCAGCGGGAGGAGAATTTCGGCTACGCATTTTTCTTCGTCGGTGAGGATCATCGCGTCCCCTTCATCTCGATCTCAGATTCGGACAACGACTACGACACGGTATCCAATCTGAACCGCGAAGGAGTCTTTCGCCTCAACATCGGCGTCGGCAGAGAGACGTTCAAAGCGCTGCTTGGTGACTACGATCCGGCGGCTATCGACTATTCGCTCCTCAACACCTTCCTACCGCATCCCGAATACGCCAAGCAGCATTTCGTGTGCATCCTCAATCCATCTGGCGACAATGTGGAGACGACCAAGAAGCTGATCGTTGAAGCGCACGACCTCGCCGCATCCCGTCTACAGCGTCGATCAGGCAGCGAGTAGCGACGATCACCAATCGTAACCCGGTAGAAAGATCGTCTGTGTCCTGAACGCTTCCTGTGATCGACGCGCTTTGTCACTGAGAAATAGCATCATGGCGAAGTAGTTGTGTGGCTCTAGTGCGCCGATCTCACCGATGTTGGCGGTCAGATCGGGGACGTGCGACCAACCACATTGCCCGTAGAACCCTTCCAGCTTGGGATCGCAAAACAAGATGGCGATGTCAGCATCGCCATCTTCGTGGATCAACGCGGTAGCGGCATCGGCAACGATTCGTCCGTGTCCCTTATGGCGAAAGGCGGGATAGGTGAACACATCACCGAGGCAATAGGTTTTGAAGCGTTCGCCCGCGTGTTCGACCTGCACCCATGACAAACGCGCGTGGCTGATCAGGGCATGGCGTTCGGCAAGGACGACGTGCTGCGGATGCTCGTCCGGTGGCAGCATTGGCGCCTCAAGATCGGGGTTTTCCGCGTAGGCGTCGTACCACGTCAGGCGTATGAAGGCACGAATCTGGCACTCCAGCTCTGGCGGCAGGGCTTCATTAAAGCGGTAGATGGTGAGTTGTGGCACCGAGCACTCCATCAGTGGTGCGGATAAGAGTGCCGCAAGTATGCCACATGCGGTTCATGGCACGCGCTAACCAGAGGTTCGCCGCCGATTCTTACACGATTCTTGCGTAACAATCGCTGCCTTGAGCGCATCTAGATTCTATGAGTAGGAATCGGGAAAACACATCCCGGAGGCAACTATGGAGCGCGAAACTTTAGAAACCATCCATCAACTGGCTAATGAGCGCTTGCAACTCTACATCATGGCGAGTCACCAGCGTCTAGCAGACGAGCAGTACGCTCGTATCGATACGATCACTGCACGACTGTATACACTGTGGGATCAGTACCGCCGCGAACTTGCTGCTAACAGCCGCGAGTCTCAGGAGCGCGTCAACGCGGAACGCCGCTTTAGTGCATTGGCAGCGCGTCGCGCACTGGCTGAGGACAGTTCGGATAATCGCGCCGCTTAGCCGCTTAACGGAAGGCGCTATTCGGGCGCTATTGCGATCGCATCAATCTCTACCAGCCAATCAGGATTGCCCAGAGCAACAACGAATACAACGGTGATCACGGGTGGTTGATGCTGGTTCCCCCAGATTTTTTGGAACACCTCAACGGCAGGCTGTGGCGACTGTCCTTGCAGCACGTAGATCGTCCATTTGACGATGTGATGCAGGTCAGCGCCCGCCGCCGTTAAAATCACCCGCAGGTTCTCGAAGATTTTCTCCGTCTGTCTGGCAAGGTCACCCTTAGCAACTACTGCGCCCTGTGCATCAACGGCATCCTGCCCGCCGATATAGATCGTTTTGTGGTTGCCCGTCACGGTAATGGCGTGGGTCCAACCGCGCGACTGCACCAAGCCATCTGGATTCAAGTGCTGCACTGGTTTATCAGTGGTATTTGTGTCGCTCATTACTGCTCCTCGTGAAAACAACTGCACGTCAGCGCCATCAATAATAGATGCTTGTCTAAAGCAAAAGTAGCTAAGGTCGGGGGACATGACCTTAGCTACTTCCGTTTGCTGTACGCGCTACCAATAAATCCCATTCACCTGCTGCGCCAGCCATCCCACTATTACAATTACAACCGCTATCTCACTACAACATCCACATTCACTTCAGTTCCACTTACAACACTTCGTGATGTTCCGGCTGCGAACGCCCCTGTCGGGGATAAGAGCGTACGCGGTAGGTACCCTCATCAGCGTTATCTTGCTCAATGTGATCATCCGCTTCACCGTTATCGAGTCCCATGTTGGCACGGGTCATGCGATACTCGGCGATCTCTTCGTGGCTCAGAGGCTGCGCATCCTCGTTAAAGCGATCCCAACCGCGTTCACGCCATGTGTGCGCTTCTTGATCCAGATCGATGGGGTCGTATTTCTCAAGGATGGCTGAGACATGCGTAGCAAGGCTGTCATCAACCTGTACCGAGAGCAGTGTGCCACCGCGACGCAAGCCTTCCGCGTAGATATCGGCATCTTCTTCTTCGATGTCGTTGGTTTTGACGAACGCCGCCACTACTGCACCCGTCGGTGCACCTGCCGCCGCGCCAATCGTACCGCCGACCAGTGCCGCTGCCAGTGGTCCAGCCGCCAGCACCGGACCGATGCCCGGTACCGCCAACATGCCCAACAGTGCCGCCGCGCCGATGCCAGCACCCGCAGCCGCGCCGACTACCGCGCCTTCGCCTGCCTTTACAGCATCCTCAGTCTTGACGTAGCGGTCATAGTCGCCCGTCGTATTGTTCGCCATGATGCTGATCGCGCTGCGATCAATGCCCTCGCGCACCAAGTCGTCCATCGCAGAATTAGCCTGATCGAATGAACGATAAAGCGCCACTAACGTTTGCATAGAAAACACCCTTTCCAGTACCGTTACAAGTTGTGTTTCAACCGACAAATCTTCACATTTCAAGGCAACATTTACAGTACGACCCTAATGTACGTCCGTTCCGTGTTGCCTACCTGAGCTATTAGGGCTTATTCAAAATAGGTCAGTCGGGTGATCTGCAGGCGGGTGAGCGCTTATAGACTTAATCGAACTGGCTGAGAGAGCAGCAAACGCCGGAGGCTGAAAAGCCTTAAGCTTTAGCCGACAGCGCAACGAGCTATGATCCTTGATAAACGAGCCGCCATTCTGCATAGTGAGTGGATTGGCTGGCGACGTTGGATGAGTTAAAAGGACAAACGTAAATGACCAATATCGGGAAACCGCAACTAACACCGAACTTGAACCTGCGCAGCGCGGCGATGTTCGGCTTTTTTGTAGGACTGCGCAGCATGACGCCCGTTGCCTCAATGATCACCGCCGCCCACGAGCGATACGGCGACATTGATCAGGGTTTACCTAATTTCCTCAATACCGATCTGCTGATCTGGGGATCACGCTTGCTGGCGCTCGGCGAATTGGGGGCAGACAAACTGCCGATCCTGCCCGCACGTACCGACCTCCTGCCGCTACTAGGACGGATCGGTGTGGCGGCAGGGTTCGTAGCGGCAATGGAACGTCGAGACGGACGATCTTCACTGCTGCCAGTGGTGGCAGGGATAGGTGCATTTGTGGGCAGCCACGTCGGTTATCAGGTGCGTAAACGACTCAAGGATCGCTTGCAGATCCCCGATCCAGTGCTGGCGGTGGCTGAAGATGCACTGGTCACAAGCGGATCATCACTGCTGGCGCGGGAGATCGTTTACTAGATCTGGGACCAACGTGACTATTTAACTGCCCGAACGGTGAGAATCAAAGGGCAGTTTGGATCGTTAGTGTCTAGTTCCTCGCGCTTCAGATCACCAGACCCCAAACCGTAGAGAAATGCGGTAACGGTTAAGACGTTGCCCCACGCTTCTACCTTCAGCTTCTGTGCCTCGAAGAAGGCTAGAAAATCTTTCTCCAAGGCTAAGCGCATCCAACGCCAGTAGTCGTGAAAATCCCCATCTTCTCCATATACCAGCGATGCCATCGCCGCCACCGTAATCAGCGCCACACCGCCGGGTCGCAGCAGCCGTTTGGTGGTCTGAATGGCGGCGCGGTAATCGTAAATGTTTTGCAGCACCTGCGTCAGGATGATGCAGTCGAAGGAGTCGCCCGGTACATGATCGGCGCTGGTCAGATCTGCCACGATAGTAGTCCCCGGATGCCCCGCGACTGGCATTAGCACTTCACTTTGGGTCACCTGATCACCGCCGTAGCGCAAGGTATAGCGGTTGCTTTCGACCTCCAGGACTCGTCCACGAATGTCCTGTCGATTTGCCGCCAGAAAATTCTCGATGTAGTAGCGATCCACAGGATGCCCGCGGTCCAAACCCCACCCTGCCGCAATCGGCGTGGTGCGGCGCAGATCGCCGAAATTCACCTGACCAATCGTCGGTTTGGTCAGCAGCAACGATGGACGCTGCAGGATACCGATCTGTGTCGGTGTTAGGAGCCGCCACAGCCAACGCTTCACCCGACTGAACATTGATCCTTCCCTCCATGCTGGCGCACGTAAATTCCGTTTGTTATAGGTTAGCTTACCGTGTATATTTGTAACTTATAGAGTTGAAAGATCGTAGAGTTTGCCCGAACAACAGAGCGCTCACTTTCAGGTGCTTGTCTCGTCATCATCCCCACACAAACGCCTCTCAGCTTAAAGCGAGCGCGCTGAAAATAGTCTATAAGCGGAATACTAGATGCGCATAGCCTATATCCATCCACCATTTGAGACCGTCATACCAGTTGGTGAACAAACAGCCACAGCCTCTCTTATTATCTGGCAAAACGAAATCGCCTCACGGTTAGCAAAGCAGCATCAACTAGTCGTTTTTTCCAAGGGCGACAAGGGGCATTCTGGTCGTGTTCAATACGGAAATATCGAATACCGATACATCTCTTCCCAACTGATCAATCTGGAACGCCGCTTCACCAATGGCTTATCACGCCTTGAGCAGTTATTTAATTACCCGCGCCCCAAACGCCCGATTTTTGCTGGCAACTGGTATTATCCGCTGTACATTCGCCTGATCTCGCGGGCGCTCAGTCAGGAACATTGGGATATCATCCATCTGACGCAGTTCGCCCAGTATGCCCCGATCATCCGCAAGCACAATCCTGATGCCCGAATCGTCATCCATATGCACGCGCCGTGGCTGGGACAGTTTGAACGTGATGCCGTGCATCCTTCCATCGCCGCGGCAGACATGTTGATTGTAGTCAGCAACTATATAGCGCAGGGGATTCTGCGCAAGTTCCCCGAACTGAAAGATCGTGTGCATATCGTCCACAACGGCATCGATACCCGCCGCTTTGAGCAGTACGCCGAGCACGACTCCGGTCATGAGTTGATGAACGCCGCCACTGAGCCTGTGAAGGACCCTGTAACTGCTACCCCTAATAGTATTGACAAGGTACAGCGCATCCTTTATGTCGGGCGCGTTTCGCCGGAAAAAGGCGTTCATGTTCTGATCGACGCCTTCGTGCAGCTCGCGGATCGCTTTCCCAATGCCGTACTGGAGATCGTCGGCGGGCTGGCGGCGGTAGCTTATCAGTTCGTCATCCCGATGGATGATGACCAGCTAGTGCAAGACCTAGCGCGCTTCTACAAGGGTCCGTGGCGCAAAGATAACTACATGAATGCGCTCCAGCATTTGATCCCCGAAGGGCTGAGGTCGCGCGTGCATTTCCTCGGACCGCGCTCGCAAGAACAACTCAAAGAACACTTTCGACGCGCTACCGTCTGTGTATTTCCCTCGGTGGTGCGTGAAGCATTTAGCATTGCCGTGATCGAAGGCATGGCAAGCGGCGTCGCAGCGATTTGCACAGAAGGCGGCGGCGGTGGGGAGATCATGGAGCATGAGGTCACTGGCATGTTAGTGCCGCGCGGCGATCAAGAAGCACTGGGTCAGGCAATCACCCGACTGTTGGAAAACCCGCAGTTGAGAAGACAGTACGGCAAAGCCGCCCAGCGCAAAGTCAGCGGTATGTTCACATGGGATGAGGCTGCCAGACTGCTGGAAAAGCATTATCTGGAATTGGTTTATCCCGCCGTAAAGACCAGCACTATTTATCCACAAGACGGTTCGACGGAAACGAACATGAGCACGACAGAACTTAGCAGCGGCGTTGAAACTAACGCCCTGTATTCGCCTTCTGGCAGCAACGCTAAGTGAAGGTGAAATGGCAGCACAAGTCCATCTATTCCTGTCCCCGCACGCGGATGACGCGGCGCTGAGCTGCGGCGGACAAATTGCCAGCTTAACTAGGCAACATCAAGTCACTATCTTCACTCTGATGATCGGGCAACCGCCGCCGGAAGCACTGAACCTGCCACTGGCGGTTTACTTCCATCGCAAGTGGGGACTCGGCGCGAACGTGGTGACGGTACGGCGGGCGGAGGATCGATTGGCGGCGCGGCGTATGGGGTCAGCGCTGCTGGCTGGCGATCTGCTGGAAGCGGGTTATCGCCGCGATTCGCAGGGTAATGCCTGTTATGTAGAGCCAGCCTCGCTACACCTTGCGCCCAATCCTGCCGATCCGCTGCTGCAACTTCTGACTGGCGAGTCCGTGCGTAACATATTTCAAGCGCAGGGAGTTGTGCTATCGTCCGATCTGGTCATTCACGCGCCGCTTGGCGTCGGCAATCACGTTGACCACCAGATAGTGCGGGAGATGGCGTTGTTATTGGCACATGAGAACCCCGCGCTCCGACTCGTTTTCTACGAAGATTATCCTTACGCTACATGGAATGATAAAGTCGTGCCGGATGCGCTGAACGAGACGGCAGCCAGAGTTCAGCCGCGCACGCTCAAGCGGGTGCTGCATCCCCTTGATCTTAGGGCGCGGCTGGCACGCATCGCCGCTATTGCCAGTTACCGCTCGCAACTGAGCATGATCTGGCGACGTGGTATGGTCGGCATGATGCTGCGTACATGGCAGTTCATGGCACAGCGCGGCGGCGAAGTCGAATGGGAGATAACCTAGTTGCAAACGCTTCGTGAACGCCTGAGCGCGCTGCGTGGAAGTGATCTATCTTTTCTGCGCAGTTCGGGATTGCTCGCTATCGGGTTCGCCGTCGCCCGCGCACTTGGTTTAGGTTTTTCGCTACTGCTAGGGCGCGCCTTGCCCGTCGAGGAGTACGGCTATGTGACGGCGGGTTTGTTTATCGCCGGGCTGCTGGGCATTGCTACACAGCCTTTTGTGCAACACAGTTGGGCACGTGCCATCAGCGTGCATCGCACACAGGAAGTGCAGCTAAACCGCATCGTCAGTAGTGGTACGGCTCTGCTGATCGTGCTAACCATCCTCTCGCTTGCCCTCTCAATTCCTGTGCTGCTGTTGACCAATTCCCTGAATCTCGGCGTGATCGTGGCTTTTCTTGGCGTCACCCTGTTCTATACTTACAACGGCTTGGTGCGTGGTTTTGAATCGTCGTGGCGGCTGGTCGCCGTATTTGTCGGCAGCAACCTGCTGCAACTGCTGGCGATCTTCGTGGTTTATTACCTGCTCAACAGTTCGTCGCCACTGCCCGCCTTACTGATCTATGGCTGCTCCTACCTGCCGCCAGTTCTTTATCTCCTTGTGTATTATCCACTACCCATGCGCCCAACGGCTCAGGATGTTGATCGCCACACCATCATCACGTTGGCGAAGACAACCGTACCGATGTGGGTATCGCACATTGCTTTCACTTTTAGTTATGGCTTTGATGTAGTGCTGCTCAGCCGTTACTGGGGCGCGTCCGCTGTCGGTGCTTATTCGATGGCGAAAACATTGAGCTTTGTTTTCGACTTTGTGCCTAACGGCATCAGCACCATCATCATGCCGCGGATCGCTGCTTCGACCACGGGTCGGCGGCGCCTGGTGACGCTGAGCATCGGCGCCACGATGTCTGTACAGATCATCTTCGCTATTTGTTTCCTACTGTTGTATCAGCCGCTGGTTACATGGTTGTTTGGCGTCGACTATCTGGTTCCGCCACTCACGGTGCTTCTGATGGTAGTGGCGGCGTTGCTCTGGGGCATTCATAACATTCTTGCTAATGCCCTGATCGGCGCGAATCAAGCGGGGATTGAGGGCATCAATCGACTGATTATCGTGGGAACGCTCTACGGCGCTGGAATTGTGCTGGTACCCACACTTGCCACCACGGGTGTCGCACTCGCTGACCTGATCACCTCCCTGATCGCCGTCGCTACCATCCCGCTGCTGCGGCACTGGCGGCGCAGTCTGAGTAATCGGCGAAACGAGGCACAGCCCTAGTGGAATCGGAAACTGTGCGAGCCTGAGCGTGAGCGCATTAACGCTCGCGCAAGTGCGCTAGCGGCGTCCTACCCTGATCCAGCGGCGCAGCAGCCACCACCCGATCCCCGATCCCAGTAGTGTGATCAGCACCGCACTGATGCCTACCAACACGGGCAGTAATTCCGAATAATTCAGCACAGGCGAGACGTTGAACTTGAATTCTCCTTCGGTGATACTGCCATCGCGCCCCTCGGCACGCCACTTCACGGTATAGCGCCCTGCTGGCAAGCTGACCACCGGTAAACGCAGCAGTGTCACGTCATCGGGATCGATCTCCGGTTTGCCGTTCGCCATATCGGCGAAATCGGCGTCGAAAATGCGCAGATCGCTGCCCGCTGTGATCGGCATTGAGAACCATGTCAGCACTTCCATCGGGCTGCGATCCAGTGTGGAATCAGGTCGCGGATCGCTGTGGCGCAGTGTGGCGGCGGCGGCAGTCGGGTTAGCAACTCCCACCCAAATGAGCAGTGTATAACAAATGCATCCAATGAAGCCTAATTTGATTTTAAATTTAGCCAATGTGCTATATCTTACTGATGTTAAGAAGTTGTGAACGGCTATTGTTATCCAAGACCACAGCATGACTCACGTGCTCCGCGTCTTAATCCTCTCCCAGCCGTGACCGGACGAATTCCAAAGTTTCTGCTCAATAAGGTAAGACGCGCCAACAAAAAGGAACTTGTGATGTTGTCTCTTAGCTACGATGACCGACCAGCCGACCAGCTTCCTACCTTGCCAGTGGCAGCAACGGATACTTCGATACGCAAAGTGATCACTACCCTCGCCACGATGGGCGCAGCGGCAGCGGCATTCAAACTACTGTTGCGCTGGTATGTCGATGGTTGGGATGACCAGCCCATCGAAATTGACAGCGGCGAACCAGAACGTGATTTAGGCAAAAACTAGGAGAATTCGTCGCACGACGCCTCATAAGTGTAGCCTGATTTTCCCAAAATAGCGGCGATTGGAAAGCAGTCCCGCGCAAGGTAGAATCAAACGCAAATTGAATTGCGTTTAATTTCATCAAAGCGGGATGCTGGTACATGACACGCATTGTCATCACGGGAATGGGCTGCCTCAGTCCACTGGGTAACACCGTCGAGGAAACATGGTCAGGGATTAAAGCGGGTAAGTCGGGGATCAGCGCTATCGAGCGCATTGATGCCACAGGCTTGGAGACCCGCATCGGCGGCGAAGTCAGAGGCTTCGATCCCGAACAGCATTTTGACCGCAAAGATGCCCGCCGTATGGATCGCTTCACCCAATTCGCCATCGTTGCCGCACAGCAGGCGATGCAAGACTCCGGCTGGCACGTGGACCCCGATCACAGCTTTGATACTGGCGTGCTGATCAGCAGCGGCTTCGGTGGCTCGGAAACGCTGGCTGAGGGCATCGAGTCATTCCGCGTCGGCGGCGTTCGCAAGATCAAACCGACCTCCTTTCCGGCGGTCTTGCCCAACATCGCGGGCGCGATGGTTGCCATGAAGTTAGGCAGTCGCGGTGTCTGCTTCAACTACGCGGCAGCTTGCGCCACCAGCGCGATCTCGATTGGCGAGGCGGCGGAAGTGATCAAGCGCGGTGATGCGGATGTGGTGCTGGCGGGGGGTTCTGAAGCCTCGTTCACCCCTTTCGTCCTCGCCGGATTGAATGCCATGCGTGCCATGTCCACCCGCAATGACGATCCCCAACATGCCAGCCGCCCCTTCGATGTGGATCGAGATGGCTTCGTGCCAGCCGAAGGTGCAGGCGTGGTGGTACTGGAATCGCTGGAACACGCGGAGGCGCGCGGTGCCCATATCCACGCTGAATTGGTCGGCTATGCGGCAAGCTGCGATGCGTGGCACGTCAGCGCCCCCGATTCCGAAGGTAGGGCAATCGCCCACGCCATGCAAAAGGCGATGAAGAAAGCCAACTTAGGTATCCACGATATTGACTACATCAACGCGCACGGCACTGCCACGCCGCTCGGTGATCAGCAGGAGTCGCGGGTGATCAAGAAGGTGTTCGGGGAACACGCTTATAACATCCCCGTCAGCTCCACCAAGTCGATGACCGGACATGCCATGAGTTCATCGGGCGCATTCGAGGCGATCTTCTCTATGCTGGCGATCCGCGACAGCGTTATGCCACCAACGATCAATCTGGATAACCCCGATCCCAACTGCGATCTCGATTACATCCCGCACGTCGCGCGGGAGAAGCAGTTGACGCATGTGATGTCTAACTCATTCGGGTTTGGTGGGCAGAACGCGGTGCTGATTTTCAAGAAGTACAGCGGCAACGGCAGTCATAGCGCGAGGCAGGGATGAGCAGCGCCCAGATGCAAACGGTAGAATAAGGGTATCCAATTGCACAAAGGATAATCCCATGATCCTGATCATTGGACGGTTTCAGGTACAAGTCGAGCAACTTGAGGCGTTTCAGCAGTTCGCCCGCGATCTGATCCCCGAAGCGCGTAAGGCAGCGGGCTGCATCAGCTTCGATCTCATGCAAGATTTGTCGCAGCCGGATCAATTTGTAATGCTGGAGCAGTGGGAAGATCGGGAGGCGCTGGAGAACAACTTCAGCAGCGAGACGTACCAGATTGCCGACGATGCCATGAGCAGCTTCGTCGTTGAAGATCCGCTGTGGGAAGAATACGAAGTGTAATTGGCGAACAAAGGTTCTAGCCGCTACAATCGGCAGCATACTTGATCGCGCGAACGAGATGCCGATGATTACACTTTCCCAAGAAGCAGTACGCGGGTTAATGATCGCTGCCTTAGGCTTGCACCAACATTTACAGATGCCCGCCAGCAAAGAAGCCGCGCTGGCGGTGATTCGTCAGCTCCATCACTTGCCAATCGACAGCATCAACGTGGTTGCCCGCGCTCCCTATTTCGTGCTGTGGAGTCGCATCGGTTACTGCGATCCAAGTTGGCTCGATGAGTTGATGGCTGAACGACAGATATTCGAGTATTGGGCGAACGCCAACTGCTTCCTGCCGATTGAAGATTATCCGCTGTATATGGCAGGCAGCCGCGTGATCGAATGGCGGAATCCGCGCAAATGGCTGGATGATCACCCCTCTGTCACCAGAGCAGTGCTGGATCGCATCCGCGATCATGGGGAGACGAACGCCTCCGATTTTGAGCGCCCTAAAGACTTCAAGCCGACATGGGATAATCCCAAGCAAGAGCAAGTGGCGCTGGAATATCTCTATCTGCTCGGTGAGATCATGGTTAGCAGACGCGATAATTTTCAGCGCCAATATGATCTGCGCGAACGCGTCCTACCGGATTACAAGGAGCGCGGCGTGGCGACGCTGGAGGAAGCTACCGATCAGTTCGTGCTATACAGCGTGCAAGCGTTGGGTGTGACCAAAGCTGAGTGGATCGCTGATTATTTCCGGCTCAAGAAAGCGCCTGCGAATGCCGCGCTCAAACGATTGCTCAAAAAGGATCGGCTGATCCCTGTTCGCGTCGACGGTTGGGATGTCCCCGCCTACATCCATCCTGATAACCTGAAGCGCGTTGAAGCGGCAGCAGCAGGCAATATTCCGCAGTCCAAGACCACGCTGCTCTCACCGTTCGATCCACTGGTACGGGATCGCGGACGTGGCATTGATGTCTTCAATTTCGATTACAAGATCGAGTTTTATTTTCCTGAAAAGAAGCGAGTCTACGGCTACTTCAGTCTGCCGATCCTGTACAACAACGCGCTGATCGGACGGCTCGATCCCAAAGCGCACCGCAAGGAAGGCATCTTCGAGGTCAAATCACTGCATCTCGAACCCGGCATTGAGGTGGATGATGCGCTGGTCACGGCACTCAAACGGACGCTGCGTGACTGTGCCATGTGGCACTACACACCGCAGATCGTGGTTCGCTACGCTACGGACGCTGATCTCGCGGATATGCTCTCGGATTGACTGATAAGATATTTGGCGAACTTACACTAGTGCTATAATTCGATAAAAGCCGTATTCACTCACAAATAGATTTACGTCCATATTTTTTGTGGAGGACTCCGCCATGACTCTTGCCGCTGATCTGCCTATTGCCTCGACAGAATCTGCCTCCTCGACACTCGCACAGCCTGATCATCCTTATACCGAAGCGCACATCGGGCTGACCGAGCTGATGCCGCGCTATCGCGTCGATCTGCGTCCCGACGGTGCGGACGTATTCTACGATGCCAATCCTGTCCCCGACTGGCGCGATCTGAAGTGGGAGAAGATCGGCAGACCGTACCGCGTCGAACGCTGGTCGGAGGAAAAGAAGTCGTGGGAGAAGGAGCACGATCAGTCGCTGCCCGTCAAGACCGCGTGGCAGATGTTCAATCGCTCGTTCCAGAGCCTATTCGATACCGCGCCGAGCGAAGCACGCAAGGACGCTCTGAGCAAGATCGCCAAGAATGCCAGCCATCTGGACATGCATGAGGCGTGGGAAGCATTGGAAGAAGCGGCGCAATGGATGTTCTGGAACAAGGCGCATCGCGTTCAGGATGCGATCTGGGATCCGCGCGGCAAGCGCGCATTATTTCAGGGCTTGGATGTGAAGAAGCCGGAAATCCTCTTTCTGGGCGCGGCAGATGGCTACGAAGCGATGCAGTTGATGGCGATGTATCCGGGCGGTCATGCCGTGCTGGTCGATTACGACGAGTATTGCGCCACGAATCGCTTTGGCGAGTTCCCCGAAGCCTATCCATTCCTCGGCGTCGATGCCAGCAGCGGACAGCCCAAAGTGTGGTACCGCGATCAGATGAACATCGACTACGAAGTGATCGACATCAAGGATTTGAAGTACGGGCGCGAGTTCGATATTGTGGTCAGCATCGGCTTGATCGAGCATTTCCCCGACGAGTACAAGCCGCTGGCGTTTGAGATGCACCGCAAGTTCCTCAAGCCCGGCGGTTACGTGATCATCACCACGCCGCGTGTGCAGTTGCAGAGTAAGCTGTTCTACACCTTGTTCGCGGACATCATGAACTTCGCCTACCGCGAATTGATGGATGTGACGCACATGGGGCTGTACACCTATGAGAACGGCTTCGACATCCTGCGGCACGGACGGATCAAGGCGCATAATGGGTTGATTGCGAAGATGCGGTAAGACCCTCACCCTACGGGATTCGCTGCATGATCTATTCCCGGAGCTGAAGCTCCGGGCTGAAATAGTAATCAATCGATTTGGTCAGCACTACTGTTTTAGCCCGGTAGGTTTTAGGCTTGTCCGGAGTTTTTCAAGTGCTGGCGTGAGTAGACCGGAGGTTGAAAACCTCCGGCTACAACACTTGGTAAACCCACTGAAGTGGGTTAGGAGCAAAACCTGACCTTTGCTGAACCCTCTTTAGAGGGTTTCCAGAGCATTGTAGCAGGGGGTTTTGAACCCCATGCGCTCATTAAATAGTTCATAATGTCGTCAGAATACATGAGGTCAACAATAATGAAGCGTGCAAGAGGGACAAACATCCTAAGAGCGTTCTTACCTGCATTTATATCGAGATGCGGTGACTTCGCGTAATCAAAGCAGACTGGATTGTACTTCTGCTTACGCAATGACTCGCGTAAGGCATTTGATTTAGAAGGGCGAATGACTTGCCAAGGATATTGCCTAAGAATCAACACTAGATTTTTGCCGTTGATCTCGAAAATATCAGATAAATTTGCACTAGCGATAAGAAAAGAAATGAATACGGCGGTTTCAATACCATCCACCATTATTTCTGGTTCAGAAACAGGGGTAATAGTCAGATCAAATTGCAATGCTTTCGGCAAAGGTGATTTCCATACTGAGAGACCGAATACATAAGCCTCCGAAAGATTTGCCTTGGTCAGATTAGTGTGAAATAGCTTTGCATGTTCGAGATGTGCTCTAGTAAGGTCTGCGTTACGAAGATCTGCTGCTGTTAAATCTGCTCGATGCAAAGTCGCCCCTCTCAGGTTAGCGAATGTCAACTTTGCTGTACTAAGATTTGCTTCATGAAGATTTGCATGGCTTAAATTCGCTCGATCCAAAATTGCTCCACTCAAATCGGCATTACGCATGTCCGCTGCTTGTAAATCCGCACCAGTCAGATTTGCTCTTTGCAGGTTTGCTTCACTCAAATCTGCATCATAGAGTTTTACTCCAATAAGAGACGATCCAATAAGATCGCAAGCGCTCAGGTCAATTTCAGTTAGGTCTAGATCGAATTTATGCAACGGCACGAAATTTAGAGTCAACCGTTCTTCCGATGGATT
Source organism: Anaerolineae bacterium (assembly GCA_019637555.1). Lineage (GTDB taxonomy): Bacteria > Chloroflexota > Anaerolineae > Aggregatilineales > UBA2796 > JAHBVK01. Next base: position 18,489 of record JAHBVK010000036.1, read on the forward strand.
ATTTCGTCTCCATGTGTTCCAAAATTTGGCACCTTTTGCGAGAATGTTCAGAAGCTTGTTGTCTGACATCGTAACCTCATAGTTCTCCCTTGGTGGTTTGCAGACTCTCCTTGACCACCACGTACCCGCGCTCCAACAACCTGCCCCGTACATCGATCTTCCAGCCGAACTGATCCCGTAACCGCTTTCCCGCGTCGATCCAGCGCCCGCGCCGACTGCGAATCCCATTACCCCGCGCGATGTGCATAGATCGCTGCCACGAGTCGAAGAACCGCGCTAGAGTCTGATCTAGCATGTGATGGATCAAGCGCTTGGGTAGGATCGTCTGGAAGTCCGTTGGCTCGATCTCAGCGCGGAAATTCGTACCGAACACCAGCGCCTCATGCCGCAGCCCGTCAGCTTCGCGGCGATATAGATCGAACGCTACCATGCGCCCGCTGGGAGTCGATGTCCCCTCGATCAGCAGCCCGCCGATCTCTAGCCCTTGCGCCATTTCCGTCAGCGCCGACTCTACTTCCGATTCGTCATACTGCCGCAGCACGTTGTAAGCACGGATCACTCTTGCCCGTTCGTCGCCCAATAGCGCGATCACGTTGAAGCCGCCGAGTTTGAAGTCGATGCGTGGCGGATCGGCATAGGGCTGCGCGACGGCGACTCGCTCTGGATCGATCTCCAGTCCGAGCGCCCGCAACCGCGGATTGACCGGCAGCCAACGCTCCAGCATTTCCAATGTCGTCCACGCCTGAGCGCCATAGCCGACATCGACCACCAGCGGCGATCCACTGGTCAACACCTCGGCGTATGCCAGCGCTACGAACACATCGATCTGGCGTAGACGGTTGAGCGCCGTCTTACCGCGTGTCGGCTGTCCGAGTGGGCGTGAATGAGAATGAGTCCGTCTGGTCACTGCGCCTGGTTCTGATTACTACCGCGCTGTTGAATCACGATCTCGCCGTCGCTGCCGACCTGCAATAGTCCATCCTCCACCGTGGCAGTCTCGAACATGTCGTTCGCCAGCTTGTGCGCGATCTGCTTCTCTTGTCTATCCAGCAGACTCTGTGCGCGTAACCGTACTCGCAATCCTAAGCCGCCGTAGATATAGAGTCCGCGCAGCACAAGATACGTTCCCCAGATCAGCCATGCAGCGATCAAGAACCATGCTAGATCAAGATTGGGCATCGGCAGCGGGTTCTCGCGGACAACGGCTTGGAGGACGTTGGCGAATTGGCAGAGAACGACAGCAAATATCGCCGCCGTAGAGGCTAAATAGGTACGCAAGTGGCGGCGAAACGACTCCCGTCGTTTCCTGATCGTGATCGCCACCGCCTTTGCCATATCGCGGGAGTAAGCATTCATCATCCGAAACACTCTGCTCCTGAATCGCCAGCAATTTGTGCTTTATTGTACGTCATCCTTCGCAATGGCAACTGCTACCACGCTATCCCTCGTCAATCCGCGTCGTCTGTGTACACTCGTAACCGTTATAAGGGAGATGCCATGCGCCTGAAACTGATCCTGCTCGGCTTACTCATTGCCGTCAACATGCTAGTCTACGTACCCGCGCCGGAAGATGCCGATGGCGTAGCGATGCTGGCGGTAGCGGCGAATTTGGTGCGCTTTGGGCGCGTAGACATCGATCAGGCGGGCGCACAGGATTGGCTGCTGCTGCCGCGCGGCAAGATGGGCAGTTTTGGCGTCGATGGAGCGCTCTATGCCAAGAAAGGGATCACGCCGACGCTGGCGCTGATGCCTCTGGTGTGGATTTCAGATCGCTTGAGTCTGTCCACGCGGGCAGTCGCCTCCTTGCTCAATGTGTTTGTCACTGCGATCACTGCTGTGCTGATCTACACCTTCGCGTGTTGGCTGGGCTACCGCGAGCGCACAGGCATCGCGCTGGCGCTGATCTTCAATCTGGCTACGATGTCAATCGCCTACGTCAAAACGTTGTTCGGAGAACCTCTCGCCGCGCTGCTGCTGCTGATCGCCGTTATGTGGGCGTGGAAGTTCCGCCAGAAGCCGCAGATATCCAGCGCGGTGATCGTTTTCGCGGCACTCGGACTGATGATCGGCGTGAATCCGATATACCTCCTGATATTAGGTATTATCGGAATATACCTGTTTTTCGGGCTGCCGCGCGCGTGGTTCCTCCGAATTGCGGCGGCTGGATTCGTCTTGATCCTCATCGGCGGCGGCATCGCTCTGTACAACGCGGTGCGCTTCGGCGGCGCTGCTATCAGCGGTTATCAGTTCGCGGCGGGCGAAGGATTCACTTATCCGCTGCTTGATGGCATCTACGGCATGATCCTCAGTCCGTATCGCGGCTTGTTCTGGTATAACCCCGTGCTGCTGCTGTCGATCCCCGCGTGGATCATGTTCCGGCGCAAGTTTTCCGCGCTGGCGTGGCTGATCCTTGCGCTGTGCGTCGCACAGGTGTTGATGTTCGCTACGTGGTGGAGCTGGTACGGCGGCATCGTCTGGGGACCGCGTTTTCTACTGCCCGCGCTGCCGCTGCTGGTACTGATCCTCGCGCCGCTGATCGATTTCGTGTGGGGTCGCCGCTGGCAGTTCGTCGCCGTCGGGACACTGATCGTACTCTCGGCGCTGGTGCAGCTTCCCGGCGTGGCGCTCAGTTATCTACCCTACAATGGCTATCTGATCGCCGTCTTTCACGAACCGATCCCCAAATCCGTGATCAGCGATCCGCTGCTCAGTCCCATCGTCGGGCATATTGCGCTGATCTCCGGCGGCTATCCGCTTGATCCGGCGTGGCTCGGACAGCGTGGCGATGAGCAGGCGCAGATGGCGAAGGAATTGAACGACGCCTTACAACCACCCGCCGTCACCGTCGTCGCTAGCACGCTGTTCGGAGATAATCTGGTGGACATCAAATCCGCCCGCGTGATTAGCATGAACGCGCCGACCACACCCGACGATCCGCGTGCACAGCAAGTTTGGGACTATGGGCTGCATCAGGGCGATCAACTGTGGTTGGTGACGTGGTTTCCGCCCGCCGCGACGGAGAATTGGCAGGAGCGATCACTGTGGGGCAAGTACAGCTTCGTCAAGGAGGTCAGCGCGACAGGACATCGCGCCGTGCTGTTCGATCTGATCAACTCCCCGAACGCCGATACGCCGAGCGAGGCGAATTTCGCGGATGGCTTGCACTTGCGTCGTTACGGCGTCCGCGCGGCGACTGGAGTGGGCAAAGTCTACGTCACGCTGACGTGGGCGACCACGCGCCTGCTCGGTCAGAACTATAGCTGGTTCGTGCATGTGCTGGACGACGCCGGAAATATCATCGCGCAGCAGGATCGGCAGCCGATTGGCGGTTATGCGCCGACATCTACGTGGCAGCCCGGTCAGGAATTCACGGATCGCTTGATGCTGCCGCTGCCAGCGAATACTACGCCCGCCGCGCTGCGGATCGGGTGGGTCGATCCAGCGACAGGCAAACCGCTATCACTGGCGGGATCGCAGGAACCATTCCTAATGATCAGCTTGAATCGGTGAACTTAGGTAACTCTATAGTCGAGTGATCTTTATCCTCACTTTAATATTACATTCTTCACTGTTACACAAATTAGACGAGTCTAAAATAAAACTATATTCAGAGCTAATTTGAGTTAGCCGCAGCTTAGTTAAGGATTACTCAGCAATGCAGGTGCCAATCCGTACCCTGACTCTGGATTCGTTGAAGGCTGGCGAAACAGGAATCGTAACTGCTCTAGCCATACAGGGCGCAGAACGACACCGTTTGCTTGATCTCGGCGTTCTGGTCGGTACGCACATCACGGTAGAGATGATCAGCCCACTTGGTGATCCAATCGCTTACGGTGTGCGCGGTACGCTGATCGCGCTGCGGCGTTCGCAGGCGCGGCAAATACAAGTTCAGCTAGCGCAAGCTGAGGATCAAAGCGGAGGAATAGAGCAATGACCATCATCGAAGCACCTGACCGCTGTCAGTCCTGCCCTGCAAACACTAACAGATCGCTGACCAGATTAGGGTTGGTGACGGAGAAATGGGATTATCTAGTGGCGCTGGCAGGTAATCCTAACACGGGCAAGAGCACTATCTTCAACGCGCTCACGGGTTTGCAGCAGCATACTGGCAACTGGGCGGGTAAGACCGTCGTGCGCGCGGAAGGCAGCTACCAGTACGATAGCAAGACGTACAAGATCATCGATCTGCCCGGTATCTACTCCCTGCTCTCCGCCAACGCCGAAGAACAGGTCGCGCGGGACTTCATCCTGTTCGGGCGTCCGGCAGTCACCATCGTGGTCACCGATGCCGCACGTCTGGAGCGTAACCTCAACCTTGCCCTGCAAATTCTGGAGATCACCGATCAAGTGGTTATCGCTCTCAATTTGATCGATGAAGCGCAGCGGCACGGCATTGAGGTGGACGCTCATCTATTGGAGCGCAAGCTTGGCGTGCCTGTGGTCCCGACCTCGGCGCGCTTTGGTCGCGGTATCCCACAGTTGCTGGCAGCCGTCGCTCGCGTTGCGAATAAGAATTACCCGCTGCGCCCGTACCAGCTCACCTATCGCAATAAAGAGATGGAAAAAGCAGTTGAGGCGATCAGCGGACAGGTGAGGAAGTTATATCCGACTCTGCCGAATGCACGGTGGGTGGCAATGCGCTTACTAGACCACGACGAGTCGATCCTGAATGCGGTGCAAAACGGGACGTTGGGGCGGTTCGATCCTGATCACCAGCCGCGCGCTGAACTGCTGTCCGGCGTTTTGGAGAATGCCTGATATGCTGCCCAACATCCCGATCCCCAAGCACTCTCAACCGCAGAACGACTCTGCTGATCAACTGCTCAAGCAAGCCGACTCACTGCGCGCCAGACTTGGCGAAGATTTCCACGATCAGGTGATGGAGTCGATCTACACCGAGGCGGCGGCGATCTCCGATGCGGTCACCAAGCGCCAACAGCGCCGGCGCTTCGATCTAGATCGCTTTCTGGATCGGCTGCTAACTAGCAGATTGTGGGGCTTTCCGGCGATGGGCTTGCTCTTTTTCGGCGTTTTCTGGCTGACCATAACGGGAGCGAATATTCCATCCGCTTTGCTGTCTGATTTGCTGCTAAACCGCTTGTACGGCGGATTGCACACCGTCGCCGCTGCTATCAGCACTCCGCAGTGGATCGTCGGACTGCTGATCGACGGTATGTACCTGACGGCGGCGTGGGTGATTAGCGTGATGCTGCCGCCGATGGCGATCTTCTTCCCATTGTTCACGCTGCTAGAAGATTTCGGTTATCTGCCGCGCGTCGCCTTCAATCTGGATCGGCTGTTCTCCGGTGTGGGCGCACATGGTAAACAGTCACTGACCATGTTGATGGGCTACGGCTGCAACGCGGCTGGCGTGGTCGCCACGCGCATCATCGATAGTCCGCGCGAACGCCTGATCGCCATCATTACCAATAACTTCAGCGTTTGTAACGGGCGCTGGCCCCTGCTTATCCTGATGGGCACGATCTTCATCGGGCGTTCCGCACCGCCAGTTCTTGCCAGCGCAGTAGCTGCCGCCAGTGTGGTCGGCGTGGCGCTGATCGGTGTATTCACTACCCTGCTGGTCTCGGCATTTCTGTCGCATTCATGGCTGCGCGGCATCCCCTCAGCTTTCAGTCTGGAACTGCCGCCTTACCGTCCGCCACGTCTACTGCAAACCCTCGTCACGTCGCTGCGAGATCGCACCCTGATCGTGCTATGGCGAGCGATCTTAATGGCAGCGCCAGCCGGAGCGGTGATCTGGTTGGTCAGCAACATTACCATCAACGACACCAGCATCGCAGGTTATCTGGTCAATGTGCTTCAGCCGCTTGGTCTGCTGATCGGGTTGAATGGCATCGTGCTCGTCGCTTATATCGTCGCCATTCCCGCCAACGAGATCGTCATCCCTACGATCCTGATGCTGACCTTGATGCTGGGGCATAACCTTTACGGCGCACAGGCTGGCGTCTTGCTCAGTCTCAACAGCGATCAGATTTACACGGTGCTCACCGACATCGGCGGCTGGACACTGCTGACGGCAGTCAACTTAATGCTGTTCAGTCTGCTGCACAATCCTTGCAGCACCACCATTCTGACCATCTGGAACGAGACCAAGAGTCTGAAATGGACGACAGTGGCGACACTGCTGCCGCTGTCGCTGGCGTTTGCCGTCACCGCCTTGACCAGCGCGATTGCGCATCTGTGGCATCCGATCTAGCCAATCAAAGCCCCGTGGACTTAGCGCTTGTCTCCATCGTCGCCAGCCGCTGCGATCACCGGATGCGGCTGGTGATAATCCGTAGCGTTCTGGTATGCCAATGCTACGCGCAGCGCCGCCGCTTCCTGATACAGGTTGGCACTGAAGGTGATGCTGGCGGGTTTGTGATCATCCGTCACGCCGCAAGGCACCACCACACTGGGATGCCCCGTCAGGTTAGTCAACAGCAGATTTGGGCTGAACGACGGCGAGACGTAGACATCGACATCCGTTAGCAGCGTCGCCATCTCCTGCATCAGCAGTGTGCGGACGCGCTGCGCCTGAAGGTATTCCACCGCCGGGATCAAACGTGAGGCGCGAAACACGTTGGGCCATGCATCCCTGCTCTGTCGTTTGAGCAAATCGTCGCGTCCGCTGCGGGTTAATTCGTCAAAGGCAGCGCCCGCTTCCGCCGTCAAGATGATCGACAGCGCGGGAATAGGCAGTTTGGGCAGTTCAAGCGGCAGCAGTTCCAATCCCAGTGAGCGCAACTTCTCTAGCGCCTCATTGCTGCGTGCCTTGTAAGGACTATCCTCCTCGAAGGCGCTCTTTTCGTAGCCGATGCGTAAGGCGCTGAGGTCTTGCGTTGCATCCCAATTGAAGGGATAGTCCACCGTAGTATTATCGCGTGCATCCGCGCCGTAGATCGCGGCAAACACTAGCGCACAATCTTCCACCGTGCGGCACATCGGACCGATTTTATCCATCGTCCACGACAGTGCCATCGCCCCGTAGCGGCTGACCCTGCCGAAGGTCGGGCGCAATCCGCTGATGCGGCACTGCGTTGATGGCGAGATAATCGAGCCGTAAGTTTCGGTACCGATAGCGAAACCAACCAAGCCCGCTGCCGTTGCCGAGCCTGATCCCGCCGACGAGCCACTCGATCCTTCTTCCAGATTCCACGGCGTGCGCGTCATCCCGCCAAACCACACATCGCCCCACGCCAGCGCACCGAGAGTCAGCTTGGCGACCAGTACCGCTCCCGCTTCCTCCAGCTTCTCGATCACCGCTGCGTCGTAATCGAACTTCTGATCCACAAATGGTTCTGCTCCCCACGTGGTGGGATGCTGGCGTGTCGCTAGCAAATCCTTCGCGCCGTAGGGGATGCCATGCAGCGGACCACGATAGCGCCCCTGCGCGATCTCTTCGTCAGCGCGTTTCGCCTGCTGCAGCGCCAGTTCTTCCGTCAGTGTAACCACGCAGTGCAGCAATGGATCGTAGCGTTTGAGGCGGCTCAGGTACATCTGCGTCAGCGCGGTAGACGTGATCTGCCGTGTTTCAATCAACTTCGCCAGCACCGTTAGTGGCGCGAAGGCGAGTTCTTCCAGATTGGCGGGTATCGGTGGTAACTCAACCGTTGAGCGGACAATTGGTTTACGAGCCAGTGGAAATACGGCGTCGGGCAAGCGTGGATCGAAGCGAACGGCAGGCGGCACGCTGTTATCCAGTGCTACCGCGCGGATCGCCGCGTAGCTATCACGTTGTTCCGCCACATCTTCCGCCATCAGTTGACGTTCAGCATCGGTGAAGGTCAAGCCGAGCAGTTCTTCGGCACCAGAAATTGCAGACGGGGCTACTTTCGCCGTTTCTGGCGCTTGATTCGCATCAGTCATAGTACGTGTTTCTGCCTATGGAGAGGAGCAAGGCAGTCAATCGTACCACGTAGCGGTAGCTTGGGGATAACGATCAATTGAACTCAATAGTTGAGTCCCGCAGGGACTTTGTTCGTTCAGCCCGGCAATTCATTGCCGGGAATTTATGCCGCGTCTTGCCAATCAATTCTCAAGGATACAGATAGGGATGATCCGGCTGCGGGATGTTCTGGATCGACTCTGCGACCAGTACAGGCGTGGTCTGTCCATCAACCTGCCTAGTTTGCAGCGTGCCTTTGACCTCAACCCAACTGTCCGGCGAGAATTTGGCAGCGTCCGTTGTCTCTACGACCAAACCAAGCGAACTGGCATCTGCCACGCAGCAGGAGACCACGAAACGCATCACGAAGAACTGGGTCTTATCATCAAGGCGAATATCTCGATAGACAAAGCCGGTCACAACAGCGGTCTGACCGTCAAACTCGCTCAGGTCGCCGCTGTTTCCGAAGGCACGCATCCAGTCCATTAAATTGCGCTTCTCAGGTGGAACGGAGAAGGCACTTGCTCCTGAATTACTGGCACCGGAGATCGAGGTGGTGACGCTGCTGCTACTGACCGCCGCCGCGCCCAATGGACGAGCCGGAACGAGAATGCCTAGCGCCAGCGGCACCGCAATCACACCGAGCACCAACCATGAGGGCGCGATGCCGTGCAAATGTAGGCGCGGATCAAGCTCAAGCTGATCGGTCTTAGCTTTCTCTTTAGCCTGCGCCCGCGAGTTCAGCAGATCGACCATGCCACTAATGCCCAGCACGAGGAAGGCGATCCCCGCGAAGCCAGCCAACCACTGAAAATTCTGGTTGACGTACCACGAAATCTTGCCTGTCAGGAGGGTATCCAGAAAGTACAAGCCGAGCAGCAGGAAAATGGTGGCGCGTATCCATAACCGTGTTCGCATGATCAGATCTCATCTCTACCACAATCACCATGAGGATACGCTGTCTGCGATCTGAGATCAAATAAATATTTGCTTAACCGCATTTCGTCCTATAATTGAGCATATGGACCTAGAACATCACCATCAAGCTGTCTTACCGCGACGATTGTTCTTGCGCCGCGTTGGACGGTACGCCGTCGCCGCCTTCCTTCTAGTCAGCATTTCGTGGGGCATCGGCATCCTCGGCTACCGATTCCTAGAGCATATGTCATGGATCGACGCGATCCTCAATTCCGCCATGATCCTCGGCGGCATGGGTCCCGTTAACCCGCTGCAAACTGATTCGGGCAAATTGTTTGCCTCCTTCTATGCACTCTTTTCAGGCATTGTCTTTCTGATCTCGGTGGGCGTGCTGGTGATCCCGATCTTCCATCGGATACTGCACCAGTTTCACGTCGAGAAGGGAAAAGAAAAGGACGATTAAGCGCAAGCTGGCAGTAATTCGATGGATTTGACCTTCACACGGATCACTGAGTCAGAACTTCAACTGCTGCGGGCGTGGCACACTGATCCCGAACTACAACGCCGCATCTCCTATCCGACGGCAGCATGGTTTGCTTATGTCAACACGACGGGTAACTTCGCGTGGCTAATATTTGCTGGTGATATCGCTGTCGGCTACGTCCAGTTTGGCTATGAACGTGAAGCTAGTGGTAGTTTTGCCTTCGCCGTGAATCCATCACTGCGCGGTCAAGGCTACGGCAAACGGATCTTGCACGCGCTGCTGCAACGTCCAGAAGTGCTGGGGCTAAATACCCTTGAAGGTTTTGTGGAGCCGGATAATATCGCCAGTCAGCGCTGCTTGGTCGCCGCCGGCTTCCGTCTGGTCAGCGAGACTCCCGATGAGGAGGGTATGCTCAAGTTCGTTTATCCCTGATCAACCCACGATACCGATCAGCCGCAGAAATCCTGCACTACCTTCAACAAAATATCAGCGCATTCGCGCACCTGATCCAGATCGACCCACTCCTCGACGGCGTGCGCGCCCTCGCCGCCCGGACCAAAGATCACAGTGGGGATGCCTGCCGCGCTGAGGATCGCGGAGTCCATCCACCAAGGCGCACCGAAGATCCTTGGCTGCCGACCTGCCGCCACGATGTGCTGCTGCAACAACTGGACGATGGGAGCATCCGCCGCGATCTCCGAGTAATCGCGAACGAGCAGCGTGCGTAATGCCGCCTTGAACTGCGGATCAGCATTGCCGCTGCGATCTAAAATCTGCTGCACCTGCGCTGACACCAATTCGGGCGATTCTCCCGGCACGGTGCGGCGTTCCACGCTCAAGACGCAGCGTTCGGGATAGCTGGATAATTCCTGACCGCCGATGATCAGCGAGGCGTGGATCGATCCCGCGCCCAGCAGCGGATGTGATGGCGCGGCTTGTAGTTCTCGTCCCAATGCTTCCAAGCCGACTAACACGCTGCCCATTTTGGCGATGGCATCCACGCCCAGCGACGGCTCAGAACCGTGCGCCGCCTTGCCCTGCGTCTCGATCTCTAGCCAGATGAAGCCCTTGTGCGCGGTGCAAATGTCCATTGCTGTCGCTTCGGTGACGATAGCCGCATCCGCGTGGACGCGCTTAACTACCGACGCCGTGCCGATGCTGGCATATTCTTCATCGCACACCGCCGTCACGATCACATCGCCGCGTAAATTCAGTTGCTTCGCCTGCGCCGCCACCATCAGAATCGCTGCCAAGCCTGCCTTCATGTCATAACTGCCGCGCCCGTACAGCCGATTGCCCTTGATCTCCGGTTCGTGCGGGTGATCCATCCCTGCCACACCTACCGTGTCCATGTGCGCATTCAGCAGCAGAGAGCGCCCACCGCCACTGCCCCGTGCCACCGCGATCACGTTGGGGCGTCCCACTGCCGCCTCATCAATCTCCACTTCAAGCCCCGCCGCGCGGCACCATTGCGCCACGAATGCCGCGATCTCCGTCTCGCCAGCGCCATCCGGCACGAGGTCAGGATTGATCGAGTTGATGGCGACGAGTTGACTCAATAGTTGGACAATATCGTGTGTCATGGCGCTGCCCTGTTATTTCTAAGTACCGCGATTGGCGTCAGCAGCAGGATTTTAGCATCCAGCCACAAATTGGCATTATCGGCGTACCAAACGTCAAACGCCAAGATCTGTTCAAAAGCAGCATCGGCGGGCGCCTTCAACTGCGACCAACCAAACCAACCTTGCTTCGCTTCCAGACGGCGGAACTCGGCGGTGTTGTACCTATCAACTTCTGATGGCAGTGCTGGCGAAGGTCCAACTAAGCTGATGTCGTCGCGCCACACGTTAATCAGGCGCGGCAGTTTGTGCAGCGAAAATCGACGCAGCACGCCACCGATACGAGTGATGCTGTTCGGATCAGCTTCTGAAGTGGTGCGAAATTCGTAGAGGACGATCCCTTTGGCTTCCCAACTTTTCCTGCCGCCCTTGCCCCGCACCCGCGATCCGATCCGTACCTCTTGGCGCCAGATCGCACCGGGACTATCCAATTTGATGACGATGGCGATGATCAGCATAGGGATTGCCAGCAAAATGATGGCAACGCTGCTGATGCCGAGATCGAACCACCGTTTGGCGACCAGGTAAGCACGATAACGGTATTTCTCAGGCAAACGCACGATCTCTCCCCGCAGTAGTGCGCTCTAACTCAGGTATGCCTATCTAGTTTACAACCATCATTGAAATCAGGGAAAGTGCGACGCCAAACGCACGATTATCGTGGGTTGCACAGCAGGTCAAGTAGGGGGCAAAGGTTGGAGAAAAATCCGGCAGCGACAAGCTAACTGCCATGAGTTCAACACTCATGGCATTCGGTAATTTGAAGTTACATCCATGCCAGATGCGGCAGCCCTTAAGTCGATTTACGATCCGGCGAGGAACTTTACCCCTTGTAGGACGCCTTGCTTCTGATCGTGTTCAGTGTCGTTGTAGTAGTGATCTTCGAGTTCGATGCTGACGCAGCCCTTGTAGCCATGATCAGCCAGCATGTTGAGGATCGTTTTCCAGTCCGAAAGACCATGCCCCGGAATGGTGTACCGCCAGTTCATGCCACCATAGTTGTACGCTTTAGCGAAGGTGGACTCTTGTAGATTGCCGTACTGGTACAGATTCTCCTCAATGATCATGGTGTCTTTGCCATGAACGTGGAAGACGTGGCTGACAAATTCGCGCAGGAAGCGAATCGGATCGATGCCCATCCGCACCAGATGCGATGGGTCATAGTTGACGCCCATGTTAGGGGAGCCGATCTGTTCGATGAAGGCGCGATACGTCTCAGGCGTACACACCAGTGATCCTGGTCCGGGCCAGCCTTCAATCGCTAGATAAGCATTGTTTTGCTCAAACGCGGCTTTGAGTTCACCGTAACTCTCGACCATGTAGCCGAAGTTTTCCTTGCGGGATCGGGAGGCGTCTTCCGGCATCATACACATGAAAAAGACGTTCAGCCCTGCCTTAGCGCAGGTTTTGATGTACTCGGCATTCTTGGCGATGGCGGCTTTACGTTTGCCTGCATCGGGCGAGATCATCCCCTCCCAGACGGGCAAATCCACCGTGCCGACGCGCAAGCCCGCCTCTAAGAACGGTTTGGCGGTGCTGTCGGCTTCGCGTCCAAGATCGATGACTTCAAGATCGTTGTCTTTCGCCCATTGGATCACGCCCGCCACATCTTTTTCCCACGCGAAGTTGCGCCTGCGCCAGCCGAGTGGAAATCCACCGGTTGCTGTTTTCATCTTGTCAGCTCCTAAGTCGATAATCCAAGTTACGCTGTCGCCAACGCCTGTACGGGCTGACCATCTTTGCTGGCGGAGTCGACAATGGCATCCCACAGTTTTGCCATGCGTAAGCCGACTTCGGGCGGGCAGGGGTTAGGAATTTCTCCGGCGCGTACCTGCATGAACTGTTCCCACGCCGCGCGCATCGGGGGCAAATCGGCGGGCTTGTAATCGGCATCACCCTTACGACGGATGAACAGCTTTTCGCCCCAGATGCCAGTATGAATAACACCTTCGGTCAGCATGACGTGAATATTCGTTTCCATGGCAGGAATGGTATCGCCACAGCCATTGATCGTGACCAACGCGCCGGACTTCAAGCGCCCCATGACCACGCCGTTGATGTCCACCTCAGTGCCGCGATTGTCCGTCCACGCGGCGACGGTGGCGAAATCTTCCCCGACAAGGGTGCAGACCGTATTGAGCATGTGTGCGCCGGAATCGAACAGGAAGCCACCGCCAGCGATGGCTGGTTGTTGACGCCATGTGTTTGCCGTTCCACTTTTCCAGCCCTGCCAGACTAAGCCATTGACGGTCAGTAGTTCACCAAGTTCGCCGGATTTGATCAGACGGGCGGCTTCGCGGATCTGCGGGGAGAGTCCGCCCTGAAAAGCGACAACCAGCAATCTGCCAGTTTTGTCGCGCGCCTCGATCAGGCTGATCGCTTCCTGCGCGTTCATGACCATCGGCTTTTCCAGCAGGACATCGATTCCGGCTTCCATGCACATTTTCGCTTGCGTGTAGTGGTAAGCGTGAGGGGTAACGATAAAGGCAGCTTCCAGTTCGCCAGCGTACTTGGCGAGCATGTCTTCAAAGACGGGGATGTTTGGCGGCGGCGGTGCGCCGAGGGTTTCTAATTTCTTGACGGTGAGTTCGTAATTACTTTCGGATGGTTCGCAAATAGCAACGATCTCCGCCCCTTTTTCGATCATCACGGGCAAATGATGGCGCGCCATGCCGCCCGCACCGATCAACGCAACTTTTGTCATCGAGTCTACTTCCTATCGATTCTAAATGAGTGATGGTTCATTGCAGTATGCTATCACCGATAGTGGATAGCAGGCGAAATTGATTCTATATCCGTAGTACTAGTTTGATTGCTGAACGGTGGACTCTGAGCATGCTGATCGGCAGGTCGTGGTGGTGATCCGTACATGATGCCTCGCCGCCTTCTAGAGTCGTGAGGAGCTACGGATCGTTGGACAGTCATTCATCGGTGTGCAGTGGGAACACCATACGGCAACAGACACTTGCGCGGTTGGTGCAACTTCATTTGGGGTTGTCATATAACTCAAAAAAGAAATCCAGCAAGAACAATAGTAAACTGGTTCACTACAAAAAGTGAACCGCATTTTTTCCCACCTGTCAAGTGTTTTGCCACTGAAGTAACGTGAGAGTTCTATGACTCGGCTGATCATTAGGAAAACGGTTTACTATCAAATAGGCGAGACTAATGAGGACAATTTTTCTAGATAAGGATTGTGCAGAACATACAAATTAAAATAGCTATGAGCTTATTGACAGCCCCCACAGGGCGTGCTACCTTTGATACCATGAGCACTATAATCCTGTTCTCCACCAAAAAAGGCGCGAAAAAATCCCCCTAGCCGGGAGGTTTCGCCGCGTCTGAGAACAAGTCACGTAGCGTTGAGACCCTTCCGGCAGATTGCGGAGGGGTTTTTTGTTGCGTGGAATCGGTTGGGAAGCACATTATCAGCGAGGAGGAACAAAACTGCCACAAGTGTTGAAACTCATGGCAGTTCAGTACCTCATAGGGGATTCGAACCCCTGTTTTGGCCTTGAGAGGGCCGCGTCCTAGGCCTCTAGACGAATGAGGCAGATGGCAGCATTTTAGCAGCAAGACGCGGGGGCGTCAAGAGTAAGCAGTTTATTCGGGGAGGAGTGATTAAGGCATGATCGTGGTTAAGATCGGGGGTGGCGCGGGCGTGAATAACGATGCCATCTGTGCGGACATCGCCGCCATTTCGCAGCGCGGAGAGCAGATCGTGGTAGTACACGGCACGAGCGATGCGGTGAATACGTTGACGGAGCGCGTGGGCATGGAGCCGCGCACGTTGCAATCACCGTCGGGGCATGTCAGCCGCTACACCGACGCGGACACGCTGGAAATCTACACGATGGCAGCGGCGGGGCAGATGAACAAGATGCTGGTGGCGAAGCTGCAAAGTTTGGGCGTCAATGCGCTCGGACTCAGCGGCGTCGATGGCAAGCTGATGATCGCGCGGCGCAAGGAAGCGGTACGCGCCATCGATCCGACGACGGGCAAGCAGCGCGTGGTGCGTGATGATTACACGGGGCGCGTCGAGCAGGTCAACGGCGATCTGCTGACTCTGCTGCTGAACGCGGGCTACGTGCCAGTGATCGCGCCGCTGGCGTTGGGCTTGGAGTGCGAACG
Source organism: Anaerolineae bacterium (assembly GCA_019637555.1). Lineage (GTDB taxonomy): Bacteria > Chloroflexota > Anaerolineae > Aggregatilineales > UBA2796 > JAHBVK01. The sequence continues at coordinate 33,529 of JAHBVK010000036.1, forward strand.
GCTGAACGTCGATGGAGATCGGGCGGCGGCGCAGGTCGCGGGCGCGCTCAAGGCGGATACATTGGTGATCCTGACCAACGTGCCCGGACTGCTGGCGAATTTCCCCGACGAGTCCAGTTTGATCAAGCATATCAGCGCGGGCGAGGTCGAACGCGCCATCGAGATCGCGGGCGGTAGGATGAAGAAGAAGGTTTTGGCGGCACAGGAAGCATTGGAAGTTGGCCTGTCGCGGATCGTGCTGGCGGATTCACGGAAGTCCGCGCCGATCAACGCGGCGGTGGCAGGAGAGGGGACGGTCATCAGCAGATGAGCACACAAATCGACACACAATCGTACATGGAGATCGAGGAAGCACATACCAGCGGTGTCTATCCCAAGCGTCCGCTGACCATCGTGCGTGGCGAGGGCGCGTATTTGTGGGACGATGCGGGCAATCGCTACATCGATTGCGTGGGCGGGCAAGGCGCGGCGAATCTCGGTCACGCGCATCCGGCAGTCGTGGCGGCGATCCGTGAGCAGGCGGGCGTCCTGCTGAACTGCCCGGAAATTTTTTACAACGATAAGCGGGCGGCGTTATTAGAAAGACTGACCTCATTAGCCAGAATGCCCCGCGCGTACTTATGCAACAGCGGCGCGGAAGCGGTGGAAGCTGCCTTGAAGTTCGCCAAACTCGCCACCGGACGCATGGAGATCATCGCCACCAAGCGCGGTTTTCACGGACGCACGATGGGCGCGCTCTCGGCAACGTGGGAACCCAAGTATCGGGAGCCGTTCCAGCCGCTAGTCCCCAACTACAAGCACATCAACTACAACGATCTCGCCGCCGCCGATGCCGCGATCAGCGATCAGACCGCCGCGATCATCGTGGAGGTGGTGCAGGGCGAAGGCGGCGTTAATCCGGCGAGTGCGGAATACTTGCAAGGATTGCAGCGTTTGTGCCGTGAGCGCGGCGCGATGTTCATCGTAGACGAGGTGCAGACCGGATTCGGGCGCACGGGCAAGCTGTTCGCGCATCAGCACTACGATCTCAGCCCCGATCTGATGCCCGTCGCCAAGTCTATCGCGGGCGGTCTGCCGATGGGCGCGTGCCTGATCGGTGAGCGCGTGCCACCGCTGCAAGCGCAGACTCACGGTACGACCTTCGGTGGCAGTCCGATTGTGTGCGCGGCAGCATTAGCGGCGTTGGAAGCGATGGAGACAGAAGATTTGCCCGGACGGGCGGCGGCGCTCGGCGGTTGGCTGCTGGAACGGCTGGCGAATCTGCCGACCAGCAAGGTGCGCGAGGTGCGCGGCTTGGGCTTGATCATCGGCATCGAACTGCGCCAGAAGGTGAGTCCGGTGCTCAAGAGCTTGCAGGAGCGCGGTGTGCTGGCGCTGCCCGCTGGCATGAACGTGCTGCGTTTGCTGCCACCGTTGGTGATCTCGAAGGAGGCGCTGGAGCAAGCCGCACAGCAGATCGAAGCGGTGATCGAGGGACTGCCGGAGTTGTCGTAGACGCAAGACTCGGTGTTGAAAGTTAGCAAGTAGACCGTAGGTTAAAACCTACGGCTACAAGACTTGGTAAACCCACTGAAGTGGGTTAGAACGCAGAATGGTGGTTCTTTTCAACCCACTTCAGTGGGTTTCCAGAGTATTGTAGCGGGGGGTTTTGAACCCTCCGCGTTGGTGAACATCATTAAAAGAACACGGAGCATCACACTTTATGTCTTTAGATCATTTCGCCATCATCGAGTCTACGCTGCGCGAAGGTGAGCAATTCGCGGGCGCGAACTTCACGCAGGCGCAGAAGTTACAGATCGCGGAATCGCTCGATGATTTTGGCGCGGAGTTTCTAGAGTTGTCGTCGCCCGTCTCGTCAGAACAGAATGAGGCGGATGTACGCGCCGTCGTTGGTTTGGGCTTGAAGGCGCGCATCCTGACGCATATCCGCTGCCACCGCGAGGATGCATTGCGGGCGCTGGATACGGGCGTTCACGGACTCGATGTGGTGATCGGTACGTCGGCGGCGCTGCGGCAGTACAGTCACGGCAAGAGCATCGATCAAATCCTCGATCTGGCGGAGGATGTGCTGACTTTCATCCGCGAACAAGCGCCGCACATCGTCTTGCGCTTCAGCACCGAAGATTCGTTCCGCAGCAACGAGGCTGATCTACTGCGAATCTATCTGCGGATCGCGCAAATGGGTGTGGTCAATCGGCTGGGCGTGGCGGATACGGTAGGCGTGGCGTCTCCCAATCAGGTGCATCAGATCGTCAGCTTGCTGCGCCGTCTGACTCATCTTGATGTCGAATTTCATGGTCACAACGATTCCGGCTGCGCTATCGCCAACGCCTTCGCCGCGCTAGAAGCTGGAGCGACGCACATCGATACGACCGTGCTGGGCATCGGGGAGCGTAATGGCATCACGCCGCTGGGTGGTCTGATCGCGCGCTTGTACATGGTCAACCGCGAACTGCTGGTCAGCAAGTATAAGCTGCCGCTGCTCTATGAGTTGGATCACATGATCGCAGAGATGGTCGGTGTTGCTGTGCCGTTCAATAATTACATCACGGGCGCGACGGCATTCACACACAAAGCGGGCATCCATGCCAAAGCTGTCTTAGCCAATCCCGAAACCTACGAGAGCATCGATCCCGAAGATTTCGGCTTGCACCGCGAGGTCAAGATCGCGCATCGGCTGACAGGGTGGAACGCGATCAAGGCGCGGGCGGAGGAACTCGAACTCAGCTTCAGCGACGATCAGATCAAGCAGATCACGCAGGAGGTCAAGGCGATGGCGGATAAGCACGTCATCGACATGGCGGATATCGATGAACTGCTGCGAGATCGCGCCTCGTCAGAAACGAGCGAGGATCGGGATGTCGTTGTTCAATGAGGCAGCGCCGCCGAAGCTGCTCAACGATATCTTAGCCGCCACTGCCGACGCCAATTTCGCTATGGCATCTGAGCCAGTGGTTGGATCACTGCTGCGGACATTGGCGGCGTCGAAACCGCGCGGACGATTCTTAGAGATCGGCACAGGAACGGGCGTCGGATCGTGCTGGCTGCTGGATGGCATGGACGCGGACTCATCGCTGATCACGATGGATAATGATGCAGCGGTTAGCGCGATTGCACAGCGACATTTGGGCAGTGATCCGCGAATCAGCTTCGTGGTTGGGGATGCCGAGCAAACGTTACGCGAGTTGGAGTCGGAGTCCTTCGATCTGATCTTCGCGGACTCGTTTCCGGGCAAGTTCTATGCACGGGATGAGACGCTGCGCACGTTGAAGATCGGCGGGCTGTACGTGATCGACGATCTGCTGCCGCAGCCGACATGGAACCCCGATCATCAGCAAAATGTGGATAAATTGATCGCGGAGTTGGACAATTCACCCTCGCTGCGATTGGTCAAATTAGCGTACTCGTCAGGACTGATCGTAGCGGTCAAGATCACCTCGTAGATCAGCTATAATCGTGGCGGGAGATCACTTGGCGCTAAGGCGCAAAAATATGGGCGTGATAATGGGAACGGCGCTTACGGTATTTGTTGAGATTGGTTACACGCCGAAGATGCTCGGATCTGCTGGTGATCAACCAATCCATTGGTCAACAATAATCCGTGTACTTTGGCATCGACATATGGAACTTTATCGACTGATGGGTAGACCAACTAACGATGATGGTTGGGTAATGTATCCGTTGCGAGGACTGCCGTCGGATGCTAGTCAAAAGGTAAAAGATTCTTTAGCTGATTTAGTAGATGACCCTGATTCGTGGAGCCAAGTTTCTTGGATCACGGCGCAAGAGTTGTTCGAGCTGCAAGAAGCCTTAGCCTATCCTGAACAGATGTCAGAATTCCACGCGACGGTGGCATTTGTGAAAGAGTACAAAAAACATGAACCAGATAGACCAATGCGGATCGTGTACTACTTCAGTCCATAATTGTCCAAGATCATTGCGGTGATCAAGGCGACGCCGGTTAAAGAACTAGAGCTACCAATCAGCCAAGTGCTGTCAAACGAGGAGAAATGACCGAATCACCATCACAGCCGCGAACAGGGTACACCTTCGCGGAGAAAGCATTAGCGCGGGCGGCGGGATTACCCTTCACCGTCGCCGGACAGATCGTGGATGCGCGCCCCGATATTACCCTGAGCCACGATAACACCGCGCCGATCTTCCAGACCTTCAAGAAGCTCGGCATCACTAAGGTGAAGCACCCCGAACGATTGGCGATCACGCTGGATCATGCCGTGCCCGCGCCAACCACGGAACACGCTAAGAATCATGCGGAGGTGCGCCAGTTCGTCAAAGATCAAGGCGTCAAGCACTTCTTTGAAGTCGGGCGCGGCATCTGCCATCAGGTGTTGAGCGAAGAAGCGGTGATCCTACCCGGTGAGTTGATCCTCGGTGCGGATAGCCACACCACGCATTACGGCTGGTTCGGCGCGTTCGGCGCGGGAGTCGGACGTTCGGAAGTAGCGGCAATCTGGGCGACGGGCGAACTATGGCTGCGCGTGCCGGAGTCGATGAAGGTGGTGGTCACGGGCGAATGGCAGCGCGGCGTCACGGCGAAGGATTTCTGCCTGCGCTTGATGGGCGATCTCGGCGTTGAGGGTGGCATCTACATGTCCATCGAGTTCAGCGGCTCGGCGATCACGGCATTGAGTCTGGAATCGCGGGCGGTGATCCCGAATATGATGGCGGAGTTCGGCGCCAAGACGGCATACATCGCGCCGGATGATCAGATTTTCGAGTATCTCAAGGGGCGGGCGAAGCGTCCCTACACGCCGATCTATCCCGATGCCGATGCGGTCTATCAGGCGGAATATCACTACGATGTGTCGCAGCTTGAGCCGTTGGTTGCGTGCCCCGACAGCCCCGATAACGTGCAGCCTGTCTCGGCGGTGGCGGGGACGGTGGTGCAGCAGGCGTTCATCGGCACGTGTACCAACGGGCGGTTAGAGGATATTGCCGCTGCTGCTGAAATCGTTAGCGGCAAGCATGTGGCGGTGGGGACGCGGCTATTGGTCGTTCCGGCGTCGAGCGTGGTGCTGCAAGAGGCGTTGAAGCGTGGCTACATTCAGACGCTAGTCGAGGCGGGCGCAGTGATCGGTGTGCCGGGCTGCGGTCCGTGCATGGGCAATCACATGGGCGTACCTGCGCCGAACGAGGTGACGATCAGCAGCGCCAACCGCAATTTCAAGGGACGCATGGGCACTGCCGACGCGCCGATCTACTTATCGAGTCCAGCGGTGGTCGCCGCCAGCGCGATCACGGGTAGAATTACGCATCCTGCCGACCTCGATCAATAGGTAGAGAAAACCTTGAAACAGATACTGGAAAAATCGACTTGGCTGACGATCATCGCTGTCTTTGCCAGCCTGCTGGCGAGTGTTGCCGCCTACGTGATGGGCGTGCTGCGCACCATCAGCTTGATCGGTGACGTGATCGCGGGCAAGCCAGTCGCTGCCGAGTTGATCGCGCTGATCGAACTGACCGACATCTTCTTGATCGCCACCACGCTGCTGATCTTCGCCCTCGCTCTGTACGAGTTGTTCATCGGCAAGCTTGATCTCCCCGAATGGCTGATCGTTCACCATTTCACCGAGTTGAAGGACAAGATAAGCGCGGTGATTGTGCTGGTGATGGCGGTTAGCTTCCTCAAAATTCTGCTCGATGGCAAGTATCCGGCAGCCGATATTCTGGCGTTCGGCATCGGGATCGGTGCGGTAATCACAGCACTTGGCTTATTCGCACGGCTGAACAAGAAACCTGACGATAAGAAGGCTGAATAATGATTTATCAAGGGCGTGTCTGGAAATACGGCGACAACGTGAACACGGATGTGATCTTTCCGGGCAAGTATACCTACACGATCAAAGACCCCGCCGAGATGGCGAAGCACGCGCTGGAAGACCTCGATCCGACGTTTGCAGGCAGCATGACGCCGGGGGACATCATCGTGGGCGGGCGCAACTGGGGCTGTGGATCGTCGCGTGAGCAGGCGGTGACCTGTCTGGTGGCGGCGGGCGTCAAGGTGCTAGTCGCCAAGTCGATTGCGCGGATTCACTTCCGCAACGCGGTCAATGGTGGCTTGCTGCCCGTCGTTGCGCCGGAAGCGGTGGAGGCGATCCAAAACGGTGAGGTGATCACTGTGGACGCCGACAACTACAAGCTGATCTGCGCGGCAGGGACGTTCGATTTCCCACCATTGTCGCCGTCGTTGAAGGCGATCTTAGAGGCGGGCGGTTTGATCGAGATGCTCAAGGTAAAGCTGGCGGCGGAGAGGCAGAGTTAGAGGACTTTTCGCGCCTGAAGTTCGCAGGGAATACAGGGCGGATTCAGGCGGTTTGTAGGTGGATTGTTGGAATGTGGGTTAGGGATTCCAATAGTTGATCGATGACTTATTATCCCGGCGCTAAAGCACCGGGCTATAATCACGAAGCACGCTAGAAGCGCGCTAAATCGTTAAATTCAGACATAACGCGAGTGCGGATTGCTCGTGTTATGTCGTTTTTGTTGAGATCAGGAGTTAGCAGACAATAGATGGCGCAGCAGATTACAGTTTGTCTGATCAACGGCGATGGCGTGGGCAAGGAAGTGATTCCGGCGGCGGCGCAGGTGTTGGAGGCGCTGAAGATCGGGATCACGTTCACGCAGGCGGAGGCGGGTTGGGAGTGTTTTCAGCAGCGAGGGAATGCGCTGCCAGAGGAAACCAAAGCGGCGATCTTGGCGGCGGATGGGACATTGTTCGGCGCAACGTCGTCGCCCTCAACGAAGGTGGCTGGCTACAGCAGTCCGGTGTTGGGGATGCGTAAGGCGTTCGATTTGTATGCCAATGTGCGCCCCACGCTGTCGATTCCGGGCGGTGTGCAGGGGATCGATCTGCTGATCGTGCGCGAGAATACCGAGGGGATGTACGCCGGACGGGAGCGCGTGGAAGATGGCGGCGCGACTGCCATTGCCGAGCGCGTGATCACGGTGAAGGCTTCGGAACGGATCGTGCGCTATGCGTTCGAGGCAGCGCGGAAACGCGATAAGCGCAAGAACGTGACCATCGTGCATAAGGCGAACGTGCTGAAAGAGACGGATGGACTATTCCGTTCGTGCGCCTTGAAGGTGGCGGCGGAATTCCCCGATGTGACCTATGACGAGTTATTGGTCGATGCCTGCGCGATGTGGTTGGTCAAAGACCCGACGCGCTTTGACGTGATCGTGACCACGAATTTGTTTGGGGACATCCTCTCCGATGAAGCGGCGGGGTTGATCGGCGGGTTGGGAGTCGCGCCATCGGCAAACGTGGGATCGACCAAAGCGGCGTATTTCGAGCCAGTTCATGGATCAGCGCCGGACATCGCGGGCAAGGACATTGCTAATCCTGTCGGCGCGATTTTGAGTGCGGCGATGCTGCTGGATCATGTGGGGCAGACGGAAGCAGCGCGGCGAGTCGAAGCGGCGGTGTTTGCGGCGTTGGCGGCGGGGATCAGGACACGCGATCTGGATGGCGAGGCGACGACGGAGGAGATGGTCAGGGCGGTGGTGGAGAGGATGTGAGCGATTATTGATTCTGCGGTAGACGCGGCTGACCACGAAAGTCGTGAGCCGCGATACGTTCTGCTACTGGACGCCGCGAAAAATTAGGACCGAGAATCGACCACAACACCGCATCACTCGCAGCATCGTCTGGCGAAAGTCTCCAGCCCACTTGAGCACCATAGTTCAGATTCCACAGGAATGCCAAGCGTACTAAGCCCGATTGCTGCATCCAGTCTATCGCGTCATCGGTAAAGTTAGCCTGATCTTGCAGCGTGTTGTCGTAGGCGAAGTCAAAGCCGAGTCGTGGCGTTCCACTCAAATCTTCCATCGCGGGCCAGCCAAACTTGGTAACACATAACTTGAGGTCGCTACCCGCTTGGTAGAGGCGATCTGCGTAGCCTTGCAGCGTAGAACGAAACGACCAACTATGATGTGGATTTACCCAAGGTCCGCGAAATTTAGCGGGCGGAGTACGCTCAGGGATGTTGCGCCAGTCGAGTGCATCTGATGGCACATTCAAGCCATAATGTGATGCACCTACGCAATCTGCGTATTGCAACATTCCAGCAGCAATCAACTTATCCATAAATACGAAGTCATCCTGAGCTTGATCAGGGCGAGTGCCACCAGTAGGCGCGAGTGCAGCCGAAATCACGATGATGTTAGGATCAATGGCTTTGATCTCGGTGAAAGCAGCACGCAACAGATCGACATAACGACGCGGATCAAGGCGCTGTGGATTAGTTGACCAATTCGTCTCAAGATTGACAGATTCCCAAATTTGGATGGCATCAATTTGTTGTGGATAACGATGTAGCAGTGCCGATATAAATTTGGTCAATTCCTGAGCATTCGTAGGCGGACCGTCGTGCGTAAACGGCATGATCTTGGCTCCAGCATCGCGCGCCCAATCTGGTGCTTTACTGATACGCAGCAGCACATAGATATTGGCAGCATCAAGTGCTTTGATCGCCACGTCCAGTGCCGTGAAGTCGATCTGTCCTTTAACCCTTTCCATGTCGCGCCAGACGACTTCCATCGTGACCCAGTTCAGGCGTAAATAATTGGTAACTTCACTTGTCCAAATCTGGTAAACATTGGGGTCAGAATTTTGTTGCACTGTGATACCGAGATCAAATGCCGTATCGCTGATTGGTAACAGGCTTGCTAATGGGCTGGTCAAATTATTGCTTATCGCATTTCCGATTAGGAACAGTATCAGCAATAGAACAAGCATCACTCGACCTACCATTAATTCCGGTAGAGGATCATTTTCGATTACTGAAGAATTTTCATGTGGCTGCAAGGACAAAGCGCCTACTCAATCAGCTTGATCGCTCTTCAGCAGACTATACATCCCGTAGGTGAGATGAACACTTCGATTCGCCAGCGATCAACTGACGTGTTCCCGCCTGATATTGGTGAATTTGCTGGCGGGATCAGGGCGCGGGATCTGGATGGTGAGGCGACGACGGACGAGATGATGGGGGTGGCGAGGATTTAGCCTTACCCCCTGCCCCCTCTCCAATCTGAGTGCAGATTAGGAGAGGGGAACCGAGAGTGAACAAATCAAAAGGAACTGGCTCAAAAGTCGCGGGCGCAGCGGAAGCCGAAATTGCCACTCAGATCAGTGGCTGTCACCGCATAACGAGCAGATGTTGTGACGCCAGTATCGGGATCAGACCATGAGCCGCCGCGCAGCACACGGGTGTTATCTTTCTCGCTGTCCTCACGCCCATCAGTTGCCACATATGGATAGGGCAGAGGACGGCTGCTGACCCACTCCCAAACGTTGCCACTCATATCCAAGGCACCGACCCACGAGACGCCGCCCGGTTTGCTGCCAACTTCCGCCGTCTCGAACTCGATGTTGCCTGAGTAAACTACATTATCCGCCACAAAGGTATTGCCCCACGGATAGGTCAACGACTCCGGTCCACGTGCGGCGTATTCCCATTCCGCTTCGGTGGGCAGACGCGATCCACGCAGCGCACAGAAGGCATTCGCTTCCAGCCACGTGATCTGTTCGCGCGGACGTTTGGGATCGTTCCAGTAGTTGGGAGTTGCTGCACTACCGCCGAAACGCTCAAACTGCTCATTGGTCACTTCGTAGCGATCTATATAAAACGCTTGCTCGACACACTGCTGATGAACTGGCTTTTCGTTCTCTGAACCCGCATCACTGCCCATCTGGAAACAGCCCGCCGGTACCAACACCATCTCCACGCCGTCAAAAGTCTGCGACTGCGGCTGCCAACCCGCATTGTTCTCCAGCGTGGCGACGAAGGTAGCCTGTGGCGCTAAGGTTGCTATCGGGGTTAGCGTGACAACGGTTGGTCTGGGCGAACTGGTGGCTGCTGGCGGTACGATGATGGTTGGTGTGTCGGCAAGTGTTGGCTCGGCAGTGACGTCGGCAGTTGATTGAGATTGTGATTGGGTAGTGGGTTCGAGTGTTGGTGCTGCTGTTGCTGCCGTCTCTACGGTCCCTACTGTCTCTACTGTCGAGGTAGGCATATATGTTGCAGTTGGTGCTGCGGTGGACGTCGCCGTGCAGCCGATCAAGACTACTCCAACAAGGAGTAAGGCAAACAATTTAGCCATAGTTCCGCCGATCACTTTCAACTATTAGAAGATGTTCGATATTGTTCAACCAGCCAAGCCACAGGATCAGGAATCGCGGGCGCAGCGAAAGCCAATGTTGCCGCTCAGATCCGTGGTGATCACCTGATAACGCACAGACGTGGTGACGCCAGTATCTTGATCAGCCCACGAGCCGCCACGCAGCACACGCGAGTTATCAGTCTCATTATCCTCACGTCCATCAGTCGCTACGTAAGGATAGGGCAGAAAGCGGCTGTTCGTCCACTCCCAGACGTTACCACTCATATCCAAGGCACCGACCCACGAGACGCCGCCCGGTTTACTGCCTACGTCAGCCGTCTCGAACTCGATGTTGCCTGCGTAGACGACATTATCTGCTACGAAGGTGTTGCCCCAAGGATAGATCAGCGACTCAGGTCCACGTGCGGCGTATTCCCACTCCGCTTCGGTGGGCAGGCGCGATCCGCGCAGCGCGCAGAAGGCATTCGCTTCCAGCCATGTGATTTGTTCGCGCGGACGCTTGGGATCATTCCAGTAGTTGGGCGTCTCCGCGCTGCCGCCGAAGCGTTCAAACTGCTCGTTGGTGACTTCGTAACGATCAATATAAAAAGGTTGCTCGATACATTGCTTATGCACCGGACGCTCATTTTCGTCACCGTTATCACTGCCCATCATGAAGCATCCGGCTGGCACTGTGACCATTTCAACGCCATCGAAAGTCTGGATCGCTGTTTGCTCGTCAGAAGCGCCGGGCGTACCCGTCACTGCCACAGTGCTAATGGCATCGGCGGCGCTGGTATAAGTGGGAGCTAACGTATCTATCGGACGCAGCGTCCATGTGGCAGCCAAACGCAGATCGGCGGATGTTGACGCTTGCGAGATAGCGGGCACGTAGGTGGATGCAAGCAGCAATACAAGGATCAGTGTGCTCGTTAGCACGAGCAGCTGTCGCTGCGTTTTACGCATAGTGGCAGCGTTAGTCGGATCGATCCGTTGACGGTTATGGTATTGGTTATGGGTCATTGGGGTAGTTTCATCAGTGGTTTTGGTAGCTTCAATCATACTATCGATACGGGGAAATGTGGAATGATTGCATTATGAAAAACAGCCCAGTGAGCCGAGGCATCAACTGAGCTGCCAGTGTAACTAACCTGATTTTCCACATCCGCTGCGGTTAAAGGGCGTTAAGGCTAGAAGCGCATTCCCGTTTCCCGCGCGGTGAGAAGGCTCGAATAAAAGTACCTGAACAAGGATCTGCTCAAATTAACTCACGGAATCTCGTAAACCGTGAAGTTTTCGAACTCATAGGTGCGTCCGTCGCGCTCATAATCAAGGAAGTTGTCGATGATCAGGCAGACATCACCGGAATTAAGCTGGCGATCTACCAGTGAAGGCGTCAGGTACTCGCCGTTCACGCTGATCAGCGACATTTCGTCCTGCACCATGATGATGAAGTCGTTGAAACCGTTCTTCTTGACATCCATGTTGGGGATGGAGCCAGTGCCCGCGTCGTTGAAGCTCGAAGCAGCGGCATCGAGGTACGCCAACAACCAGCGATTGGTGCTGGCAACTGCCAGACGATACGCGTTTCCTTCTTCATCGGTGCGGAAGGACAACCCATAAACCCAAACGGCATTGCCGGATGGATTATACATACGGAAAGTGACGATAAAGTTAGTCAGATCGACTTCGGCGCAGAAGCTCTCCAAGCGACCATCTTCAACACTTTCCAATTCGCCGCTTTCCGGTCCGAAGATCACTTCCGCATCCTGCGCCATCGCCACTGCTGTGGGGATGAACACCTGATTGCGGTAACGACCTGCGGAGGCGTTGGCACGGGCGGTGGCGGTTTTATCCTGTGGCGAAACGGTTCCGCGTTTGGTCGCTTGCGCGGCAGGACCATTCACGCCGTCTGCATCGTCCGGGAGGGGCATCGCCGAGCTTGCCATGCTGCTGCTTGCCAAGAGCAGCAGTGTAAAGACGATGGCAGCCCAGTGAAATACGCCGAATCGCTTCGCCCCCTGTCGCGTAATCCCATTCATGATCCATTCCTTTCGGTATTACCCAGTGACTGGATTGGCTGACGTGGTATCTATAGTTTAATCGGAATATGCGTGTACACAACCACACTAAAGTAGTATTTCCATTGCAAAATGATTGTCGGGTCCTAAACTGACCATTTTCGGACGCTCCCAACTATGCTAAACTTCGCAGCGTGATGGAGATGGATGACGCGCACGCGGCTTGGATGCGGATGGCGCTGGAAGAAGCGGCGCTGGCTGCAACGCACGGTGATGTTCCAGTTGGCGCAATCGCTGTGCTCGATGGTAAAATCATCGGACGCGGGCGCAACCGCCGTGAGCTTGACCGCGATCCAACGGCACATGCCGAGATCGTGGCGATGCGCGAAGCCTCCCGAACGATCCATCACTGGCGGCTTGATGAGGTGACGCTGTACTGCACTCTAGAGCCGTGTACGATGTGCGCGGGCGCGATGGTGCTGGCACGACTGCCCAGACTGGTCTACGCCACCAGTGATCCGAAAGCGGGCGCAGGCGGCAGCATCATGGACATCCTCAACCACCCCAAGCTGAACCATAAAGTTCAGGTAGAGTCGGGAGTGTTGAGGGAAGAAGCCGCGGCGCTGATCGTCGGTTTTTTCGCCAAGCTGCGGGCGGCTGGTGAGAATGGTAGATAGTTAAGCAGCCCGAATAATTGCATAGTTTGCCAATATGGAGAGGTGCCAGAGTGGTTGATCGGGGCGCTCTCGAAAAGCGTTGTGCGATGAGCACCGTGGGTTCGAATCCCACCCTCTCCGCTGATCACCAATAATTGAATAGGAGACAAGGAGCGATGGCAGTGAATTCACACAGCAGAGCCTCAATCCCCAATCCTGCGCTCATTCCTCTGAACGTGCTGGTCGGTACGTGGACCACCAGCGGACATCATCCGCTTATTCCTGACACATCTCTACATGGTCGAGTGACTTTTGAATGGATCGAAGGCGGCGCGTTTTTGCTGATGCGTTCGCACAATGATGATCCGCGCATTCCGGCTGGCATCGCGATCATCGGCAGCGACGATTTCAGCGATGACTTCACCATGATCTATTTCGATGAACGCGGCGTCTCGCGCAAGTACGAGATGTCCCTGCGCGATAATCAGTGGCAGTGGTGGCGCGTGAACGAGGAGTTTTCGCAACGCTTTAAGGGCACGATCAGCGCCGATGGCAATACCATCAGCACGATGGGGGAAATGTCTAAGAATGGTTCGACATGGGAACCTGATCTGGCATTGACATATACACGCGACAGCGTTACCGTCAATGATAAGTAGAGTGCAGTTCGCTTGCCCTGAACGGAACTGGACTGAACGGATCTAAAAATCTTGACAATGAATTAAAGGACAAGCGAGATTTGCTTGTCCTTTTTGATTTCTCGATCCTCCTTTTCTTGCGTAAATGCGGGAAAGACGTAAATATTGGCGGATGGCGCAGAAGCGCGCGCCTTACTAAATTAGGGGGAAGCCTGATCATGCCCTCGTTACTTACACCGACTTTCCGCAAAATTACCGTTCTGATCGTCCTGATCAGCTTACTTGCGTTATCGCTGCTGCTAGTGTCACCGGGATTCGCGCAAACCCCGCCGACACTAACCATCAACGCGATTAACGACTCCGAATTCCCGTGCCTGCAACTGCTCGTCACCCTCAACGATGAACAAGATCGTCCGATCACTGGCTTGACGCAGACCGACTTCAGCGCCCGTCTCAATGATCAAGGGGTAGAGATCGACTCCGTGCAGGAGATCGTCAGTTCCGATCTGCCGGTTTCCGTTGTGCTGGTGCTGGACTCCAGTGAGAGTATGCTGGAGAAACCACTAGCGGACGCAAAGGCGGCAGCCGGGGTACTGCTGGATAATCTACGCGCTGGTGATGAAGTATCCGTGGTTGATTTCGATACCACGACGCGCATCGTGCAGCCCTTCACCACCGATCTGGCGCAGGTACGCAGCGTGATTGATGCACTGCGAGCGGATGGTAAGACAGCGCTCTACGATGCGGCTTACGCGGGCGCTGAACTGGCATTGCAGGCGACCAATTCGCGGCGCTTCGTAGTGCTGCTGACAGATGGCAACGAGTACGGCAGGATAAGCACACACAGCGCGGATGAAGCAATTCAACTGGCGCAGCAAAATGAGGTGCAGTTCTTCGCCGTCGGTATCGGTTACAGTCTGGGCGAAGTTTACTTGCAACGGCTGGGCACAGAGACCAACGGACAGACCTACATCCTGCCCTCGTCCGAGCAGCTTTCCGACATCTTCAGTTTCATCAGCAGTTACCTACGCAGTCAGTACGCCGTTGAAGTGTGCCCGCAGATCGAGCCGGATGGCAACAGCTACACGATCACGCTGGATGCGGGTGGTGCCAGCGGGTCGATTGTCTACACCGCGCCCGACCTGTATCCTACGATTACCCTTGAAGGCGTACCGAGTGACCCGATCAGTGAACCGACGGGCATTAAGGTCAACGTGAATGCGCCGCGCCAAGTTGACAGCGTGAGCGCAACCCTCGACGGACAGGAGATCGTGCTCGCCACACCGCTGATCGGCAGCGATGGCACGACCTTCAGCGGCGTGGGTGGTCTCGACCCCTATGCGCTGACGCCGGGCAGTCATACGATTGAAGTGAAAGCCTCGGATAAAGCGGGTGGCAGTCGATCCACGACGCTAGAGATCGAGGTCGCTGAACTGCCGATCCAGTTCACAGTCAATGGTGTCCGCAACGGCGAGACGATCCGCGAGTCGAGCAGAAGCGTCAGCGTTAAAGTAGAAAAGACCCAAGCACCCGTGCAGTCGGTAACGCTCGCGGTAGATGGCAAGCAAGTGGTGGAAGCGACAGCCGCACCCTACGATCTGCTGGTTAATGTGCTGGAGCTGGGCGCGGGATCGCATGAGCTGGTGGTCACGGTGACGAACAGCGCGGGCAGCAGCACCACGCAGACGTTCACCATCAGTGTTGATCCGGCGTTGTTCATCACGCCGAGCGCGACTCCGACTCGTACCTTCACGCCGACGGCGACTTTCACCGCCACTGCGACTGAGACGGCGACTGCCACCGCCACCGCCACCGCCAGCGCGACGCTGACAGCGACGGCAAGTGCCACCAATACGGCAGTGCCGCCAACGGCAACAGATACACCAATGCCGCCAACGGCTACCGAGACGGCAACTTTGACGCTTGTACCGCCGACCACAACGCCCGTCCCACCAACGGTGACAGTTACCGCGATCCCGCCGACAGTGACAGCGCAACCAGCGACAGCGACCAGCGCTGCCACTGCGACCACTGTTGAGCAAGCGGCAGTCGTCGCGACAGCAACAGTAGCAGCGACGGCGACCAGCGCCCCAACGGAGACGAATACGCCGCAGCCAACGGAGACACCGATCCCGCCGACGGCTACGGAGACGGCAACCGCGACGGCAGTACCGCCCACTGCTACTTCTACTGCTAGTGAGACCATCGCGCCGACGGCAACCGCCACTTCCACCGCAGCCGCGACGGAAACACCTGCCGCTAGTGCCACCACCACCGCCACGATCACGGCGACGGTGGGCAATGTTGGTCAGCCGACAGAAGGACTGCCACTGGATTGGCGTCTGATTGGTGGCTGCCTAGGTGCGCTGCTGATCCTGCTGCTGGCGGTCTTGGTGCTGTATCGTCGCCGCACGACAAATACGACCTCAAGCGGCACACAGGCGCGAGGATAAGGATACGAGTAATTAAACGGTAGACCGGAGGTGAAAACCTCCGGTCTTGTTTAATCACAGTGATAAATTGTGCTGAAACTTGGGCGGTTAGGCGCATCACAGCGCAGGCACCGATTGTAACTCTCTGGCGATCTTCTGCGCCCACATGTGGATCTCATCCCAATCGCGGAAGTCACCTTCCGGCGCACGCACCGCTAAGACGATCAGGCGTTCTGCCAAGCCCAAATCGGTGACGTTTAGCTTGCCCACGAAAACTTTGTGATCGCGGACGAGCACCTCTCCTAACGGCGCGGCTAACCGCGCGGGATCATCATGTGGCTGCGGGTTGTGGCTGCCCAGTGGTCCGCTGCTGAAGACCCAGACAGGCAGTTCTGCCAGTTTACGATGATTGCGCTCGATAAACTGCTTGGCTTCTGGCAGCCAGTTGCCCGCATACACGGCGCTGCCGAGAATCACGGCGTCATAGCCAGTGACATCGGCAATATCATCCGCGCTGCGTAGTTCGACAGCATAACCTTCTGCTTTCAATTCCTGAACTATTTCTTCAGCAATCTCATAAGTGCTGCCATGTTTGGTGGCAACAGCGACAAGTACGTTCATAGACGACCTCCTGTAGTGCATCTGATGACGCACCTAACCCTAATTGAATCATAACGTCAGGGGCACAGAAGGCGTCAGTGAGAAACGTCAGGACTCGCTTAGATGAAGATCACGACATGGTAGGCTTGAATAATGCCACCCGCTGCAAGCCATGAATCTTCTGGAAGCCCGCGCCGTTGACCACCGAGTCGATTAGTGACGGCAGATCGATCACTCGCACGCCAAACATGGCGTCAATGCCACAGTCGAACAGTTGTGGGGAGAGAGGCGTACTTGGTCCCAAGAGGATGACGGTGCTCTCCGGCTTGATCTGCGGCAGGATCAGATCGATGCTGTGGTTAACTAAGGCGCTGCCGGTGACCGCCACTAATTCGGCTTGCGGTAACACAACCGAGATCGCGCTGCTGTCGAACTCGTCAGGGTGTGGCTGCTGCTCGAATACCCACACCTGCCGCGCGAACGGACGCACCTCAGCGTCGATGAAGGGGAAACGCCCGAAGATGGCGACATTACGATCCTGACAGCGTTCGGTCAACCAATTGGCAGCATCAGCCAGCACGAAGGCACCTTCTTCCGGCTGATTCAACGCGTTGATCGTCGCCAAGCCAATACCAGCCGCCGCCGGATCGTCGGAGAGCAGCAGCCGCGCGATCACGCAGGCATCTTCATCCATCCTGTAATGTCCGATCTGGTAGGGCGATGCGGCATCGATCTGTAAGGGAGCGGTGGCAACTCCGGCACGCTGCGAGCCATCGGGGTGCGTCAGCAGCGAAAGCAACCAGTTGGCACCAACGTAGACATCGCTGACGCACCAGTCAATAGGCAGATCGCGGAGCAGTGCACGCAGGACAGAAATGGTCATTGCTGCATCACGGTCAGGAACATCTGCGTACAACCCACACCACGAGCATGATGGCAAGAGCCATCATGCTCGCTGTGGTCGGCAGTGGCGAACTCTACCTTCTTGCCGCACACCGGATCAATCGACATGCTGGTCTTCGTTCTTAGCAGCGTAGCAGCGAAAAAATCGATTTGTTCTCTAATAAACATAAACAACTATTTCCCTTCTGACTCGAAAAACAATTCAGCGCCGCACCAGCCAGATCAACAGCAGAATGATCACGATGATTGCACCCAATAGCAGCGGCTGGTATTTCGGTGGTACTAAATCGTTCAGCACGTCGCGGGCAACATTGAGCGCCAGCGAGGTCTGCGAGGGTGGTTTGTACTGAGGTGCAGCCGCATTTGGTGACGTAGTGGTTGGCGCAGCGGACGGAGTCGCTGTCGTCGTTGTCGTGGCGGCGGTGGCGACTGGCGCGGCGGCAGCCGTTGCTAGCGCAGACGCACTATCTGCTGCATTTGCTGCACTCGCGTTAGCGGACGGCAGATCGGTGGATGGCGCGGATTCTGTCGGTGCTGGTGAAGACGGCGCGGTGGGCGCGGCGGCTGATCCGTTGGCGACTTCAACTTTCAGATATTCGTTGAGCGCCTCCAGACTCTGCCGGATGATCGAACGGGCGGCGCTGTCCATCAGCCGCTGCCCCACACTGGCGATCCTGCCGCCCACAGTTGCCGTACCAGCGTAGACCATGTGCGTCTGATTGCCCTGTGCGCTCAGATTCAGCGATCCAGTTCCCTTGACAAATCCGGCTGGACCCTTGCCATCCACCTCGATGTGGTAATGCGCTGGCGGCTGTATGTCCGTTAGCTTGATGTCCGCCTGAAACAGTCCCTGCACCGGACCAACCTTGACCTCGAGCGCCCCTTTGTACTGATTCTCGCCAACTTCCTCGAAGCCCTTGCCACCGGGCATGATCGATCCCAGCACGTTGGGGTCAAGCAGCGCTCCCCAGACCACAGCTTGTGGAGCGTCAAAGGTGTATTCGCCTGCGATGTCCATCTCGTTGTCCTTTCGTTTACCTCACCCCGGCGCTGATGCGCCACCCCTCGCCATCAACGGGAGGAGAATACAGATGCTATTTTAAGTGTATTTGCCTTCTGATCCCAAAGCTTCAGTTTCGGACTCGATCATCTACGTGAGATGTGATGTGCAACGATACGAACATTGGTGGTGTGGGGGCGAAGGTGAGCCATGAGGTTCGAATTGGGGTGGAACACCTCTGCTGCTTTTTCCGGCAGCCGGTTACCGAGAGGATGCGGTAATCAACGGAGATGCCCGCGCAGGTATCAGGGTAGAGCGCCCGCCGATTCCACTGCGCCGATGAAGCGATAGCCTTCGCCCAGTACAGTTTCGAGGTAAAGCGGATTCGCCGGATCGTCACCGAGCAAGCGGCGCAGTTCCGCGATGCGCGTATCGACGGTGCGGATGCCCGCCGGATAATCCCAGCCCCAGACGGCATCAAGCAGACGTTCGCGGGTGATGATCTCATCGGGGCGCGTCATCAGATATTCGAGCAAGTTGAGCGCCTTGGGGGTCAAGGTGATCTCTCGCTCATGGAGGTAAGCACGGCGGGTAGTACGGTTGAGCAGCAGATCGCCGGATTTCAGCGAGTGCGCACCTGCCAGCGAAAACTGTCCCGCCTGTGCGCGGCGTAAGATCGCCCGAATACGCGCCACCAGCTCGTTAGGATCGAAGGGTTTGTTCAGGTAATCATCCGCGCCTTCTTGCAGCGCCATCGCCCGTTCGCCCGCTTCACCGACCTGCGTCAACAGAATCACAGGAGTCCAATCTCCGCTCTGGCGTAGGCGACGCAGCACATCACGACCATTCAAGCGCGGCATCATCACATCGAGGATCATGAAGTCGGGTTTGTAGCTGCTGAGTTCACGCAGCGCCGATTCGCCATCGCTGGCGACGCGCACTTTGAATCCGGCACGTTCGAGAAAGGGCGCGAGGTTTTCGGTGATCGCTTGCTCATCATCGACGAGTAACAGTTTCGTGAGTTCGGGCATGACTGCACCTCTGGTTGTAAAGTGCTAAATGCTAAGAGTGCCGAAGTGCTGGAAGCAAAGTGCCATAAGTGCCAGCGTGCCGACAGTACCGGAAAATAAGTGTTCGTGCGCCGGATAATGGTTTTTTGAACTGCTGATCGCTGTTAAGAAGATTCTACACCGAAACGGTGGAAGCGGGTTTACCTCACCCCGTCGCTTCGCGCCACCCCTCTCCGTTTACAGAGAGGGGATCGTGTGGGTGGAGAGTGTCCGACACGGCTACGTTTGTCGGTAGTTGTCCCAGAGCTGAAGCTCCGGGCTGAAGTAGGAGCGTTTACTATTGTTCGATGTTTTTGTTTTAGCGCCGTTTACGGTGCTTCGTGTTGCTAGCCGGAGGGTGCAACCTCCGGTCTACTTCATATTTACTTAGGCGGCGTGAGGGCGTGCTTGCAGCGTCAGTTGCACGTCTTGAGTCTTGCCATCGCGCAGGATGGTCAGCGTGACGCTCTGTCCGGCGCGGGTGTGGATGAACAGGTAGGAGGTCAAGGTGTCGAAATCGGGGACGGATTGCCCATCGATGGCGACGATCACATCACCACCTGCCAGTACCTGCTGACCGTCCAGCGTGACCCGCTGCGTGCCCGTCTTGAGTCCGGCGTTAGCGGCGGGACTGCCCTGCTGCACGGCGGTGACATAGACGCCACGCTGATCCTTGTTCAGTTTGAGCGCCTCGTTGAGATCGAGTGTCAGGGTGCTGCCCGCGATGCCGAGCCAGCTATGTTCGATCTTGCCGTCACTGAGCAGCGCATCAGCCGACGCCTTGATGATATCCGAGGGGATAGCGAAGCCGACACCGGATGACTGCTGCACCGAGGATT
The DNA here is from genome assembly GCA_019637555.1 of Anaerolineae bacterium. Classification (GTDB taxonomy): domain Bacteria; phylum Chloroflexota; class Anaerolineae; order Aggregatilineales; family UBA2796; genus JAHBVK01. The sequence goes on from JAHBVK010000036.1 coordinate 53,789, forward strand.
CGATCTGTTCGTTGACACCGATCACCTGACCGCGCATGTTCAGCAGCGGACCACCGGAGTTGCCCGGATTGATCGGCGCATCGGTCTGGATAGCGTCGGGGATGGTATAGCTGCCGCCGCTGCTGCTCTGCGTGATGGCGGACACCGAGCGGTGAATGCCGCTGACGATGCCGTGCGTCATGGTGCCGGAGCGACGGAAGGGATTACCAATAGCAATCGCCATATCACCAACGCGCACCGCCTCTGAGTCCGCCAGTTGCAGCGGTTGATAGGCGCTCATGTCGCCCTCAACCTTGATCACGGCGATGTCGCTATCGGCGTCGCTGCCGACTAGCGTGGCGCGGCGAGTCGTGCCATCAGCGAAAGTCACTTCGATCTGATCGGCGTTAGCGATCACATGGGTGTTGGTGACGATATGTCCCTGCGCATCATAGACAAACCCTGATCCGGCTGCATATTCGTAGGGACTGGACTGCTGGATGCCCTGCGGCGTGATGATCATGCTCGTCTGCTGGGTGGGGATACGTACCGTGATGCTGACCACCGAGGGATTGGCGTGATCATAGACGTTATGCAAGATCGCCGTTTGCGGATCGCCGACGTACTCGACCAGCAGATCGAAGAGGGTGTGCGTCGGCGCGGCGACGGCGGTAGCAGTGGAGGTGGTTGGCGGCTCCTGTGCGCTGACTGACCGGACGAAGGTGAATCCCGCAAACGCCACAATCACAGCACAAATTGCCACAAGTGACAAGTAGGTTCTACGTTTCATTGCTTACTCATTCCTTTCCTTACTCGCTCCATCGTACTGAAGTCTTGTCGGTAGATTGTTGGCGCGATGTCACAGAGCTGAAGTGCGATGTGTCAACCTTGAAACATGAAGATAGGGATGAGGGATGAGTAACGAGTGATGAGTAATGAGTAATGAGTAAACGCCGGGTCTGCTTCAACAAAGGAATGGTGAAGTGACGCGTAAACCGTATGCGCTATGCCTTGACGGGAAGGTGGCGTTTCAGGGTTTGTATCTGAATGGGGAGACAGAAACGGGCTACATCCGTGATCGCAATGTGGTCGGCGCACCGATCAGCATTGAGGGCACCATGAGCATCTCGGTGATGGACGCGCTAACAGCACGGGGGCAAGCAAGGAGTCATTCAAGTGCTCACGGATTCGCATGTATCCGATGTTCGGTGAGCCTTACGGTATTCCTGCACCGTCGGGCGACGGCGGACATGGTGGCGCTGATCCGGTGATGTTGGAGCAGATTTTCTCCCCAACACCACCTGATCCGTATTACCGCGCGGCATCACCCATTGACGGCGCGGCGTCGGTGATCGTGGGCATCGCCGCTAACCAGTCGATGCGCGAAGGACGCTCGATCACGTTGATGATCAGTTCTCGCTGGCGGAACTGATGTAAGCGAAAGCCAAGCAAACCGATCACTGAAACCGGACGCGCACAATCTCATTTTGTTGAGGATGCAGCGCATATACAGCATCATCGCGCAGCGTGATCGCCGAGGCGGGATGACGTTTTGCTTCTTCTGTCACGCTGGCGCTCGTCCACTGATCGCTGCTGCTCAATGCCACGATCTCGCCGTTGTTGACTACCAACAGTGAATCGTCAGGGGTCAGCAACATGCCATCCGCCGCGATCACCTTGCTGGTTTGGATGACTGTCCATGAAGCGGGATTAGCAAGCGGTACTTTGTAGAGTTCCACGCCGGAGATACCCACGATCAGGAACGAGTCGGGATGATAGACGATGCCGTTGCCGCCAAAGCCGTCGATCAGCAGCTTATCATCTTGCAGAAAGATCGACCCTTCGCCATCGGGTGTGACCTTGTAGATAACGGGCGCAAGGCTATCGGTGACGTAGGCGTTGCCCTCTGCGTCGATGGTAACATCATTGGCGAAGTGCTTGACGTCGGGCAACAGCGAACCGAGATCGACGAAATGTAGGCGATCTCCGGTGTCGAGATCGTAAATGGCGAGTTGTGACAGACCCATGTTCTGTGCGTCGCCCGTGACCGCGAGATCGGCGTTGACGACCAGCAGGCGACCATTCGCGTGGTCGATCTCTAAGCCAATTGAGGCGATCAGATCGGGATCTTCGATGAAGGGGGTCGCTGTGCCATCGTCAGCGACGGCAAAGACTGTGCCTTGCGCCATCGAACTAACGAGGAAGCGATCATTACGCCCGTCGTATTCGATGCCTTCGGGCAGCAGATCACGACGCTCGATACGGATTCGCGCTGGTGCATCTTGTGAACCAGCATGAACAGGCGTGATTAGGGCGGTAGCAATCAGCAGCGGTACAACGATCTTTTTCATGGCATCACATCCTACAAACGATATTGCCCAGATTGGTGCCAGCTCAAGCATAGTTTACCGTGATTACAGCTAAATCGGGCAGGTGTTGTCACGGCGCATTCCCGGCAATGAATTGCCAAGCTCAACGAACGAAGTCCCTGCGGGACTTCAATCGTTTTCACAGATCAAGCTGATTCTGCTGCGATTGGCGGCACAGCGCCGGAAGCGTCATTATTATAGAACTTCATCCCACATTTTATTTTTCACACTCACTCATAGATAGGAAGCGCTATGCAATACGGCAAACTTGGTCAGGCGAATGTGACCGTCAGCAAAATTTGTCTGGGCACGATGCACTTCGGCACGGTGACGCCAGAAGATGAATCCATGCGGATCATGGATCGGGCGTTGGAGATGGGCATCAACTTCTTCGACACCGCCAATGTCTATGGCAGGCGAGTGAGCGCCGGACTGACCGAGGAGATCATCGGACGCTGGTTCGCGCAGGGCAACGGACGCCGTGAACAGGTGGTGCTTGCCACCAAAGTGTACGGACAGATGAACAATGACAGCAATCCGCCGCCCAACGAGGATCGCGGGGTATCCAGCTACAAAGTACGCAAGCACGTCACTGATTCACTGCGCCGCCTGCAAACCGATCATATCGATCTGTATCAGGTGCATCACGTGGATCGGCGTATCCGACTGGAAGAGTTCTGGAACACCTTTGAACGGCTGATCTACAACGGCGACGTCCTGTACATGGGCACCAGCAATTTCCCCGGTTGGGTGATCGCCAAGTATCAGATGTACGCGCTGCAGCATGGTTTACTCGGCTTTGTCTCCGAGCAGGCACAGTACAACTTATTGAGCCGTTATCCTGAGTTAGATGTAATCCCTGCCGCCCGCGACTTCGGTATCGGTTTGATCCCCTACATGCCGCTGGCGGGTGGCATCCTGACGGGCAAGAAACCCATTGTCGAAGGCTCGCGCACGCAGTCGGTGATCGCGGAGTATGGGCTGCGCGTAGAGAGTTCGCAGCTTGATACGTTCTCCGCCTTCTGCCGCGAGATCGGAGAGACGGAGCAGGTGGTGTCGATTGCGTGGGTGCTGGCGAATCCGGTGGTGTCGTCTGCCATCGTCGGCGTGCGTACCGTTGAGCACCTAGATGGCTTGGATCGGGCGGCGGAGTTCAAGTTGTCGCCGGAGCAGATGACGCGGCTGGACGAGATGTTCAACATCAACAGTGGGCGTCCATTGGGCAAAGGCGAAGCACCGGAAGCATTCGCGTGGTAGGGATGTTGTTGAATAAACAGGGTGGGTTTCTAAACCCACCCCTACAAGGTTGATCATTCACTAGAGCTTGTTGTGTAGGCATCAAGGCAAGGATGTTTGCAGTCCGCGCCGGGAGCTAAAGCAACCCGGCTACACTGAAATACGGGTCAAAGACGGCTAAAGCCGCCTCTGGTTATACTAACTTCATCCGTCGGCGTTGACAGTGGTAACGAACCCACGCCTGTTAGCGCAAGCCGACTTTAGTCGGGTTTAGAATTATTTCGCTGTAGCCGGAGCGCTTTAAGGCTTGTCCGGCGTTTTTCAAGTGCTGGCGTGAGTAGACCGAAGGTTGAAAACCTCCGGCTACAACACTTGGTAAACCCACTGAAGTGGGTTAGGAGCAAAACCTGACCTTTGATGAACCCTCTTTAGAGGGTTTCCAGAGCATTGTAGCAGGGGGTTTTGAACCCCATGCGTCTGCGGCAAGCAGATAAATAGACTCCGGACAAGCCTTTTAGCTTCTGGTGTCCGAGCCGAGCCGATGCCTAATTCTCTTAGCTTGATGCCCATGGGTTTCTAGACCTGCCCATTTTCGTCACCCCACCACTACGCCAATCGCAAAACCATCCCAGCCTTTGCTGCCGACGGTCTGGATCGCGGTGGCGCTGATGCGCGGATTGGCAGTGAACAGTTCGTTGAAGGCGCGGGTGCCTTTGACGCTAGGATCGTCGCTGGCAGAGTCCAGCACCATGCCGTTGCGGACGACGTTATCCCCGATGATCACGCTGCCGCGATGAGTTAACTTGAGCGCCCATTCTAGATAAGCGGGATTATTGATCTTGTCGGCATCGATGAACACCAGATCGAAGGGATCGGGGTTTTCGGCGGCAAGCTGCGGCAGCGTATCCAGTGCTTTGCCGACGCGAATGTCGATCAGATTAGTGAGACCTGCCAGCGCGAAGTTGGATCGGGCAACGTCGGCGTGCATGGGATCGTATTCCAGCGTGACCAGCGATCCGTCAGGTGGCAATGCCCGCGCCAGCCAGATCGTGCTGTAGCCGCCGAGCGTACCAATCTCTAGAATGCGCCGAGCGCCGATCATCTGCGCGAAAATATTGAGCAGCTTGCCCTGATTGGGCGCGACCTGCGCGGGCGGGAGTCCGGCGGCATCCGCTGCCTGCAATGCCGCTTCTAGCACCGGATCGGCAGGCACATACAAGCGCTCAAAATATTCATCCACCGCCGTCCATTGATCTTGCGTCATCGTCCATTATCCTCAAAAACGCAGTACCCCCATCCGACGATGCCAGACGATGCTGACATCAGAATGAGGGTACTGCTGGCAAAAAGTGCGCGTCGCCGAGTCGGTAATTGAAACACCGTAAGCGTCAAAGGTTACGCAAGCTGAAGAAAATTGCCTGTAAAAAGTGTCTTTCTTCACCAATTATCATTGATGAAGTTATGGAGTGCTGTGCAGACAAAGCCGATCCGACCAAGGTCGCCGCGAAAATTGGGCGAAGTCCCGTTGCGGGCATTAGTAGCATTTTCCAGCCGCCGCGTGATTCGTACCCATGCGGACAACTCAATCTGCACGGCGGGGATCTGATGGCGCTCCCAAACGTGCCGCGTGATGGTGGGCAGCTTGAAGCCGCCCGTGTAGCGCGGCGGATTGATGGCTACCCGATCCAGACTTGGCGTATCCGCTTCCTCATAAAGCAGTGACATCCTGAAGTTATGAATCAGCGTCTTCTCGTAGTTGGCAAGTGTCTGCCCGCCCATCGTGCCGATTGCCACCGCGAAATCCCGATCTCCACGTGCCCCATGCAGATCGATCACACAGCCGATCGGGATGCTGGTGACGATCTCGTCAAGCGCACGTTTATAGGCATTTTCTGCACCGTCATCGTGCGGATCAGGGTTGAGTTGATAGCGGGCGTAGATCAGGTGTGCACCTGTCTGTTTGTGCAGCAGGTAGCCGATGGCGGCAGTGTATTCGTCCTCCTGTTTCCACTCGCCTTCGCGCCAGTGACGCGCGCTGTGCGGTGCGGAGATCAACACTGGTTTGGTACCATGTAATACGCCGATCGGCGACTCGCCAGCGGGCGCATCCTCATCGTAATGGACAAGTTCACGCTCGTAACCTTCTAGTGCCTTCACCCACCCTTCAACCGCATCAGGCAGCGGAACGCTCAATTTCATGCGGGGGCGAGTGCCTTGCCAACGCGGAGATATTTGGGTACATGGGGCAGAAATTCGATGAACTCGGCGTATTTTCCTTCGCTGCGTTCATTCAGATAGCGCTGGAAGACGCTGATCGCGGCGGGCAGCACGGTAAGATGTTCGACCCGCTGCATATGCTGAATGTAACTGCGCGCTTCCAACTTGCTGATCGCTTGCTCCAAATACATTGCCGTGATCGACGCCGTGAACAAGCCCAAAAACTGATCCTGCCACATCGGGTGCGCTTGACGGTAGTGATCGCCCACTGACAGCGACTTATCCGAGAGGGCGCTGACCGTCTCCATATGCTGACTGAGGTAGCTGTTCATCAGCATGGCACCGTATTCGGTGAGTGCTGCGCGGAATGCCAGCGCCGGATCATCTTTGTACGACCATGGTGCGCTATCTCCCCATGCGATGGGAGGCGGCATCAGCACGATCAACTCGTTGCCCACGCGCACACCAACATTTTGATCGGTGGGGTAGCTGAGGCTAGGCATGAATACCAGCGTCTCCTTGACCGATCCGACAAACGGCTCAAGGACGTCCTGCAACTTCACTTCACGAAATATCTCTTGCAAGTGATTCAGCGCCGTCTGCCAGTGATCGTTCTCTTGCGCTGTCGCCCACCACGAGTCCAGCTCGCTGACGCGCTGAAAATCGAGCAGGTGATCACTCCAGTGGGCAGGAACCCAGCGCGGCGTCTCCTCGATGGCTTGTAAGCCGGGTGAGGAAAGGCGCAGTACATAGCCATAGAGCGCGGCTAAAGGAATGCCTTGATCTAGCAGCGACTGTAAGGCGCTTGCCGCCGGATGTGTGCTGTAGCTGCTAACGTGCCGACGGGTAGCGCGGGCGTGCAGATGCGTGCCGTGCTTCTTGCGTCCCTGTGCCTGATCGGGATAGTTGGTGGCGGCTAAGACTGCCGAGAGCAGGCGGGCGCGGTCATCGAGTCGAACTTGGATTGCTGATGATTGCATTGGTTTTGATCAGATGTTCTGGATAGCTCGGGCGAGCGCGTCTATTTGCTAGTTCAGGTTGAAAGGATTAACCCTCATTCTACAACAAGGTTCGCTTTCAGGTGAAGTTATGGGGCTATAACAAAGCGCAGTGTGATGAGTTGAATGTGATTGCGATAACCAACGAAAAATGTATAACTACTACTGATCCTACACCGACGTACTTTTCTCGAAAACAGGATAAAGCGGCAACTCCTGAGCATCAGGCGACCATGCAGCACGCAATTTCACCAGCAGCTTAGTGAATGTTTCCCCTAACGCATGAAAGCTATCAAATTCCTGAGTTGCTTGCACAAAAGCCTGCATGCGGAATATTGCACATTGTCGTATGCGATTAAGCTTATGCGGCGGAAAATCACCGATTAGCGCAGCTTCTAGCCAATTTCCACAGAAGCCCAAGAGCCACAAAGCGCACGCTGCCGTCATAACCGAGCGATATACTTTATCATCTGCGGCTTGCGAACAGTATTTGACCAATTCTGCCCGGTACGCTGCCTCTGCTTGCCTCCAAACTGCTTCAGGGACACGGTTTACAAACGCCATACCACAGGTGGGGAAGCCCATCCGCGCGTTAACTCCCTCCAACAAAGCATGGTCAAAGTGGGCACTTTCGAAATCTATGAGATAAATACCGCCCTCATGATCAACCCAAGTGTTACTCGGAATTGGATCGCCATGATGCAGAACGTAGAATCCATCCACCTGAGACAGATTGTCTGCAATCTGCTCCACGTCATCATAAGCATCAGGACGCACTGCAACGTTCAATTCCTCCACTGCTTTCAGGGTTGCTGGCAAATAGCCCAGCGGTTCAGGTGGACGTTCCACCTGTGGATGACCCAATTTGCGTCGGAAGGCTTCAAAAGTTGCGGATTTACCGAGAGTCTTGCCGTGCAGCATGCCTAAGGCTGCGCCGGAACGCAGTAGTGCTTGCTCTGCTTGGACTGTGTTAGTCCCCTGCAGGATTTTGTGCAGCGTATGGCCCTCTAGCAAATCCGCCATAACAAAGAAGCCTTTCCCTGCATCTCCGCCATACAATTGTGGGGCAAGAGCCGCGTCGCTGAACATACCAGCAAGAAACTCTAGGCTAGCCCACTCGTTTAATAGAGCACTATCAAAAAAACTTGGGTCGAACCCTATGGCGTCTTCACTACGCCAGCGTTTCAGGATAATGGTTTTAGGGGAACCAGCAGGCGATACCAAGACATCCAAACGGGCTACATGCCCACGATCCTCTAGCAATTGCCCAAAAGCCAGCTTCACTGCTCCGTCCCAAGCGTTTGATAAGATGCTTTCTATCGTCGGTAGTAGTTCATCCATTGCAATTTGCCGTATGGTGACGTTGTTCGGCTAGAAGGCGAGATCGAACTTGGATCACTGGTGGCTGCATTTCTCTTATTTGGATCGCTCGAACGAGTGCGTTGATCTTGTGTCGAATGGATTAACCCTCATTCTACAACAAGGTTCGCTTTCAGGTGAAGTTATGGGGCTATAACAATAAAATGGTGACACAGGACAATCACCTAGCGAACTAGTGAAACCCCGTATTGTTTTTACCCCCCTGAGCGAGTAGAATTTGCCTCCGCTTTTGTATTTCACTGTCCATAACACGGGTGCTACAAACTTCCCGTGATGTGCAGAAAAAAAGCCTCAATTTACTTACAGGAGGGGGTTCTTCGATGAACCAGACATTTTCCCAGACCGAGATGACGATGATCTACGTCGTGCTCGGCATCGCTGTTGCGGGGTTGCTATACGCACTCTTCCTCGCGTCTCAAATTCTGCGTGAATCCAAAGGATCGCAGAAGATGCAGGAAGTGTGGAATTTCATCCGCACTGGCGCGAATGCATACCTCAGTTCGCAGCTACGTATCATTGCAGTGCTCATCGTAGTGCTGATGATCGCGCTATTCTTCAGTGTGTTCGTGGTGCAGCCAACACCATTCTCGGTGATCAAATTCTGCCCCGACCTCGCTGCGCAAGCTGAAGCCAACTACCTGCAAAACGGTCCGACCAACGAAGCAGATCGTGCCGTTTTTGAGCAGAATAAAGCCGCTTACGAAAAAGTGGAAGCAGCACGTGCGACTCCCGGTGCTGAAGCCCCCACTACCGCGGAATTGGAGTCCGCAGCCATCATTCGCGGTCAGCTTGAAGCTGCCGTTGCCCGCGATGCCGCTCCGCTGTGCGATGCCGCGCGCATCAACATCGCACTGGGGCGCTCGATTGGCTTCCTCGTCGGCGCGTTGTTCTCCGCGATGGTCGGTTTCGTGGGTATGAACATGGCAGTGCAGGGTAATGTTCGCGTGGCAGCGGCAGCGGTTGACCCCAAGCGCGGCTACAGCGAAGCACTGCGTATCGCTTATCGCTCCGGCACGATCACCGGTATGCTCACCGACGGTCTCGGTTTGCTCGGTGGCACGATCATCTTCCTAATATTTGGCATCGCCGCACCGGATGCCTTGCTCGGCTTCGGCTTCGGTGGTACGCTGCTGGCGCTGTTCATGCGCGTCGGTGGTGGTATCTACACCAAAGCCGCTGACGTTGGCGCTGACCTCGTAGGTAAGGTCGAAGCGGGCTTGCCGGAAGACGATCCGCGCAATGCCGCTGTAATCGCTGACCTCGTGGGCGACAACGTAGGTGACTGCGCTGGTATGGCGGCGGACATCTTCGAGAGCTACGAAGTGACTATCGTCTCCACCTTGATCCTAGGTGTGGCGATGGCGTTCTCCACCGGTCTGCAATTGTGGATCGTCTTCCCGCTGGTGGTGCGTGGTATCGGCGTTCTCAGCTCGATCATCGGCACCTACTTCGTTCGCAGCACCAACGAAGAAAAGAACGCGCTCGGCGCAATCACGCGCGGCTTCCGCATTTCAGCGGTGGTCAGTGTGGTTCTGTTCTCCATCGTGACTCTGTTCTACATGAAAGATCCCAGCACAGGCGCGATCATCTGGCAGCCGTTAGCAGCCACGATCATCGGTATCATCCTCGCCATTGTCATCGAGCAGGTAACGGCGATCTTCACCGATACCGAACACGAGGCAGTCAAGGATATCGCCCGCAACTCGCAGACAGGTCCGGCGACGGTAATCCTGCGCGGCTTGTCCGTCGGCATGGAGTCCAGCACGTGGGCGATCTTCGTGATCGCGGGTTCACTGCTGGCATCGCTGGTCATCTTCACGGCGTTCCCGCTGCCCGGTATCGATAAGTTCACCGCTGTGCTCTACGGCGTGGCGATGACAGGTATCGGTATGCTCACGCTGACGGGCAACAATGTGTCGATGGACGCCTTCGGTCCGATCTCCGACAACGCACAGGGCGTGGCGGAACTCTCCGGCGAAGCGGCACAAGCTGGCGATACGCTGGAGCAGCTTGACGCGGTGGGTAACACCACCAAGGCGATCACCAAGGGTGTCGCCATTGGTTCGGCGGTTATCGCAGCGGTATCGCTGTTCGGTGCGTTCCTCACCGATACGCGCATCGCGCAGCTCGGTCAGGGTATCCCCCTATCCGAGACGCTGTTTACTAAGGGTATCAACATCGCTGATCCGCAGACCTTCATCGGTATGTTGATCGGTGGCGGCTTGATCTTCCTGTTCAGCTCGCTGCTGATCACGGCAGTGAACCGCGCCGCCTTCAAGATGATCGCCGTCGTGCGCCGTCAACTGCGTATCCCCGGTATCATGGAAGGAACCAAGACGCCTGACTATGCGGAGTGCGTGAGCGTCTCCACACAGGCGGCGCAGCGCGAACTGATGCCTCTTGGTGTGATCGCCGTGTTGTCGCCAATCGTGGTTGGCTTCCTGCTGGGCGCGAGTGCACTCGGTGGTTTCAACGCGGGCATCATTCTGGCAGGTCAGTTGATGGCGGTGTTCATGTCTAACGCGGGTGGCGCGTGGGATAACGCCAAGAAGTACATCGAGACCGGTCACTATGGTGGCAAGCGCTCCGAACCGCACAAGGCGACCGTCGTGGGCGACACCGTAGGCGATCCGTTCAAGGATACGGCTGGTCCGGCGCTGAACCCGATGATCAAGGTGGTCAATCTGGTTTCGCTGCTGGTCGGTCCGTTGATCGTCACCTACGTGGCGCAGTCTGCAAACAATAGTGGACTGACCGCTGCCGTAGTGGTGGTGATGCTGGTTCTGCTCGGTGTGGTGCTGTACGCCATTCAGCGCAGCCGCAAGGGCGATCCCTCAGTGGAGAATCCTCTGACTGCTGCCACTGGTGCGGGCGACTAGCCGATACGATAACAGCCGCTGAAATTCGGCTCCTATAGATAAACTACAGCCACCTGTTTCAACTGAAACAGGTGGCTTTTTGTTGGCTATCTTGCTTACTGTTTATGCTATGATTTAAATCATTATCGTAAGTAATGTGCGACGCAAAACCGCCTGAGCACTTACTTGTAGCTGCGAGATTATTGCTGTGCGTCATAATGAACAAGCGCGCCAAGCCCGCCGACTGATGGATCGCGATTTCACCACACCAATTACCATTGAGCAGTTGAGTTATCAAGTGGCGCTGTCGCCGTTTTACCTGATCCGTTTGTTTCGGCGCATCTATCAGCAGACGCCGCATCAATATCTGATCCAGTTGCGGATTGCCAAGGCAAAAGAACTGCTGAGTCAATCTGATCGCAGCGTGACCGAGATTTGCGCTGAGGTTGGATTCACCAGTTTGGGCTCCTTTAGCAGTCTATTTCGTAAACTGGTAGGCATCTCGCCAAGCGATTACCGTCAGCGCAGTCAGAATATCCGGAACTCTGCTTACATTCCCCTGTGCGTTTGCTTGCTGCATGAGATTCCAGATACGCTCGATCCGTGAAAAAGAGCAGTTTTCGAGAAGCCAGATTAGCACAAATGTTTTATGATCGGGGTATGTGCTACGGGGTAGCTGAACAGAAGCCGCCCCATCTTTCCGAGTCAGCAGGAGGAGGATTCCATGACCACGAAAAAAGATAAGGTGAACTCTACCAAGAACAGCGCTGCCAATGCCAAGAAGTCTCAAGGCTTCACGGACGACGAACTTGCCGCGATGAAAGAACGCGCCAAAGAGATGAAGAAGGGCAGCAAGGCAGATGGCGAAAGCGATCTGCTGGAAAAGATCGCTGAAATGGAAGAGCCGGATCGCGGCATGGCGCAGCGGTTACACGAGATCATGAAGGCGAACGCACCCACCCTCGCGCCCAAAACGTGGTACGGAATGCCCGCCTACGCTACAGAAGGTAAAGACGGCAAAATCGTCTGCTTTTTCCAGCCCGCCAAGAAGTTCAACGCCCGTTATGCCACGCTCGGCTTCAACGATCCGGCACATCTTGACGAAGGTCACATGTGGGCAACCTCCTTCGCACTTACACAGTTGACGCCCACCGAAGAAGCAAAGATCATCGCGCTGGTGAAAAAGGCGATCAGCTAAGAACGCTGCGGTATTCCACGCGCATCAAACAGGTCGATGATTAAGCAGCCAGCGGAGGCACAGCCGCTGGTTTGCTGCTTGTTCGATAGTGCTTGCGACAATTCCCTGACGCGCTGTAACTGTGAACTAGCTGATTAAGGAGACTATCCATGATCAACAGCCTTTCCGTCGTCACCATTTGGGTCAAGGATCAGAATGAGGCGCTGCGCTTCTACACGGAAAGACTCGGCTTCGAAATCCGCGCCGACGTGACCAAGGGTAATTATCGCTGGCTGACCGTCGGCTCAAAGCAGCAGCCCAATCTAGAATATCAGTTAGCTGCCTTGAAAGTAGGCGGAGGACTGACGGATGCTGACGTGCAAATGCTTACGCAGCTCGTCGAGTCTGGCAAGATGGGCGTGGGTCCGTGGAAAACGGACGATTGTCAAAAGACCTACGAGGACATGAAGGCGAAGGGTGTGGAATTCGTGCAAACGCCCACAGATCGCCCGTATGGGATCATCGAAGCTGTATTCAAGGATAACAGCGGCAACGTCATGGTGCTGGCGCAAGACAAACATCGGTAAACCACGCGATCAACGCCAGCGAACCCAGCAAAGTGTGGTCGGGTAAGCCACCTGTTTCAGCACGGAACAGGCGGCTTATTTCTTGATCGTGGCAGGATAAGTGCCAGCGATAGCGGCTTAACATCGATCCCGCTGCTTGGTTCAAGGAATCGCCATGTCACAAATACGGAAAGTTGGGAGGAAAAGTTAATGGTTTGCCGTTAAAATAGACCTGTTCACGCTGGTCTAGACTTACGAAAGTAATCTTTGAATGTCCCCCACCCTTCGTCAACTGCTGCCTGTTGGCATCTCCATCACTATCATCATCGCCGTCGCCATACTCCGTAACTACTCCAAGACGCTGCCGCCGATTTTGGCGACGATGCCGATCAATCTGCCACTGGCATTGTGGATTTTCGCCAGCGCCGACGATACTACTCCCGCTTCGCTGGAGCAGACCGCTGAACGGTTGATGATCAATATCTTGCCGACAGTGCTGTTTTGTGTGGTGGCGTGGCTGTGCATCCGCGCGGGTTGGTCGCTGTTGCCTACCATCGTGGCGGGTTACGTGGCGTGGGGTGCCTTCCTCGGCGTGTTGATCTTGATCCGAGGTGGACTGTGATCCCTAAGAACACGCCCGCGTTGTGGGATGAGTTGTGGAAGGACTCACCCTCGCTGCAGCAAGACCTCTACCTACTGGCGAAGGAGGAACATTCGATCCGCTGGCGGCGCATCCAGTTGCAGATTCTGCGCAATTTCGCGGGTTATCGCGGTTTGAAGGTGATTGAGATCGGGGCGGGTGCAGGCACTTATGCGGCGATGCTAGCGAAGCGCGGCGCGGAGGTGACTTTGCTCGATTATTCGCAGAATGCCTTGAATCGCGGACAAGAGTTCTTCGCGCGGCTGGGCTTGCACGCTGATCTTTGTGGTGCAGACGCGCTGGCACTGCCGGAGGACTTACGCGGTAAGTTCGATATTGCGCTGTCGTTCGGCTTGAATGAACACTTTGAAGGTGAGCAGCGTCAGCAAATCGCCGCCGCGCATCTGGAAGTGCTCAAACCCGGCGGCTTGGCATTTATCTCCGTACCCAATAAGTTGTGCCCACCTTATCGCCTGTTCAAGTTCGCGGCGCAGCGCACGGGCAAATGGAAATTCGGTGAGGAATACCCCTTCACGCGGATGGAACTGGAAGCGCTCGGCAATCAATTGGGGGCTGCTGAAGTGTCGATCCTTGCTGACTCGTTCATCACCTCGTTCGACTTCATCAACCCCTTCAAGGCGTTGGCTGTCGTCCGCAATCTGCTGCGCCTGCGCGACGATTTCGATCCGGCGAAGCTGCGCCCTGAACGCGGTACACCCGTCGATAGTTATCTCAGCTACGCGCTGGTGCTGGGGATGAAGAAAGCCACTGTCAACACGTAGCGTCAAGTTCTGACTACGACGCAACTTCGTAAAATTGGGGGCTTGACTTAGAGTTTGCTCTAAGTTGTAGACTGTTCAATATCAGCCGGAACAACACACTGATTACGCGTGTCTCCGCTGTTTCAGCAGGCAGCTTTTATCTGATTACAGCCTCAGTGCGCCATCGATCTGCCTGAACTTTCGTCCACTGACCACAGGAGAATAGCCATGATTCACGTCAACCTCGCAGACGCAGAGGTCGAGGTCAGAAATTCGCGCCTCGATGCCGCCACCGTTAGCGCAGCAAGCAAGTTACCAGCACATGCAGGGAAAGATCAGATGAATCAGTTACGCACGACTGTGAACGATTGGGATTGCGACGTGGAGGTCAACATCAGCAGCGATCCGATGCGGCTGCCCGCGCCGTTACATTGGCTGACAATGCGGAGCGCCCGCCTCCTCAGCGCGATCAGCTTGTACGCCGCCAGATTCAGCAAGGATAGGACGGAATCAAAGGATATCGTGACTGAAGATCAGCTAGAAATGTTAATCAAGATCCTCGGTGGCTTGGGCAGAGACGGCAACTAGCCACTAAGGACTAACGTCGGCTCCTAGTTCCCCTCTCCAATTCATGTAAGGATTAGAAGAGGGGGCAGAGGCTAAACTTACCGACATTAAGCTAAGAAAACACCGGACGCTAAAAGCCTTGTCCGGAGTTTTTCAAGTGCCGACGTGAGTAGACCGGAGGTTGAAAACCTCCGGCTACAATACTTGGGTAAACCCACTGAAGTGGGTTAGCAGCAAAACGTGATCTTTGGGGAACCCTCTTTAGAGGGTTTCCAGAGTGTTGTAGCATGGGGTTTTGAACCCCATGCGTCTGCGGCAAGGAGATAAATAAACGCCGGACAAGCCTTTTAGCTCCCGGCACAAACCGCTAACTTCCTTAGCTTCATATCGATGAGGCTAGACCTACCGCCCCCGATACGTCAACAAGCGCAATCCGTTCGTCACTACGATCCACGTGCTGCTCTGATGCCCGACCACGCCGAACGGCAGCGGCACAGCTATAGCTCTTTGAACAAGCTGATGACGTAATCCGCGAATCCCAGTCTGCGATAGAGTTGGTAAGCGCCTTCGTTGGCTACCATAACGCCGATGCCTAGCCGCTTCATGCCGCGTTCACGGGCGATAGCTTCCAGCGCAGCGATCAACTGAGTGCCGATGCCCTTTCCACGATAGTTACCGGACACCGACAAGTCTGAAATGTAGAAATATTCCTGTTGACGTTCAGAATCCTCTTCGACATAGGCAGAGCCAAAGCCACAAATGGTATCGCCGTCGGCAGCGACCAGAGTTATGCCGCGATTCTGCTCAATATGCTTGAACAGTCGCGCTAAATACCAAGCCGCGAACTCCGGTGTTGCTTCGACGTGAAGCGGATCAAACTGGCGTTCGTGCGCTTGCAGTTCGCTCATCAAGACTTTTAGCGCATCAAGATCGGCGTCATGGTAGGGGCGAATGGCGATCATAATGACAGATCAGCGCCCCCGATACGTCAACAAGCGCAGCCCATTTGTCACCACGATTAGCGTGCTGCCTTCATGCCCGACCACGCCAAACGGCAGCGGCAAGCTGATCACGAAGGTGCTGATCGCCAGCACCGCGATCACGCTGAGGGCGAAGGTGATGTTTTGCCAGACCACACGGCG
>JAHBVK010000037.1 GCA_019637555.1 Anaerolineae bacterium
CTCTCCTTATGGGAAAGCAAATGGGATCGTTTTACCAACCCGCGCCCAACTTTCCCCAAACAAAGTGCCTGAAACCGCCCTGTATTCCCTGCCCAAAAATCAGCGCGATAGCGGCGATCTCACAAACCATCGCCACTACCGCGCCAAATTTCCATTACTATGCCGCCCGCTTCCCCTCTCCTTGCGGGAGAGGGGCTAGGGGTGAGGGCTTACAAGTCGATCATGTGCCCTTCGATGCCCTCCGCCATCGACTTGAGCGCCTCGCTCATGCTATCAGTTGGGAACTGGTACTGCGAGCGAAATCTTTGGTAGTTACTTGGTCACAACTGCAAATACAGAGGAAGCAGTTGGGCGAGATTCTTTGATTTCACCTGTTTCCGCTTCTACAACAAGATACTTCCGCTGAAAGTTGGGATCATTGTCTCTCGTAATGTAAACGACGACATACTTGCTATTTGACATCCAAATATCACCAAAGCCATCGTCAATTTGGGCAATAACTCTCCCTGTTGCGAGATTTCCCAACACCCAAGTTCGCTTGGGCTGGCAACAAACGGTATAGGAGAAGTAGGCTCCGTCTGGCGATACGCTCAACAATTGTGTTTGTAGTTGATGAGGATAGTCGATTGCTTTGAAGGGAAGTTCTTGTAATCTTTTTGATTCAAAATCGTAGATGTAGAAATGATCAGGTTCAACAAGCGTCTTGCCGTCTGCCGTAAGACCAGCGAAGGCGCTCAACAACACTTGCTTCCGCTGAGGTATAGCAGCAACGCTCTGAATAGCTTGAATATCTGGCAGTACTTGAAACTTGGTCGTGATTAGTGTTTTGGTATCCACGACGTACAGGATGTTGCTGGGATTTGAATATACAAACGTCTCCCCATCTAGCCAGTCCACTTCAACACTAAATGTATCCGTTGGGAAATTTCTGCATGAGGCATCTTTCAAGTCTAAAACGCATAAGATTGCGGGCTTGCCGCCTCCTTTAGATAATTTCACTATGACTGCTTTTTCTCCTGTTGGCGCAACTACGATTGCTGAGATACCGAGCGTATCATCTGTCTCAAAAATAAGAGAAACTGTACTAGTGCCTAAATTCAGGGCTTTTATCTCGGCGTGGATGTATCCTGATTGTTGGGACGTACTGGTGGCAACATAGATTGAATCAAAAACCGAAGACGCCGCTGCTGCTGTGACAGCCGTTTCGCCCGAAATACCAAGCGCTATTTTTGTCTCTGATCCCGAGTTAAATGTAGGTCTAGAAACTACTGAGTTATCCTCAAAAGTGAACACTCTATCTGCCGATATTTGAGCTGGAATAGCCGTGTATGTTGGAGTCCCTTGCGCCTGTAAAGAGGAAGGAGTTAACATGACAGCAAAGGCTAAGAGATTAAGACTAATGATGTAACCAAACTTAATTGCAGTTGTTTTATTCATGGTCACATTGTTCCACATGTAGTTTATGGACGATGATGCCACTATAGCAATTTGAATGTTTGTGACATGCGATCTCAGCAGGCGCAATAGGTCGGTGATCGCCGTCTATTTCAGAGCCTCCGCTACTGCGATCAGATCAGCGGCACAGGCAGGCGGAATCTGATCGCTAGACAACGCTTTGATCGCGGTCATCAAATCGGCATACTTGCGCTGCTCAATGAGCTGATCCACATCGTTCTTGAGCGCACCTTGTGTAACACAACTATCCGCAATACTGCGAAGTTGTTCCGCTGATGCAAATGGTGTGGCGATCTTGACCCCTAGTGCCGCCAGATCGCTTTCGGCTGACGCTTCCGAATCGCTAGTGCTGCTTACGTAAATGAGGCGTCCGCGATAAGGACTCCAATCAGCAATCGGATATGGTGTATAAGCAGTTTCAGCGAGGTCAAGCTGTATCGAACCAAGTAGTTCGCCTGTCGCTATCTCCCACAGCCTTATCGTGCCATCGGCATTAACGCTCATCACTGCTTTGCCGTCAGTACTGAAGTTCACATTGATCGCAGCGCGGGCAAACGGATTATCAGGCACTTTGCTCCCTTCCGTTCCCTGAAATTCCGCTATTTTCTTCTCAGCTTCTACATTCCAAAGTTGCAAGAACCCTTTATCCGTTCCGATCAATAGTTGTTGGCTATCTGAACTCCATGTTACCGCTGTGACGAAACCATCCGTATCGACTGGTAGTTGCGTTTCTTTGCTAAATTCTGGACTATCCAATAATTGAACAAATGGTGCATACACAACAATGATTACAAATTTGGCACCATCAGGACTCCAACTCATGTAACTGGAACTGGCAACTTCAAACGATGCCGCTATTTCACCAGTTTCGGCGTTATAGAGTATCAAATTAGGAAGCACTTCAAGATTTGAGGTTGCAATCCAAGTTCCATTGGGACTCCATGCAACCGTTGTAAAACGTGGCTCCAGTCCTTCAAACACAAATTTGTTTTGTCCGGTGTCAGCATTCCAAATGCGAACCGTCGCATCCTCGCTGCCAGTGGCAAGTCGTTTACTATCAGGACTCCAAGCGATAGATGTTATCTCGCCGCTATGTCCTTCGAGCCGCTGTAGCAATTGCCCACTGACGACATCGAACAAGCCTAAAGTCTGCGGCGTGATATCGACCGCAGCCAACTTGCCATCTGGACTCCAACTGATTAATCTCACCAAATCGTTGGCTTGTGCAGTTGAAGGGAATACCGCTAACCACACCACCGCAAACAACAGAGTTGATCTGGTTCTCCTCATGGACTTCACCGCCAATCCCCATTTATACAGCGATTACCTCTAAACTTGGAGTCTAGTTAATTCGTCACGCGCACACACACCGATAACCAGCCGCCTCTCCAACCCCTGCCCAACTTTCCCCAAACAAAGTGCCTGAAACCGCCCTGTATTCCCTGCCCAAAAAATCAGCGCGATAGCGGCGATCTCACAAACAATCACCACTACCGCGCCAAATTTCCACTACTATGCCGCCCGCTTCCCCTCTCCTTGCGGGAGAGGGGCTAGGGGTGAGGGCTTACAAGTCGATCATGTGCCCTTCGATGCCTTCTGCCACCGACTTGATCGCCTCGCTCATGGTCGGATGCGCGTGGATGTTGCGGGCGATCTCGGCGGCGGTCAGTTCCCAACGCCGCGCCAGCGTCAGTTCGGGCAGTAGTTCGGTCACGCCCGCGCCGATCATGTGTGCGCCGAGGATTTCGCCGTACTTGGCATCCGCTACCAGCTTGACGAAGCCATTGCCCTCGCCCAAGCCATACGCTTTACCGTTCGCCTGCCACGGGAACTTGGAGACCTTGACCTCGTAGCCCTTCTCCTTCGCCTGCTTCTCGGTGTAGCCGAAGCTGGCGATCTGCGGCTGGCAGTAGGTGGCACGCGGGATCATGTCGTACTCGACGGGCAGTGTCTCAACTCCGGCGATGGTTTCCGCCACCACGATCCCTTCGGCGCTGGCGACGTGCGCCAGTTTGAAGCGGTTAGTGGTGATGTCACCAATGGCATAGACGCCCGCCACGTTGGTACGCAGATGATCATCGACCTGAATCCAGCCCTTGTCATCCAGCTTGACGCCCGTTTTCTCCAGTCCGTAGCCTTGCGTGCGCGGTGCCCAACCAATCGCTTGCAGCACCTGCTCCGCCTTCAACTGCTCTTGCTTGCCATCTTTGCTCACGGTCACGGTGACGCCGTTGGCATCCTCATCGATCTTTTCGACCTTGGTGCCGACCATCACCTTGACGCCCAACTTGGTGAACTGCTTCTCCAATTCTTTGGAGACTTCTTCATCCTCGTTGGGAACCATCGCGGGCAGAAATTCCACAATGGTCACTTCCACGCCGTAGCTGCGCAGCACATAGCCAAACTCCGAGCCGATTGCACCCGCGCCGATGATCACGATGCTCTTGGGCAGCTTGTCGCTCATGATCACTTCGAGGTAGGTTTTGACGCGATCCGTCACCTTCGTGCCGGGGATCAAGCGCACTTCCGATCCGGTAGCGATGATCACGTTCTTGGCGTTCAGCGTTTCCTTGCTGCCGTCGTTGAGCGTCACTTCCAGCGTCTTGGCGGCAGTGAACGCACCCCAACCGTTGTAGGTGTCGATCTTGTTCTTCCGCATCAAGAACTGCACGCCCTTGACGAACTTATCCGATACGTCGCGGCTGCGCTTGAAGGCAACGCCGTAATCCAGCTTCACCTCGCCGCCGAACTCGAAGCCGAATTCCTTCGCCCGATGCGTGATCGTGTGGGCGAGTTCTGCGTTGTGCAGTAATGCTTTCGAGGGGATGCAGCCGACGTTCAAGCACACGCCGCCCCACCACTGCTTCTCGATGATCGCGGTCTTCAGTCCGAGCTGCGCAGCGCGGATCGCGGCTACGTAGCCGCCCGGTCCCGCGCCAAGCACAACGACATCATAGTCCTTAGCCATGTTCACTCCATTTGTGATTGTAGCTGTTGCTGACAAAGCAATAATCCACTTGACTTTAGATTGTACCAACGATGCCTCTTCTTACCCCTATTGCTGTTGCTGATGCGCTAGAATGAACGCCTTAATCTTGCACATAGGAGTCGCGCCCGATGAGCCTCGCGCCGCTATCAACCGAACGTCTGCTGATCCGTGAATTTACGCTTGCCGATTCCGAAGCTCGTCGTTTGCTTACCGAAGAAGCCTTCGGATCCGCAGTCTCGCCCGAACAAAACGATCTGTGGCTGCGCTGGACGGTACTCAACTATGGCGAACTGGCGAAGTTGTACCAGCCACCTTATGGCGACTACGCGATCACGTTGAAGGATACGGGCGAACTGATCGGGGCGGTGGGCTTAGTGCCCGCTGGCGTGCCGTGGGGGGTGTTTGAGCATCACCGCGCTGCGGGCGAACCGTATCACGAACTGGTCAGTCCCGAATTCGGGTTGTTCTGGGCGGTCTTCAAAGCGCACCAGAAAAAGGGCTACGCCGCCGAAGCCGCGCAAGCCGTCATCGATTTCGTGTTCAAGGTGATCCATGCGCGACGCATCATCGCCACCACCGAGCATGAAAACCTCGCCTCGCAGGGCGTGATGCGTAAGCTGGGCATGACCGTTGAACACAATCCCGGTAGCGATCCGTTCTGGTTTCAGGTGGTCGGTGTGCTGGATAATCCGGCGATGGGGTAGAGGGCGATGCAAAAAAATGCGGGCAGGTTAGGAAACCTGCCCCTACATCACCGATATTTATTGGTAGGGGTGGGTTTCAAGCCCACCCTGCATTTGTTGCACTTACAACGGTTCCATCCAATAGGTGCCGCCAACCTTCATCTCCACCGTCCAGCCGATCTTGCCGTTGTAGTTGACCTGCCACCAGACGTAGCCGACGTTGCACACCGGACCGCTAATCACCACCGCTACATCGCCACGCGGGATGTAGCCCAACTGATCGCTGATGTCGGGATACAGGCGCGAGGGCGCGGGATAGGAGTACAGGAAGTTATCGCCAAATTCAGGGATCACGCGGGCGAGCTGTCCGGGGATCAACTGCGAGGGCAGCGCACCGGGGCATTGCCCGTTGGCATTGACGGGCGGAACAGTGGGTACACCAACCACTGCATTCACTGGCTCGGTGAAATACTCCGTACCTTGACCTTCCACCGTCCAGCCGATCTCGCCGTTGTAATTGACCTGCCACCACGCATAGCCATCGGCGCAGATTGGTCCGTTAATCACGATAAACTCACCACCGCCGGGGATTGTGCCGACCTGTGTGCTGCTCAAGCTTGGACTGCTGCGTAAACGATTCGGTCTGCCTGCGGTGACGCGCCCCGTCATGCCCACTGCTAAGCGCGACTGCCGGAAGCCGGGACAGGTGGTGGATTGCGTGGGCAGCACACCAACCGGAATCGGCGTCGGTGCGACTGATGGCGTGAAGGTAATGGTCGGGCGGGCAAGCGCGGTTTGTGTAGCGGCTACCTGCTGCGCGATTGCCGTCAGCGAGGCGTCGAAATCTGCCTTGCGCCTAATTTCTGCTTGCGCGGTCTGTGTACTCTGAAAATCGCCAGCCGCTTTGGTCAGCAGCGCATCCACCGTTTGCTGGATATGGATGGCGTTCGCTGTCGCCGTGCGCTGCGGCGCTAAAGTCTGCTCCACCAGCAGCGCGATGTCCACCGTGGGCGTCAGAGTCGGCGGTATCTCCGTATCGGTTGCCGAGGGCGTCAAAGTGGCTGTTTCTGTTGGTCGTGGCGTATCCGTCAGCGTGGCGGTGTCGCTCGGCGTGCTCGTGGCGGCTGGCGTTTCGGTTGCTGTGGGGATCGGCGTGTCGCTAGGAACATCGGTTGGCACATCGGTGTTCGTGGCGGTAGGCGTGGCAGTGACCTGCAACAGCGCGATCTTCGTTCGCGCCATCTCCGTATTGGCGAAGACGAGCGCTTCCGCCTCGCTGGTGCTGGTGCCCATTAACGCGGCTTGGATAGTTGTCAGTGCGGCGGCAGTTTGGGTGGCGTCGCTGTTGCGCTGCCCCGTCAGTGCACTGATCACCACGAAGGCGATCCCAGCCACTACCAACGCGCCAACGATCCCCAGTGCCAGCATTCCGGTACCGCGTTTAGCCGCTGGTTGGTTGGTGCGCTCGATAGCGTAATCCGTTGCCGCTAGTGGCTTGACGCCCTGTTCCGGTGTCGGCGCAATTTCCGTGCGATCAAAGGCACGCTGCGGCGTGCGGTTGGCAGCGGAAGGCTGAGTCGGCAGCTTGGAGGGAGTCGGTACTTTGGCAGGCGTTGGTACTTTCGAGGGCGTCTGCTGCGCTGGACTCGCTGCTGTGATCGGGTTGGTGATGCCGTCCCATCCAGCACTCAACGGCGCAGGCGATTCTCCGCGTGCCGCTTGTGCGAATGCCTGTGCCAATTCGCCTGCCGTGCGGTAACGCTGATCGGGATTCTTCGCCAGCGCCTTGCTGATCACTGTATCAATGGCGGGTGAGATATTAGCATTCTTGGAACTCGGCGGTGGTAACTGCTCGTTGACGTGCATGTACATGATGCGGAAGGTCGTCTCGCCCGCGAACGGCGTCGTCCCTGCCACCATGTTGTAGAGCATCACACCGAGCGCGTAAATGTCGGTGCGCGGACTCGCCGCCTCGCCAGCCCACAACTCAGGAGCCATATAGGCGGGCGTACCCATCACCGTTCCGGTTTGGGTCAGCGTCGTGCCCACTTCGGTTAGTAGTTTGGCAATGCCGAAATCCGTCAGGAAGGCATTTTCGGTGCTGTCGAGCAGCACATTCTCCGGCTTCAGATCGCGGTGCACGATGCCCTGTGCGTGAGCGTAATCCAGCGCCTGACAGATTTGCGAGAGCACGCGCCCCACCACATCGCTGTGCAGTGGACCGCGCACCGCCACCAGCTTGTTCAAGCTGCCACCGTTGAGCAGTTCCATCACGATGTAGGCGAGGTTGCCTTCGGTGCCGAAGTCAAAGACCTTGAGGATGTGCGGATGACTGAGCGAGGCGATGATCTTCGCTTCGCGGCGGAATCGTTCCGCGAAGCCTTCCGTCTCCATCAAGTCTTGCTTGATCACTTTGATCGCCACACCGCGATCCATCGACACCTGACGGCTGCGATAGACTTTCGCCATGCCGCCCGTGCCTAGCAGTTCTACGATCTCGTATTGTCCGAGGCGCTGTCCGATCAGCGGATCCATGTACTGCGCGTCCTAACTTTACTCACAGTATCTGCGAGAATAGATACTTTGCTCGTCTCTCAGCACTAAATACTTTACCTCACCCCGGCTTCGCCACCCCTCTCCGTTTACAGAGAGGGGACTCGGTTATCGGCGGTTGTTTTCCTGTGCGGGCAGTTCACCGGAGCTTCAGCTCCGGGCTGAAATAGTAGTTGTTACCTCAATAGGTTGATGGTTTGAGCATGCGATAGACGTTACCACGCCTCATCACTCGTTACTCGTTACTCGTTACTCGTTACTCGCCTAAGTCTACATCGTCATTGCTAACCGCGCTTACGGTTGTAATAACACTTTTAGAACGCCACTCTGCGCCGCCAACGCGAACGCCTCCTCCGCGTGATCCAGTGAGTAACAGCCGTCGATCATCGACTCGACATCGACTTGGCGCCGCTCCATCAATCGCAGCGCGGGTTCAAATGGTCCGCAGCGGCTGCCGACTACGGTGATCTCATCGACCACCACTTTAGTCAGGTTCGCTCTGGGCAGATCGGCGTAAGTGCTTTTCAGGACGATAGTTCCCCGCGCACGGACGCTGTTCAGCGCTAGCGCGAAGCCCTCCTCTGATCCCGTCGCCTCGACGACTACATGCGCCGACTGCCGTAGCGAGTCCAGCGATTCGGATCGGCTGTCGATGGTGGGGATGCCCCATTTCTCAAGCAGGCGCTTAGGTTTATCCCGTCGCACGATCACGCTCAAATCGCAGCCTGTGTGCTTCAAGACCTGCGCGATCAGCAGACCTAACTTGCCCGCACCGATCAGGAGCACGCGCATCGTCGGCTTGATCTGCACTTGATCAATGACTTGCAGTGCTGCCGCTAACGGTTCGGCAAAGACCGCCCAGTTATCAGGTACGCTGTCCGGCACGGCGTAGAGATTGGCGAAGGGCAGCTTCATCTGATCGGCGAACGTTCCTGCGTAATCGAACAAACCGAGCGTGCGCCGATGCAAACACTGGCTCGGAATCCCCATCAGGCAGTATTCGCAGCGCTGGCAGGCGATGTTGATCTCTCCGACTACGCGCGTTCCCTTCATCCACTGTTCGTTACCCTGCACGATCTCGCCTACGAATTCGTGTCCCAGCACGCCACGAAAGTTCATATAACCGCGCGTCAGTTCCAGATCGGTGTGGCAGATGCCACCCAGTCGTACTTTGATCAAGGCTTCGTCGGCATCGAGCGTCGGCGCTGGTTCGTCGTGGCTCAAATGCAGGTGCTCATCATAGCGTAACGCACGCATCTTCTTCTGTTCAGGTCCTATCTACAAAACTGTGGTTCGGCTTCCGTGTCGCCGCGCAACGGCAACTTTTGCTAGAGTCATCAAGATAGAAGTCGAAAGGCAAATTCTAACGACTTGCACATTATTATCACAGCATTTATGTACTAGCTGAGGAGGCATGATGGCGGAAAAACTGACCAAATTGAGCAGCAGCGACATTAGGATGCAGTTACAAAAGACTCCCCATTGGAAGCTGGATGAGGGCACTATCGCCCGCACTTTCAAACTGAAGGATTTTTATACAGCTCTGTTATTCGTTAACGCCGTAGGTTGGCTGGCGGAAGCGGCAGGTCACCACCCCGATATTATGATCCGCTACAATACGGTTGAACTGCGCCTGAACACGCATGATGCTGGCGGTATCACCGTCAAAGATTTTGCCCTTGCGCAGCAGATCGACGCGCTGCCTACCATTGGCTGACGGCGGCGCTAAGTGAGTTGGCAACGCATAAACGTTAGGCTACACTACGTCGGCAGAAGAGTGGAGTGCGTAGGGCAGTGGATGGCAGTAACAGCTACTTCCCTGTCAAATCGGGCGCTCACCATAGGAGGATACTGTGATCCATCGGCTACTCTCCGCCCATATCGGACGGCGGCTGATAATTGCGATGATAATGTTGGCGCTGATCGCTGTCGGAATCAGCGGCAGTGGCGCGGTGCTAGCGCAGACTTCTCGGCGGCTTCAGTACGGGCAGAACGTCACTGGCACGTTTGATGCCCAAGCCTTCGCGCAGGTCTACAGCTTTAACGCGGCACGAGGCGATGTTGTTAGCGTCACGGCGACCAGCCAGACTGATGGTCTGACGCTGGGTGTGGTGCTCACCGATTCGACTGGCGAAACAGTTGCCAGCAGCGAAGGCAGCACCAACGCCGAAGTGAACCTCAGCAATGTCGAGATCGCCACGGCGGGCACCTATTACATCACCGTGGTGGGCAGTGGCGCCGCAACCGAAGGCACTTTCACGCTCGGTCTGGCTGGTCAAACAGCGACCAGTGCGCCCGAAAGCGTGGATGTCAGCGGCGTTAATGTGACCCTCAACTGGAGCAGCAACGACGACTTCAACCTCGAAGTGCGCGATCCGCAGGGTGGCGCGGTCAACTTCCGCACGCCAACCGTTAACAGCGGCGGCGCGCTGCAAGGCAATGTCAACGGCGAATGTTCCAATGCGACGGCGAACAGCCCCACCGAGACGATCAGTTGGCCCGCTGGCTCCGTGCCCGGCGGCAGCTATGAGGTGCTCGTTTATTTCAATCAGGCTTGCACCACGCCCGCGCAGCCCCGCCAATTCACGCTGACCATCAGCGTCAATGGGCAAGACCTCGCGCCGATTCAAGGCACACTGCAGCAGGGTCAGCAGTACGTCACCAGTTTCGTGATCGCGGGGGCGGATAACGTGACTATCGGCAACGGCGGTGATCCAGTAGAAGCGGCGCTCAATTTGATCGCCTTCCGCGATTTGATCCTCGCCCCCAGTGCGCTGACGAATAATCAGGGTACGGGCACAATCAATAGTCAGAATCCGGCGGAAGCATGGTCATTTCAGGGTACTGCCAACGAGATCGTGACCATCGATCTGGCAGCGACATCGGGCAGTCTCGATACCTTCCTGATCCTGATTGGACCGGATGGCATCCCCGTCGCTTCCAATGACGACGCCAATGCGGATACGCGCAACTCGCAAATCCTGAACAAACAGCTTACCGCTGATGGGCGCTATGTAATACTGGCGACGCGCTTCGGTCTAGGTATCGGTGGTACGGAAGGTGGCTACTCTGTAACGCTGACCAGCGGATCGCAATCCGTAGGCGCGGGCACGCCAGTAGCAACGGCAAATCCGGGCACGGCGACAGGTGGCACGACGGTGGCGCAGGATACCGATGGCGATGGTTTGCCTGATGGCAGCATCGAAGTGCTGCTGCGCTGGGATACCCGCGCCGACATGCGCGTGCTGATCCGCGATCCGCAGGGGCGGGTGCTCTACGCCGATAACCCGAATCCCATTGACGGCGGTGTGCTCTATCAGCAGGGCAACTTCAACTGCGCCAACACGGTGACCAATCCGCAGACGTATGCCTACTTCCCCGGCACACGCCCGATTGATGGCACGTATGAGGTGCAGGTGTGGGTGTTCAATGACTGCAACTCGCAGATTCAACCCAACTTCAGCCTGACCATGAGCGCCAACAATCAGCAGTTCTTCACCACCACCGCGCGTCCTGACTTCAGTGTACGCAAGAATCACTATGTGGTTGCCTTCACGGTGTCGAACGGTACAGCGGTTGCGGGCGAAGGTGGTACCTTCTACGGCGACTTCGGTCTGGACATCGGTTCCATCGCGGATCAGATGGCGACGGCAACGCTGCTGGAGTATGGTCGCCCCGTTCAGGGTGAGATCAGCGCCACTTCGCCGTTCGTGGTCTATACCTTCAATGCTAACGCTGGCAACAACATCCAGATCACCGAACGGGCTACTCGTGGTACGTTGGACACCTTCCTTTATCTGCTCGATCCCAACGGTAACCCGATCACGCAGAATGACGATGTGACGCCCGGACGCGATACCAACTCGCAAATCCAGTACACTATTCCGGCGACGGGGCAGTATTACATTGTGGCAAGCCGTTATGGAGTACGCTACGGTGGTACGCTCGGCAGTTACGAACTGGCGTTGAGTCTGCGCTAAACCGCAAACCAATGCAGCGGACTTTTGTTCGCGGTACAATTTGCTGAATGTTCTCAAGGGGACAGATGAATTCTGTCCCCTTTTCTATGTATAGTAGGACGTAAACGCCGATGTTCAGGAACAAGAGATTAGTACCCGCTGCCGCCATTCTTATTGTCGGCTTATTGCTGGCGAGCTGCTCCCCGCCACCGCCGCTTATTTCTCAGAACTATCTTAAAGATACCAGTCTGATCAGCGGGCAGCCTTGCGACGCACCGTGCTATCAAAATATCACTGTGGGCAAAGATACGTTCGTGGACGCGGTGAACAAGATCAAAGCGAACACCATGTTCAAGGATGTGCAAACGAAAGACGCCACCAGCGATCAGCCTGCGGTTGCGGTCTGGTCAACGGTTGACTCTGGCGAACAATGCTGCCAGATGATCGCCCGCACCGATGGCGTCGTGGAGTCGATCACGCTGCGACTTGCCCCTCAGAGCACCGTCGGTCAGGTGATCGATAAGTTCGGTGAACCGCCGTATACGTTCAGTGCATCCTACACCGATACCGAGTCGGTGATCCAATTGCTCTATCCCACGCACGGTCTGCTGATCCTCGTCGTCCCCGGCGATGCCAACAGCTCGTTGGAAGCGGGTGATCCGGTAGTCGCGGCGATCTACCTCGATCCAGAGCGTTACGATCAGTTGGTCAAGGAAGCCACGCTGCAAGGGTGGGCGGGCTATGTGTCGTTCACACAGTATCTGACGCTGACGCCCATCGTCACGCCGATTGCCTCCGCCACGCCTTCGCCAACGCCGGGATCGTAAGGCAATGACGGGTGATGAGTGAAGACAGTCAGTGAACTCATTACTCTCAGTCAACCTAAAAGAAAATCAAAACGGAGCAGCCTAACCCGCTGCTCCCTTCATGCCCGGCTTTGACTTAAACGTCTACGACTTTCCTTACTCAACTCCCCTTACAAGCCTCAAAGCTGCGCGCACTCCAGTTTTCTTGGATAAAACCAGAAGTTTGACATCCAGAAAGCCTTATGTTACGCTACACAGCTAAGTGGTAGTAACCACCTAACCACCCAACCAAGATTAAGTATAGTATTTGATTATCGATGACCAGAGCAACACTTAATAAGTACAGTCATATCCCCCTCTACAGACAATTAGTCGATAGATTGGCGCTGCAAATTCGTAGTGGACAGTTGCAGGTAGGGGAACGCGTACCCTCTGAACGGGAAATGGCGGAAACGTTGGGTGTCAGCCGTACGACGGCACGACTAGCGATTGAAGAGTTAGTGGCGAGCGGGCTGGTTTACCGCGATCAGGGGCGTGGCACCTTCGTTGCTGAACCGACAAGTCGTCGGGTCATGGGTTTCGCCAGTTTCAGCGAGGAACTGGTGGCTCATGGGCGTCGTCCCGGCTCGCGTATTCTCGAACAACTGCTCGTCGATGGTGATGAGTCCATTCGGGCTACTCTTAAATTGCAGGGCGATGAGAAAGCGCTGCGACTGGTTCGGCTGCGTCTAGCGGACGACAAACCCATCGCTCTACAAACTTCGCATGTGGCTGGTCGCCTCGTGCCCGGTCTAGAGTCGAAAGACATGACCGATCAATCGCTGCATCGTGTTCTGCGCGAGGACTACTTTGTTTATCCTGAGTGGACCGAAGCGGAGATCGGAGCACGTCGAGCCAGCGCCAACGAGGCGGAGCTGTTGAACATCGAAGTTGGTGATCCGGTGCTATTGGTTCACGGGCGTGCTTATACCGATTCATTCGAGCCAGTAGAAGTGGTCACTACCGTCTATCACGGGGATGAACTAACGCTCTATTTCGGACGGCAGCGCATTAATCCAATGCGTGGTGGAACTGGATCGTAGCGGGAGCCAGATGTGAGCGACTCTGACGATACGAGTTTTATTCTCGCTGCCGATATGGGCGGTACCAAGATAGCCGTAGCGCTGATCTCTACGGCTGGCAAAATCCTTGCGCGGCAGCAAGAGCCAACCCGTCAGCACGGTCCGCAAGATGGCATCAGCCAACTTGCACAACTGTTTGAGCGCGTGCTGCGGCAAGCGGATGTGGACAAAGGCGCTGTGCTGGGTGTTGGTATTGGCATCCCGGCAGTTCTGGAGCGCGAAACAGACCGCGTAATCTGGGCACCTAACCTAAACGGTTGGCGCGATGTGGCTCTAAAGCCAGCGCTGGAAAGCCTATTGAAGCTGCCCGTTTACCTCGAGTATGACGGTCATGCGGCGGTACTCGGCGAATGGTGGCAAGGGGCGGCTCGTGGTTTCCATTCTATTGTCGAGATCATTATCGGCACAGGGATTGGTGGCGGCATGATCCTTGAGGATCGGGTAGTGCGGGGGATCAATCGCTTGGCGGGCGCTGCTGGATGGTTTGCGCTCACCACACAGCCCCACGCCGCTGACAGCGATGATCCGAGCCGTTCTTTAGGTCATTGGGAATCGCTAGCGGCGGGTCCGGGTATCGTTCGGAGGATGCAGGCACAGCTCAAGCTGCATCCAGACTCAGCGCTGGCAGACCGCGCACAAACTCTGACCGCTAAAGACGTTTTCGACGCTGACGATGCTGGCGATCCTTTAGCCCGCCAGATCATTGATGACAGCGCCGATGTGATCGGGTTGGGTATCGCCAATATCGTCAGCCTGATCAATCCGGAGATCGTTGTGCTCGGTGGAAGTATCGGCGCACAGCGCGGTAAGCGATTAATTCCCCGTGCCAGCGCGGTTGTGCATTCGTGGGCGCAACCGATCTCGTCCCAGTCGGTGACCATTGTGCCATCAAGCTTGGGCGCAGATGGTGGGTTATGGGGAGCTGCCTATGCTGTACTACAGCGAAGGGACGCGTCAGCACCCACGCGGCAAGCAATACTTTCCCCCACTAGCCTAACTAGCACCAACCCTACCGCCATGTTTGCTGCATCAGAGGAAAGGAGAGAGGCAGACGCTCATTAGCAGATCGTTATTCACCGTTGAGTTCATGCTCATCACCAACTTACACCAACGGCTACTGCACGGAGGCAATTTGAAATGAACCACAAATCACGTTTTCTAGTTCTCGCCTTGATAGTGATGCTCTGCTTGACGACTATCGCCGTCGCTCCGGCGGCTGTACGTGCGCAAGGCGTCACACTGCGCGCCCTGATCCGCCCTGACGAAGGTGCCAATGTCGCTACCTATGTTGAAAAATTCAAAGCCGAAACTGGCATTGACGTTCAGGTAGATTTCGTGGGCTGGGCTGAAATTTACAACAAAACCATCACCACACTCGCGGGCGGCGGCGGTGGCTATGACATCATCTTTGTTCCTTCTGCAAATGTCGTAGAGTTCACCTCCGGCGGTTGGTTTGAGCCGATTTCCGACCTCATTCCCGCAGCCGAAAAAGATCAGTGGCTGGCTTCTGTCGTCGATATGTATACCCGTGACGGGGAATTGCTCGCCATGCCATGGTATGCTGGCGGCGCGCACATGGCTTACAACAAGGACGTGTTGTCGAAGGCTGGCGTTGACCCCGCTAAGGTAGTGACCTGGACAGACTTCATCGACGCCTGCGCTAAGGTCAAAGAGACCAACGCTGCACCGTTCTGCTTCGTGCCAAGCGCCAAGTATCCCGGTGAGTTCTACTATTTCTGGGGTTCTCTGGTCGCCAGCACCGGCGCTGAACTGTTCGATGCCGACGGCAAAGCGATCTTCCAGAATAGTCCGGAAGCCTTAACCGTCACGCAGTTGATCAAGGATGCGGTGGACAAGGGCTATTTCGATAAAGCAGGCGCGGCGCTGGATGACTACGAAACCCTGATCGAGTTCGGCAACGGCAAATCTGCTTTCTTGCTCGACTCCACATGGTCAGTTACACAGGCGGTCAAGAACCCCGAACTGTCCAAGATCGTCGGCAGCGCAGACATCATGTTGATCCCCGGCACGGCTGATCTACGCAGCGGCGGTTACCTCTACGCAGGCGGTCTGGGCTTGCTCAAGACCTCCGAGAACAAAGACGCCGCCAAGCAGTTCCTGACCTTCCTGACCAGCGAAGAAGCGCAGAAGCATCACGCTATTCAAGGCGCGAACATGCCGACGCGCACAAGCCTGTATGCGGATAAAGACATCGCTGCGTCGTGGACTGGCTTCGCTACACTGGCGGAACAACTCACCTATGGCAAGTTCCCGCCACAATTCGCATGGTTTGAAGAATGGCGTCGTTCGCTCGCTTCCTCAATGCAAGACCTGATCAATGGAGCGAAGACACCAGAAGAAGTGATCACTTTCCTCGTTGCGGAGACTGAGCGCCTGAACGCCCGTTAAGCTAGCGTTTAGCGTTTCTCATTCGCAAACCTGAGCCTGCGTCGGAAATGAATGGAATTTCCTGTTCATTTCCGGCGCAGCGAACGCCCATTAGCCAATGGTCAGAATGATCGACATCCCTAAACTCTAAACTAAGTCTTACACGGTGCTGCTATGCATTTTGAGTATCTCGCCGCTGCATCCCGAATTATAGAAGAGGTGGACAGCAGCCAAAAGGATAATATTAGCCAAGCGGCGCAGATCATGGCGGACGCGATTGCTGCTGATGGTCTGGTGCATATGTTTGGCGCTGGTCATTCCGCCTTGCCCGTCGCGGAGGCATATCCTAAGTGTGGCAATATTGTGGGCTTCCATCCGCTGGTGGAAACTGCCTTAATGAACTTTACCAGCGTGATCGGTAGTAATGGCTTGGCGCAGTTCACGTTCCTTGAACGCGCTGAAGGTTACGGTCACGCGATCTTGCAAAGCCATGTGCTGGAGCCTGAAGACGTGATGTTGATCTTCTCACAGTCGGGCATCAACGCACCCGTGATTGATATCGCCTTAGGTTCTCAGGAACGCGGCTTGAAAGTGGTCGCCATTACGTCCGTCGCCCAGTGTCAACGACTGCCAGCGCGCCACTCCAGCGGCAAACGGCTGATCGAAGTAGCAGACATCGTGATCGATAACTGCGTGCCGTTTGGCGATGTGACGGTACAACTTGAAGGTGTAGATGAACCGCTTGGTCCCGCTTCTACACTGGTTGCCATCGCCATTGTCAATACACTGATCGTGGAAGTAGCAAGGGCGCTGGTGCTGCGCGGTAAGCAGCCGATCATCAATCCTACACTGAATGCGCCGGGCGGAGTCGCTGCCGCTGAACAGCGTATGCAGTACGCACTAAGCGAGTATCGTCGTCGGGTACAGCGAACGCCGCACTCCTAACCTTTTGTGCCCTGTAGTCACACACTCGCAGCGGCACTAATTTGCGCCAGAGGAATGTTCATGTTGCGCCTAAAACGCATGGGTCCCTTGCAACGCAGCCGTCTGCTGTTAGCGATTGCTCTGGTGTTGCCCGCCTTCCTGATTATGCTGGCAGTGACGATATATCCTCTGCTGCAATCGCTTTATATGAGTGTCGTGCGCTGGAACCTGACACGTCCACAAGAAGTTCATGCATTCGTCGGGCTGGATAACTACACGTTCATCCTCAGCGATTCGCGCTTCTGGGAGAGCGTGCGCATCACCTTCATCTTTGGTTTGATGGCAGTTTCGCTAGAGATGGTGCTCGGCATCCTGATCGCGCTGATGCTGAACCGCGAGTTTCGCGGGCGTGCGCTGGTGCGCATGTTGGCGCTGCTGCCATGGGCGATCCCTTCCGTCGTCAACGGCATTATGTGGAAGTGGATTCTCAACCCGCGTTATGGGGCGTTGAATGGCTTGCTGCTGCAAGTGGGTCTTATTTCCAGTCCATCCGATTATGTTATCTGGCTGGGCGATCCGACGTTGGCACTGGTGATGGTGGTATTGGCAGATGTCTGGAAAGAGACGCCCTTCATCATGCTGCTGGTGTTGGCGGCGCTGCAAACCGTGCCCAAAGACCTGTACGAAGCGGCAAAAGTAGATGGTGCCAGCGCCGTTCAAACCTTATTCAAGATCACCTTACCGCTGATCCGACCGACCTTATTCGTGGCGCTGGCGCTGCGCACCATTTGGGCGCTGAAGAGCTTCGATCTGATCTACACCTTGACAGCAGGTGGTCCGTCCAACGGTACATCCGTCATCGGCTACTACACATACATCGAGTCGTTCGTCGCTCTCGACTTAGGACGCGGCGCGGCAGCGGCATATCTACTCACCTTTGCAGTGATGGTACTGGTATTACTCTATCAGCGGGCACTGTATAGAGAGGTCGAATACTAACGTGGCTACCTCAACATCAACATCAAGATTAGGCTTTAAGCGCGGCAACGACAGACAGCCGCGTCAGAAACCGCGATCCATCGTGAACACGCTGGTGTTCTACGGTTTCGTCGCCATGTTCCTGTTCGCTGTGGTCGCCCCTTTTGCGTGGATGATCATCTCTAGCATCTCAGCGCAGACTGAACTGACTAACACACCGCCGCACTGGATTCCAGAGAACCCGACGCTGTTCCGCTACGAAGCATTGATCTTTGGTCCGCAGCCCGGACAGAACGTGCCCGGCTCCGCCGCCCGATTCCTCGGTGCGATGGGCAACAGTCTGGTCATCAGTACACTGACCACCGTCGTCTGTATGGTCACAGGATCGCTCGCCGCGTATGCCTTCGCCCGTCTGGATATTCCCGGCAGGCGCGGGCTGCTGCTGGGCACGCTAACCGCCCAGATGCTGCCTGTCATCGTCATCATCATTCCCCTGTACATTGCCATGCAGTCGCTTAATGCCTCCCTGCGCTTGATGGACTCGTGGCACGGCATGATCTTGCTTTATTCTGGCTTCTTGCTGCCTACCGTGATCTGGATCATGGATAGTTACTTCCAGACCATCCCGCGCGATCTGGAAGAAGCTGCGGCTATCGATGGTTGCACAGCGCTGGGCGCGTTCATACGGGTGATCGTGCCGCTGTCCGGTCCCGGATTGGTGGCGGTGAGTGCTTACACCTTCCTCTCATCGTGGAACGAATTCCTGATGGCGCTGATCTTCACGGCGTCGAAGGCGAAAACGATCACCGTAGCAGTGACCGAATTCAGCACGCAGTTCGGCGTGGATTATGGCTTGATGACTACCGGCGGCGTGATCGGCAGCATCCCGCCGCTGATCCTCGCCTTCGTCCTTCAGCGTTACATTGTCGCTGGCTTGACCGCTGGCGCAGTAAAGAGCTAAACAGCTTAAACTTGTTCAAAAATTGGCGAGCTAATCACTACACAACAGGAGTAACCATGACCGCCGATCAATATCTACTCAAAGGGATTGAACTTTTAGAAAAGGTACGTACCACGCAGGCTGGCAATATTCAGAAAGCTGCTCAAGCGATGGCTGCCTCCATCGCTGTCGGGCGTGCCGTGCATATGTTTGGCTCCGGGCATTCGGTGATTCCGGTGCTGGATATGTTCCCCCGCTACGGCTCTTATGTAGGCTTCCACCCGATCATGGATGCGCGTTTGCAGTGGCAAAACGTGACTGGTTCCGGTGGCGCTCAGGAGTTGATCTGGTTGGAGCGGCAGGAAGGCTATATGGAAGTCGTCATGCGCTCCCACAAGCACAAGCTAGACTCCCGCGATTGCATGCTGCTGTACTCCCACAGCGGTATGAACGCGGCGTCCATCGATCTCGCCTTGATCGCCAAAGCGCAAGGCTTAACGGTGATCGCCGTCACCTGCGGTCCCAATAGCGCGGTGAACAAGCCAACACATTCCTCCGGCAAACCGCTGCACGCCATTGCTGACATCGTGATCGACAACTGCTCACCCGTCGAAGACGCGATCATCAGCGTGGACGGCATGAAGGGCAATGTCGCGGCATCCTCAACACTGACCTTTATCGCCATCACGCAGGCGCTGCTGGCAGAGGTAACCACAGAGTTGGGTAAGCAGGGCAAACTGCCGCCGCGTGCCTTCGTCTCTCCCAATGTTGCCGACGTGCCCAAAGACAACAATATGCAGGTATTCGTTGATTACGATGCGTGGGTAGAAAGCTTATAACAAACGCTGCGGTGGCGAGATGAGAGCAATGGTCTTTCGCGGTATCGGGGAAGTGCAAGCGGCGAGTTTGCCGACGCCTGTCCCTGCTGCTGGCGAAGCGCTGCTGCGCGTGCACAGCGTTGGTCTATGCATGACCGATATGCACATCATGATGGGACATTTCGCTGTTAAGCCACCGCGCGTGCTTGGTCACGAGTTGGCGGGAGTGGTCACGGCGGTGGGCGCGGGCGTCGATCCGGCATGGATCGGACAGTTGGCGGGAGTCAGTCCGGCGCGCTTCTGTGGTCACTGCCTCCCCTGCCGCAATGGTAGCCCACACTTGTGCGCCAACTTTGAATGTTTGGGGAACACGCACGACGGCGGCTTGGCAGAATTCACGTTGGTACGTGGCGAGCAACTGGTGGCGCTGCCAAATGGTATGACTGCCGAGCGTGCCGTGTGGATGGAACCACTTGCCTGTGTGCTTCATGCTCTCGAAACTGCCGTCGCGCTGCCCCGAATCAAAGGTAACGACGGGCGCACTCGCGTCCTCGTCAGCGGCGCTGGCACGTTGGGGCGATTGCTCATCCAAGCGCTGCGCTTCAGCGCCAGCAACGACGACGACAGCGCGGTATCAGTTGCCGTCGTTGATCCGAACGCGGATAAAGTGCGCATAGCGCTGGCGGCAGGAGCGGAAGCAGGTTGGATAGTGCCACGCAGCGGCAGCGCTGACGAGACAGCGGCACAGATACGCGCATGGGCGGACGGGTCGCTCATGGCGGTGATCGAGACGAGTGGCAAAGCTATTGCTGTTGAACGCAGTCTGGACTGGGCGACACCACGCACGCGCATTGTCCTGTTCGGTGTTTCCGATCCGCAAGATCGGGCGGCAATCTCACCCTCGTCCATACTGGCGAAAGAGCTATCGATCACGGCAGCGGCAGGGATGACGCCAGCAACTTTCGATGCCGCTGCACGGCTGCTCAATGATGATCGACTGGATACAGCGAGTTTAGTCGAGCAGGTGATTAATCTGGAACAGGTGCCGGATGCGCTAACGCGCATGAGTCAACGCAGTACAGGCAAGATTCTGGTGCGCCTATAGCGCAAACGGGCTTGCTTGCCTATAAATCATGACGACGACGTATTGCTAAGGATTTATTCATGGCAGAACGGTATGGCGAACGGGTGGTCAAGCTGCCCGCTGTCGAGACGCTGTTTGAGCGCATTGGCTGGCAGATCGATCATTTGATGTCGATTGATACACGTGGCAAGGGGATCATCCCCGCGCTGTATCAAGCCGCTGTTGAGGTCGTTAGTGCACCACTGGCGATGACCGCCGCGCAGCGGCTGCGCGATGTCGTCGGACGCGGTGATGTGGTGGGCATTATCACAGGCTTCCCCTCGCGCTCATTTCTTGGTCGCGGGATCACCGAGACGGATGGACCTATCGGCGCGATTTATCTAGCGCGGGTGCTGGAAGAAGTGCTCGACGCCGTACCGGTGATCATCATCGATGGTGCCTTGAAACCAAGCTGCATCACGCCCAGCCGCACTGCTGGCTTGCTGGTCACCGATCTGGAGAAGGCGCTGCTGGCGAAGCGTGGCAAAGTCAATGCTTCTGCCGTCGCCTTTCTGGACTGCCCCGTCGATGATGCCGACGCACAGCAAGTGGCACAGCGCTTTCTCAGCGAGATCAAGCCTGCGGCATTAATCGCGGTGGAGATGCCCTCCGTTGCCTCCGATGGCTTTGCCCATACGGCGGGCGGACGTGCCATCGTACATGAGCACCTAGCCAAAGCGGATCACTTCTTCTTTCAAGCAAAAGAACGGAATATCCTGCGCGTGGGCTTGGGCGATGGCGGCAACGAGATGGGCATGGGCAATATGCGCGAGGCGTTGATGCAGATCACGCCCGTCGGGGAAACTATCGCGGCGATGACCGACTCCGATGTGCCTGTCGTCGGTGCCAGCTCAAATTGGGCGGCTTATGCCATCGGTGTGTGCATCGAAGCGCTCTCCGGCTCCACCAAGGTGAATCGCAGCATCGATCTGCCCGCGATCATCCAACGCTGCGCCGACGAGGGGATGATCGATGGCTACAGTGTGCGCCCTGAAGCCAAAGTAGATGGCACACCGATCCCGCTGAATACCGCGATCCTCGATCTAATGACATGGGTCGTTGATCGCGCCCTTGAAGAAGCCGATAAAGGCTGGTTGAAGTGAGCGCATGGCTATGAGCGTATTCGAGGAATTGGGACTGCGGCGTATCGTCAATGCGGCGGGTAAGTTGACCGTGTTGGGTGCTTCCGTGATCTCCGACGAAACAGCCGCCGCAATGGTGGAAGCAGGGCAGCATTTCGTCGATCTGGCAGAACTGATGCGAGCAGCAGATCGGCTGATCGCGCAGGCGACAGGCGCGGAAGCAGGATTCATCACCTCCTGCGCGGCGGCAGGCATCGCTATCAGCACCGCGGCTTGCCTAACACGCGGCGACCTTGCGCGCACAGAGAGTCTGCCTTTTCTGTCTAGCCCACCCGATGAAATCCTGATCCAGCGGGGGCACAGCATTCATTTCGGTGGCTCCATCCTGCAAATGATGGCGCTGACGGGGGCGAAGGTGGTCGAGATCGGTGCGACCAACCGCACCCTACCACATCAACTGCGGCAAGCGATCACGCCGCACACCGCCGCAGTCATGTTCGTGGTGTCGCATCACGCGCATCCGGGCGGCGCGATCAGCTTAGCCGAGACGATCCGCATCGCGCACGAACAAAACATCCCCGTCATCATTGATGCCGCGGCGGAGACGGATTTGCGTAAATACATCGCGGCGGGCGCTGATCTGGTGATTTACAGTGGTCACAAAGGCTTGAACGCGCCGACCTCAGGGATCATCTGCGGGCGTCGTGACCTGATCGATGCCTGTGCACAGCAGAACAGCGGCATCGGGCGGGCGATGAAAATTGGTAAAGAGGGCATCATCGGCTGTCTGGCGGCACTACAGCAATTTGTGCGCGGAAGTGCAGTTTCCACAGACGCGGAACGGGCGGCGGCAATGCAGCAGTCACTAGCGGGTATTGCTGGCTTGACGGCGCTGCCGGAAGTGGATGCCACGCGCCCTGAGATCGTCCGGCTGCGGCTGATGATTGATCCTCTGCTCGCAGGCATCACGGCGCGGGAATTGGTCGCCAAGCTGGAAGCCTACACACCGAGCATTCGCACACGTAACCATAGTGTCGAGTTCGGCGTCATCGAGATCGATTTCCGTCCGCTTGGCGTTGGCGAAGAACAGATCATCGCGGCGGCAGTGCGCCAACTACTCACTGCAAGCGCGAGTAAGGAGCAGTGACCATGAGCAATCTGGTCGATCTGCAAGGTAAAGTGGCGCTGGTGACGGGCGCAGGATCAGGTATCGGGCGGGGAATTGCGCTGCGACTGGCAGAAGCGGGAGCGCAGGTCGCCATCGGTTACGTCGGCGAGGCAGATGGCGCTAATGCGACCCTCGCCATGTTGCCCGCGCCGGAAAATGCCATGATCGTCGCCGCGGATATCCGCGTGCAGGCGGAAGTGCAGCAGATGGTCGGGCAAGTCGTCGAACGCTTCGGGCGCTTGGATGTCATGGTCTGCAATGCTGGATTCTATCATGAAGCACCATTGCTAGAGGCGAAAGAAGCTGATTGGCGCGCTGTTCTCGATACCAATGTGACAGGCACCTTTTTCTGTGTCCAAGCGGCGGCACGCGCCATGATTCAAACAAGTGGCGGGCGTATTGTGATCATTGGCTCGACACAGGCACATCGTCCACTCAATGGACCGCTGGCATATGCCGTCAGCAAGGGAGCGCTTGTCACCATGACGCGAGCGCTGGCACTTGAACTCGCGCCTCACGGGATCAGCGTCGCCATCGTCAGCCCCGGTGTGATGGAAGCAGCAGGCAACATTGCTCATCTCGCGGATCTCGATAGGCGTCGTGCCGTCGAAGCCCAGATCCCGATCCAGCGCGTTGGTCAGCCGCGCGATATTGGGGCGGTAGTCGCTTTCCTTGCTTGCGATGCCGCCAGTTACATTACGGGGGTAGATATTGTGGTTGATGGTGGGCTGCTAACCTACGGTCCGCAGATCTAGTTCTACGTGATAATAGACCAACTATGAGCGACCTTTTGCTGGCTCTCGATCTGGGCACAACCAATGCCAAAGCGGCGGTCTATGATGTTCAGGGTACTCGCCTAGCCGAAGCGGCAGTTAGCTATCCGACGTACTTTCCACAACCCGGTTGGGCGGAACAACGCCCCGCCGATTGGACGCAGGCGCTTGCGGCGGCGCTGCGCCAGGTGACGGCTGCCCTTGGTGAACGTGCCAACGAGATGATCGGCATCGGGCTATCCGCGCACGGACCCAGCTTAGTGCTGATCGATGCTGAGGGCGCACCCCTGATCGAAACCTCAGCAACATGGCAAGATGAACGCTGCACCCCACAAGGGCAGTGGCTGCGTCAGAAGCTAGGTCATCTGTGGTCGGGCATGGGGTCACCACTGCACAATCTGCTGCCCCGCTTACTGTGGACGCAAGAACATTTCCCTGCTGCAGTCAAGCAAGCGCGCTATGCCCTCAGCATCAAAGATTATCTCGTATGTTGGTTAACAGGTGAAGTCGCTACGGAACCATCCAGTGGACCGGGGGCAGCCGCATGGGAAGCAGAGGTGATCGCGGCTTGCGGTTGGTCGCTGGATCGCCTGCCGCCCGTGTTTGCGCCTACACAGATTGTCGGCAGATTGCGTCCTGAGATCGCGCGGGAAGTCGGGCTATCCGCTGGCTTGCCAGTCGTCATCGGGCTGAACGATGGTGCCTCCTCAACGCTGTCGATGGGAGCGATTCACCCCGGCGACGCGGTGATCACGCTGTCCACAAATGGCGTGCTGCGTGTCCTTGTCGATTCCGCGCTGTCAGATGATATTCGCGTGGATCATGGCTTATTCAACTGGCTCTATCTACCATCAGTGTGGATCGCTGGCGGGCAGACCAAAGCGGGCGCCAGTACGCTCGACTGGTTTGGCGGGATCATCGCTGGCACGGCGGGCAGTGTTAACCTTAAGCCTGCCGAGTTACTGGACCAGCTTCTAGCGGAAGCGGCAGAAATCCCTCCCGGCAGTCATGGGGTACGCTTCTTGCCCTACTTAATGGGACGCGGCAGTCCGCATGGCGATCCGCTGGCGACGGCTGCTTTTAGCGGGCTAACCTATGCCAGCACACGCGGCGACATGGTACGCGCGGTATTGGAAGGCACTGCTTTCGCGCTGCGCGAGATCGCCGACGATTTCCAGCAGATGGGGCATCCCGTGCGCAATATACGAATGTCTGGCGGTGGTGGGCGCAGCGCACTATGGAGACAAATCATCGCAGATACGTTAGCGCAGCCAATCGACTACCATAATGGCGATGCTACGCTCGGCGCTGCCATATTAACGGCGCAAGGAGTGGGTAGTTACGCAAGTTTGCCGGAAGCGCTGCGGATGATTCCTGCAGGGGTCAAAACTATGCCCTCGGAACATGCGGCAACAATGGGAAACTTGTATCAATCCTTTCGCTTTTCGTCGCGGTGACTATGGGCAGGCTTCTTTTTGCCAGTTGCGGATAGCACGAGGGATTGCTTACTTGCGCAGCAGTCCAGCATAAACGCTAGGCGATGAATCAGGGATGATCGTAGCACCAACGGCGCGCTCATAGAATGAGGTCGGACCCACGTGCCCGATGATTGCGTAGCCGTAGCCTTGACTACGCATATCGTGTAAACAAACCAGCAGCAAAGCCGTGCCCGTTCCACGTCCACGGGCGGATTCGCTTACGCCAGTGGGACCGAAAAAGCCTTTACAGGTGGTATCGTAACAACCGAAGCCAATAAGGGCATCCTCGAATGTTGCTATCCAACAAGATACAGGCTTACTGTTGATCGCTACATCGCACTCACTAACCCAAAACTCCGAGAATTGTTGTCGAACCCAGTGCAGGATATGATGTTTTTCAGGTGCAAGGGCGCGTCGAATAGTAATCCCTTGATCCCGTTGCTGCTGCAGCAGTGGTTCAAGTGGCGGTAGTGCGTATAACTTCACCAGCATGTCGGTCATAACACGTGCCTCTGTGTACTGTTTAATCCGATGGGCGGTTGACTGCGGTTCAGCCGATCACTTGCCGTAAAAATCCCTTTGCCGCCTCTAGACGCTGCCTTGCTTCGGTGGCACTTACCTTTAGCTTCCCCATCACGATGGCGGTCTTGACCTCAAAATCCGCAGACTGCAAGAGCTGGTTCGCTAACTCTGCATCGATGCTTGCTGCTTGCCCCACAATTCGAGCAGCACGATCACGCAGCTTGGCGTTGCTTGCCTTAACATCAACCATCAGGTTGCCATACACCTTGCCCAACTGAATCATAACCGCAGTGCTGATCATGTTGAGGGTCATCTTCTGCGCGGTTCCAGCCTTCATGCGGGTACTACCTGTGATCGCTTCTGCGCCAGTAAGTAGAGGAATAGGGAACCGCGCGGCATCCAGCACAGCAGATGGCTCATTATTGGCAATCCCAACCGTCTGCGCGCCTACTTCATCAGCATACTGGAAGGCACCAAGTACGTAAGGAGTCCTGCCGCTTGCCGCGATGCCTACCACTACATCTGTTGAGGTTAGTCCTCGTTCCTGAAGATCGCGTTTGCCCGCCCCGGCATCATCTTCAATACCTTCGGCGGCGTTTGTGAAGGCGGTCAATCCGCCTGCCAAAACGCCCTGCACGAGTTCGGCATCGACGCTGAAAGTAGGGGCACATTCCACGGCGTCGAGCACACCTAATCGACCGCTGGTACCTGCACCGACATAAAACAGCCTGCCGCCTTGCGCTAGCTGCTTGGCAATCATATCCACGGCTCGAGCAATGGCTGGCAATGCCTGTTGCACTGCCCTCACAGCCGCCTCGTCTTGCTCGTGTATCAGGCGCAAGACATCGAGTGTCGGCAGGCTGTCGATCTGTGCTGTGCTCGGATTTTGCGCCTCTGTCTGACCAATGCTATTCACGGGAGTTCGCTTTCTCTTCCTCTATCGCTAATATCGCTGCCCCAATCACTGGAGGATAACGCGGGATGGGAAGAGTGGGCAAGCCAAGGCGGCTGCAGACCCGTTGACTGAGGGGATTACTCTGCTGCAATAGTCCGCCAGCAAAGGCAAGCTGATTGCGCTTGAAATCAGGGCCAACGTTCAGCCGCTGCTGCACCAAGCGGGCAATCCTGAACAGGGCGTCAGCGGCTGCCTCAACGATGGTAAGGGCATCGCTATCGTGCGCCGCCGCGGCTGCTAGCACGGTCTGTGCTAGAGCGGCAATCTCGCGGACAGGCGGCGTTGCGCTGCGTCCGTAAAGCCACGAGACGAGATCGCGTGGCTGCTCGATACCCAGTTGCTTCATAATGGTCAGCCCCAGCGGAGGACACGGGATTCCTTGATCGGTGGCAGCAACGATCAGGCGCAGTGCTTCCCGTCCGATCCATGAACCGCCGCCCTCATCGCCTAGTTGATAGCCCCAACCACCAACCAATGCTTGCTCGCCAGCCGCATTGACGCCAAAACCGACACTTCCTGTGCCCGCTAGCAAGAGTATTCCGCGCCGTTCGCCAGTGGCACCGATCAGGGCGATCTCAAAATCGCTGCTGATCACCGCCTGTGCGTCGGGCAAAACAGCCCCCACCATAGAACGGAGATCGGCGTGATAGCGAGGATCAGCCATGCCCGCGATTCCCAAGCCGACGGCACGCACAGCGCTGCTAGGACGGTCGATAGCGCGAAGCACTTGCTCTAGAATCGCGCTGATCTGCGCTGCTGTCTCCGGCAAGCCGACCACCGAGGGGTTAGCGCTAACGCCGCTGTTCTGCACCTCTGCCAGCAAGTTGAGTTGAGCATCGGTAGCGACTGCGCGCAGATTACTACCGCCACCATCTAAACCAATAAAAACCTCGCTCATGAGTTAGCTTAACTCCGCGAAGGCTGTATGCACGGCGCGGCGGAACGGTTTGGTGTCGTAAACCTTTCGACCTACGTAGACACTGTTGGTCAGACAGGCGACGACCAAGCGTGCCTGCGGATCGATCCACAAGGAGGTGCCTGTGAATCCGGTGTGTCCGAAGGATGTCATGCTAAAACGTTCGCCTGCCGAGGAGCCAACTTCTGATTTAAGCATCCAGCCTAAGCCACGTCGCTCAGCATTGCTGTTCGCTTGCTCTCGTGTCGCTTCCGCGGCAATCTCGCGGCTGATGCCGAAAATCTCAGGTTGATGCTGCCACGCCGCACCAAGAGCAAGCACCGCTGCAGCAGTCCCGAACAAGCCTGCATGTCCCGCTACACCGCCTACAGCGCACGCATTTTCGTCGTGAACTTCACCCCAGACGCGGCGGCAGCGCCACGTTTCATCCATTTCCGTCGGGGCGATCTGGTCGCGCGATAAGCCCTGATCGCGGATGGGATTGAAACACGCCGCCTGTGCACCTAATTGAAGTGGATCGAGCACCCGCTGTTGGATCGCCTGCTCGAGCAGGCAGCCCGATAAGCGCGCTACA
This sequence comes from Anaerolineae bacterium, assembly GCA_019637555.1. Classification (GTDB taxonomy): domain Bacteria; phylum Chloroflexota; class Anaerolineae; order Aggregatilineales; family UBA2796; genus JAHBVK01. Next base: position 28,206 of record JAHBVK010000037.1, read on the forward strand.
CTTTCGCCCAGCAGCATCAAACCTAGATCGCTGTAGCGCACCTCCGCGCCTACAGGAGCTACGAACGGCGATTCGCAGATATAAGCCAAACCCTGCCGCCAGCGTTCCGCACGGGTCAGCGGATCAGGCGTATCGGGAGGTGCCGGGGCAGCGCCAGCGGCATACATCACCGGACGCCACGCAGCGAGTCCAGAGGTGTGCGTCAGCAGATGACGAAAGGTGACCTGCGCGGGATCGATGCGTAAGCCACGCGCCTGTTCGGAGATCGGTAACGGCTGCTTACTGTGCGGATCGACCCCACCATCAACCGGACGCGGCTGCCCACCAAATTCCGGAATGATCTCCATCACTGGCGCATCAAGGGTGATCAGCCCTTCACTGACCAGCGCCAGAAATGCCGTCGTGGTGAACAGCTTGGTCACGGATGCCAGATCAAAGAGTGTGCTGATGCTGGCAGGTGTTTGCCGTTCCTGCGGGTCGATCCAGCCCCACGCTTGCTGAAAGATCAAGTTGCCGTCGCGCTGTCCGGCGATGACCACCGCGGGGCAACCCGAATCGACGTAATCCCGTGCGAGTTGGTCTAGCGCCGTATTCAGTTCCAAATTCAGTTCAGGCATATAACAGCACCTCCCGACGTTCCTGTTCAAAGGCCCGGCTGTGGGTGCCCCAATGTGCCAATATCTCCTGCTCACTCGCTCCGCCATCGTAGCTCTGCCGCAGTTCAGCGGAACCAGCCAGCCGATCTATATAGAAGTGATCGTCATCCGCCTCACGCCACGCAAATTTCCCCGGATAGGCATCGCGCAAATGACGCAGCACCCCTAACCAGACGCGCACCGGATCGAAGTCACGGTCAGCAACGAGATGGGCTTGCACGCCAGCGCACTGCTCACCACTAAATTTGCCTGACTGCGGTTGGAACCAGTACGGACGAAAGCGCACCCCGTCCCAATTCTCCGCATTCAACCGATCTGCCAAGTTTTCGGCGTCAGCGAACGGCGCTCCCACAATCTGGAAGGGCAGCGAGGTACCGCGTCCTTCACTGAAATTCGTGCCTTCCACCAAACAGGCACCAGCATACTGCTGGGCGGTGGCATAGTTCGGCATCGCCGGAGAGGTGGGAATCCAGATCAAGTTGCAGTCTTGCCAGCGCATCCAGCGTTCCCAACCCAAGCATTTAATGACCGTCAGGTCGGCTGGTTGCGCCAGATAGCGGGTGTTGACGTAGCGCAGCAATTCGCCAAGCGTCAGTCCATGCCGGATGGGGACGCTGTACAGTCCTACCAGTGACTCAAATCCCGCGGCAACGCCGCCACCAGCTACGCTGTCCCCGCCTAAGGGATTCGGTCTGTCGAGGATCACCATCGGCAAGCCCAGTTCGCCCGCTGCTGCCAGGACATGCACAGCAGTCCAAGCATACGTATAGTAACGCACGCCGATGTCTGGAAGGTCGCAAACGAGGACATCAAGATCCTTCAACATATCGGCTGTTGGTCGGAAGTTCTGTCCATACAAGCTGTAGATCGGCACACCGCTGCGCTGATCCACCTGTGAGTCGATTTTCCGACCATCAAGTTCACTAGCGGCAAAGCCATGTTCCGGCGCAAAGACAGCCGCCAGATGAAAATCGCCTCGACGCGCAGCTTGCACAAAGAGTTGATAAGTCAGGCGTAGCTGCTGATCCGCAGCGGCAGCGTTGGTCAGCAACCCAACACGCTTACCGCGCAGCAACCTGAATTCCTGCGCTTGTAACACATCGATGCCGAGTTGTACCGAAGTAGAGGGGCGCACTGCTAACCGCCTTGCTTGTCGTTTTGCTTTTGTAAAAAGTCCGACTCCCCTCGTCCAGCAGTCGGTTCATAGTCTCCCAGTAGCGCCGCTACTACCGCGCGAAGCTGAGGTTGACTGTCGCCATAGGTACAGTAAATGGTAGCGGCACTGGGATACAGGTCGGCGTCGTCGGGATTGCGCAGGCAAATATGCCACAGGCGTGCCGCCGCTTTCGCGATCTGCCCAGCGTGCTGCCGCTGATCCGCGATCAGATGTGCGTTGCGGGTAACGAGGATAGTGAGGGTACTGCTGCGCACTAAGTCAACAGCCTGAGCAAGGCGCTCGTCATCGCCGGATGATCTCAAGGCAAGCCAACGCGCTTGCGGCAGCCGCTCGGCGATCAGTTCCCCGAAGCCAGTTTGTCCTCCGCTTTCCAGAATATCCGATTCCAGTAGAGAGGCGAACTCGATCACCACAATGTTCTCTGCGGTTGGCACAGGGTTCGACTCCCGACGCATGCAGCGCAATCCCTGCAAGGCTGCCTGATAACTGACCTCCACATTAGTAGGCTTCGTGATCACGCTCAAATCCGCTTCCGCGGTGACGGCAAAACGTTCCAGCAATTGTGCCCGTCGTCTGTTTGCCTGTTCAATCCGCCTGAGTGGCAGGCGTCCACTGTTGACGGCTGCCAGCAGACCGTCATAGGCAGCCGCTTGCAGCTCTCGCGTATGGCTGAACAGGATGACATCCAAGCCTGCCAGCGCTCCCAGTACTGCCGATTCTGCCGCGCCATAGTGATTGGTGATCGCCTTCATTTCCATACAATCACTGGTGACCACCCCATCGAAACCCAATTCTTCACGCAGCAGCACTTGGATAATTACATCGGAAAGGGTCGCTGGATGCTGCTGATCGAGTGCCTTGTAGACGGTGTGTGTCGTCATCACGCTGGCGGCACCTGCTTTTAGCGCCATGCGATAAGGCACCAGATCGATTTCGCGCAGGTGATCCAACGGGGTATCCAGTGCAGCCAATGCAAGGTGTGTATCCACTGGCGTGTTGCCGAGACCGGGGAAATGCTTGGGACAGGCAGCCACTCCAGCCGCTTGTAAGCCACGCACGGCGGCGCTGGCAAACAAACTGACGTCATCAGAATCGGTGCCAAAAGAACGCACGCCCAGACTGGCATTATCGCGGTTGTAGAGCAGATCAAGCACTGGCGCATAATCCCAATTGATCCCCAGCGCCCGCATTTCTTCCCCCAGAACGCGATAACATGCCTCACAGACTGCCGGATCGGCGCTGTTGGCAAGTGCTCTAGCACTGGGAATCTCGGTAAACCCGCGTCGCAATCTGGCAACCGTACCGCCTTCCTGATCGATACCTATCAGGATGGGGCTGGCTGCCGCGCGATGTAGTGTGTTAGTCAGAGCAGCCAGTTGCGCTGGATTCTCGACATTACGCGCGAACAGGATCACACCACCGACACGTCCCTGTGCCAGCCAGTCTAAGAGATAGGGCGGTGCCGTTGTACCCTGAAAACCAACGACCAACAGTTGCCCGATTTGCACTTCTAGCGGCGTGGTCATTCACTACGATCCTTTGTCAGCGTTGTAGGTTTCGTCCGGTTCTGTCTCGGTCTCGCTGTCTGTTTCAGCGAAGACAGCGCGTTTGATCACTTGCGTCAAGAGGATCGAACCGCCAATCAGCGTTGCTCCCATGACTGCACTGCAGACACTGAGCACGAACGCTCCATTTGTACTGCTCCGGTTCGGCTGCATCAGGGCAGAGAGCAGTCCACAGATACTCACCATGAACCCGAGCTGCAAAAATCCTCGTAGCGATTCAAGAGTCAAGCCGAGTACGTCCTTCCAACGGTACAGTCGCGTCAGGGTGCAGCGTGCCATAGCGTGTTAGTGGGATACAGGCGACCTGCTGCTCGAATTGTGGCGGGACGGCAAGGGCGGGCACTTCCTGATCGCAAACGCCGGGTAAGAAGAAGGGACAGCGCGGATGAAAAGCGCAGCCAGAGGGAATCTCGGTCAGGCGCGGGATTTCATCGGAGCGCAGTTGCATCGGCTGTTTGCGGCGCGTTACATCGGGATCGGCTTCCGGTACGGCGGAAAGCAGCGCACGGGTATAGGGATGCGCCGGATTGCCGATCACGTCGGGGGTATTGCCGATCTCCACGATCCGCCCCAGATACATCACGGCGATCCGCCCTTCCCACGCAAAATACTTGGCTAGCGCCAGATCGTGGGTGATGAAGACTATCGCCATGCCTAGATCGTCGCGCAGTTTGCGCAGCATCTTAAGTATGCCAATGCGAATGCTGACATCGACCATACTGACCGCCTCATCAGCGACGATCAGGCGCGGCTGAACGGTCAACGAACGGGCGATGCTGACGCGCTGACGCTGACCGCCGCTGAGTTGATGGGGATACTTCTGGATGAAGTCACCCGGTGGCGTCAAATCCACCGTCGTCAGCAGTTCCCAGATGCGCCGTCGCAGTGCTATGCGATCTTTGACCATGCGATGACGCCGTAAGGGAAAGGACAAAATATCGGCGATGGTATGCGCCGGATTCAGCGAGGCGAAGGGGTCTTGAAAGACCACTTGAAAATCGCGTCGTAACTGGCGCTGCTGCTCTCTGCTATAGTCGCTGCGCGGACGTCCGTTGACCAAGACGGTACCTTTGCTGGCATCCAGCAACCCCGCGATGATCCGCCCTGTGGTCGTCTTGCCACAGCCCGACTCGCCAACCAGACAGATGATCTCGTTGGGCTGCACCTGCAAATTAATATCTTGCAGCACCGGAATCGTCTGTCGATCCTTGGCGAAGGTGCGATAGACGCCGTTTAGTTCAACCAGAGGAGTATCGGTCATGAGGATGCCACCATTCCTTTACGCTGTGTCGCCAGCACCCGTGCGGATTCGAAACAGGCGACCTTATGCCTTGGATCGTCCTCAGCGGGGACTAGCAGCGGTAGCTTAGTCTTGCAATGATCCCTGACGAAACTACAGCGTTCATGGAATTTGCAGCCTGATGGCGGCTGAATCAAATCGGGCGGCTTGCCCCGAATACTGCTCAAATCTTCCCGCGCGGTGCTCAAACGCGGTGCCGCATCCAGCAGCGCCAGCGTGTAAGCGTGTCGCGGACGGTAGAAAACTTCATCAACCGGACCGATTTCCACCAGTTCGCCCGCATACATAGTGGCGATGGTGTCGGCGATCTCGGCGGCAACCGCGAGGTCGTGACTGATGAAAATGACGCTGAACTTATACTCGGCACGTAGTTGCTTCAAGACTTCAAGGATCGAGCGTTGAGTCAGGATGTCAACCGCCGTCGTCGGCTCGTCCATGATCACGATTTGCGGGCGCAATAGCAAACTTAACGCCAGCAGCACGCGCTGCCTCATCCCGCCGCTGAGTTCGTGCGGATAGCTGTTGAATACGCGCGGCGCATCGAGGCGTACTTTCTCCAGCAGTTCAAGAGAACGCTTCTTGCATTCAGCTTTGCTCATGCCATGGGCGTTCGCCGTTTCGTAGAAGGTGTCCGCGATACGGATGACGGGGTTGAGCGAGTTCAACGCCCCTTGAAAGACCATCGCGCATTCTGACCACAACCAGCGGCGCATAGCCGCCTTGTTGAGGCTGAGGATATTGATCGTAGAACCATCGCGCCGTGTGTAGAGGACTTCACCGCTGTCGATCACCGCTGACTTGGGCAGTGTACGGATCAGCGCCAGATTTAACGTCGATTTACCACAGCCCGACTCCCCGATGAAGGCTAAGGTTTCGCCTTCATGTAGATCGAAGGAGACTTTACTGACCGCCCGCACCCAACCACGCTGCGCCTGATAACTAACACTGAGGTTGCGAACGCTAAGAACAGGCTTACTACTATTCATACCCTTATTGTCCTACAATCCTGCCCGCAGGCGCGGATTGAATATTTCTTCCAGTGAGCGCGAGAACAAGACCAGTGACAATTGGAACAGGGCAATGGCGACGATCGGCGAGAGCATCATTCCCGCTGCTTGTGGCAGAAACAGCACGCCTTGCTGCCTGCCCGTGAAGATCATCACGCCCCAATCCGGCTCTCGTAACGGCACTAAACCGAGGAACACCAGCGCCACGATGGCATACATCGCCATGCGCGTCGTGATGATCAGATTCAGGGCGATGTAGCTGATCATATTTGGCAGCACTTCGCGCGTAATGATGTGCCACAGCCCTAAATCGAGCGAGATAGCCGCTTGCACGAAGTCGCGCTGCCGCAGACTCAGCACTTGCGCCCGCACCGCCCGCATCAGGGTGGGCCAGTTGAGTACCCCGAACAGCACCGCCAGCATAAAGTCACTGCTGAAGCTGATCACACTTGCCAGCACCAGCAGCAGCGGCAGAGAGGGAATCGTCAGAAAGAAGTTGGAGATAGCGGTCAGTGCCTGATCCACAAATCCGCCGAGTAATCCGGCTGCCGCGCCGAGCACCACCGCGATCAGCGTAGCGATCACGCCCGCTTCCAGCGAGGTAATGATCAACTTCTGACCACCGTGCACCATATGCGAGAGGACATCGCGCCCTTTCCAGTCAAGTCCCAAGATATGCTCTGCGCTGGGCGGCGCCACCATCGAGCGTGCTCCCGGCTGACGGCGCTCCATGTGCGCTGATCCCTCATAGGGGATGAACAGCGGACCGAATACAGATACCAGCACGAAAAACAACACACCCAGAAAACCGATAAAGCCTGATTTGTTGCGCAGTATGGCACGAAAGAATGACCGCGCCGAACTGCCGACCGACGCCATTTGCCGCTGAAATTGTTCGAGGCGCGTCTCGTCGAAGTTCACTTCATCGATCGCCGCGCGAGAGGTAAAGGGATCCTGTTTATTGATATAAGCGTAACTGAGCACAATGGCATAACTGAGCAAGATCATGGGGATACCACCCCAGAACCCGCAGGCAAACCCCGACAGCAGACACAACAGGAATCCGCCGATACCTGCCCGCCAGCGCTTATAGTAAATGCCTGTAGCCAAAGGAACGAGTCCACAGACAAAGCCGATGACCAAGCCAGCCGGGGTGGCTACCGTTTCCAAGCCGTTCATGCTAGGTGTTCTCCTTCTTCTCGACGCGCACGCGCGGATCGAGCCAGCCGATCACCAGATCGGCAAATATGTTGGAGAGCACAACGGCAATAGTGATCACCAGAAAGATGCCCTGCATGGTCGTGTAGTCGCGTCCCGTGATGGCAACATACAGGTTGTTGCCCAGTCCGGGATACAGGAAAAGCTGCTCGATGATCACGCTGCCACCGACCACCAAGCCCACATTGATCGCCAGTCGGGTGATCAAGGGCAGCATCGCGTTCCGCCCGATGTAAGTCATCAGCACGCGACGCGGCGACAGACCACGCGCCTGCGCCACCGTGATGTAATCCTCGCCGAGTGTGCTGATCGTGCTGCTTTTCATCGCCAGTATCCACGTACCGATAGTGGAAAGCACGTAGATCAGGATCGGTAGGCTGGCATATTGCAGGACACTGCCAATGTATGCCGCCGTAAAGCCCGGCGGAATCGTGGGATCGACGCCGCCGCGCATCTGCCCGACTTTGAACCAGCCGAGCTGCACACCGAAGATCAACACGATTAGCAGCGCCATGACGTAGTCGGGAATGCCGGAGATGACGGAAGCGAGGCTCGTCACCAGATTGTCCAGCCAACTGCCGCGCCAGTAGCCCATCGCTAATCCGAGCAAGATGCCCAGCGTAAAGCTGACGATTAACGCCAAGCCCACACAGAATAAAGTCCAAGGAAGATAGGTCAGGATAATATCGAGGACGGGTACACCGCCTCGCGTGATGGATTTGCCAAGGTCGCCCTTGAGCAGTCCGCCTATGAAATCCCCATATTGCAGTAACACTGGTTTATTTGGATCAAAGTCGAGCAGCGCCGCCGCCGCGCGATAAGCATCTTCAAAATTCATGCCCTGCCGTATGTAGCGTTCGGTAAGGACCTCAAAAGGACTGCCGGGCATCAGCCGGATGAGAAAGAAAGTAAAGGTGGTGACAGCCCAGATCGTCAATAAACCCTGTAACAGAGTCTGAAAGAAATAGCCGCGCATCAACCGCCGTAGGCGCTGAATAGAGGTTAGTGCTGTTTGCTGTGGATCGTCCGAGTCGGGCGTTGCAGCAGAACGTGGCGAGAGACTGGTCGTGGGAGCAGCGGACATCGTAGTTCAGCCTGTATTTTTTGACGGCAAAAATAGTTATAGATGAACAGGGGCGTGGTTAGCCACACCCCTGTTTGTTTCTACTTAGCTACTGGCGGGGGTAACGTTACGATACTGGACCAAGCGTACCATTCAGGATCAACCAGATCGCCGGATGGTCATTGCTGGGATTCTTCCAGATCGGATCGTCATCGGCGGGTACTCCGCTGATAGATTTTTCATTAAACGGTTCAACGCTCAATTCTTCATTCAGGGGAATGTACAGCATCAATTCGTTGAGGATCTTGCTGATCTCGCCCGCGTTCTTCTTCTGCTGGGCAACATCAAGACCATTGCTGACTTCGATGATCATCTGGTCAAGATTGATCGTCGTGCCGTTGTAGTCCACTTCCTTGGTATTGAAGTGCAAACCGGGCTGGTCAGCGGTGAGTACCGTCGTCCAGCGACGGATCGGGTTGGTCAGGTTGTTGTAGGCGAAGGGAGCGCCAGCACCCCAACTCCACACCGAAAGATCGAATGTTCCGGCGAGGATATTATCGCGGGCTTCCTGCCACGGCAGAGCGCGCTCGGTAATATCGAAGCCGAATTCGTTCAACTGCGCCGTCGCATCCCGCGCTGCTGCCGCGAAGTCTGCGAAGTCCGCCGGGAAGGTGTACTCAACGCTGATCGTCGCACCACTGCTATCTGCCCACTTGCCATCGGCGTTGCGGGTATAGCCAGCAGCAGTCATCAACTCGGCTGCCTTATCCAGATCAAAAGGATATTTATTGAGCGCGTCTACGTCAGCGGCATCCAGCAAGACAGGCGTCAGACTGTCCAGAATACCGGACATATATTGGGTAGCCGCCGCACCAAGTCCAGCCGTCAGCAGCGCGTTCTGTTCGCGGTTAATGGCATAAGCCATTGCCTGACGGACTTCCTTCTTGGAGAAGATCGGTGAACTCAGGTTGAACAGCAGCACCGGACCATAACCGCGTGGCATCGCTACCAGACGAATACCCGCAGCGGTGAAGGCATCCAGCGTCGCCGGAGGATAGACGTTGGTGGAGTGAGCCAGTTCGCCACTCAACACTAGCGGCGTGGTAACTTCCGTCTCACCAGCCCAGATTTTCAGGTCACCAAACTTGACCGAACCGGAGAAGATGCTGTTGGGCTGCCAGTGCAGGGTCATGAACGCCTCGCCGACATCAGCCAGCGAATAGGTGTATGGACCGCTGGAGATCAATTCAGTGGGGCGGAACTCCTGTACTTTGGTGACCAGATCCTTCCATTCCTGATCGGCATTGGTCTTGCCAGCGGCAAACAATGCTTTGGCTTCTTCCGCCAGTGCGCCGTAATTGGCACGGGCAACCGTGTACTCTTTCAAGAAGAGACGTTCAGCCAGCAGCGAGGCGGCTCCATCCTTGAAGGTGTAACGGACGGTGTGGTCATCAACGGCGCTGACTTCAGTAATATAGTTGTACTGCGTCCAGCCTAACAGCCGACCAATTGCGTAGGTGTCTACAACATCTTCGCTGGTGAAGGCATCGCCATTGCTCCACTTGGCATCAGCTTTGAAGGTGATTTCATAGGCTTTGTTGTCGTCAACAAAACCCCATTTTTCAGCCAGCAGTGGTACATACTCATTGGTTGCCCACAGATAATAAGCAGCCTGTAGTTCTACCAATGGACGATATAGCACGCCCAGATTGTCGTTCAAGCCACCAGTGGCAAAACTGCTCAGGTTATGCGTCCCCGGGGCTGCATAGGGCCACGTACCAAGCCATGTGCCAGTCGGCGCGGTTTGGGCATGACTGCTAGTCGATCCCGATCCTAGGGCAGTGCAGACAAAGACAAATACGAGGAGGAAGACGAGGAATTTCTTATTCATGTAAGGCTCTCCAAACTAGTTGACTTTTTGTGTGTGATGTAGTGTTTCGATGTAATCGCTCCCAGAAGCTGCAGAAATAGAACTCCTTTCGGGATTAGAGATATGGGGTTACGTTCAATATAACCCTTGCACGCGGACAGCGCAATCAGATCGTGCGGCTTTCAACTGAATTCGGCTGATGTTGTTGCGTGCAAACCTAGAGCAGGACTTGCTTCTTGGAGTTTATGAGTGGTCTGGCAATGGGTTGATCGAAATGCCAGCCTGAACTACATTTTCTACTTTGAGCTGGTAGCAATAGCTCACGCTTTGAGCGAAACTGTTGTGTCATGGAACCACGCTGCTACAAACTACTACCAACGTCACCTTTCAAAGAGTAGAGCGTGAGTGGGAGGAATATGCACATCGTCGGCTTAATGTCCGGTACCTCGGCAGATGCAATTGATGCGGCGCTTTGCGACATCACCGGTACACCCCCTCTGCTCAATGCGCGCCTCCTCCACGCCATTACCTATGCCTATCCTGATGGCTTCCAAAAGCGGATTCTGGATGCCTGCCTACCAGCACTGAGCCATGTGGATACGCTGTGTCAGCTAAACTTCGATATGGGTGAGCTTTTCGCGGCTGCCGCACTTCAGGTTATTAAAGAGGCTGGCTTGAATCCCTCGGAGATCGACCTAATTGGTTCGCATGGTCAAACGGTCTGGCATATGGTGCAGCCTGATGGTGCTGTTAGCGCAACCCTGCAGGTCGGCGAAGCGGCGCTCATCGCCGAGCGTACCGGAATCACCACGGTGAGCAACTTCCGCCCCCGCGATATTGCGGCAGGAGGGCAAGGCGCACCACTGACAGGCTACGCCGATTGGCTGCTCCTAAGGCATCCTACGAAGTGGCGTGCCATTCAGAATATCGGTGGAATAGGCAATGTGACCTTTCTGCCGCCGCTCTCGGATACGACTAGTTTGCCGCTTGCGTTCGATACAGGTCCCGGAAATGCACTGATTGATTCCGCGATGACGATCATTTCTGACGGCAAGTTGAGCTACGATCAGGATGGGCAGCTTGCCAAGCAGGGGCGCATAGATGAGGAGTGGCTGGAAACTCTTGCCACACACCCGTATTTTGAGGTGAAGCCACCGAAAACAACGGGGCGAGAATTGTTCGGGATGCCGCTGGCGGCTCAGCTTGTTCGTGAGGGTCAGCAGCGTGGCTTGGATGCTGGTAGTATCGTAGCCACAATCACGGCGCTCACGGCGGTCAGCATCTTTGATTCATATCAACGCTTCGCACCTGCAGCGGTTAGCGAGGTGATTCTGGGCGGTGGCGGGGCGCACAACCCATCGCTGATCGGCTTGCTGCAGAGTTTGCTGCCGTTAGGGAAAGTGCTGACTCATGAGGATGTCGGACTAGACAGTGACAATAAGGAAGCGCTCGTTTTCGCCTTACTGGCGCACGAAACATGGCACAATCGTTCCGGCAATTTACCTACCCTGACCGGGGCGAAATATCCTGTCGTGCTCGGTCAGATCACCCCGGGAAGCAACTATCTCGATCTGATCAAGAGGACGTGGTGCTCCCCTGCCAGCGGAGATTCGGCGGAGTAGTGGAATTTTTGCTTGTATTTGTTAACATGTAACCATGCACAACATCACCGCCTCACCATCGATTCGTGCCATGACCCCCATGGATATTCCCATCGTTGCCAGTTGGATGACGACACTCCCCCTGTGGCAGCGCTACTCCCTCACCGAGGAAAAAGCCATCCGGCAGTTTGAACGTGCGTTACTTCGTCAGGACAGCATATTTGTCGCGGATTGCGACAATGGTCAGCAGCGCGATCAAGCGTGTGGCTTCGCTTGGTGCGTCGCAGACGGTGCATTTGCTCGCAGTATGTACTTGCGACAGATTGGTGTCCGGCAAGATCAGGCGAAACGCGGTGTTGGTTCTGCATTACTGGATGCCGTTGAACAAGCTGCACGTAACGGTAGCGGTGACCTTTTCCTACTCGTCTCGGACTTCAACCAGAAAGCACAAGCTTTTTACCAGAGGCACGGTTACCACCAGATCGGCGCAGTTCCCGGTTATATCTTGCCCGATGTGACCGAGTTGTTATATTGGAAACAGCTTAGTCGGCAGCAGTAATAGTATCGGCTTCCCAAACTCACTTTTTCAGAAGGAGTCATTTATGAACAAGATAGTACGTTTGATTGCCGTGCTGGTTTTGTTGGCACTACTTAGTAGCGCAATTGCCCCAGCGCAGGCACAGAGCGGCAATGTGCTCGTGATGGCACGCGCCGCCGACACTACGGGGCTTGATCCGCATACGCAGACAGCCTTTGCCTCTTTACGTCTCCTCGAACTGATTTACGAACCGTTGGTCAGTCTTGATGCTAATCTGAACATCGTACCCGATCTAGCGGAGAGCTGGACGTTCTCGGATGATGCCAAGACTCTGACCATGCAACTGCGTAAGGGCGTCAAATTCCACGACGGATCGGACTTCACTTCGGCAGATGTGAAGGCTACCTTCGAACGCATTTTGAAGGAAGAAACGGGTGCTGCTGGTCGAGCCAACTTCACCAGCATCGAGTCGATTGATACACCGGACGATGCCACAGTGGTGTTCAACTTAAACACTGCTGATGTCCCGTTATTGGCGGCGATGTCTAGTTTGAACGCGGCAATCGTCTCCTCTGAAGCGGCTGAAAGTGGCGACTTCACGAGCACAGCCAACGGAACCGGACCATTCAAACTGGAAAGCTGGGTTCCTGATGACAAAACCGTCCTCACTGCCAATACAGACTGGTGGGGAGATGGTCCCTTTGTAGATGGTGTCGAGATCCGCATCATCCCCGACGAATCTTCGATCCTCGCGGCACTGCGGGCGGGCGAAATCGACTTTGCTATCCTCAACGATCCGCTGGTGGCGACCTTACTTATTGACGACAGTACGGTAACGCTGAACAAAGTTCCGGCGATTGCCTACCATGTATTCCAATTGAATGCGAGCCGTCCTCCGATGGACAAGCTGGAAGTGCGCCAGGCAATGTCCTGCGCCATTGATCGTCAAGAGGTGTTGGATACTGCCTCGCTTGGCTACGGCACTGTGACCGGACCTCTAACCATACCGTCTTATAATGTCCCGCTGGATCAGTATTTCTGCTATCAGAAGGATGTGGCAAAGGCGAAGGAATTACTGGCTAAGGCTGGTGAATCTGCTGGCTTTACCCTGAAAGTTATCGCCGCCTCGGCTGAACCTCCTACGGCTATCTCTGAAGCGCAGAGTATCCAATCGCAGCTTGCGGAAATAGGCATCACCCTTGAGATCGAGCCGCTAGAACTCAACACTTACGTTGATCGCTGGCTGAAGGGCGATTTCGACACAGCAGTGGCGCTCAATGGCGGTCGTCCTGATCCTTATACGATGTATGCGCGTTATTGGACGAAGGCTGGCAACTTGCAGGTTGTCGCTAACTACATCGATGATACGCTGGACAGCTTGATGGCACAGGGGCGCGCAGAAACCGATCCGGCGAAGCGCTACGAGATCTTTGCTGAATTCCAGAAACACCTTGTTGAGGTCGCCCCCTGGATCTGGTTGTACAACGACTTTGAATATACCGCGCAGCAAAAGTATGTCTCCGGGTTTGTCCCCATGCCGACCGACGCATTGACTTCCTTCAGTGCGGTAAAACTGGAAGGTAAGTCTAGCTAACGGTTCAAACACCGATAGCCCAATGCTATCTACCCTGATGTTGTTACCTGTGGAGCTGAAGCTCCACAGGTAAATCCAATCCGCAGGTAATAATTCATGTTTGGTTATCTGCTGCGACGTCTGATCATCCTCGTCCCCACTTTAATCGGCGTTTCGCTGTTAATCTTCTTGGCTATCCGCAGCATTCCGGGTGACCAGATCACCGCGACGCTGGGCACAGAAGCTGGCATGCTGACACCCGCACAGCGCGACTCCTTAAGACGCTACTACGGGTTGGATCGCCCTGTGGTGGAACAATATTTTTACTGGATCGGTGAGGCGGCGCGTGGCAATCTAGGCTACTCAATCCGCAATGGTAAGCCTGTGTTGGAGCTAATCCTTGAGCGCTTTCCGCTGACGCTGGAACTCGCGCTGCTGGCTATCATCATCGCCCTTGTAGTTGGCATTCCACTGGGGCTTCTGTCCGCCGTTCGGCACAATTCAATCCTCGATCTGTTCGGACGCCTATTCGCTCTTTTAGGCTTGGCTATGCCCAGCTTTCTGGTCGGCACACTGATCATCTACATACTCTCGGTCTACTTCAAACTAATGCCGAACGCGGGTGATTACGTAAGCCCTGCCGAAGACTTGCGGCGCAATCTCGGTCAGTTGATCTTCCCCGCAATTACGCTTGGCTTCGCTTTTTCAGCATCGGTGATGCGTGCTACGCGCTCTTCTATGCTCGAAGTTCTGCGCGATGATTATATTCGCACTGCCCGCAGCAAAGGGTTGCCGGAACCCCGCGTGATCACCCGCCATGCACTAAGGAATGCCCTGATTCCCGTGATCACCCTGATCGGAATCGAGATGGGCTACTTGCTTGGCGGGACGTTTATCGTGGAGACCTTATTCGCCTTGCCCGGCTTAGGACGCTTGCTGGTTAACGCGATTTCGCAACGCGAATATGCGCTTGTGCAAGGAGCCGTGCTGTTTATTGCTCTGAATTTCGGTATTGTTAACTTACTTGTCGATCTACTCTATGTAGTTATCGACCCCCGGATTTCCTATGACCACGCATCTTAGTTCTGAACCAGCATCAGTGTCGCTGTTGACAACCAGCCAAATGCGCAAAGAGCAATGGTTCCTAGCCACCTTGCGTCGATTAGTGCGCAATCTCAGCGGCATTGTTGGATTGCTGCTAGTTACCTTCTTTTTGCTCACTGGTGTGCTCGGTTCACTAGGAATAACACCTTATCCGTCAGTCGAGCAGCATCCGCGAGATCGCTTGCAGGCACCAAGTGCCAAGTATCTATTGGGCACCGACCTGTTCGGGCGCGATCTTGCCAGCCGCATTATGGAAGGAGCGGGCAACTCCTTGCAGGTAGCACTGCTTTCCGTTGCTGTGTCTGCTTCGGTTGGCATCATCATCGGGATGATAGCGGGTTTCACTGGCGGCGGCATCGATACAATGCTCATGCGGCTGATGGACGTGCTTTTTGCCTTCCCCGCGCTGCTGTTGGCACTCATTGTGATCACCGTGCGAGGACCGGGTTTGGTGAATACGGCGCTCGCCATCGCCATCGTTTACATGCCGATCTTTGCCCGTGTCGCCAGAGCACCGGTACTGGTTGCCAAGGAACTCGACTATGTCTTAGCCGCTCGCTGCATTGGGATGAAGCCAGCGCAACTACTGATCCGTCATATCCTGCCTAACGTCATCGCCCCATTAATCGTACAGATTAGTCTGGCGCTGTCTTGGTCACTGCTGACGGAAGCTGGTCTGAGCTTCCTTGGCTTGGGGACGCCACCCCCTGCCGCCTCTTGGGGCTTGATGTTGAGCGAAAGTAGAGGCATTGCGGAACGCGCGCCGTGGCTGATGCTCTATCCGGGGATAGCGATACTCTTGGGGGTACTTGGTTTCAACCTGCTTGGAGATGGGCTGCGGGATACTCTCGATCCGCGCCTATACAAGTCAAAATAGCGCGAGATTGGCTCGCGCAGGCAGAATGATTTGTTGAGGTTGAGTTGATTGTCAGGGTGCAAATCGAGACGGGGACGATGTAGTCCTTTTAGTCGCGAGCAGAAATGGTATGCGACGCTCTTGCACTTGCTATTTCTAATGTTTCAAAGCCTGACATTGGACGTGTCTTTGTCAATATCGCCACAATGTTTTGCACCATATATTGATAGTGCCTCTCTGAGTAACGCACATGCTCGTCGTTGGACGTTCTGTCCTTAACGTCCAGCCAACCCGATTGATTGTCTGTTTTCTGGCGCACCGCCAACTGGCGAATTGTCCGCTTGAAACTACTGACAATCAGGATTAGCACTCCTATATTAGAGGTGCACCAGCCCGTGCTTCAGCGAGAGAAAACAGCTTCCGTCCGGCTGGAAACGCCTAGCTTCGAGAAGGCGCTGTTAAGATGATTCTTGACGGTAGCAACGCTGATCGTGAGCTTGCGTGCAATATCGGCATTGGCGAGACCTTGCGCCAATAGACTGAGGATTTCCCGTTCGCGATAGGTGAGATCCGCGCCGACCTGCTGCGGTTTGGCGACGGACTGCATCATCACGCGAATGACCTCGGTATCCATGTATGGTTTACCATCCAACACCTGATAGATAACCTCGAAAAGCTCCTGCTGCGAGAGCGTTTTCAGCAGATAGGCGCTGACGCCAACCTCGACGGCTGTGCGCACCAGTTCAGCATCATAGTAATTGCTCAGGATAATAATCTTGGCATCAGGATGTCGGCTGTAAATTGCCCTCGCTGCTTCCAGCCCGTTTCCCTTACCAATGCGAACATCCATGATCACAACGTCAGGTTGAATTCGTTCGTAGTCCTCAATGGCTTGCCCCACGTCTGCGTTTTCGCCGACAACCCTGAACTCGTCAAAACTTTCCAGTATGGTGCGCAGTCCCAAACGTACAACGAGTTGGTCATCTACAATCTGGAGACGCACAGGCGGGGCGTGGGTGGTGGATGGAGAGAGTGTCATGCCCAAGTGTCCTTGATGTAATGCCGATAGTGAGCCACTCAATGGAATCGCTGGCAGTGAAACCTATTACGCTGGTTCATAATAACTAGCCAACATTGCATCCTATTATACATTGATAAAGCATTGTGGATCGCATATGGTCTTACAAGAAAATAACACTTATCTCTCAGGAATTAATGATTTGAGACTTCTGTAACGTGTCCCCACGCGTGTGACTACGCCAGCTAGCTAACCCCATATAGGAAATAAGTTCTACTTTTTCCTATGCCTTTTTTCTGTGAAGAAATACATCTTCCCTATCATGACCCGATTTCTAAATGCTTGTACTCTATCTACAAGTTCGCGGCACAAAGGGTGCGAAGCGAAAAAGTAGGCAAGGACAAGTAAGGGAAGTTACCAACATGTATGAGCAAGAAGAACGCTACGTCGGTGATAACACGAACTTGATAACGCTTCAGGCGTTGCTGGTTTCCATCATCATCCTCGTGCCCATGGCGGTATCAACCCTTAAGGTCATCGTCAGCGTCTTCCAATGACGACTAGTGCTCCGCAAGCACAAAAGGCACTAGGCACCAGTTAAGGAGGAGGATGGCGATAACAAGACGCTTACAGTCGCACTCGCATCTGGATACTGCTTCACAATCCGGGGAAGTTGGCTGAAACAAACGGCAGATTTCCAAAACAACAAACCATAGTCATTCAACGTGATAAGTTCATCCAAGACATCAACACAACCAGGAGTCAATTCAACAATGTTCAAGTTCAAGACGTTCAACCGCAATGAAAAGGGTCAGGCTGCTCTCGAGACCGCCATCCTCTTGATCGCTTTCGTAGTGGTCGCCTCGGTATTCGCCTTCGCCATTCTGTCGGCGGGTTCTTCCTCCACTGAAAAAGGTCAGCAGGCTATCTATGCTGGACTAGAAGGCGTGCAGTCGTCGATGGAGCCTAAGGGTGCAATCGTCGCCAATGGTACAGTCGGCACCAAGGTCGACGACATTCTCGTGACGGTTTCTGTGACCGCCAGTGGTAATGCGGTTGACCTGACCGACCCCTCTGCGAGCAAGAACGTCGTCGTAATCAACTACCGCGATAACACGCAAACCAAGTCCGATCTGTCGTGGACGGTCGCTTGGATCGGCAAGAACGATGGCGACAACCTGTTGGAAGCTGGCGAACTGGCTGAAATCAAGGTGAGTCTGAGTGGTCTAACCACGCCGCTGGCTGCCTCCACCAACTTCACGCTGGAAGTCAAGCCCCCGACCGGTGCAGTGTTGAACATCAACCGCACGACCCCTGCCAAGATTGAAAAGGTAATGGAACTGCGCTAAGCGCGACCTTAAGTGTAGCGTCACAGGTAGCGGTGGAACTTCTACCGCTACCACTTCGTTAAAAACCACATGTTCTCCAGATGAGCACGGCCACGCTCACCAATATTCATCTCGGTCTTATCACTCCGTTTCGGAGTTTTAGACAAGGATGTCCTACCCGACTGGCCGTGCCGGGTAGGATGTCCTTTTTTTTTAAGGCAAAGAATTGGCATCAGATTAGTCAGTGCAAATAGGTCTACATATCCTGACTGCTAAAGCCTAAGCCGGAGCGCGAACATTATGACTACAGAAGAACGCTTACAACTGCTGGAACAAGAAATGCAGTTGCTCAAAAACCAGATACAGGCAGTGCTGCTGGATATTCAGGACCAATTGCTGACCAACGCCTATCCTAGTTTACGGACGAGCGGCGGTCCAAGCTTGACTCAGGAAATCTCCATCCATACGGGTGGCGCACCGACGCCCATTCGCTCATTCGGGGTCAATGCCAACGAACTTACTTACGACCCCGATATTGCGCAGAATAGTAAGCTGCTGGAATGGCAAAAGCAGCGTGCCGAGCAACCGGGTGAACAGCTCTCAGCACAGCTCCCGGCAGGGCTAGCACTGGAGCCATCGTCGAGAAGAGTTTCCAAGATGGATGAGAGTGACCAGCTCGAAGCGCCAGCGACATCTGAACTGGCGCTATCTGTGCGCTCGAACAATAAGCGGGCGACCAACAACCACAAGGTCGTCGAACCTGAACCAGATGAGTTTGAGGATGAGAACGACGCTAGCGACGACTATGAAGAGAAGCTGACCAAGGTCCGCCATCTCAATTGGCACACACTGGAAAGCTGGGTCAATAAGCGCTTGCAAAAACTGGGTCCGGCTCGCACACGAACACTGATCCGCCAGTACACCGCACGGGGTCGCTTCACCTCTGGCATTCAGAGCGCCCTGTTGGAATTGGTTGATGATTGGGCTGCCGATGATGAACCAGATACGGAGCCAGACCAACCAACCCGGACGAAACCACCGATCATTACGATACAAGCTGACACGGATGAAGAGGATTTATTACCGCAGGAAGCCGAGATCATATCCGCTTTACAGCGCCTTGACCTCGGGCAGCCGCCAGCATCCATTGTCGTTGATGTCCCTTCCAAAACCCCGGCAAATCAGAAGATCCTAGATGCTGACGACGATAGACGCGACGTTGTGGTGAAACTCATCGATGGTTTGCATGGAATGAAGAAAGCTACAAAGCCAACCCGCAGGAGCCACAATGGATAAGATCATCACCACCGTTATGTTAATTGTCATCAGCATGATGATGGCACTATCGCTGTTCAATACGGCGTATCCTGCCGTCATTGAAGGTGCTGATGCGATCTCCAACATGGTCAGCCGTTCGGAAGACCGTCTGCGCACCGAGATTGTGATCATTCACACTGCTGGCGAGTTAGATAGTAACGGCGTTTGGCAAGACACCAACGACGATAACGATTTTAATGCCTTCCTGTGGGTTAAGAATACTGGTTCTACCACGTTAAATGTGATTGCGCAGACTGACCTGTTTTTCGGACCTGAGACCGATTTTGGTCGCATCCCCAATCAGGCAACGGCTGGCGGCATCTATCCCTATTGGACAGGCGATGTCGAAGGTGGCGGCTCGTGGGTTCCCGGCGCTACCTTGCGGATCACGATTCACTACACACTGCCGCTAAGCAGCGGACGCTATTTCGCCAGAGTGACCTTACCGAACGCCGTGAGCGCGTCTATTGTGCTAGGGCTGTGAACGATGGAAACAGTGATCACCAGCCTAGTCACGCTCTTTCTGTCGCTCTTTGCGGTGATGACTCTAGTCACCGCATCGCTCAGCGCACAGGATGCGATGGGCACGGCGTGGCGGCAGGCGATGGATCGGCAAAACGATCAATCCCGCACACTGCTGCAACCAGTTACTGCTGATATCACCGACTCCGGAACAGTTGCCCGGCTGTTGGTGCGTAACACCGGTGCGAACTCGCTGTCCGATATGGCGCAGTGGGATGTAATCGTCACTTATTATGATGCCGCCATACCCGCGCAGTACCACATTGAGCGCCTCCATTTCTCTCCCACTGACGCTAACTTTGTCGCTGGAGATTGGCTGGTTGCCGGAATATACCAGCCTGATTTCGAGACACCGGAAGTATTTGGGATCGACATCCTCGACACCGGAGAGACGATTGATCTGTGGCTGAAGTTGAGTAACGCCGTCGGCGCACATCAATCGCTGCGTGCTTCTGTAGCCACCAGTGCTGGTGTAAATGTGCAACTTGATGCCATGCGTCTACCCCCACAATTGATCAACAATTTCGGTCTGACTCTACCTATGGGTGGCAGCGCCGATATAACTAGTGACGACCTGCAAGCGGTAGATGCTGACGACGATCCTGCCTCCTTGATCTATCAGGTCACCACCGCGCCCGCACACGGCACGCTCAGTTTGGGAGCAACGTTCACGCAGGCGGAAATAGACGCGGGGTTGTTGAAATACACGAATACAGGTTCGGTGAACGACAGCTTCGACTTCACCATCACTGATGGCAAAGATCTCATCGGTCCATTCGTGTTCACACTTACGGTCAGCGCAGCACCCACAATGACCATAAACAATGGGCTAGCGATCCTCAGCGGCGGCATGGGTGTTATCGACACCGCGCTGCTATCTACCGCAGACGCCGATGATACTGATGCCGACTTGGTGTACACCGTTACGGTAGCGCCCAAGCAGGGCATCCTCTCGCTCGGCGAAAGCTTCACGCAAGCGGATCTGGCTGCCGGGCTGCTCACTTATCAGCATACAGCGGCTGGTAACGATGTTTTTACCTTCACTATCAGTGATGGCGAAACCACCATCGGACCTTACGCCTTCCATATTACGGTTCCAGAGGAGTAGTGCCATCATGACATCAACTACGTCTGGATCGCCCTTTAGGACTGTGATCTCGACCAAAAACACGGAATTGGATGCACGACTCGGCGGCGGTGTGCCCATTGGCTCACTGACCCTGATCGAAGGAACGTCCGGTTCCGGCAAATCCGTGTTGTCCCAGCAAATTATCTGGGGCGCTCTGATGGATGGTTTCATCGTCTCGCTGTTCACAACCGAAAACACGGTCAAGAGTCTGATGCGCCAGATGGAAAGCATTGATCTCGATGTGCGTGACTATCTACTACTCTCGCGCTTCAAGGCATTCTCGATTGAGCTATCGCAGTTGGGCGAACGCGCGCCGCAGGCATTGTCGCAAAGTATGCATACCGAATGTAACCGCCCGCGCCTTGCGCCGAATGTCCTCGTGATTGATTCATTTACCTCCGGACTCACGGACGGTAAGAACCGAGCCGGGATTATCAGCTTCTTCGAGGAATGTAAACGGCTGTGCGCCAAAGACATTTCCATTTTCGTCACCGTTCACAGTCGTGCCGTCGATGAAGAACTGCTCGACTTGCTGCGCTCTATGAGTGACGCCAACGTGAAACTGCGTTCCGAGCAGGATGGGCAGCGCTTAGTGAAAGTATTGGAAGTCGGCAAGATACGCGGCGCTGCCAGCACTACGGGGGCGATCGTCGGCTTCGACGTTGAGCCGGGATGGGGCATGCGCGTCATTCCGATCAGTAAGGCAAGGGGTTAAGCGGTAACGCGGAATTACTATGGCTCAGACCGTACTTCCTTTTCCAGTGGATACCAAACCACAGCTA
Source organism: Anaerolineae bacterium (assembly GCA_019637555.1). Taxonomy (GTDB): domain Bacteria; phylum Chloroflexota; class Anaerolineae; order Aggregatilineales; family UBA2796; genus JAHBVK01. Next base: position 49,830 of record JAHBVK010000037.1, read on the forward strand.
GACTTAGCGACCTTTGTAGCGAGCTTGCCCGCCGGGTTAAAAGAAGCCGCCGAACAATCGCAATTTCTGGCGGAATATCTGTTGTATGTGCCCGTTGCAAAGGTCGGCTTTCCTGCCTATCACGCTAAGCCGTCGCGGGCGCTGGCGGATGGACCACGCAACCTGATTTATCCCATCAAGGATGGGTTGTTCGTTCACATCTACCCGGATGAATCGGGGGCGCGAGATTATTACATTCCCATTGAGCCAACTACCGTTGCCCCGATTGATCATCTGGTAGTCGAAGTGGAATCGCGTCTGGTCGTGTGGGCGGAAGAACTGGGCAGTCTGGACGATAAAGAAGCCAAAAAAGCACTGCTGCTAAAACTGCTTGATGAAATTTGCACGACGGATCGGCAAACGACTCTGAGCAGTCGAAACAAGCCATCGCGCATCGTCGTTACCCACGCAGAGCTGGAAGCAATTCGCTATCGTGTGCTGCGCGATAAAGTAGGCTTGGGCGTCTTGCAGCCACTGCTGCTCGACAATTTCATCGAAGACATCAGTTGCAGTGGTGTAGGTCCCATATTCATCGAGCACAAGATCTTCCGCAGCGTACAGTCCTCGATTGTTTTCCCCACACATGAGGATGTGGATGAGTTCGCCGTGTGGTTGGGCGAATGGATCAAGAGTCCGGTCACAGTGCGTAATCCGCTGGTCGACGCTGTGCTGCCAGATGGTTCCCGTATCAATATCGTTTACGGTGCCGATATTTCCAAACGCGGTAGCAACTTCACCATCCGTAAGTTTTCCGGTACGCCTACCAGCGTGCTGGAATTGGTCGAGTTCGGCAGCCTCGATTACACGATGGCAGCGTATCTTTCGATGATGCTGTCCACAGGCATGAATGTCTTCGTGGTGGGCGCTACAGCCTCCGGTAAGACAACACTGCTAAACGCCATTAATGCCTTCATCAAACCTGATGCCAAGATCGTTACGATTGAGGACACTCCGGAAGTTCACGTGCCCCACAAGAATTGGGTACAGGAAGTCACCCGTCCCGGCACTGCCGAGAAAAAAGGTGCCGAGGTTGGCATGTTCGAGCTGCTGAGAGCCGCGCTGCGTCAGCGCCCTGACCTGATCATCGTGGGTGAAATCCGCAGTATCGAGGCGGTAGTCGCGTTTCAGGCGATGCAGACAGGTCACGGCGTCATGTCCACCTTTCACGCTGCTTCAGTGGAAAAGCTGATCCAGCGTTTGACGGGTGACCCGATCAATATTCCCAAGACCTATATTGACAACCTGAATCTGGTGATCATTCAGTCCGCGGTGCGTCTTGCTAACGGAAAGGCAGCTCGCCGCGTGTTAAGCGTCAATGAGATCATTGGCTACGACCCCATCTCAAACAGTTTTTCATTTCTGGAAGCATTTCGCTGGAACCCGGCAAAAGATGTCTTTGAATTTCCGGGTTACATGAACAGTTATCTGTTAGAGCAAATCGTCGCCATGAAGCGCGGCATCCCACCGCATCGTCGCAAAGAAGTCTACGACGAAGTAAAACGCCGCGCCAGAATTTTCGAGAAACTACACAAAGAACAGGGAGTGAGAGAATTCGATGAATTCTTCCGAGTCATCAGCGAAGCCCAACGACAAAAACTCCTTTAAGCCGATTTCGGCATTTCACCTGTACTACCAGCTTACCTATATGGCAGCGATGGCATCGGCAGGCTTGAGTCGCAGTCGTACCTTTCTGGTGGCAGCCGAGGCGAAGTCGCCCGTTGCCACCTACTTTGCGGCTATCAATACGCTGGTCACAGAGTTTCGTTACGACTATCCCGAGGCATGCCGCATCGTCGGCAACAAGGCGAAATCGGATAACGTAAAAAGCTTCCTACTTCGTCTTTCCGACGCGCTGCGCTCCGGTGAACCGCTGGCGGAATTTCTGACCCGCGAAGCTGAAATTCAAGGGCAAGATTACCAGAACGACTACGAGCGCAATCTGGAAGGTCTCAAGCAGTGGTCGAATGCGTTCTCCTCGATCCTGATGTCAGTGGCGCTGATCATCATCATTCAGATGGTTTCCGGCATGATTTACTCTACGGAAGCCGGAACGATGGGCGGCATGGTCGTCGCTGGCATTGCTATGAGCGGTTTTGGCGCGTTCGTCATTTATCGTTCCGCCCCGCGCGAGGTCATGACCGGACGTGCCATAGATGGTTCTCCCGAACAACGTCAGGCGCTGCGATTGATGCGTTTGCTACTCCCCATCGGCGTGATGGCGGGAATGGTCCTGCGGGTAATCGGGCTGGACTTCAGCTTCGTGCTGATGATCGTTGCTGCCATGCTGCTGCCCATTGGTATCGTCAGCATCCGCAGCGACAAAAAGGTGATCAAAAAGGATGTGGAGTTCAGCACCTTTCTGCGATCAGCAGGCGGTATGGCGACTTCTAGCGGTACTACCGTCAAGCAGGCGCTTACGCGCATCGACCTGACTTCGTTCCCCGTACTGGAAGGCGATATTGACCGCCTGAGTAAGCGGTTGCAAGCCCGTGTTGAGCCAGAAATATGCTGGCGTCTTTTCGGTACGGAAAGTGGCAGCCGTTTAATCAATGAAGTTGTCGATATTTTCTACGGCGCGATCAAAATGGGCGGCGATCCGGAAAAAGTTGGCTATGTATGCTCGCTATTCGTAGCGCGTACTACCGCGCTGCGCTCCAAACGACGCCTGACTGCCAGCACCTTCGCTGGATTAGCCACCGTGATGGAAACAGTCGCCGCGGGATTGCTCGTGTTCGTGCTGTCGATCATCAACAGTTTCGCCATCATGGTGGAAAAAGTGATGCCCAAGAACACAGACGCCCTCTCCAGCGCGCCGCAAATGAGTCTGAGTATGGGGCAGTTTTCGCCGTCCGATCTTCAGTTCCTGCAATTCGTCACCATCCTGATGGTGCTCTCCATCATCGCAGTGGGAGCAGCCGCGATCCTGGCGTGTACAGGCGGCTTGAAGCTGAAGTACTTCTTCTATCTGTCTCTCGGGCTGTTCATTGCGGGCGTTAGCATGTTGATAGTGCCGCCGATGGTTGCCAGCTTGTTGAAAGTGAACGCCTGACGGCGAGGATAAGTAAGGAAACGACGCCATGCAATCATTTCTGAACCTGATCGCAAATAACCGCCTCATTCTCATCGCACTGGGGTTCACAGTGCTGTTGATTGTGCTTGCCATCGGGGTAGAAGTGGTACCGCGCATCATGACGGCTCAGGCGAAACGTGCAAAAGCGCAGCAAGCAGCACGCGAAGCCAAAAAAGCGGCGGAAGCAGCAGCGCGCGCCGCCGCCGAGGCAGAAGCCAAAGAAGCGGCAGAAGCGGAAGCCGCACGAACGCCATTTGTTACGGAAACAGGCAAGAAGAAAAAATCACGATCCAAAAAGGATCGTGGATCAGAGAAGGAAAAAGTCTTACCGTTCACGCTGCCGCTTGCTGGGACGGAGACCGAAGCCGCCAAAGCAGCCATCGGTGGATCAGAAAATGCGGAAGCCGCTACAGTTCAACCAGCCTCTGCTGACACGGTGGCAGCGACGGCACCCGCAGCGACAGATCCAGCAGCGGCAGCGCCCGCGCCTGCACAAGCAGCAGCGTCACCAACTGATAAACCGGACGCAGCCAAATCAGCAGCGACGGCAGGTGATGCTATCCAATCCATGCTGGAAAATGTGTTTGGTGACGAGACTTCTAATGGTCGCTTTGAGGCGCTGATGCGAAATTGCACGATCGTCGAGGGAAAACAACTGCTGCAGCAAGCGAATAACGTTGCGCAACAGGTCAATGCACGAATGGGGAAACACGATCCTTCCCCGAAGGAGCCAGTTAAGTGATACAGATCGCTATTCTCGCGGGAGTTGCTCTCGGCTGCGTCCTCAATTGGGCGTCCGACCTCTTACCGCGTTATGCCGTCGAAGGCGTCCGCATGACGCCACTACGTTTTGAGTGTGCGCTAGCGCGCTTGCCGCGCTGGCTGCTGCACCTGCCTGATTCCAATATACCGGGTCAGTGGTACTGGTTACAGGTAATCACTGAAACAGTCTGCGGTGTGGCTGTCGGGCTACTTTATGCGCGCTATGGCATCTCGCCAATCGGCGTGCTGCTAATAGTGGGCTTCGCCTACTTCTGGCTAGTCGCGCTCATCGATCTGAAGTACCAGCTTGTGCTCAACGTGATGACCTATCCGGCTATTCTGGGAACGCTGGCGATCCATCTGTTTGTCTTCAACAGCAATTTTCTTCAGGTCGCGCTTGGCGGCATTATGGCTTACGGCATCTTTGCCCTGGTCAGCTACCTGCGTCCCGGCGAACTGGGTGGCGGCGATACCAAACTGGCTGCCCTGATCGGCTTGATCTTTGGCTTTCCACAGATTCTGATTGCGCTGCTGCTGGGTACAGGGATTGGCGGCGTTCTAACCGTCCTATTCTTCTGGCGGAGGGCGCATGTTGGCAAGAGTAAAAAGGGGTTCTTTATCCCTTACGCACCCTTCTTATGCTTGGGCGCAATGTTGATCATTCTATATCAGCCGCCGATCATGTAGTGAGGCGGAAAGAGTTTGCACATGTCTTCGATACCACTATCACCAACCAATATTGAACCTGCGCCGGACACGCAGGATCTGCCGAATGGCGCGGAAACAACTGCCACGCCGACGCGCAAACGCCGCACCGGGCTGACGATTATGCTGATTGTCATTGCCCTTGGCACCCTGCTCTTCGCGCAGCTCGCTTTGGGTACGACGATGGAGCAAGATGGGCAGGCGCTGCAAACGCAGGCGGCAGGCTTAGCGGCTACACTGACCGCCACACCGACGGTTGATCCCGAAGAAGCAGCCCTGTTCAAAGAATTGCAGGACATCAGAGCGCAGGCGGAAGCTTTGGGCAACCTTCAGGGGACGTTCACCGCTGCTTACGTCAACTGGCCCGCGGTGATGGCGACTCTTGGCGGCTACGATCCCAACCAGATGATGCTCACGGCGCTGGCACAAAATGGCAGCAGCATCCAGATACAAGGACGGGCGAACAGCGAAGCGGTCGTGATGTTATACGCCGATGCGCTGCGCGGAACCAGCCTGTTTTCCCGCGTGACTGTGCAGACGATCAGCATCCGGAACTATCCCACGCCGACCAGTGCGCCGGATGCAGCGACGATGGTAGCAACAGGGACACTCGAAGTGCGTAAGTATGCCGAGTTCTCCGTTCTGGTTGATCTGAAAGGGCAGTCACAATGACACTCCTCACCAATCTACTCAACCGCTTACGCAACCTGCTGCCCGTGTTTCTGCTTTTGTCGTTGGTCATGGCTAACTTACTGCTGTTCGTCAAATCGGTATTGGCTGGCTGGCAGCAATACGAATCGTTGACACTGGAAGTACAGCAGAGTCAGGATGCCATCAGTACCCGCAGTGCCTACGATCCAGCCGAGTCGTTGATCATCGGACAGAGTCGTTTGGAAAGCGCACAAGCCGATCTTGCCACTGTTTCCAGCAGCTTCATCACCAAATCGCAGGCGAACGATTTCCTGTCTCGCCTATATCTGGTCGCTGATGCGGTGGATGTCGTCATCGCTCAATTGCAAGAGGTCAGTAATCAGCCCGCGGATCTGAGCGCTGAGGTCACGGCTGTGCCCACCGATGACAACTATGAAGTACGCAACTTCCAGATCAAGGTAAATGGCGGCATTCAACAATTGATGACCTTCGTCACCCATCTGCGTGAAGCTGGTGTATCCAGCATCCGCCTGAGTGATATCAAGCTTGTTGCCGTCGAAAGCAGTCAGGCAGTAGCGACGACGGAACTTACTACCGCTTATGCGCTGACGATGACGATTACGCTGTATCAGGCTTCCGCCGCTTCGGGTGATGCCTACCTGAATCCCCCATCGTTTGCCATGCCAACGGCGGTGCCTACCTTCACACCATCACCGACACCGACGATTACGCCGACGATCCCACCAACCATGACGGCGACTATCACACCGACCACCGTCATCACCTATACACCGACAGCCACGGCGACGCTGACCGAAACGCCGACACCGACGGAGACCACAGTACCGCCTACGGCGACAGCCACTGCCACTGTCACGGAATATCCCTCGCCAACGCCGCTGTATCTCTTCCCGACGGCGACTCCTGAGATATCAGAAACGCCAGCAGAGGCAGCCTTAACCGCTACAGAAACAGAAACGCCAATTCCGGCAGGTCAGTGTGTTAAGCCGACTACCGAGAACATGTCGCGCCTCTATTTTGGACAGCAGCAGGAAGCCTTTGCCAGTTGCGCGATCCAGGCATGGACCTTCGTGCTAGATCAGGACTACACCTTCCTGTTTGAGGTACAGCGCAATTCCGGCGATGGCATTTTCCGGCTAGAACTGCACGATGCTAACGATCAGGTGATCGCCAAAGTCCCCAGCACAGCGGAGGGACGCGGCATCTTGGCGACGCAGGCGGGAGCGGGCGACTACACACTGTACGTTATTCCGCTGCAAGCGACGATGCCCTGGACATATTCGATCACCATCTGGCGGGGTGTACCAACGCTGGCGATTGCTGTACCCCAAAACGGCTACAGCAGTCAAAACGAAATGGCTTTAGAACCACAATTGACGGTGTGGTCCTATACACTTAGAGGAGGACTGCAAACCTACCGTCTAAGCGTAACTCGCACCAGTGGCGATCTTGAATTTGAACTCGCGGTGGTCGATGCGCAGGGCACGCAGTTAACCCTTGTGACCAGCCGTGACGGAGTAGCTTTCGTCACCCTGACCAATGCACCCGGCACGTATATGGTGCAAATCAGAGCGCTAAATGGCAGCCACGGATCGTACGTTGTGGTGCTGGAAGAATAGTAGGACAGCAGGATAGCAGGATGAGGACGATGCAGAGTTTACGTGAACCCATCAAACCACTGGAAAACCGGGTAGCTGCCCGGTTAGTGGCGTTGATCGGTGGACTGCTGACGATAGCGGTAGTGCTGTTGCACCTAACTGTCATCGTCGTCAGTTCACAGAGTGGTCAGCACGTAACGGCTGCCTCTGCTCTCGTACTGCTTGTGTTCGATACCCTGCTCATCAGTGCACTTATGCTAAGCCTGCTGGTCGGGGTCGTGAACTACCTGCAAAAGCAACCAGCATCACCCATTCAGTCAACACCGATTGCTGTCGTTCCAGCCATGCAGTCTGAGGTACAACCGCACATCCCGACGGATTGTAATCCTCTCCCGTACATTCCCCATTCTCCTGCGGTCGTCTGTACGCTGGCAGTCGCACCGGATCAGCTTCCTAGAATGATCCACATCGGTATGGAGGCGGAGCACATTTTCGGTTATCCGCCCTTAGCGTGGACGGCGAATAACGAAAATGGGCAGTGGTACACACACCTTCATCTGGATGATCGCGCCCGTGTACTGGAACAGGTAAATTCCAGCCGGAACGAGCCGTTCCGCTGCCAGTACCGACTGATCACAGCAAATAAGGAAACAGTTTGGGTCGATCACATTGGCAAGGTGGTGCCTGATTCTGATCAGCATTTTCACATCGACGGGATCATGATCGACATCACTGCTCACAAAGCTGCTGAGGCGGAACTGAGCTTCTATCAGGATCAATTGCGACAGTTGATCGAGCGTAGCCCGCAAGAGCGGTCTACCAGCGAAATGCCACAGGTTACCAGCGGTATCTTTACCACGAATCGCGATGGTCAGTTTACCTATGTCGATTCAGCGTTCGCGCGGATGCTCAACAATCAGCCCTCCAGATTGATCATGCGCCATTGCAGTGACATCGCGGTGCCTGATTGGCGTCCGAGCCTGCGGGCGCAATTGGAGCACCAGTTCGCATCGCACACCCTTGAATTGGGACTGGAGTTCCCGATTGAGACGCATACCGGACAGTATCGCTGGGTGCAACTGCTCAGCACGCTAGTGCTGGATGGTGAGCAGCCTGTCGGCTTGCACGGCATCATTTACGATACCACCATGCGCAAAATTGCCAGTGAAGTGGTGCGTGAAAGCGAACGTAAGTTGCAGCGCATCACTGACACGATGACGGACGTAATTGTGCAGATTGATACTGAAGGGATTGTGCGTTACGCCAGCCCATCCAGCCGCAATACCTTTGGCTACGATCCCGAAGCGCTAGAAAACAGTGCTTTCACGCAGTTCGTCCACCCCGATGATGCAGCCTTCGTAGCGGCGGCGTTGCAGGGAACTTTTGCCGATGCCGAACGGATCGAGTGTCGCTATCGTGTCGGTGATGGTAGCTACATCTGGCTCGAAGCCATCGGCAATCTGTTGTTCAACGATGAAGGCAATCTTGAGGGGTTGATTTGTGGTTGCCGTAACATTACCGAGCGCAAGCAAGCTGAGCAAGAACTGAGCGAACTCAATCGGCTGAAGTCCGAATTCCTATCCACTGCTGCGCACGAACTACGCACGCCACTGACCACTATTCACGGTTTCAGCGAACTACTGATGCTGCCGCAGATCAAAGCAGATGCAGCGCGTCACGATCACTTCATTCAATTGATTCACGAGCAATCCACGTTTCTGGCATTGCTCATCGACGATCTGCTTGATCTATCACGCCTGGAAGCAAAGCGCCAACTCAAGTTATCCCTTGAAGCGGTACGTATGACTGAATTGATTGATGAAGTGGCATTGCCCTTCGTCGAATCTTCCACCGAGCATCATATCGAGATCGTCCATGAAATTGGCGACAGCGTAGTAATGGGTGATCCGCTGCGCCTGATTCAGGTTGTTCGCAATCTCATTTCCAACGCAGTCAAATACTCTCCGACTGGTGGCGATATTCTGATCAGCACTCAGGTCGTTGGAGACATGATGCACATCAGCGTCCAAGATCACGGGATCGGGCTGAAACTGGAAGACATGGGACACCTTTTCGAAAAGTTCTATCGCGTGAACACCTCCAATACCGCAGTCGGTGGTACTGGACTAGGGTTAGCGATAAGCAAACTGATTGTAGAACTGCATCACGGCAATATCGAAGTGACCAGTGAATTCGGAGTAGGCAGCACCTTCACGGTGATCCTGCCGCTGTATAGAGCGACTCCGGAACCAACTCCTTAAGTACCGGTAGCAGTGATAGAAACACAATTTACAGATGTAATGGGAACAGCAGGCAGAAAGTAAAGAAAGCAGCCAACCGAGATGACTAAGCGAAGAAGTACAAAGCCGATCGTTCGGCGCAAGAAATCCGATGAGGACGAGGTTGTTGTCCTCGTATCGGATAGTCGCGCGGCGCGGTTTCTGAGTAAACACCTCGACTCAGATAAAGAACGGCTTGTCTATGATGAGACGGCTGAAGCGCCCACCAAAAGCGCTGTTGACTCTTCCAAACAAAAACCGTCAGCGGCTAAACCTTCACAGGCAGATTTCTCGCCTGCAGCGCTGCCACACGGTGTAATGCAGAACATGAAGCAGAAGCACGCGGCAGAGCTAAGCGCCCTTAATGATCAACTTCAAAAAGAAATCTCCGAGCGGCGACGTGTCGAAGCAGATCTACAATTCCGCCACGAGATCGACCAGATCGTTACCAGTATCGCCGAGCAGTTGGTTCGGTTACCGTCCACACAGGTCGATCAGGGCATTCACAAGGCGCTCAAAACCATCGGCGAATTCGCGCAGGCAGATCGCAGCTACATATTCCTGTTCTCGGAAGATGGGCTGCGCATGGATAACACCCATGAATGGTGTTCGCCCCACTTGGCGCATGGGCAAGCTGTCTTACAGGCTGTTCCTACCGTAGTTTTCCCGTGGTGGATGGAACGTCTACGGCAGGACGACAGTATCGTCATATCGCGGCTGACCGATTTGCCACCTGCCGCCCATGTTGAGCGTAAGTTTTTTGAGGCGCGTCACTGCCAATCCTTGCTGATGGTGCCCATTACCGTTAACGGGCGGGTCATCGGCTTGTTAGGGCTGGATGCTGTTCAAGCAGTGCAATCATGGTCGCCCCATATTGTGGTTATGCTCAAAGTCCTTGGCACGATCTTCATCAAGGCACTGGAACATAAGCACACGCAGGAGGCAATGCAAGACAACCGACAGCAGCTTCGTCAGATTACCGATACGATGATGGATGTTGTGTGGTACACAGACGCACACGGGATCATTGAATACATCAGCCCGTCGTGCTTGCCTGTGCTCGGTTATTCGCCCAAACAGTTACTGGGGCAGCCCTTCTTCGGCAACGTCCACCCGGAAGATACGGAGCGCGTCAAGCGTGACATCAAGCAGGTTGGGATGGTGGAATATCGCTACCGCAGTCCTAACGGCAATTACCTGTGGTTGGAAACGCTAAGCAATATCATCATCGGGGAGAAAGGCAACTTTGTTGGGGTTGCCTTTGCCAGCCGCGATATTACCGACCGCAAAGTGATGGAGCGAGAACTGGTAGAGGTAAGCCGCCAGAAAAACGAATTTCTCTCGACGGCGGCGCAAAAACTGCGCTCTCCACTCACAGCAATTCGGGGGTTTAGCGAAATTTTGCTCTCCCGCGACTACGATCCAGAACGTCGCGAACGCTACCTTAAGCATATCCATGAAGAGTCAGTGCAGCTTTCAGCGCTGATCGACGATCTCTTCGACATTAGCCAACTAGAAGCCAAGCGGCATCTTTCCATAGCTTTGGAGCCGGTAGAACTAGCGTCACTGATCCGTCGCATCAGTGTCCGCGTCCGTGAAATCTATCCGCAATATCGTTTCAACTTCACTGGATTAGCGGCGTGTCCACTGGTCATGGGCGATCCGATACGGCTGGGACAACTCATCCATAATCTGTTAACCCACGCAGTACAGGTCTCTCCGGATGGCAGCGAGATCACCGTGCACGTACAGCAGCTCATCGGTGAGATCATCGTCGGCGTGAAGGACTGCGGCGAGGGCATGACGGCGGAGGAAAAAACGCACCTGTTCGACAAGTTCTACTTGCGCAGCTCTCAGAAGCACGAGATGAATCCCGACACTGGTACCAAAAGAGAGACGAGTGGGGCAGGAACAGGTCTCGGCATGGCTATCAGCAAACTCATTATTGAACTGCACAGAGGCAAAATCTGGGCGGATAGCGATAAACAACAAGGCACTACTCTGTATTTCACGCTGCCAATCGCAGCTTCCAATGCTTTGAATAAAGCATAAGAGGATCATTCACAACCATGAAAACCATACTTGTCGTAGATGACAAACCGGAAGTGATCGAACTTGTCAGCGTAACGCTGGAGATGGGCGGCTACAAAATCCTGACCGCTACCAACGGCAATCAGGCGCTGGAAATCGCTTATCAGGAACACCCCGATCTTATGCTGCTCGACATCCAGATGCCCGGTGGCAGCGTGGATGGATTCGGCGTTTGTCGCACCCTGAAAGCAGATCCCGTCTACAAGGATATCTTTATCATTCTGCTCACTGCTAAAGGGCAGTCGCGGGACAAAGAGTTGGGGAAAGAAGTGGGCGCAGATAGCTATCTAGTGAAACCGTTCAGTCCGCTGCGCCTGCTCGGTATCGTCAACGAAATGCTGGCATCATAAAGATCGGCTAGGCGATGCCGATTCAGCGTAGTGCACCTATGCGGTGCAGCGCTGTGTCCACAATGAAGACGAATGGTAGCCCATGCAGAAGGCGGGGGCGCTGCTGCTGTGGAATCGCTACTTGGCTTATCAATGACGTGCCAGTGAAAATCAAAAGCGGGCTGATCAGATAGAGCAACCTTTCTACTTAGTTTGGGGCATAGCAGCCTATTGAGTTGCTGTGTTAGTCCATTATTCAAAAACGCGCAGTCGGCTGACATCGGTTTGTTGACCAGATAGCCCGTTGCAAAGCGCCGATCCTCACCCTCGCCACCAGAATCAAAACGGAGCAGCGTTCGTGCTGCTCCGTTCGTTTGTCGGGGTACCCGGATTCGAACCGGGGGCCTCTTGCACCCCATGCAAGCGCGCTACCAAGCTGCGCCATACCCCGTAAGTGCCTGACCCTGAGGATTGTAGCACGCTCCCCATAAAGGTCAAGCCTGACTCTCAACTAAAGTGCTGGGAAAAGATATTCCCCGACATCCAGCTTACCTAACAGCTTAGCAGTTTTACAGCGTGTCCGCTGCAATTCACTCTCAACCTACAAACAGCATTTGCAGCGCGATCAGTGCGAAGAACATCGCCAGCGTCAGCAGCGAAACCAGTACAATGTTGCTGATGTCGCGGTTGGTGATCAAAGCGCTGGCGGTGGGCGAGGCGACATCTGCCGGACGTGCGTTCGCTAACTCGGATGCAGACAATTGTGCCTCCAAGCCTTCGTAGCGATTGCGGGCATCGTAGTACAGCAGCGTCATAGCAATAGGGAATAACGGCGCAATTGCCGCCTGAATCAGCAGCACGATTACCGCTACTACGATACCTGTGCCACCCGCCAAACTGTCGATCAACGGCGCGAATACCACTTCCGCGATCTGCACGAATGCCATAAACAGGATCGTGGCGCGGACAATTTGCCACAGATGCAGCTTTCCCAGCGTGAAAGATCGCCCTAAGCTGCCGAGAATATTTTGCCGCTCCAGAATTGCTACAGGCACCAGCAGCGATTGTAGAGTCAGTGCCACGTACACGATCAAGCCGAAGCCCATGCCGCAGGCGAACAGGATCGCCGCCATCGCTACACTCACCACAACGATCACGCTGTACGCCAGCAGCGACGAGACACCTAAGATCGGCAGTCGCGGCGAGATCGTCAGGAACGCCTGAACGATCGAGATGCGCTTGCCAAAATACTGCTCCGAGGCAATCTGCGTAACGGCGCTGTTCAGGATGATCGTTTGCACAAAGCTAATCGCCACCAAGACCATGCCGACGGAGGCTAAGATTCCGCCCAGATCGTTGCCGAGTTGACTGAGCAGGCTGGGATCGACGCTGCCGCTCAGGGCATCACTGCTGCTGACCACTGATTGCTGCAAATCGCTTAACCGTGCCAGTGCTGGCGTTAGCAGGTAACTGCTCAACAACGTCAGCGGGATCGCCACGATCACCGAGAAGATCAGCAGTGTTATGAAATGGGTCTTATAAATCGCCAGCGTCTGCCGCACGATTTCGCCGAAAGTCAGCGGCGTACCGCGCTGCTTGCCCGATTGGGAATCCAGCATTCGTCTCCGTCCTAGTTTAACCGCCTAACGCACTCGTCCTCGAGTCTATCTGAAGGCAGTACAGTGCCAATAAAAATACCCCGCATCTGTATCATCATAACAGACGGGGGTATTTTTTACAGTTCGCTTTTTGAGTCTTCAGAGTAGGCTTCAACAGCACTACCCTGAAGATGCCGAATGTTGGTAGCGTTACTAACTGGGCGTCGGGATGGTCGTCAGTGCAGCGCCGTTGATGGTCAGCACTTTGACGTAGGGCGCGAAGCACCACACGCTGCCGCCCTGAACCGCCACCAGATACCACTGGCTGTCCTCGCTCTTGCCCAGAATGATCAATTCTGTGCCGAGGGAGAGCACACCAACCTGCTGATAGTTCAAGCCCGGACCGTTTCGTCCACGCAGCAGATAGGTATTGATCTTGCCCACGCCCTGACCGGGTTGCGGTGTACCGGAGACGCCTTGCAGTACCGGACTGCCAGACGAAGTTGCACCGATGATCGGGAGTCGTCGGAACAACACGCGGCTGACGCGTATCCAGCGAGAGCTAACCCATGCCACGTTATTGGCATCCAGTCTGATCTGTAGCCATGTCCCTTGCACGTTACGGGCGATCAGCTCTACTTGCTGCTTGTACGCCAGCAGACCGAGGATCGGGAACTCCAAGCCCGGACCACCGCGCACGCGCAGACGCCACGCTACCACCGTACCGATGATCGGACCCTGAACGGGCGGGTTCAGCAGCGGACTCTTGGTCGCCGTGCCAGTGACCGTGCCAGTTGGCGTCAGACCACCAATCGGGGTCGCCGCACCAACGGGAGTCGAGTTGGGCGCACCAAAGACGATGGAGCAAGTTTGCGTCAGCGGCGTCGGCGGCGTTGCAGAGATGTCCGTCACCGAGAAGATTACTGCTGAAGGTGCGGTCTGCGTCACAGACGAGATGAACGCCGTGATGTTGCCGTTCACATCGGAGATGAAGTTGGACGGCGACGTTACTGTGATTCCTTGGGTCTGCGGCGAAGCGAAGATCGTCACCGCGTGGTTAGGCACAGGCTGGTTGTTGCCATCCTTCAAGGAGATCGACATCGTGGTGATGAAGGCAGCGTTAGCAGGTGCCTGCGAGTAATTGCAGAAGACCGTTGAAGTCAGCGGGCTGGTTGCGCCCACACCTGTTGCCGTCGGTGATGGAGTTGACGTCGTGGTCGAGGTGAAGGTGATGTTCACCAAGTCTACGGAGTCGAGGATCGCCACACCGTCAGAATCTACGTTAACGTAGAAGATTGCACCCGTGTACGGGACGGTTGATCTAACCACGAAGCTGGCGACACCAAACGCATTGGTGACGGCGCTCGTCGGCGTGATGCTGATTCCTGTTGGCACCGCAGGCACAAGGATGCGTAGGGAGATTACCTTGCCCGTCAGCAGCGCGCCGGAAGAATCGCGGATCGTAGCGAATACGTTCGCCGCATCCACACCATTGGCGATGACGGTGGATTTGTCATACGTCACCGTCGATTGACCTGCATCGGCAACACCCGGACCGCTCGGTGGCGTGTTGGAGGGCGTGGTGGTGGCGGTGGCTGGTACGGTGTTGGTTGCCGTTGCTGTCGCCGTCGCTGTCTCCGAAGGCGTCAAGGTTACGGACAGCGTATCCGTCGGCGTCAATGTCGGACCAGTGGTGTTGGTCAACGTCGCCGTCGGCGTTTCAGTGGCAGTCTCCGTAAACGTGGCAGTTGCCGTTTCGGTCGGCGTCGAAGTCAGAGTCTCCGTCGCCGTTGAGGTTGGCGTTTCGGTAGGTGTCTCTGTCGGCGTTTCCGTCGGCGTTTCCGTTGGCGTTGAAGTCAACGTTTCTGTCGGTGTGGGAGTCGCGGTTTCCGTTTCCGTCGGAGTCGGCGTTTCGGTCTCCAACTGCGATCTCACAACTTTGGCGGGTTCGAGCACAATACTACTGGCAGCAATAAACATTACTACCACTATAAAAACGAACCAACGCGCGTTTTTGATCATAATACCCCCCGTCTAATATCGGGCGCTCATCTCGCAACGCGATCTGCAAGGAAATCAAATCTATGCGTATTACCGCAACTCTATGCAGTAAGTAACGCAATTCAGAAAAGTTGGCGATTGTTCTAACAGAAAAAAAGCCCTGAATGGATTGTTGTGTCACCCACTCAGGGCTTTCTGGATCAGGCAAGTTGCCTTAATTGTCGCTTAACTCAACCTTACCGCGATTTGCGCAGGAAGGTCGGTATATCAAGATCATCACTGGAGTAAGCATTGTTCGCCGGAGCGGCTGGCTGCTGTGTGCGTGGCTGCTCCTGTGGACGTTCTTGCCGCTCCTGACGCGGCTGCTCACGTTCGCGGGGCGGCTCGGCGGGCGGTTGCGCCTGCTGACGTGGCTGCTCGCGCTCGCGCTCACGAGGTGGCTCGGAGGCGGGCGGGACGGGCGCGGGTGCTTGCTGCTGACGTGGCTGCGGCTGTTGTTGGGCGGGCTGATAGCTGGCGGCGGCATAAGTTTGAGGACGGGCTGCCGTCGTATTCTGCCGCCAATTATTCGCTTCTTCCCGCTTGATAGGGCGTGTGTAACCCGACTGACGCTCGAAGCCAGTAGCGATCACCGTAATGCGGATCTGGTCGCGCATGTTCTCGTCGATCACCGCGCCGAAGATCAGTTGTACGTCCTGATGTGCCGTTTCCTTGATGATGGCGGCGGCTTCGTTGACCTCGAACAGGCTCATGTCTGGTCCGCCGGTGATGTTGAACAGGATGCCCCGTGCGCCGTCGATGGTCACATCCAGCAAACTACTGCTGATCGCCAGTTCCGCTGCTTTGCGGGCGCGGTCATCACCGCTGGATGTACCGACAGCCATCAACGCTGCGCCACCTTCGCTCATGATCGTGCGCACGTCCGCGAAGTCAAGGTTGATCAAGCCGGGCACCGTAATCACTTCCGAGATGCCCTGAATACCCTGTCGCAGTACATCGTCCGCCATGCGAAAGGCATCGTTCAAAGAGACGCGCTTATCGGCAAGTTGGAGCAAGCGATCATTGGGGATCACGATCAACGTGTCCACGCGGCTTTTGAGGTCTTCGATGCCTGCTTCAGCGGATTGAATACGCCGGGAGCCTTCAAAGGTGAAGGGGCGCGTCACCACACCAATTGTCAGCGCGCCAAGTTCTTTCGCCACCTGCGCGATCACAGGTGCAGCGCCTGTTCCGGTGCCACCGCCCATGCCTGCGGTCACGAACACCATATCCGCGCCGCGCAGCACTTCATACAATTCGTCCGCCGATTCCTCAGCAGCTTTGCGTCCGATCTCAGGATTGCCGCCTGCGCCTAATCCGCGCGTCAGCTTATCACCGATCTTGACGCGACCACGTGCCTTAGAGAGTTGGAGCGCCTGACTATCAGTATTAACAGTAATAAATTCGACGCCCCCTAAACCTTCCTCGATCATGCGGTTGACGGCATTACTGCCACCACCGCCGACGCCTACGACCTTGATCGTGGCGAAACTCCCATCCCCGCTTCCACCATTTCCCAAAGAAGTATCCATATTCACTATGACTCCACAGACTCCTGCTCCCGACAGGGTAATTCACATTAGTGTAATCACAAAATTGATTTATCGGCAACTAGCACTTTATCGCAAGCTTAACACTATGGTCTGGGAGTATTAGTGATCAAGATTTCGATAGGGAGCTGAGTCGCCACAACAGCGGGCGTGATGCCGTTTGGTGTTGCCCCTCCCGGTGTGATCGTTACCGCGCCGCCAGCGCCAGCGCCTGCATATACGATGGGGATGCTGGACGCTTGTGCCAGTGCGCCGCTGCTGGTCAGCGTGAACGCGTAGATGAAGCCGCTGCTGCGCTGTGCTGGCTGCGTGAAGCCGATGGTCACCTGCCACGTACCTAGCGCTCCGCTCGCTCCCTGAATCGTCGCCACGCCACTTGCGATGACATTGTTATTTATGTCCTGCAATTGAACATTGACCTGATTGTTGAAACTCACGCCGCTGCCGATCACAGTGATTTGCGTGGCGGTGTGTACCGAGTTGATCGCGGGTGCAGTGATGTACAGATTTTGCGTCACGCCTCCACCGCCGAGACTACCCTGCGTGGGCGTGAAGGCTAGCGTGCTGCTAGGCGTTCCGGTGCTGCTGATCAGCGCCACAAAGACCGCGCTTGCCAGTTCTCGCTGATCTGCCGTCGCTACCGTCAGGGTTAGCGCGGTGGTGCGCGTCAGCGCGGTGGTGCCGATCTGCGCGGGTAAACTGAGCGCGAAGTTGAGGCTGCCCGACGCACCGACCAGCAGATCGCGCGCCAGCACCGTCGGAGAAGCCTGACCTTCGGGCAGCGCCAGCAAATTGACCAACGCGCCGGGGGTGAAGCCTGATACCGCCACTGTGATCACCGTCCCCGGCGGACCACTCAGCGGTTGCAGCCCGATCACGGGCGTACTCACGGCATTATTCGATCCTGAAGTGCTGCCCGTCAGGTTACAAGCCAGAGTCGCCACTGCCAGCGCCAACAGCATGATTATGATCCGCAGCCGCATAAGCCTCACTCCGCTGCCAACGACAGAACTACTTGTCTGGTGATTGTCGCACGTTATGACAGTTTCATCACAACGATCAATAGTACCACACGTCGCTCTACCCACGTTTCGATTGCTACTGACCGAAACTATGATAGACTACGCGCTACTAGCACAATACTGCTCGTAGCTGAATAACACAGGACACCGACAACACCTAATACGCATGGTTTACGGCAAACTTGAAGTTTACTGGCCCGGACGCGATGGACTGGTCGAAAGTTATCGACTGGAAAAGGCTGTTGTTGCTATTGGGCGCTCCAGTGGCAACGACGTGGTTCTCGATACCACCTCCGTTTCGCGCTATCACATTTCCCTTAACCATCAGAACGATCAGGTATTTCTGCAAGACCTCGACTCTGCTAACGGCACGTATGTTGATGGTGAGCGCGCTACCCCCAACGAACCGATCCTGCTGCACGGTGGCGAAGAAATCCTGATCGGTGATCTGCGTCTGATCTACAATCCCGAAACT